>DGZP01000117.1:22903-48189 GCA_002398565.1 Proteiniphilum sp. UBA4977
ACGAAGTAATCGACTTTGTCAAAATTATTCTCACAAAAAGAGTATTATTACTGCGAGTTCCATACTATATACAATATAAAAATAAAAAATCGTATGAAAGTCTACAAAACAAATGAAATTAAAAACATTGCCCTTATTGGCAATGCGGGTTCAGGTAAGACCACCCTCGCTGAAGCTATGCTTTACGAGTGTGGTCTTATAAAACGACGTGGTACCATCGACGGGAAGAACACCGTGAGCGATTATTTTCCCGTGGAAAAAGAGTATGGTTATTCTGTTTTTTCCACCCTTTTTTCATACGAGTGGAAAGAAAAACTGATGAATTTTATCGACTGCCCCGGGTCGGATGATTTTGTGGGTGGCGTGGTCTCAGCGCTTAATGTCACCGACATGGCACTGATGCTCATTGATGCAGCTAACGGTGTGGGCGTGGGGACCATCAACCAGTTCCGTTACGTAGACGAAATGAAGAAACCGCTTGTACTATTGATAAACCGCATGGATCATGAGAAAGCAGATTATGAAAATACACTGGCTAACCTCAAGGAGCTCTATGGCAGCAAGGTGGTGCCGGTGCAATACCCCACAGGTAACGGAATTGCATTTGATGGTATAGTGGATGTACTGAAGCAGAAGTACTACCATTGGAAGCCGGGAAGCACGGCTCCCGATGTGCTTGAAATTCCCGAAAGTGAGCAGGAACGAGCCAGTGAATATTATCAAGCTCTCCTCGAAGCAGCAGCCGAGAACGACGAGGGACTGATGGAGAAATATTTCGATCAGGGCTCACTTACCGAAGAGGAGATGCGCGACGGTATTCACAAGGGAATGGTGAGTCACATGCTGTTTCCACTCTTCTGTGCCTCTGCAGAGAAGAATATGGCGGTGCACCGGCTCATGAACTTCCTGAGTATGGTGGCCCCTTCTCCTACCGATGTAACAGCACCGGTAAACAGTGAGGGTAAAGAAGTAAAAGCAGATGCTACGGCACCCACAAGCCTCTTCTTCTTCAAGACAACAGTAGAACCCCACATCGGGGAGGTTTCCTATTTCAAGGTGATGTCGGGAAAAGTGAAGGAAGGCGACGATCTTGCCAATATAAACCGCGGTTCCAAAGAACGCCTGGCACAGATATATACCGTGGCCGGACAAATCCGCAACAAGGCGGAAGAGTTGCAGGCAGGCAGCATTGGCGCAGCAGTGAAACTTAAAGATGTGCGTACCGGCAATACGCTCAATGCCAAAGGAGCCGAGCATCTGTTCAGTTTTATCAAATATCCTGAACCCCGCTATCGCAGAGCCATCAAAGCGGTAAACGAATCCAACTCCGAGAAGATGAGCGAAGCACTCACACGCATGAAGGAGGAAGATCCTACATGGATCGTGGAAGTATCGAAGGAGCTGAAGCAGACAATCGTCTCGGGACAGGGCGAGTTTCATCTGAGAACACTGAAGTGGCGCCTCGAGAACAACGACAAGATAGAGATAGAATTTCTGGAACCAAAAATTCCTTACCGTGAAACTATCACCAAGTCGGCACGCGCCGATTATCGCCACAAGAAGCAGTCTGGTGGTGCCGGTCAGTTCGGGGAGGTGCATCTCATTGTGGAACCATATACCGAGGGGATGGCTGTTCAGGAAATATACCGCTTCAACGGGCAGGAATTCAAGATCCAGAATCGCGACACGCAGGTAATAGACCTTGACTGGGGTGGCAAACTGGTGTTTGTCAACAGTATTGTGGGTGGTGCCATCGATGCCCGTTTTCTTCCGGCCATTCTGAAAGGGATCATGGGACGCATGGAACAGGGACCGCTCACCGGATCCTATGCCCGCGACGTGCGGGTAATTGTCTACGACGGCAAAATGCATCCGGTAGACTCCAATGAAATCTCCTTTATGCTTGCCGGGCGAAATGCATTCAGTACCGCCTTCAAAAATGCAGGGCCTAAAATCCTAGAGCCTGTTTACGACGTAACCGTATCTGTACCGGGAGATTATATGGGAGATGTAATGAGTGACCTGCAGGGACGCCGTGCCATTATCATGGGTATGGAGAGTGAAAAAGGGTTTGAGAAGCTGAAGGCGAAGGTACCTCTGAAGGAGATGGGCAACTACTCCACCTCACTGAGCTCCGTGACAGGAGGCAGGGCTTCTTTCACCATGAAGTTCTCCAATTATGAACTGGTGCCTTCCGATGTGCAGGATAAGTTACTGAAAGCTTACGAAGAACAGGAAAAGGAGGATTAATCATCATTCCCTCTTTTGAAATATCAAAAGGGGAATGGTCATACCACTGGTTCAGTATTTTATTAGCAGGAGCGACCGTCTGGCCGCTCCTGATTTTTATCACGCCTGGCACGCCAATGCGTAGACCATTGAATATAAACAACTTTATATCATGAAACAGAAAGCTAAAAACTCTTTTCCAGGTTTCTTTTCAATGCCTGCAGAAACTCCTGTGTGGTAAGCCAGGTATCACGTGAGGCATCATTACCATGTACCAGCAACGCAAGATCCTTTGTCATTTCGCCTCCTTCTACCGTTTTCACGCATATCTCTTCCAGTTTTTGACAGAAATTGATCAGTTCCGGGTTATGATCGAGCTTTCCCCGGTGTGCCAGTCCGCCCGTCCATGCAAAGATAGAGGCGATAGGGTTGGTGCTGGTCTCCCTTCCCTGTTCGTGCTGTCGAAAGTGGCGCGTGACGGTGCCGTGCGCCGCTTCGGCCTCTACTGTCTTGCCATCGGGTGTAACCAGGATGGAAGACATCATGCCCAGTGAACCGAAACCCTGGGCTACGGTGTCGGACTGCACATCTCCATCATAGTTCTTGCAGGCCCATACAAAGCCTCCGCTCCATTTCATGGCTGAGGCCACCATATCGTCTATCAGCCGGTGTTCGTAGGTGATACCGGCCTCCTGAAACAATTCCTTGAACTCATTTTCATATACATCCTGGAAGATATCCTTGAAACGTCCGTCGTATGCTTTGAGAATGGTGTTTTTTGTGGACATGTAGAGCGGATACTTCTTTGCCAGTGCCATCTGAAATGAGGAACGGGCAAAGCCATATATCGACTCGTCGGTATTGTACATCGCCATGGCCACGCCATCGCCCTGAAAGTTGAAAACGTCCCAGCTTCGTGTCTCGCCATCTTCACCGGTGAAGGTCATTGTGAGTTTACCCTTTCCTTTGATCACTGTGTCAGTCGCACGGTACTGATCTCCAAAAGCATGACGCCCGATGATGATGGGCTCGGTCCACCCCTGCACGTAGCGGGGGATATTGCTGCAGATGATAGGCTCCCGAAAGACGGTACCACCCACGATATTTCGGATGGTGCCATTGGGTGACTTCCACATCTTCTTCAGGCCAAACTCCTCTACACGTGCCTCGTCGGGCGTGATGGTGGCACATTTGATTCCCACATTGTATTTTTTGATTGCCTCTGCCGCATCAATGGTCACCAGGTCGTCGGTGGCATCCCTGTTTTGGATACTGAGATCGAAATATTTGACATCCAGGTCGAGGTACGGCAATATGAGCTGCTCTTTGATAAATGACCAGATAATTCTGGTCATTTCATCTCCATCGATCTCCACGACCGGATTTTGGACTTTTATCTTTTGCATATACTTTATCTCTCATTAATGGGAACAAAGGGTTGTTTTTCGCGGACGTTCTTGTATGCCGGACGGATAAGACGCTTGCTTGTGAAATTCAGTTCCTCGATGCGGTGTGCAGACCAGCCCACAATGCGGGCCATGGCAAACAGCGGTGTAAACACTTCACTGGGAAGCCCTATGGCCTCATACACGAAACCCGAATAAAAGTCCACGTTGATACAGGTTCTTGCTTTTGCTGTTTCCTTCTTGAAACCGAGAAACACTTCCACTGCACGTTGTTCAATCAACTCCATGAATTCAAATTCTTCGAGACGTCCCTTCTCTATAGCCAGTTCGCGCGCCATAGCCTTCAGCAGGTCAGCCCGGGGATCGCTGATGGTGTATACCGCATGCCCTATACCATAGATAAGACCCGTACGGTCGAATGCCTCTTTGCGGAGAATCTTTAACAGATAATTGTCGATCTGACTCACACTCTTCCAGTCGTTCACATTCTTTTTCATATCCTGGAGCATTCCCTGCACCTTGATGTTGGCACCACCATGGAGTGGTCCCTTGAGGGAACCTATTCCTGCAGCGATGGCCGAATAGGTATCTGTTTCCGTGGAGCTGGTAACCCGCACTGAGAAGGTGGAGTTATTTCCTCCGCCATGTTCGGCATGCAGGATCAACGCGAGATCGAGTATTTTAATATCCAATTCGGTATATTTATCGCGCCCCTTCATCATAAAGAGGAAGTTTTCCGCCACGGAGCGGTCTTCATAGGGATGACGGATATGCAGCGAACGCCCCATCTGATCGTGACGCAGCACCTGATATGCGTAGGCAATGATGGTGGGAAACTTTGCAATAAGGTTCACCGACTGGCGTACAAGGTTTTCCGGTGAGATATCATCCGGGTTTTCATCGTAGGCATACAGTTCCAGTACACTCCGGGCCAGGATATTCATGATATTCTTACCCTTTAGCGAAAGGATATTCATGGTTGCCGTATGATTCAGTGGCATGGTATGCGCAAGGAGTGATTTCACCGCGTCCAGTTCCTCCAGGGTGGGCAGTTTTCCGGAAAGAAGAAGATGGGTTGTCTCTTCAAAACCAAGTCTGTTTTCAGATTGAATACCTTTCACCAGCTCTTCCACGTCCATACCCCTGTAATAAAGTTTTCCGGGTATAGGCTTCAGGGTTCCATCCTCCTGTCTCTCATATCCTACCACGTCACCCACACGGGTGAGACCCGCGAGTACGCCCGAATGATCTTCATTTCGCAGGCCACGCTTTACACCCATTTTTGGAAAAAGCTCCTTGTCTATATTGCTCGTGAAAGCGATGGAATCCGATAAAATTTTCGTCAACTGTTCATTATCCATATTTTCTGTCTGTTTGTTTTGTTGTGATACTACAAATGTTTTGTGGAGCCGGTTTCAGGATGGCTTTTGTTTTAACATTCATTCAGTCTCTTTTGTTTACTTTTTCCTCTTTTTCTTACAAGTTTTCTATTACCTTTTGTGAAAATTGTGATGTAGTCAGTGGTTTACCTTGTTCCATGAAGCGTGCCAGGTCAGGTGTCGCGTAACCCGCTTCGAAAAGCTTTTCGAGCGACTCGGTGATAAGTTTTCCTGCATCGCGCCATCCCATATAATCCAGCATCATGACACCGGAAAGAAGCAGGGAGCAGGGATTGGCCTTTTCTTTCCCTACAATATCGGGAGCCGTACCATGGGTTGCTTCGAAGATAGCATGACCGGTACGGTAGTTGATATTGGCACCGGGAGCGATGCCTATTCCGCCCACCATGGCAGCCAACTGATCCGAAATATAGTCACCATTCAGGTTAAGAGTAGCTACGACAGAGTATTCTTCGGGTTTCAACAAGGTATTCTGCAGAAATGCATCTGCTATGACATCCTTGATAAAAACCCTGCCCGATGAGAGAGCCTGGTTGTAAGCTGCCACTGCCACATCAAGTCCTTTTTCGGCTTTTATACTGTTGAAGCGGTGCTCGGTGAAAGTCTGGTCCGGAAAATCACGTTCGGCAAGCGCATATCCCCATTTCTTGAAGCCACCCTCTGTAAACTTCATGATGTTACCCTTGTGTACCAACGTGACGGAAGGCAGCTTATTTTCCAGTGCGTAGAGAATGGCAGCACGTACCAGTCGCTCGGAACCCTCCAACGACACCGGCTTCACTCCGATGGAGGTGGTCTCCGGAAAACGGATATTTGCAACACCCATCTCCTCTTTCAGGAAGGTCAGTACCTTTTTCACTTCGGGAGTACCGGCAGCCCACTCTATGCCGGCGTAGATATCTTCGGTATTTTCACGAAAAATGGTGACATGCACTTTCTCGGGATGTAACAGGGGAGTGGCTACACCCCGGAACCAGCGTACCGGACGCAGGCATACATAGAGATCGAGTTCCTGGCGCAGCGCCACGTTCAAAGAACGGATACCCTCTCCCACAGGCGTAGTAAGCGGTCCTTTGATTCCAACGAAATTGTTGCGGAACATCTCCATTGTCTCTGCAGGCAGCCAGCTACCCACCTTGTTATAAGCCTTCTCTCCCGCCAGCACCTCTATCCAGGCGATCTTTCGTTTACCTCCGTATGTTTTTCCGACTGCTGCATCGATGATCTGCTGAACAAAGGGAGTGATCTCTTTGCCAATCCCGTCACCTTCAATAAAAGGAATCAGGGGATGATCAGGTACGAGGAGCCGGTCATCTTGTTTGGTTATTTGCATGAGCCATCAGTATGAAGGTTTTGTTTACTTTTTCATTGCATTCAGTGCACTACCCGCCCTGAACCATGCTATCTGCTGTTTATTGTAGGTGTGGGCTGCCTCAAAGGTATCCTTTGATCCATCGGGATGCAACAGTTCAATAGTGAGATTCTTTCCGGGAGCGAACCCGGCAAGACCCGTCACGCTGATCTTATCCTGCTCCTGCACCTTGTTGTAGTCGTCCTTGTTTACGAAGGTGAGGGCAAGCATGCCCTGTTTTTTGAGGTTGGTTTCATGAATACGGGCAAATGACTTTACCAGAATCACTTTTACATTCAGGTGGCGCGGTTCCATGGCGGCATGTTCGCGGCTCGATCCCTCGCCATAGTTCTCTTCGGCCACTACGACCGAACCAACTCCCAAAGCTTTAAACTTTCGTGCCAACGAAGGCACCGATTCATGTTCCATGGTGTCGGGATTGAGGACGGCATTGGTCTTTTCATTGAAAGCGTTTACCGCACCAATGAGCATATTGTCGGAGATGTTGTCGAGGTGTCCGCGAAAACGAAGCCAGGGACCCGCCATCGATATATGGTCGGTGGTACATTTTCCCTGCACCTTTATCAGCAGTGGCAAGTTACTAAAATCCTTCCCATCCCATGCGGGGAATGGTTCCAGTTTCTGCAGTCTGTTTGAATCCGGATCAATGGATACTGCCACCTGTCTGCCGTCAGCCGACGGTGCAAGGTAACCCGCATCTTTCACTTCATAGCCAAGAGGTGGCATCTCATAGCCGGTAGGTTCGGTAAGTTTCACCTGTTTCCCTTCAGCATTCTCCAGTGTGTCGGTTAGCGGGTTGAAACAGAGATCGCCTGCGATAGTCAGCGCAGCCACCAGCTCGGGCGATGTCACAAAGGCATGTGTGTTAGGATTGCCATCGTTGCGCTTGGCGAAATTGCGATTGAATGAGGTGACGATGGAGTTGGGGCGCTCCGTAGCCTCTTCACTTCGTTTCCATTGACCAATACAGGGGCCGCATGCATTGGCAATGATGGTGGCACCTGCCTCCTCAAACACCTGCAGGATGCCGTCGCGCTCTGCGGTATACCGTATTTGTTCCGAGCCGGGATTGATAAGGAACTGTGCCCTCACCGGAACATGCTTGTCACGCGCCTGCTTTACGATGGAGACGGCACGGGTAAGATCTTCATAGGAAGAGTTGGTACATGATCCAATGAGTCCCACCTCCATTTTGCGGGGGTAATTGTTTTTCTTCACCGCCTCGCCAAACTCGGAGATAGTATAGGCGGCATCAGGCGTGAACGGCCCGTTGATATGGGGTTCAAGCTCGGAGAGATTGATCTCTATCAATTGATCGTAATACTTTTCCGGGTTAGCCTCCACCTCGGGATCAGGCTGCAGGTATTCCATGATTGCGCGTGCCGCGTCTGCCACTTCTTTTCTGCCAGTCTGTTCCAGGTAGGCAGCAGACTTATGGTCGAAAGGAAAGATGGAGGTTGTTGCTCCCACCTCGGCTCCCATGTTGCAGATAGTTCCCTTGCCAGTTGCAGAAATCGAGGCAGCGCCCTCGCCGAAATATTCAATAACGGCATTGGTACCTCCTTTCACGGTAAGGATACCAGCCACCTTCAGTATCACATCCTTGGGAGCGCTCCAACCCGATAGTTTGCCAGTAAGCTTCACGCCAATCAGTTTGGGCATCTTCAACTCCCAGGGCAGGCCCGCCATCACATCTACGGCATCGGCACCGCCCACACCAATGGCAATCATACCCAGCCCTCCCGCATTGGGCGTATGCGAATCGGTACCAATCATCATTCCTCCCGGAAAAGCGTAGTTCTCCAGCACTACCTGGTGGATGATACCTGCACCCGGCTTCCAGAAACCTATTCCGTACTTGTTAGACACATCGCGCAGGAATTCAAACACCTCCCGGTTAGTAATATTGGCTGTTTGAAGGTCTTCTTCCGCATTCCTGTAAGCCTGAATCAAGTGGTCGCAGTGCACGGTGGAAGGAACTGCTACGGTGTTGCGACCTGAATTCATCAATTGCAGCAGCGCCATCTGTGCGGTAGCGTCCTGCATGGCCACCCTGTCGGGAGCAAAATCCACATAATCATTTGCACGCTGATAGTCCTTTAGCGGGGTCCCCGGCGAGAGATGGGCAAAGAGAATCTTTTCAGTCAGCGTAAGGGGTCGTTGTAAAACTTTCTTAGCCGCTTTAATCTTTTCCGGCAGATGTGCGTACACATCATGGATCATATCAATATCGAATATCATACAATTCAGGTATATTAAATATATAATTGATGAATCTACAAAATGCTGCGATCCGCTTTTTAACAAATTTGTACGGAAAAATGTTCGTGTAAAACCGTAGCTGTTCACAATAAAAGCCTTAACTACCCTTTATGTAAATAAGATATTTACACATTTCCCTCCGGATTTATGACATTTTGATCTTATAAAACCTCAATTAGTGTACAACATTCAAGGCTGCTTTTAGTTCAATAAAATATTACCGAATCACAAAAATAATCCTTAACTTTGCAGTTCGAAAAAACAGAAGAGAATAGTCGGATTCAATTTACCACAGTTGCATGATTGAACACGAGGGAGTTATCGAAAAAATCAGCGGAAATCATATCATCGTCCGTATTTTACAGCAGTCGGCATGCAGTGCCTGCCATGCCAAAGGTGCCTGTACAGCTGCCGATATGAAAGAGAAGCTGGTAGACATTTCTGATAACAGCGGTCTCTACCGCGAACAGGAACGGGTGGTTGTGTCCGGCAGGAATTCTGTCGGCTATAAAGCGGTGCTGTGGGCCTTTGTTTTTCCCCTGATTCTGCTGATCGGGATGCTGGTGCTGAGCACCACGGTATGGCACTTCAACGAAACAGAAGCAGCCCTTGGCTCCATCCTGGTTCTGGTACCCTATTATTTCATTCTCTATCTGTTGCGTCATAAGATGGCGAACACTTTCAGATTCAGTATTAAAAAAACAAATTAATCATCGAATATGAGTGTACTACTAACTGCCGTTGCTACACTGGGCGCCATTGGCGCCGGAAGCGCGGCCATCCTATACATGGTGGGACAAAAGTTCAAGGTGGAAGAGGATCCTCGCATACAAGAGGTTCAGGACTCTTTACCGGCTGCCAACTGTGGGGGATGTGGTTTTCCGGGATGCGCCTCATTCGCTTCGGCATGTGTGAAGGCTGAGTCGATGGAAGATCTCTTTTGCCCCGTTGGAGGACAGGATACGATGGACAAAGTGGCTGCCCTCCTTGGCAGGAAGGCGCCCGTGGCAGCGAAAAAGATAGCGGTCGTCCGCTGTAATGGTACGTGCGACTCTCGTCCACGTCTTAACCTCTATGATGGTGCTTCAAACTGCACCATCGCCTCGGCCCTGTATGGTGGTGACACAGGCTGTTCTTTCGGCTGCCTGGGGCTGGGTGATTGCGTGGATTCCTGTACCTTCGATGCGATCCACATCAATCCCGTGACCTTGCTTCCGGAAGTAGTGGAAGATAAATGTACCGCCTGCGGTGCCTGTGTGAAGGCATGTCCCAAGGATATCATCGAGCTCCGTAAACAGGGACCCAAATCACGCCGCATCTACGTGAGTTGTGTCAATAAGGACAAGGGCGGTGTTGCCAAAAAGGCTTGTGACGTGGCTTGTATCGGATGCAGCAAATGTCAGCAGGCATGTCCCTTTGAGGCCATCACCATCGAAAACAACCTTGCATTTATCATCGACGACAAATGTCGCCTGTGCCGCAAATGCGTCCCGGTATGTCCTACCAAATCTATCCTGGAGCTGAACTTCCCACCCCGCAAGGAAACCCCACCGACACCCAAAGAGGAAGAGGCTACCGTAATCGTGTAAGAAAACAGAATTATATGTTAAAAACATTCCGTATCGGCGGTATTCACCCTAAAGAAAAGAAAATATCGGCCGGAAAGGCAATACAACCCATTGTCATTCCCGACCAGGTGATCATCCCGCTGTCGCAGCACATTGGTGCTCCCTGTCAGCCTGTTGTCAAGAAAGGTGACAATGTGAAGGTTGGCACCCTCATAGGCAAATCAGTAGGGTTTGTTTCGGCAAACATCCATTCACCGGTCTCAGGCACCGTACTGAAAATCGATAAATCACTCGACGCCAGCGGATACAAGCGAGACTCCGTTTTTATCAAGGTGGAAGGAGACGAGTGGGAGGCATCGGTCGACCGTTCACCAGACTTAAAAAGGGCCTGTGACCTCGCCCCCGGGGAGATTCTCAACAAGATCGCTACGGCAGGCATCGTGGGTATGGGTGGTGCTACCTTTCCATCTCACGTAAAGCTCACGCCTCCTCCCGGCACAAAGGCTGAGATACTCATTATCAATGGGGTGGAATGTGAACCATGGCTTACCTCCGATCATCAGCTGATGATGGAGAAGAGCGATGAAATATTGGTCGGCACTACCATAGTAATGAAGGCGTTAAATGTTCAAAAAGCAGTCATCGGTATAGAAAACAACAAACAGGACGCCATCAGGCTTTTCACACAAAAGGTGAAAGAATATGACGGGATCACCGTGCAACCACTGAAAGTACAATATCCTCAGGGAGGCGAGAAACAACTAATCGATGCCCTTACCGGCCGTCAGATACCCAGCGGCGCCCTCCCCATCTCGGTGGGTGCTGTCGTCCAAAACGTGGGCACCATATTTGCGATCTATGAAGCTGTACAAAAGAACAAGCCACTGATAGAAAGAGTGGTCACGGTCACCGGGAAAGAGGTAAAACAACCCTGCAACATCCTGTCGCGGGTGGGAATACCGCTGAACAAACTCATTGATGTAGCAGGCGGACTGCCAGAAACGACTGGCAAGGTAGTCAGCGGCGGCCCCATGATGGGAAAAGCGCTTGCAAGTATCGATATACCCGTGTCGAAAGGAACATCGGGAATCCTGATCATACCCACCCTTGAAGCCAAGCGTAAGACCATGAAGGACTGTATTCGCTGCGCCAGGTGCATAAGCGTTTGCCCCATGGGACTGAACCCTACACTGCTGATGAACCTTACCGAGTATGAAGTATGGGACAGAGCCGAAAAAGAACATATCATCGACTGTATCGAATGCGGCTCCTGTAGTTATACCTGTCCGGCCGACCGGCCGCTGCTCGATTACATCCGCCTGGGAAAAGGTAAGGTAAACGGGATCATCAGGGCAAGAAAAAATTAACGCAAGAAGCATTTCAAGATATGGAACAAAAACTGATTGTCTCCCCCTCACCGCATGTGCACAGTGGGGACACCATTGAAAAAAACATGTACAATGTGCTCATAGCACTCATTCCGGCTTTTCTGGTGTCATTGTATGTTTTCCGGCTCGATGCGCTGATTATCACGGCCTGCGCGGTATTATTCTGCGTAGGATTTGAGTATCTGATCGTCAGATACATCTTGAAGAAAACGCCCACAGTGACCGACGGTTCTGCCATTATCACCGGAGTACTGCTGGCATTCAACGTGCCTTCCGATCTACCATTGTGGATACTGGCACTAGGTAGTCTGTTTGCCATTGGCGTGGTAAAACTCTCTTTTGGCGGACTGGGAAATAACATATTTAATCCGGCCATCGCAGGCCGTATTTTTATGCTGATTTCTTTTCCCGCCCAGATGACCACATGGCCTGTAATTGCCGATGCGGCCGGGACAACCGATGCCGTCAGTTCGGCCACCGTACTGGGGAATCTGAAGCTTGCCCCGGAATCACTGCCCTCACTTCAGGCTATGTTCCTGGGAACGGAAGCAGGATCACTGGGCGAGATGAGTGCATTGGCACTGCTCCTGGGGTTGCTTTACCTGCTTTGGAAAAAGACCATTACCTGGCATATACCGATTTCTATCATGGCTACAGTAGCCCTATTTACCGGGATTCTCTATATCTTCGATCCCATAACACTCTACCACCCGCTTATTCATCTTTTTTCGGGAGGGTTGATGCTGGGGGCTATTTTCATGGCGACCGACTACGTGACGTCACCCATGACCAGGAAAGGAATGCTGATATATGGTGTCGGGATAGGCTTTGTCACCGTGGCCATCCGCCTCTGGGGCGCTTATCCCGAAGGGGTTTCATTTGCCATTCTGCTGATGAATGCCCTCACGCCGCTCATCAATAATTACACATCACCAAAACGATTCGGGGAGGTAGTAAAACATGGCTAAATTACAATCGACTTTAAAAAATATGTTCCTGTCACTCTCGATCATCTGCCTCACGGTAGCCGTGTTGCTGGCACAAGTGAACAAGATGACCGCAAAGCCCATTGCCGATGCCAAGGCAATGAAGCTGCAGAATGCGATCAGTGAGGTAGTACCTGCATTTGACAACGATCCGGTGGCCGAGGCCTACAGGATGCCTGTAGGAACGGGTGATTCACTGCTTGTATACCCGGCAAAGAAGGGTGACAAAGTGGTGGGATATGCAGTGAATAGCTCTTCCAACAACGGATTTAGCGGAGAAATACAGATCATGATAGGCTTTGATATGGAAGACCGTCTCATCAATTACGCTGTTCTGCAGCATGCCGAAACTCCGGGATTGGGTTCCAAAATGACGGATTGGTTCAAAAACAAAGAGAAGCCTTCACAGTCGGTCATTGGTAGAGACCTCTCACAAGGAGCGCTGGCCGTTTCGAAAGATGGTGGCGAGGTGGATGCCATCACTGCATCGACCATTACCTCACGCGCGTTTCTGGAAGCTGTGAACAGAGCTTATCAGGCTTATTCGGAAAGCAGGGAGAATGCCTACTCGGGTGCATCACCCAAAAATGCAGCCGGAAAATCAAACGACGAAGCAGGGGAAATAAAAAAGGAGGATAACAGTCATGAATAACAACCTGAAAGTACTTATCAACGGCATCATCAAAGAGAATCCCACCTTTGTGCTGCTACTGGGAATGTGTCCCACGCTGGCTACCACCAGTTCGGCCATCAACGGCATGAGCATGGGACTGGCCACGATGTTTGTCCTGATCTGCTCCAACATGGTGATATCCATGCTAAAGAACGTGATTCCCGACATGGTACGTATTCCTGCCTACATTGTAGTCATCGCTACCTTTGTAACCATTATCGAGATGGTGATGAATGCCTATGTGCCTGCATTGGCCGACAGCCTCGGCATCTTTATCCCGCTGATCGTAGTGAACTGTATCGTGCTGGGCCGCGCGGAAGCCTTTGCCTCAAAAAACGGAGTGTTTGCCTCCATATTTGACGGTGCCGGCATGGGGCTTGGATTCACCCTCTCCCTCACGGTACTGGGTGCCGTACGCGAATTGATGGGTACGGGAAAAATATTCTCCACAAACATTTACCCCGAGCGGTATGGATCCTTGCTGTTCGTACTTGCACCGGGAGCATTCATCGTTCTCGGATACCTCATTGCAATCTTTAATAAGCTTCAACACAAATGACCATGGAACTTATCGGAATTATCATCGTCGCCATATTTGTCAACAACGTCGTTTTCTCCCAGTTTCTGGGAATCTGCCCATTCCTGGGTGTATCCAAAAAAGTGGACACAGCGATAGGTATGGGATTGGCAGTGACTTTTGTATTAACTATCGCCACTCTCGTCACTTTTCTGCTACAAAAAGGTGTTCTGGAACCGTATGGACTGGAATATCTGCAGACCATCACTTTCATCCTTGTCATTGCAGCCCTGGTGCAAATGGTGGAGATCGTACTCAAAAAGATATCGCCTGCACTTTACCAGGCGCTGGGTGTCTTCCTGCCGCTCATCACCACCAACTGCGTAATCCTGGGTGTAGCCATTCTGGTAATACAAAAAGATTACAACCTGCTCGAATCGGTTATCTACGCCATTGCCACTGCGCTTGGCTATGCCATGGCGCTGATTATTTTCTCCAGCATACGCGAGCAAATGGCACTCACAAAAATCCCTAAAGTTATGGAAGGGATACCCATCGCACTGATTACTGCCGGCATCATCGCCATGGCTTTCATGGGTTTCTCCGGGATCGATCAGGTATTTAAATAAAGCGGTAAGTGATCAGCTTTCAGCTTTGATAGTAGAAGATTATCAGGGAAAGCGGCTTGGGAAGAAGCGATCGGCGGCCGGCGGTTGTCTGGATGGTTGAGAAATATCAGACATATGTGTTAAACCATTTTGTAGAGAGAGGGTCTTAATGATAAAACAAGAAGTTTCACCCTTTAACAACGGACGCATATGAAAGCTTACAGACATCCATTCATTCTCACAATAGTTGCTTTAATATTTACGTCTTGCTTTTCCTCACAGGGAAGTCTGTATTCTCAGGGATACGACGATTACGGCGATTATGACAATGAATATTACAACGGTAATTACGATGATAATTATTATGGAAATAACGGAGGCGTCTCCTTCAATGTTTTCTATAATGAACTGAGACCTCACGGCAGGTGGATCAATAACGGCCGATATGGCAGGGTATGGATTCCGAATGCTGGAAGAAACTTTCATCCGTACGCAACCAACGGATATTGGGTGATGACAGATTACGGCAACACCTGGGTATCTGATTATTCGTGGGGCTGGGCCCCCTTCCATTATGGCAGGTGGTATTATGACGATTACTATGGATGGGCATGGATCCCCGGTTATGAATGGGCACCTGCCTGGGTAAGCTGGAGAAGCGGCGGCGGATACTACGGATGGGCGCCTATGGGTCCCGGACTCCATATCAATATCAACATTGACATTCCCGGACTTTACTGGACGTTTCTGCCTAACAGGTATATGTACCACCGTAATATGCACCGATATTACAACCGTTATAGCCCGGCCATATACAACCGGACTACGATCATCAACAATACATACGTATACAACGACAACCGTTATTACAGCGGACCGAGTGCCAGGGACTACGAACGTACCACCGGCAGAACAGCCACTATTCACAAGCTTGAGAGCACGAATAACCGCTCCGGAAGATCGACCAGAGTCAGCAACAGCACAGTAAGTGTCTATCGTCCTGACGTATCAAGGGACGGAGGTACGAATGTGAGATCTGCTGATAACAGGTCGACCGCCGGCCGGAGTGCGAATACGGACAGGAGCAATACCAACGTAAGGAATGCCGGAGACAGAAACATATTGAACAGCAACACCAGAAGCAACACAGAGCGCTCCGCCACAGTGAAGACATCAACAAGAGACCGGAGTATTCAGAATGAACGAAGCGCAGCTACGACGGATCGCTCGAGCAATAGTCGTAACGGAAGTGTGGACCGGAATGCTTCCTCAACACGCTCCGGCAGTAACAGAAATGCGACGGTAAGTCCACAACGTAGCGCTCCTAATGACAGAAGTGCCACAGTACGATCGGGAAGCAGCCCCACAAGTAGTAACAGAAGTGCGACGGTAAGTCCGCAACGTAGTACTTCAAGCAACAGGAGTGCAACGGTAAGACCAGAAAGTGGTTCAAGAGGCAGCAGCAGAAGTGCATCGGTAAGTCCGCAACGCAGTACCTCAAGTAACAGAAGTACGACAGTAAGGTCAGAAAGCAGTTCAGGAAGTAGTAGAAGCGCGGTATCCAGCAACAGAAGCAATGAAAGTGCCCGATCTGAAAGATCTTCTTCCCGCAGATAATTTATTGATTAAGTGTGTATCAAATAAGACCGCTCAAATGGGCGGTCTTATTTTGTTTTAATCGATCCAACGTTTGGTCAGATCTGCATAAACATCTATCCGTCTGTCTCTGAAAAAAGGCCACCAACGACGCACATTTTCAGTCCGTGCACGGTCTATTTCCACAATTTTCACCACTTCAGTGTCGTCAGATGCCCGGTATAAAAATTCTCCCTGCGGTCCACAGACGAAGCTATTTCCCCAGAACTGAATACCATTTGTCTGACCTGAAGGATCGGGTTCGTAACCTGTACGATTTACAGAAATAACCGGTATTCCGTTTGCCACAGCATGTGCCCTTTGGATGGTAATCCATGCATCCTGCTGGCGCATTTTTTCCTCTTCACTGTCGGTCGATTCCCAACCGATGGCAGTAGGGTAAATCAGCACTTCGGCACCGGCCAGCGCCATGAGGCGTGCTGCCTCGGGATACCATTGATCCCAGCATACCAGTACCCCCAGTTTTCCCACTGAGGTTTCAACCGGATAAATTCCCGGATCTCCCGGCGTAAAGTAAAATTTCTCGTAATAGGCAGGGTCATCCGGAATATGCATTTTACGGTACGTGCCTGCAATAGTTCCATCCTTTTCAATGACTACAGCCGTATTATGGTAAATACCGGGGGCACGCTTTTCGAAGAGAGAGAGTACAATCACCACATTTTCCTCCTTTGCCAGACTACCAAATGAATTGGTGGAAGGGCCGGGAATGGATTCGGCCTGGTCAAATACAGCTACGTCTTCCGTCTGACAAAAATAGAGACCATTGTGTAGTTCCTGCAGGACAATTAGTTCTGCACCACCGGCGGCCAACTGTCTGATCTTTTGTTGCAAACGCTTTATATTTTCTTCCCTGTCGAATGAATTGGCTTGCTGAATAATTCCTATCTTCATCGTATCATGGTTTAATAATTCTCTTTTTTAAACATCAAAACGATGTCCTTTGTTTTAAATCACTACCAAAGCTGATTACTACTTTCCAAACCGCTGTCCTTGATATCTTCCACTACCAAAGCTGATTACTGGCCGTTATTCAGATGATTCCATCCGGGAACTGCATCGTCACACAGTGCAACGATCCGTGTTGTCTGACAAGTACCCGGCAGTCGACTCCCACGATCTCCCTGTCTGGAAACACTTCCTGTAGCTGTTTTGTTGCGATTTCATCTTTCGGGGTTCCGTAGTATGGAAGTAGCACGGCCTTGTTGATGATCAAAAAGTTGGCATAGGTGGCAGGAAGACGTTGTCCCTCTTCAAATACCGCATCGGCCATCGGCAGTGGAACCAGTTTGTACGGTTTGCCGTTATATGCAACAAACGACTTCAGCTCGGCTTCCATGGCTTTCAGTTCGCCGAAATGTTCATCGTTCTCATCGTCACATTTCACGTAAGCAATTGTTTCCTCATCACAGAAGCGGGCAAGTGTATCAACATGACTGTCGGTATCATCTCCCGCCAGATAACCATGGTGAAGCCAGAGAATACGCTCTGCACCGAATGTTTTTTTTAAGTAGTCATCGATCTGTTCCTGTGTCAGGGGCTGGTTGCGGTTGGGTGCCAGCAGACACGCGGTAGTGAGTATGGTGCCCTTACCGTCTGATTCGATGGAACCTCCCTCCAGGATGAAATCCAGTCTGTTTTGATAATCTGTCTCCGGTTTAAAGGTTCCCTTATCAAATAATTTTCCGGTGATAAGGTTATCGAGATTGGCTGCAAACTTCAATCCCCAGCCGTTGAATCCAAAATCGATCAGGGTGGGTCTGCCATCAATAAAAACAGAGATGGCACCATGATCACGTGACCAGCTGTCGTTACTTTCCGCCTCCACACAGATCAGGTTTTTTTGCTCCTCATCGCAGAAATATTGTCTCACGTTGAGCGAAGGAGGAACTATCACCAGCAGTTTTTCACGCTTTAGTATTTCCTTCGAAAAGGCTACGTAACACGTTATTACCTCCTCCAGCATATTACACCAGTCGGTACCCGCATGCGGCCACGTAACAAGCACTCCACTCTGGGGGTACCACTCTGCCGGAAATACAATGCCACACATATGGCTATCCTTCCATATTACCTCTGACAATTCCACGGTTCGAAGAGCGGACAAAATCAAGGATTAGCAGGCGGTCTTCCGAGGGAGGTAGCTCCTGTTCAATGCGTTCCATTGCCTGGGATATATTAAATCCCGAGAGGTAAAGATACCTGTAAATCTCCTGTATAGCGTTGATCCGCTCGCTAGAAAATCCACGGCGGCGCAGTCCCACAATATTCAATCCCACGTAGGTAATCGGCTCACGACCTACCATCACATAAGGAGGAATATCCTTCGATATTTTGGATCCTCCCTGAATCATCACATGAGGGCCAATTTTAGAGAACTGGTGCGCCAGGGTGCCACCGCTGATAATTGCATAATCATCAATCTCTATTTCACCGGCAAGCTGGGTGGCATTTCCCAATATCACATGGTCATGCAACACGCAATCATGTGCCACATGGCTGTATGCCATAATCAGGCAGTTGTTGCCCACGCTGGTAAAGCCTTTTGATGCTGTACCGCGGTTTACGGTAGCACATTCACGAATGGATGTATTGTCGCCAATAATGGCTGTTGTCTCCTCTCCCTGAAACTTAAGGTCCTGCGGGATACCGGCTATGGTAGCATGCGGGAAGATGGTACAATTTTTCCCGATACGTGCCCCATCGAGTACCGTCGCGTGCATCATGATCCTCGACCCGTCACCAATTTCGGTGTTCCTGTCAACATATGCAAAAGGTTCCACAATCACATTTTCTCCCAACTTGGCTTCAGGATGTACAAAAGCCATGGTTGATACACTATTCATATTCTTTGTATCAGTTATATTATTTATTTTTGATAATCTGGGCCGTGAAGTCTGCTTCAGAGATCACCCTGTCACCAATGAATGCCAGTCCCCGCATGGTGGCAATGCCTCTGCGCATTGTGCTGGTAAGCTCCACCCTGAAAATAAGCGTGTCGCCCGGGACCACTTTATGGCGAAACTTCACGTTGTCGATTTTCAGGAAATAAGTAGAATATCGCTCCGGCTCATCGAGCCCTGCCAGGACAAGCAAGCCGCCGGTCTGTGCCATGGCCTCCACCTGTAAAACGCCCGGCATCACCGGCTCCTGCGGAAAGTGACCCATGAAATAGGGTTCATTGGTAGTAATATTTTTCACCCCTACAATATAGGTGTCAGTCATCTGAATGATCTTGTCCACCATAAGGAAAGGGTATCGGTGTGGCAGCAGTTCGCGGATACGGTTGTTATCCATCACCGGATCGGCAAGCACATCATATATGGGTGGTTGTACTTCGTTGAGTTTTATATCCCTGCGAATAAGGCGTGCCAGTTGGTTATTTATTTTATGTCCGGGGCGTGTAGCGATAAGCCGCCCTTTGATCGGTTTTCCGATAAGTGCCATATCCCCGATGATGTCAAGCAGCTTGTGACGCGCCGGTTCATTGGGAAATTCCAGTTTACGGTGATTCAGATATCCCAGTTCATCGGCATTGTGACGGGGTATGTTCAATTCGTCTGCAATTTCGTCCAGCTCAGGCTGTGATAATTTTCTTTCGTATATTACGATGGCATTATCAAGATTTCCTCCCTTAATAAGTCCCGCCTTTCGTAGTTGTTGTATCTCACGTACAAAAACAAAAGTACGTGCCGGCGCAATATCCGTTTCAAATTCAGCCACTGAATCCAGTGAAGCAGACTGATTTGGGATATATTTGGAATCGAACTCAATGAAGGAGTTGATACCAAAAGAATCGTCCGGGAGAAGTGTCAGCTTTGAGCCGGTTTCCGGATCCGCCACTTCCATTTTACTACGGACAATATAATAATCCTTGTCCTTTTCCTGTTCCCTTATTCCTGCTTTACGGATCTCTTTTACATATTCAATGGCACTTCCGTCGAGTATGGGAAATTCAGAAGAATTTACTTCTATCAGGCAATTGTCTATACCCAAAGCATATAATGCCGACAGCCCGTGCTCAATGGTACTTACCGTCACGTTATCCTTTCCGACAACAGTGCCTCGTTGTGTATTCACAACATTCTCAGCCAACGCCTCAATTACCGGTTGGCCTTCCAGGTCGGTTCTTATTATTTTGTATCCGTGATCAACCGGAGCAGGTTTGAAGGTAACCACGATATGGAAACCGGTATGGAGTCCGATTCCGCTTAATGTGAAGCTATTTTGTAAAGTTCTCTGTTTCACTATTTGTTGAATTTAATAATCAGATAATCGATACCGGGTTGTCTAAACCATGTCACGTTCCGGCTCATTGACGCCGAAAACGTATGATTCATTTCACAGTTCATCAACTTTTGTGCAAAGATACAATCAAAAGCAGAAAATGGAGCCATTTTTTAGAAATGTTTCTGGTTTGGCACAGGCATGGGATAAATTACTCGCGCGGCAAAAGATCTTTTTTCAGTTCGGCAATCTCTTTCTCCAGTGTATTGAGTTGCCGGTACATATCGGGCAGTTTAGGGATAATGACACTCGACTTAAAAAAGTTTTTTACCGGAAAGGCCGGAGACCCCATGATCTCGGACCCTCTCTTGGTATTGCTGATGATACCAGACTGAGCGCCTATCTGACTATTTTCTCCTATGGTAATATGGCCACCAATACCTACCTGCCCGCCCAACACACAACTGTTGCCAATCTTTGTGGAACCGGCAATGCCTGCCTGGGCAGCCATGACCGTGTTTTCCCCGATCTCGCAGTTGTGCGCAATTTGTATAAGGTTATCGAGTTTCACACCTCTTCTGATAATTGTGGAACCCATTACTGCCCGGTCGATAGTAGTGTTGGCACCTATCTCCACGTCATCTTCAATGATTACATTGCCTATTTGGGGAATCTTGTGGTAACGCTCCTCTTCCTTGCTGAATCCGAATCCGTCTGCTCCGATAACAGCACCCGCATGGATGATACAATTATCACCGATCACACAATCGGAATAGATCTTTACCCCGGGATAAATCGTACAGTTTTTACCGATATGCACATCTTCACCCACATATACCTGCGGATAAATCTTACTGTCATTTCCAATATGTGATCCGGCACCCACATATGCAAAAGCGCCCACATATACATTCTCACCCATCAATGCTTCCGGTGAAATAAAACTCATTGTTTCAATACCGCGTCTGCGGGAATGCTTACTACCGGCCATCTCCATGAGTGATGCCAGTGCTGCATATGCATTTGGTACCCGGATCAATGTTGCCTTTATAGGCTGCCCCGGCTCAAAATCATCATTTACAAGGACTATATCCGCCCTGGTCTGATATATGTATGCAGTATATTTAGGGTTACCGAGAAACGTGATAGTACCAGGTTTTCCATCTTCAATCTTTGAAAAATTGGAAACAGTCACGTCCGGGTCACCGACCAGTTCTCCCTTAAGGAAATCGGCTATTTGTTTTGCGGAAAATTTCATCAGTTTATAGTTCAGTGGAACAGTTATTCTCTCTAATAATTTCACAAATTAACGAATAATATTTCAGTGAAAGAAGAAAAGTCCGATAATTCCATGCTCTCCTGTTCTGCAACCCGTGCAATCAGATTGAAAATCAAGGCCGTAGCAAGGCTGACTTTCATCGGATAAAAACACTGTGTCGCAGTATATAAAAAAAGACAGTTATCAAGTAAACTATGATAACTGTCCCGCTTACATCGTGTCGGGATGAGAAGATTCGAACTTCCGACCCCACGCCCCCCAGACGCGTACTCTAAACCGGACTGAGCTACATCCCGAAAATGTGAGCGCAAAATTACCCTAATTTTTTCTTTCTTCCAAATTTATTGCGGAAACTTTTTCTTACGCATCATAACATACACATTCATCAGGTGAAGAGGGGAATTGTCTGCTCAATCCTGTCTCTGGTTTACATCCCATAAAAAAATAGATATTCACCTGACAAATAAAAAGCATTCCTGGTTTATTTCACTCCCCATTTGTAATTCGGGGTGTCACCCATTTCAAGCTCCAGTTTTCCTCCCTTCAACAACTCACCAGCAGGAAATTTAAAATCATAGAGAGGTTTTCCGTTTAATACAGCCGACTGGATATATTTATTAATTCTGGAAGCTCCGTTGGCGATTATTTCAAACCGATTTCCTCTACCAAATTTTTCACCCAGATTGATGACAGTCTTTTCAAACAAAGGGCTTCCTATTTCGTAAACCGGTTCCACACTGCATCCACCGTCTGTCTGGAACAGACCCAGTGCTGCCATTACAAACCAGGCCGACATCTGTCCCTGATCCTCGTCGCCCAGATAGGCATTTGCCACCTCATGTCCGTAGTATCGGTCAATAATAGAGCGGCTCCATTTCTGAGTTTCCCATGGCTGGTTTACCCAGTTAAACAGGAATGCAAAGTGCATAGACTGCTGATTTCCCTGTACTACCGGATAGTCCCAGTACTGGTCTCCCGGAGCATTATAACGCAAAGGCTCACTGGCTTCAAATCCCCACGTCAGGCGATCTACAAACACTTTTTCACCTATCATCCGGGACAGTGCGGGTATATCTTGCGGCACAAAAAATGTCAACTGCCATGCATTTCCTTCTACATAGTGATGATTTGCTCCTGATTTGAACGGATCAAAATCTTTCTCCCAGTCGCCACTGCTGTAACGCATACGTGCAAAGCCCGTCTCCTTGTCAATTGCATTTTGCCACCAATAGCCCCTGTCTAAAAAGAGTTCATAATCCTTCTCTTTGCCAAGAGCCTTGGCCAACTGCGATACAGTCCAATCATCGTATGAATATTCAAGCGTATTGGAAAAACGGCCCTTGTCGGCAGGGACATATTTATATTTCAGGTATGCAGCCAGGTCTCTGTTCCCTGCAAAACCATTTCCAACATGTTGGGGAAGCGTGGTCTGCATTTTTCTGACTGCTTCAAAGACTTTCTCTACATCATAGTTCCGGATACCCATCTGCCAGGCACTTACAAGCAACGGTATCTCATGTTCCGCCACCATTACGGGGATATACTCCATTCCGGCCGGCCCTTTGGCCAACCACCCATTGGCATCGTACATGCCCAGTTGCGATTTCACCCAACGCGACGACCATTCCGGGGTTACAAGGTTCCAAAATTGATTCAGGTTCCAGAATGTATTCCAGAAAGCATCGCATCCTAAAGCCACCGCATCGGGATCATCAAACTGCCTGGTCTTCTCGGCAGCATCCACCCAGCGGCCATCCACATCACTAAACATGTTACGACAGCATGAGCGGTACATATTGGTATAAAACCGTTGCTTTTCTCTCTTATCATTGCTTTGTATGTATATACGCGAAAGAATGTCGTTCCAAGCCTGACGATGACTATCACGGATTGCATCAAAGTTCCAGTTAAACGGTCTTGTTATTTCCGCATTAAGGTTATTTGAGGCACCGTCCATATCCACATACGAGATTCCGGAGCGTACCTGCACAACCTGGTTCCGGCGCGTATCAAATTCGGCAAAACAACCCATTATCTCCGGGCTCTCAGCGTATATTTCTTCTTCGTTCAGTATTTCATTATTGACCCATCCTCCGAAATTCATGATATCGCGATCGAATTCTATCACAAAATATATAACATAATCCTGATTGACATCAGAGGACCATACTTTTTTGGATTGTTGCTTACTATAACCTTCAATCCTCCTGCTACTCACCCGATTAATTTTTGCTTCAAGTATATCGAATCTGTATTCAGAAGGGACCTTCAGGTCTATCATCACCCGTGAATCGGTACCCGGAGGATAGCTATAACGCTGAAAACCACATCGAGTAGTGGAAGTAAGTTCAGCTTTGATATTGTAATCAGTCAGATCGGCCTTGTAATATCCGACTTTTGCTTCTTCGGATTGTTTATCAATCAGGGAACGATACGACAATGTATCTTTTTTAAATATGGACTGATCTCCTATTTTTGTTTTCAAGGGCCCATTTACAGGCATGATACCTAACCCTGCCATCGTCCATTCATGAATATGGCTGAATGTGCCAATACTTTCAAAACTAGGTTCATATCCGGCCTGCCATCCAGGATTCTGGTTGTCGGGACTAAGTTTTACCATACTGAAAGGCATCCATGAACCTGGCGCTATCATCCAGCGCGAATGAGCAGTCCCCATTCGGGTGTCTATATAGTCCGCCGCAGTCATATCCTTTTTGGGGGTACGTATTACACTGCCTTTTTCAACCACCCTCCCATCTATCAATATGGTATATCTGCTTTTCTGTTGCGAGGTTACGGCAGGCATGGGTGCTTCCAGTATATATCTTCCCTGCTCAAGTACCTGTTCAAGTATTGTTTTCCCGTCAACTTTTACCTCAACATTGGATGATCCGTACAAATGCTCCAGATCAACCAAAAGCGGTTGACTTGATATTTCCGGCAACTGATAGTCTGCCACTTCAACTCCCCTCAGATAAGCCGGTCCGGTTGTTTTATCCATATTGGCATTTGCCGGGCCTTCGAGTCTTATATCATCAAATATAAGCCAGGAACCTTCAAGATTTGTGAGATTTATCTCATTTCCACCTTTTTTTATCAGGGCAGGATCCAGCAGAATCTCAATTGCATGTCTTTTTATTTTATCGTAATTTCCTGTCAGAGATTCATCTCCTCCCCCCTTCGGCAAAATATATTTCCACGATTTACCGTTAACGGTTACTTTAAAATAGGGAGGACGATTTTTGTGCGTATCCAGTATATCAATGATCAATTTCCAATTACCATGATCAGAGACCGATTTCATCCTGAAAAGAATGTTCAGGACATGGGTTCTGATACCGGCCGTATGACTGGTTCCCCCCCACGCATCGTCCGGTCCGGGAAGAATGTATGGAAAATCTTTTTGAGGATCTGATTTTCCGATCAAAAAGAAACGATCTTCCCATCCAAAATCGTGATTGAGGAACTCTTTATAATCTCCGGGTGACAATGCAAATTCAGCTGCACTGTTGTCATTAATCCCTATTTGCCATATTGTTTTGATTTCCTGCCTCTTTCCACATCCCGGCAAGATAGCGATCATACCTATAATAATAAGAATATAATTTATTTTAATCATCACAATTTTATTTTGATAAATTTATTCTCAAAAGGCGAAAAATTAATTTCTTTCAATCCGCTTTGAATAGGTTCTTCTATGACGTTTACTACT
>DGZP01000085.1 GCA_002398565.1 Proteiniphilum sp. UBA4977
CCGTCGCCCACATGAAACCAGCCGTAGCCGTAATTGCCGATCATCACATCCTCCTTCGGAAGGGTATTACATCGCCGAAATGAGACAGGAGCTGATCGATTACGAGGAATCACTCCTCGGGTGTAAGGAAGCCTTCGACCTATGCGGATCTCGATTCGGAAGCAGAGATAGGAGTTGTTTAAGTGAGAAGTCGTATAGACAAATTTATTCTCACCATGGAACGCTACAAAGTAATAGAGGTCAGGTTGTACTTCAACAAGAAGCCACGCAGGAAAATGATATTCGAGGCATACAAGAATGTCCCAGACAAGCTTTGTGAACAGATAAAGAAAAGGCACGGAGCAAGTACAGTAACGCTGATTTCGTATTTATGTAGAGTTTCTTGTTAACAAAGATAAAATGCAGGCGTAAAATCGTATTTCTCTTGTTGAATAAATTGATTTCATGTTTGATACTCCGAGACAATAGTTCAATATCCTTTCTAATGATCTGAAACATTACGTTTTATTGACCATTTTTTTCTGTATACTAAGAAATCTCCAAAGGATATCATGGTAACTGCGAAGCCAGCCGGATAGGAGATTGCTTTTGAAAGTGTAAATCCTTCCGGAGCAAGCAGGATATAGGTTGTGACCACAGATGTCATGAAGAGGGCCGGGAGCAAGGTGATCCAATAGGCTTTTCTTCTCTGGAACAGGTAAACCGTGATGGTCCACAGAACCACTGTTGCCAGGGTTTGGTTCGCCCATGCAAAATAGCGCCATACCACATCGAAATTTATTTTCGTCAGAACGAGACCAATGGCAAACAAGGGTATGGTGACGATTAGTCTGTTTTTGATGGGTCTTTGATTGAATCTGAGCAGATCACCCACGATCAACCGGGCACTTCTGAAAGCAGTGTCACCCGAAGTGATGGGAGCAGCCACAACACCTAAAATGGCCAGAACAGCTCCCAATTTTCCCAACAGGGAGTTGGAAATTTCATTGACCACCCATGCCGCATTTCCTTTTTGGGCGACCATCATCTCACCCAACTCCCGGATACCTCCGAAAAAACTCATACTGATTGCTGCCCATATTAATGCCACCACACCCTCCATAACCATCGCTCCATAAAACACTTTTCGTCCCTCTTTTTCATTTTTCATGCAACGGGCCATCAGGGGAGATTGTGTGGCATGAAAGCCGGAGATGGCACCGCAGGCTATGGTGATAAACAGCATGGGGAAAATGGGAAATTTCTCTTTGTCGTAATGGAAATTTTGCCAATTTTCAGGGGTCAGTTCCGGGAGAGCATACCCTTTCACCATCAATGCAACAATGAGGCTGAGAGCCATAAATACCAGCGCCAGTCCAAAAATCGGGTAGATCTTGCCAATAATTTTGTCGATGGGTAATAGTGTTGCCAGAATGTAATAAATGAAGATGACCCACACCCAGAATCTGAAATCCAGCGTCAGGGGAGTTAAATTGGCCAGAATGCCGGCAGGACCGGAGATGAAGACGACTCCCACAAGAATAAGCAACACGACTGAAAACACACGCATGATCTGTTTTGCAGCTTTTCCCAGATAAATACCGATAATTTCGGTAATACTCAACCCGTTGTGTCTTACCGAGAGCATGCCCGAGAAATAGTCGTGCACGGCTCCTGCAAAAATGGTACCCAAAACAATCCACAGGAATGCGACCGGCCCCCAGAGAGCGCCGGCAATTGCGCCGAAGATAGGTCCCAGACCGGCAATATTCAGGAATTGAATCAGAAGAACACGCCACCATGGCATTGGAACAAAGTCAACCCCATCACTCATGGATGTAGCCGGAGTAGGTCTGTCGGGGTCAACCTCCATGATTCGTTCCAGGTATTTGGAATAAAAGATATAACCCGCTAACAGGATGGCCAGGGAAATAATGAATGTGATCATCCGGTGTTCTTTACAAAGTTATGAGTAAGATTGGGTACATATGCGATTAGGTGTATGGATAGAAAATAATTAATCTCTCCCTCATGCTATAACTCAAGTTATTTCTTCCGGAAGAGGTTACAATAATATTTGCCGACAAAATTCTCTACAGGTTTTTACTTCCTTTACAGAGTTAGACCAGGGTGTGATTGGATATTCCAGCTCTATGTCGCAATATATGGGCCATTTGTTATCTCTGATAAGGTGAAGAACTTCGGCGATGGGGGTTTCCCCTTGTCCCCAGACCTGGTTCACGTTCTTCTGGGACAAATTGCTTGCACTTGTTTTGTCTTTTAGATGGATACTGGCAATTCGTTTATGATATTTGCGGATAAATTCTACCGGGTCTAAACCTGTGGAACCGAAATAGTGACCAATATCAAAATTTAGCATATTAGCCGGAGAGTATGCCAATAGTTTATCAACGTCAAAGCCAGGCTCAGCGTATTGATAATGATTGTGAAGGATGGCATACATCCCGTTTTTTTCTGCGATCGGACCTAATAATCGAGCGTTTTCGTCATTCATTTCAGCCGAAATTCCAATCGCACCAAGTGTTTTTGCGACTTGAAATGAATAATCAATTTCTGCTTCAGTGGTTCCGGCAAGCCATTTGTAAATGTGAATGTTTACACCTTCGTCATTGAATTTTCTACGGATTTGGGCATATATGTCAGGTGTTCCCTTGGTTTTTCTCCATTCTTTCACTTCGCTCTTGTATTTTTCGATAGCGTTTTTCTCCTCCGGCGTCAAAGGATTGTGTGCATTTGGTTGACGCTTGACCGTGTTTTTTGGTGCGCCGAGATAATCTTCAACGTCCGTCCCCATGAGCTCTACAGAACTCAGCCCAGCTTCTACGCATGCTTTGAGGGTTGTTTCCAGTCCGCCTTTCAAACTGCGAAAGCTGTATGTGATTGCCCCTACTTGGACTCCCGCATATTTCGAGTGAGGGGAGAATCTTGCTATCTGCCCTGATTTACCTGACAGTTTATTGTTGGCACATGAAAAAACTGTAGGGATCAATGCACTACTGGCTATTACTGCCGTAGTGCTCAAAAAATGTCTTCTGCTCAATTTCTCAGATGCGATATTGTTGTGCTTCATAAATTAATTATTTTGCGATACTTTGTTCGCACATTGCAAAGTTATGTAAAAAAGCGCGATAACAAATTATTAAATATAAACTACTTTGAATATCCGAGGAGAATGAATATTTTAAATATGTCGGTTTTATTTGGTTGTTTTATTTTCAGGAACCAATAGTATTGCATTGGCAGCTACACTACCGCTCATCTTGTTTGCAACTACTTTTATATAAGGTTTTGCAGAAAAACTGAAATTAAATTCTCCGATATGCACCCATGTACTGCTGGTTTGTCCCTCAATTTTCACGTCATCCAAGCTAAGATTGAGTATTTGTTTCTCTTCTCCGTTGAATAGTTCTAAAGTAACGGATTTGGTGCCCGACTGTAATCTTGGCAGGTAATAATATGTTTTGTATCTGCCTGATATAGCATTGCTTTCAAAGTTAAACTTAACATATTCGTTATCTGTAGTTGCACTGTTCTCCAGATGAAATCTTCCATACCCCCTTAATGGCACACTCTTCCAATCTCCTTTTATCTCGATCAATGGGCTGTCTGATACCTGAACCAGTATGTCTGGTTTACGGAAATCAGCCTTGGGGTTAACCTTCAGTATTTCATTGATTTCATCTGTCTGGACATCTTGTACGGAAATACCCTGATCAATAGCCAAACAGGCCGCCACAGACGCTGATTGTGCCAGCACCATGAATACGGGTTCCATTCGTATAGACCCAAAAGCAATATGGGATGCGGACAGGCATACGGGAACCAGGAGATTATTCACTTCCTTTCTTTTCGGAACAATGGAGCGGTAAGAGATAGGGAACGGCGGGAAACCTCCCACTTCCACATTCCCTTCATTTTTCACCATGCCGTTCACCACTAACCTGTCGCAGTTATGAGAATCCATCGTGTAGGCAGCGTAGCCAATAGCATCTGTAGCTATTTCTCTGCCTTGACAATGGTGTTGAGTCATGACTAGATCGCTGATCATTCTCCTGGCTTCGCGGATGTAGAGCTGTGGGGTCCAATGGTTATTCTCAACATACTCATCTTTCGGATATCCCCATTTATTCATCTCATTCCGGATAAATTCGGGAATGGCGGGATCATTTCCCACAAAATACAATAGCCCCTTGGTATAATCCTCGTGGGCTTTAATGATTTTCTTCCGTGCGTGGTAGTCTGCTTCCGGATAATCCCAGTTGGCTCCGATCATATCTGTCGACATGCCGTTACGGTTATTGATATCGGTTTTGTTGTTAGGCATCAAACTCCAAATGAAAACATCGTTCAATCCTTTCCAGGGCTGAATCTCTTTCTGCCTTACCAATAATTCATATCGTTCGGGATCATAATTGTCGGGCTCTGTGATAGGTATCCTGTTGTCCGGATCATTGGTGAGGGCAATGCGGTAATTATACGCCTGTACCTTCTTATCTCCTGTACCGTTTGGTTTCAACGTTTCATTGTTAACACCCCAAAGCAGTCCACTGGAAGGGTCGCCTTTCACCTTATAAGGATCTACCCCGTCGGGGAATTGATGCCCGGTGAGAAATTGTACACCGTTCAGGGTCTCATTGTATACGTTGTTATTCTCACGACCAATCGTATAGCTTACTCCTGCCATCGCCATCAAATCACCCTCGTAGGTACAATCCAGGAACATCTTTGCCTTCACTTTTAATTGGGGCCCATTTGATTCATCTAAATTGGTTACCGTAATTTCCTTTATACTATTATTTTCTTTTTTCACGTCGATCAACTGTCGATTGTAGACGATGTTGATATCCGCTTCTCTGATATACTCGTGAAAAACAAATAAGGCTACTTTTGGCTCGAAGATCCAGTTTTCCAGATTTCCGTAATATGCTCCTAATTTGCGGTAAAAGTCCAGCGCCAACCCGGTAACCACATATTTATTCCCTATGTCTGTCATTCCAAGTCCTCCGGAACTTAATCCTCCCACTCTTCCGCTGGGTTCTATAATAACGGCTGTTTTTCCTGCTTTGATAGCTGTATATGCAGCTACAACACCCGCAGAGCTACCTCCATAAATGCAGATATCCACATTGATTTCATCCTTTGTTTGCCCGAGAATAAATGATGGAATGGCAAATAATAAAAAAAGTAATGCCTTAAGATTTTTCATATGATTGTTTTATTTTTTAGTTTCACACCCCAATTATTTTCCATTGCTTTTATAATATTCCATCGCCCTTATGAATCCTTTAGCCGCCGAAACATCATATTCACTTCGTTTTGGGTCAATATCAAGTATCTTTTGTGCCAGTGGCAGTACCGGTAATGCATCCTGGCCAAATTGCTGTAGTATGTTTAAGGACTGTACACGTATCATGATGTCGGGGCTTGAGACAGATCGACTTAATACTTCTACTGCTATTTTTTGTTCTCCCAAATAATATAATGCCTCTGCCGCAACATTTCTTACGGAGATTTCATCGTCGTGATTTGCCATTTCCAACAATAGAGGTTTAGCTGCTTGTGCTTTGGTTTTTAATATGCGGCATCCGGTTGCTGCCCAATAGCGTACGACTGCATTTTTATCCCGAAGCCGTTCCATAAGTAGCGGCAATGTTTTTGTATCTCCGGATGCCGCTGCTGATGCTGTTTCCAATATTTTTACCAACGGATATCTATCGCCTTTGGCCCATTCATACAGGGATATGGTTTTACTGATTTCTTCTATCATTGGTTCGGGAATAAATCCCAGGTCATTCGTAGCAACCTGCCAGTTATCCAAACTCATGCGCATCTGCTCCAGAATTCCTTCATAGGATTCATTATGCGCCAGATTGTATATATTATGAGGGTCTGCTTCACAATCATACAACTCTTCGAACGGTTTGCTTTCCCAAAAAGCGCTTTGAACTGCATTCAATTGTTTTTTATTATATGCATTCTCCCATGAAGGCATGGAGGGGGCCTTCCAGAGGTATTCTATGTATTGCCCCCATATTTTATGGGGCATATAATTCCGGATATATCGATATTTTCCTTTGCGCACTGTTCTGCTAAGGTCAACACCCGCATCCATACGCCCCCTATATCCATATGCCGGTGTTTCAGTCCTGTCCTTTATTTTTCCAAGAAATTCTTCGCCTTGCATGTATTCGGGTATAGGTATACCGGCAAGGCTTAATACAGTGGGGGCAAAATCAATAAAAGAGACCATACGGCTACTTCTCGTTCCGGCCTTTTCAGCCACCAGATGCGTAAACTTTTTCGGGATACGTATAATGAGCGGCACATGCAGGCCGGCTTCGTAAAGGAATCTTTTGCTCCTGCCCAGTACACCTCCGTGATCACTGAAATAAAACACAATTGTATTTTCCGCCAGACCTTCTTTTTCCAACTCTTCCAATATATTGCCTACCCAATTGTCCATCTGCTCCATCCGGTCATAATATTGCGCCCAATCATGTCTCATCTCGGGGGTACGAGGGTGGTAGGGTGGGATAGGCACCTTCTCCGGATCATGTCTTAAGGTGTCTTTTCTTGAGTGGAGGGAACTTTCATGTGTGATGGAAGAATTGTACATCGCAAAGAATGGTTGTCCCGGCTTCCGGTTCTTATAGGTAGCTTTGAGCGATGAATCATCCCATGCGCCATTCATCCTATCTTCCAAAGGAGACATGTTGTAATCCGTCTTTGCTTTATTCACTGTATAATATCCGGCTTTTCTCAGATACTCCGGAAACAGCCTGATAAAATCCGGTACCGGGTACTGGCTTCTCATGTTTTCGGTTCCCATTGTGGTGGAATAAACACCTGTAATAAGTGTAGATCTGGAAGGGGCACTCACCGGAGCATTTGAGAATGCCTGTTCGAAAAGTACCCCTTCCGATGCAAGCTTATCAAGGTAGGGAGTGTTGGCAAACGTGTCACCATAACACCCCAAGAAAGGACTATTATCTTCACTTACAAGCCAAAGTATATTTGGCAGCTCATTTCCCTTGTGTTGAGCCTGTCCATAGTGAAACAAACATATTAGAATGATGATGATTATATACTTTTTCATTATGATAACTTTCTGTTTTATTCAATGTAGCTATTCTACGAGAAAAGGAATAACGGCGCTTGCCATATTATTCTTGGTATCCTTTACATATACATATAGGCGATAAGCTCCGTAAGTGGGTGCAATAAACGTAACGGCAGAATTGCCATTTGTTTGAATAAGCCTGGGAAGCCCGGGATGTGGCCCGCCATCCGGGCTCGTACCCCTCTCGGGTGATATCATCCAATTATATTCCAGTGCATCCCCTTCAGGATCAATCGCTATGACACTCGCCTTATTGGCGCTTCCCTGCAATATCTTGATGTTATCTTCGGCACGCTTTCCGTTTAATAGCATATCTTCACGGGAATCAATTCTAGGAGCTCTATTCTCGGGATGCTGGCCTGTCCAGCAGAATTGTAACGCATTAACGACCCCAAACGGTAAACCTTCAAGGTTATGTGTTCCATACCAAGTTGCGATTGCACCATTAGTTTGGTAGCCCCAGACAAAAGCAAAGGAGCCTAAACAGCCGTTGTTCCGATTGGGAATAACGTGGTTTTGATACACATCCAGATAGTCTTGCTCTTTCTCCGTGCTGGTTTGCTCTACCAATCCGCCCCACTCCAAAATTCGCTCGGCAAGCGGGTTAAGCTGTGTCATACCTCTGGGGCCATATTCGCTAAGTATATACGGTTTGGTCCATCCGGCATCTTGTAAGTTGGTCAACACTCCCGGTACTTGTTGATGTTTGGCGTTACTGGAAAGAATATCCATGTTGGGTACCCATCTCTTTATATCATCTAACTTCTCTCTGCTGGCATTAATAATAGCGGTAGTAGTAGGATGGTTCCCATCTTCTTCATGAATCATCTTATGAATATTGTTAACAGCCGTCCACATTTGTTGCTTTTGAGTCAAAGTAGAATATTGAGCATCGACCTCATTACCGACTATCCACATTAGTAAGGCAGGATGGTTTTTAAATGACCTTACTTGTTGTTGTAATGCTTTTAATTGTGAGTTTATCGCTACTGGATCATTGTAGTTAAATCCCTGACTTTCCTTATTTACCCAAAGTCCTAACGCAACGGTAATTCCGTTAGTATACGCACCGTCTAATACATTCTTTGTGTCTTCATTGACACCATACGTTCGGATAGCATTCCCCCCACAGTCAGCCAACATTCTATAATAGCAACTAGGTCTTTCCTCTTTATAAGTTGAAGCACCTGCGGCTACACCATGGATGTAAAAGGGTTCATCATTGCGTAGCAACTGCCATTGATCATCTCGTTGTACAAGTTCTACACGCGATGGTTTTAGATCGGTATCTTTGTGCTCATTAATTGGAGTCTCTTTACTGCATCCAAACAACAAACAAATACTAAACACAACAATGACAAAGTATGTCCAGAATTTGAAATACATAAATTTTTTTTCATAAATCGCACTCATGGCTAATTGACGTGCACCAGTAAACATACCTATACGTGAAGGGATACTTACCGGATTAATAGCATATGCCCTGTCAAAGCGAACACCTGTCTCACACAGTCGGTCTATATTGGTCGTTTTGACATAGGAATTACCCATAGCTGAAATATATTCCCAATTTAACTGGTCGCTGACGACCAATAGAATATTTGATTTACCTGTACCAGCGGAACACTTTTTTTTTGCATTTGTCCGTATATACGCGACATGGAAGAGCTTGAAAAAATCAAGACAGCTATAACGCCTATTTTAATCCATTTTATTATCCGATCGGATATAGAGTTCATTTTTATCATCGTTGTTTTTAATTGTTCCTCTATTTCATTACCGTAACTTTTTGAAAAATTTGATCTTTACCGTGAGAATTCCCACCCACCATCAAGGTGAAACTTCCCGGCTCGAATATATATTCTCCTGTGCTATTGTAATAACCAAATACCTTTTTGTCTAAAGAAAAAGTCACTGTTTTCTTCTCTCCCTTTTCGAGTTGGATACGCTGGAATCCGACTAGTAATTTTACTGGTCTGGTAGTAGAACCGAAGTCATCCCTCAAGTACAGTTGTACCACCTCTTCTCCCGCCATTTCTCCTGTGTTCTCTACCGTAACATTCACTTGCAAGGGCTCTCCGTAATTTAATTCTTTCGGGCAGTTTAATTCGTTATACCGAAAACGAGTATAACTTAATCCGTAGCCGAAATCATATAAAGGTTCTTTTACTCCGTCGATAAATGCATGAGAATATTGTGATGGCTTATGGTAGTAATAAATGGGTATCTGCCCTACATGCCTGGGAATCGTGATAGGTAATTTACCACTTGGGTTCACCTTCCCATATAGAATTTCAGCAATAGCTTGCCCCCCGAAGGATCCGGGCTCCCATGCTTCCAAGATTGCATCAATGTTGTCTTTAAGCCAGGGAGTTGCCAATGGTCTTCCGTTTACCAAGACTACGATTATTGGTTTTCCTGTTTTTTTGAGTTCTTCTACCAGATATTGTTGTTTTCCCCAAAGAGTGATATCCATTCTATCACGGTTCTCACCTGCGGTTTTCTCTTTCCAATGTTGCCTGAATGAATCTTCACCTAATACTAAAATTATTAAATCCATTTTTTCTGAAATCTCAATCACTTTAGTGATGGAATCATTATTCGACTCTCGTAGATTCCATCCAACATCGATATAATGGATAGTGCTATTTTTTGAAAAGGACTTGATACCATCAAGCACAGTCACGTAATTTGCCCGGGGTTGGTCAAATACCCAATCACCCATAATGGATTGATTATCAGAATTTGGGCCTGCCACCAAAATATTTTTATATTTACCCGATACTATTGGGAGAATGTCATTTTCATTCTTCAGCAATACGACTCCTTTTCTGGCAATATCCAAGGCGGTTTGTTGGTGTTCCTTTGTAAATACGTTCTTTGATTGTTTTCCCGAATTGACGTATCTATTCTCAAAAAGGCCTAACATGAATTTAGCAGTTAAAATTTTTTCACAGGCCTGATTGATTCTCTCCTCGGACAGCTTCCCCTCCAAAACGAGTTCTTTGATATTCTCTAAAAATTCCGGTCCATGCATATGCATATCGACTCCTGCGTCCACTGAAATCTGAAAAGCCTCCTTTATGGTTTCTGTGATCTTGTGTTTTCGGCTTATTGCCTCCATATCCATCCAATCGCTAATAATGAATCCCTTAAAACCAAATTCATTTCGAGCAATCTCTGTCAACAGCCTCTTGTCGGCATGTCCTGGTATGCCGTTAATCTCATTATGCGCCGGCATCAGCGTGAAGGGGTGCGTTTGCTGAATAGTATTTTTGAATGGAGATAGGATGATGTTTCGCAGCTCTCCCTCACCAATCTCAACAGGAGATGCATTCGTACCGTTGTTCCCTATACCACCTCCTGCCATATGCTTCACACATGCAAGGACACTTTTATCCTTATCAATAAAATCATTTTGCAGTCCACTTACACTTGCAATTCCCATTTGGGATACCAGGTATGGATCTTCACCAAATGTTTCTCCGACCCTTCCCCATCTGGGATCACGAGCGATTTCAATATTAGGCGAGAATGCCCAGTGCATTCCACTTGCTCTCATTTCCTCTGCGGTCTGACGAAATGATTCTTTTATTAAATTGGGATCGAAAGTTGAGGCCATCGTAATAGGCGAAGGATATATTGTTGCCCCGGACATTAACCCATTGCCGTGTATAGCATCGATGCCCATCAACAGCGGTATTTTCAAGGGGCTTTCTTCAGCCAGTTTTTGTAAATAATTGGCTTCCTGAGTTGTTAACACATGTAAAAATGAACCAATCAGTCCCTGTTTTACCATGCGCTCTACGGCAGAAGAATGTAACCCTTTATAAAAACCTCTTGCATGGCCGCCCAGAAGTTCTTCTTCTGTTATATTTTTCTCTGCATCGCGCATATGCTCCAAACCCACATACTGGCACATTTGAGCAATCTTCATTTCCAGACTCATTCTATCCATCAAGTCTTTTACCCGTTCAATGACTGGTTCTTGAGGATCAAGATATCTTGGTTTCTGTTGTGCAAATACTGAAGAGATTAAACTCAACAAAAGGATAGTAGCGCCCCATTTTATTGGGGCGCTCTTGGAATTTTTCATCAATTGCAACATTTATTTCTGAACCTTGACATCAACAGTGATATAACCTGTATTTGCATTGGCTGACCTGGATTTCACATATAGAACACCATATAGTTCTGATGCCGTTTTGAACAGGATGACACCGTTATCCGGCAAACCTAAAGAAGTATCACTTTCCGGAATATCTGACTCCGCATACAATGCTTCTATCTGTGCGGAAGAATGTATAAAATCAAAATCTACTCGTGACAATTCAATTCTTTTGATGAATGTTCTCTTTCTTACCGGCCATTTAGCCATAGCATCGTCACCGAATAAAGCCTCCGTATATATGTAATTGGCTATGTTGTTAAATGTGGGCGATGTAAGGTGGAAAGCTCCTGAACCGTAATATGTGGTTAAATCAATATTCTCCGATTGTGCAGGAGAACCCTCAGTCACATACACCTCACCTGTAGACGCATTAAAAAAAGGCCCTGCAACCGGACTACGTTGTGCTCCTATGTTGACGTTAAAATAAGCATTGAAGTCAGCTTCCTGAGATCGTTCAATGAACAAAGAATAAGGTTGTCTTTGGATATTACCCATTACATCCATGATTTCAATGGTAAACTCAAGTGTTTTATCCGCATCGGCTATTGTCGGCTGGTACGAGAATTTGTAAATGTCTTCTTTTGGATTGTTAAAAATATCCTTAGTCAATGAAGTAATTTCTTCACCATTTAAAAATGTTTTTATATATTTCAAATCATTTTCAGAAACAACCGTAATATTGAAATCAACCAATTCGTCGTCTTTGATTTCTGAAGGAGTTCCTGAAGGGAAGATCACGTCAATATCGGCCGGAGCTGACTCGACGTATATCGTAAAATCTTTATCAACGATATGATCCTCCTCGTCTATGACCGTTAATCTGAATATCAGACTTTTTCCAATATCATTTCCCATCACTTTATAGGTGTATTTTAAAGTGATATCGTTAGAGGAAGATGCTGAAACCGACTGTAGTTCTTTTCCATCCAGACTCAATACTGCGTTCTTGATTTTATTATCCGAATTGGGAGAGATCGTTATGTCGAATACTATCTCATCTTTTGATGTTACCACATAAGGTATTTCAACATTCTGCGTGACAATTACGGAAAATGCATTTATCTCTTGCAATGTATCATCTTCTTTTGTACAGCTTATCATAGCTAACAATAGGAAGAATGAGAATATTGTCATTGGTATATTGTTCATATGATTAAAAATTTAAGAATTTCTTGCGATCAGTTTAATTGACATAAAAAGGGATCACCCCGCTGGCAACTTTTTTATGGGTATCGTCATTCACGAAAGCGATTAATCTGTATGCCCCTGATTCTGAAGGTGCTTTAAAAGATATATTGGCTAGTGTATTATCCGATATCAGGCCCGTAATTCCATCGGGGAGACTCCCATCGCTATCTGCGGAACCCTCTTTCATGATCATCCATGAATAGGTCAGCGGATCTCCATCGGGGTCTGTGGCTACGACAGAGGCTGTATTAGTAGAGTTTTTATCCACCTTGATATTCTCTTCGGCTCTTTTATTATTCATTAAGATTGCACTTCTGTCCTGTATTACCGGTGCTCTGTTGGTTGGGTACGAACCTGTCCAGGCATATTGCATTGCATCAACTGCTCCGAAAGTATAGCCCTTTTTATCAAAAAGACCATACCAGGTCAGTACCTCTCCATGCCTTTGATATCCCCATAAGAATACAAATGAACCTATACATCCGTTTGATTTATTTGCAAGAATGTGATCGGTATGTGCCTGTAGATAGATATCTGCTTTTTCTGTACTGGTTTGCTCTACCAATCCTCCCCATTCCAAAATCCTTGAAGGTTCCGGGTTCATTTGCCAGGTTCCCCTTGGCCCGAATTCCGTAATCATGTATGGCTTTTCCCACCCAGCAGCATCAACATTGCTTTTCACATTCGGGAGAGACGGTGCGTACATATTGATGGATAAGATATCTATTTGCGGTGCCATCTCCTTTATCAATTTGATTTTGGTAACATCGGAGTTTGATAATGCAACTGTGGTTGGATGATTCGGGTCCACTTGGTGGATAAATTTAGCCACATCGTTTACGGCAGTCCATAACTTGGTATTCTTGTAGTTTGATTCTGCTTCGTTTCCGATAGACCAGCATAGCAAAGCGGGATGATCTTTATATTTCATGACAGCCTCTTTCATTATCTCCAATTGATTGGCTACGGCAGCATCATTATCATAGTCAAAACCATCTCTTTCCCGGTTCATATACAGGCCAAAGTTTACATATAAGCCTGCTTCATACGCTTCGTCTAATATACTGCGTGTTTCATCACTAACACCATAGGTTCGTATTGTATTTGCACCATATTTTGCTGCCTCACCATAAAAATTATTCGTTGCTGCTCCTTTTACATAGAATTCATCACCGTTGACAAACAGCTTCCATTCATTTCCTTCCTTTGATAGCGTTACTTTTGCCGGAGGGGGTAATTCGGTTTCTTCAAAAGAATTTGGGGGTATCGGGTAGTCATATTTGTCCGAACAACCAGCAGATAACATCATTAAGCTGATAGAGTAAATAAATGAATATTTAAAAATTAATAATACCTTCTTCATAATTAATGAGGTTTTGTGTTTCCAGGTTTGATAATTTGTTTTAATTCCAAAAGTTTTGCAGCCAATCTATCATAAGGAATCTCCTGTACTGCACTTTTTTCATCGATTGCCAATGATGCAGCAACGGCTGCAGATTGACCTAAAACCATGTATACAGGTTCCATTCTAATGGAACTAAACGCTACATGTGATGCTGACAAGCAAACAGGAACCAACAAATTGCTGCACTCATTTCTTTTTGGTGTGAGTGAATAATAACTGATTTGATAAGGTGTAGTTGGTTTAAATATTGTTCCTTCATATCTCAACTTACCCTCTTCATCGATTACTTTTGAAACATAATGACAATCCAGCGCATAGCTTCCTACCCCTATTGGGTTTTCAGCCACTTCTCTATTTTCTTTCGCCACATTCTTCTCTACCATTACATATTCACCGATCATTCTTCTTGCTTCCCTTACATAAATGTGATTAGGAAAATTCTCAGTATCTGCAAATTCATCTTTGGGTAAGCCCCAGTCACTCATTTCGGATCTGATATGTTCAGGAATACGGGGATCATGTTCTAATAACCATAACATCCCAAGGGCATAATCCTTATGCATCTGTTCGATTTCTTTTCTTTTGTTATAATCAGCTTCTGCATAATCGTAGCTGGCTCCGAAAAAATCCAGGTGGTTCGTATCGGTTTTGCGGTTGGGCATCGGAGTCAGCGTGATGATGTTTTGTAATGTTAACTCTGGATTCTGTTGTATTCGTCGTACCAATACTTCGTACCACAGTGGGTTGTAGTTTTTTGGTTCTTGAATTTTTATCCTGTTTTCCGGATCATCGGTCAGTGTCATCCTGTAACAGTAAGCTTGCACTCTGTGATCTGCTTCACCCTGCTTTAGTGGAATCTCACTGTCGATGTATGGCAACAATCCCGAGTTTTTATCTCCTTCCACTATGTAGGGGTCAATTGTGCTCAGATCTGTTCCATCTTTGAAATTTATCCGGTACCCGTTAAATGTTTCGTTATAGGTTGTGTTGGATTCTCTACCAACAGTATATGAAACATTTGCATTTGCCATCAAGTCACCCTCATATGAGGCATCGATAAAAACTTTGGCTTTGACGGTTTTTCCGCTTTCCATTTGGATTGAGTTTATCTTTGTTTTCCTCTTTTGAACACCATTGGTTAACTGCAATCGTTCATTAAACCAGATATTTACTCCTGCTTCATCTAACATATCAAGCATGATTTTCTCGGCAACATTGGACTCATAGACCCATTGCATTTTCCGATCATCATTTTTTCCCCGGTAGGTTCTCTTGATGGATTTACTGAAAAATTCATCCCGGTTCTGGTTTTTCCATACGGTTGAATCTTGGTAGTAGGAGTAGATTCGTTGGTAAAACTCTTTTGCAATACCACCCACCATGTCATTGCGGTTCATATCCGTTGCTGTGAGTCCTGAGGTGGCTAATCCCCCAACGTGCCGATTTTTAGATATTAGGATTACGTCTTTACCTAGTCGTGATGCTTGGATAGCTGCAATTACACCTGATGCCGATTCACCATATACACATATATCGAAAGTTTTTTCGTTACTATTGGTACACATGTTCAGACCCAATAGAACGGTCAAAAATAGAATCAGTGGTTTTATTGTTTTCATCATATTGAAATTATGTTTAAATTTTTCTGGTGTTTTTGTAATCACTTCTTGATTAATTATAACCCGGATTTTGAGGAAAATTCTCCGCACCCATACTGATTATTTCGGATTCAGGTATTGGCCAGCGGATAAAATGTGGATTGGCTGGGAGATTGATTCTTCCAGGGATACTACTTGAAATTTCCGGATCTCCGGCATAGTTCATTACTTGTGAAATCAATATTCCCAGTCTCTTCAGGAAATACCATCTATCCCCTTCAAATGATAGTTCACGTGCCTGTTCGTCAATGACATCCTTTATGGTTAGTGTGCTGGTAAAAGTTTGGTTTCCGGCCCTCTCCCATGTTTTGTTAAAGTACTCTTTTGCCAATGATTGATCTCCTTTCATTAATGCCGCTTCAGTTCCGATTATATAGGTCTCAGCCAAACGATAAAGGATAATGTCTTTGTAACTTCTTGTTTCATAGGGTTCACGAGTCCAGCTGTCAGCATATTTCGTACACCCCGGATATACAAACCTGTTTATTGAGCCGTTTTTGTACAAAGGGAAATAATCACCTGGTTGTACAGTAACAGAACCGTATGGCAATGCTTTGTCGGTTGTGTTTTTATAGCGATGGATATAATAACTGTTATAGCGTTTATCATTTGTTTGATCGTATAATGAAAATAGATACGGGCCTGGAAGACATCTTCCATAGGTATATCCTCCATTTTCATAGGTGCAAGCATATTCTGATGTACCTCCTATTTCCTGTCTGTAAGATGCGATATAGAATGCGGCAAAAAGGTGTCCTTTTGGTGTTCCTTCCGAAAGATTGCCTCCGGGATTTTTACTCCATTGTTGTACCATCAGTGCCTCTTTATGATTTAAATCCGCACCATTGAAGATGGCATCTAAATCGATTAGCTCGTAGTAACCAGACTTGTCAATTCTATCAACTTGTTCTAACGCTTCATCCCAATCCTTTATCCATAGAGCAGCTTTTGCTTTGATATGACGTACTGCTGCTTGGTTAAAACGACCTGGATCAGTAGTCTGCCAGGGAAGATTTTCAATGGCATAATCAAGATCCTGATATAGTAATTCGAATACTTCTGCGGTACTTGCCGCTCTGTATGTCTTAAGTTCATCGACATTTTCCCAGGTAGTAGGTTCGGTGTTCAACCAGATTCGGTCAAAGGTTCGGAACAATAAGAAATATGATTGTGCCCTAAAGCTTTTTGCTTCAGCAATTGTAGCCTTTAAAGCATCAGTTTGGGGTAGATCCGCGCCTGCACTTATGATTTCATTAGCTTTCCCGATAATCTGATACATGATCCGCCACATGACCCCAGTTATCGATGATGAGGGTTTGATATACACCGGATCGTACGTGCCGAAATAATTGCCAGTACCCCCATTTGTGACAGCTAAATCCGTAGCCCGGTCTAAGGCGAAAATTGTCGCATCATCATTGAGATAAACACGTTGCAAATTATACAGTGCATTTACAGCCAGTTTTAATCCTTCTTCCGAACTATATATGTAGTCGGCTGAGTATTTTGTCTTGTTTTGCTCTTCCAACAAGTCACTACAAGAAGCAGTTATCAATATCACTATTAAGAAAATAATATTTCGTTTCATATATCTTGAAATTTGAAGTTAAAGAGAGAAGTTTAATCCGAATAATATTGTCCTGGGTTCAGGATATTGTCCCGGGTTTTGCTCCGGGCCGTATCCTTGAACATCTGTAATTGACCATAGATTGGTCATGGTTGTGAAAAGTTTTAAGCTTTCAATTCCAATTTTTTTGCATGTTTCTTGTTGTAGGTTGTAAGAGAAAGAGATATTTCTCAATCTGATGTAATCCGCTTTTTCATAGGCTAGCGAAGATAGATATGCAGGCATCTGTGTGAAGTTTGGGGCCGGTGCTTCGTTCGATGCGTTATGTATTGTCCAGTAATTCCTGCGCAGTCCGTTTCTTTTGCCGGTTAGGTCACCCCCGTTTTCGAAATTGTCAAGATAGGGATTGTAAAAATTACCACCATTCAGGTAATAAAAGTCGAATGACATGTTAAAGTTCTTATAGTCAAAGCTGGTGATGAATGATGTGATGAATTTGGGATCTCTTTGGATGATAATTCTGTCATCAACCGTAATTACCCCATCATCGTTTACATCTTTCACGCGAATACTTCCAGGAGAAGCATCTGGCATGTGGGAGTTTGCTATGTCATCTGTTAACTGCCAAATTCCATCAAATTGGTAATCGTAATAGACATTCATTGATTCGCCTATAAACCATTTGTTGTTTAAATCATTTGCCTGCTTTCCCTCTGAATCCAATTTGCCATCAATTTTTTTTATTTTATTTCTGTTGGTCGTGAAATTTATTCCCAAGTCCCATTGAAAATCTTTACGTTTTATTGGTACAAGGTTCATGGCAAGTTCAAAACCCTTGTTCTGTACATGTCCCAGATTGACCAATTGGTTGGAGTAACCACTTGTCCTTGGCAGGGATCTGCTTACCAGTAAGTCGGTGGTTTGCGTATCATATAATTCTATGGTCCCATATATCCTTCCTTTAAATAGGTTGTAGTCAACTCCTAAGTTGGCAGAAGTAGAGGTTTCCCACTTCAGGTTTGGATTTGTCAATTCTGAATCGGGCAGATATCCCACGTGTGTTTTATCCCCAAATTCAGTCAAATATTTTGTTGCCAGGCCTAATGTTGTGTAAGGGCTGATACCTTGATTTCCGACTTGGCCATAACTCAATCTTATTTTTAAATCGGATAGGAAACTTACATCTTTCAGAAACTCTTCTTGATTGATGCGCCAGGCGAAAGCTGCTGATGGGAAATACCCATATTTGTTATAAGCTCCAAAAACAGATGAACCATCAATTCTCATGGCAAGGGTTAGCAAGTATCTGCTATCATAATTATATCTTGCCCTTGCCATGTAGGAGAGTAGTTTTCTATCAGAAAATTCATAAACCGGAACCGTATGGCTCGTGGCAGAGGCGATTGCATGATATGAAAGGTCATCGTTGGCAAACCCAAAGCCTGTATTACTCAAACGTTTCCATTGGATACCGTTCAAACTGGCAACCATTGTTGCATCTACATGATGTGTGTTGATATCTTTGCTGTAATTTATGATATTCTCAACCAAGTAATCCGTATAATTGCTTTGTCCCACGATAGCTCTACCACCATTGTTACGGCCAGAGGTGTGATGAATGCCTAAGTATGAGTTGTCTTGTACATTTCTGGTATTAAGGCTTGTATTTAACCTGTATGAGATATCCTTCATGATTTTCCAGTCTCCTACTACATTTAGACTTAGTCGATCTGTAATACTTCGCGAATCGGAGTTCCTGTTGTTCCATAGGGGATTATAATGTGATTCTCCTGCTTCCGTAACATCCTCGCGTAACGAGCCATCTTCCTTGTATACTTCTGATAGAGGCGGCATGGTGATGAATGTATTGAATGATCCGTCAGCATTTTTCCTGAATGATTTAGTATAGGAGATGTTTGCCCCTAACGATACTTTTTCAGATAGTTTTTGGTCGACATTCAATCTGCCGGTAAACCTTTGGAAATTCGAAGATGGTACAATCCCATCTTGAAAGAAATGTCCAAGAGAAAGAGCATATTTGGTTTTTTCATTTCCAGCTTGAATCAGAATGTCATTCTTATTTTGCCATGCAGGACTTAACATTACATCTTCCCAATCGACGTATTGTCGGGAATGCAATGTCTCACGCATCACTCCTTTGAAAGCTTCCTCTTCGTTGTAATATCCATAGGCATTGTAGAACGCCTCTTTTCTGAAGGCAGCCCATTGATCTCCATCATAAAACTCAAAATTTCTGTAAAGATTTTGTATGCCAGCATAGGTATTCACGGTTACTTTGGTTTTACCGGCCAATCCTCTTTTAGTTGTAATCAATATCACACCATTTGCAGCCCTGGCCCCGTATATTGATTGAGAAGACGCATCCTTCAGAATTTCCAATGATGCTATGTCGTTTGCATTAATGTCATCTATACTGGGACTTGGAACCCCATCAACAATATACAAGGGATCGTTTCCCGCAGATAATGATCTTCTCCCTCTCACTAAAATGTTTGAACTCCCTCCCGGTGCTGCACTACCCATCGTCACTTGTACTCCAGGAGCAGCACCTCTAAGCATTTCTCCCAAACTAGTTGAAGGGGTCGACGTTAATTTTTCTGCAGTAACAGATGCGATGGCTCCGGTTACATCACTACGCCTTTGTACTCCATAGCCCACAACTATTAATTCATCCAATAATTCTGAATCAGAATCCATTATAACATTAATCCTTGTCATCCCCTTAATTGGCATCTCTTGAGACTTCATTCCAACATACGTGAATTGTAGAATAGCATTCTCAGGTAAATTTGTAACCACGAAATTGCCATCAGTATCTGTCACAGTTCCATGTGAAGGGTTGCTTTTCTCAATAATTGTAGCGCCAATTATCGGATCTCCATTTTCGTCTGTAACTTTCCCTGTTATGGTCTTACCCTGTTGCTGAGCGGTTTCAATCATACCGATTAAATCTGTTCGCTCCCGGTCAAATATTTTTGAAAGTATAATGTAGTCGTTTTCAAAGTAGTAACCTACATCAGTGCTTGAAAAGGCAGTAGTGAGATAGGACGAAACCTTATCGGAATCTTGGGCTAAAATAATATTCCGATTGGTGTCTACTTCACGATTACTGTACACTACCAAATAATCAGTTTGGCTTTCAATTTCCTTGATTAACTGACCAATAGTAATAGAGTTGGTCTTTAACTTAATTACCGCATCCTGTGCATCACTGTTAAGTGCCATCATCTGAAAAGAGATAATAAATAATAGGAAGAAGGAGATTTTCATGATCTTAAATAAATCTTTAGAATCACTCTTTTTTATCACCGAGTGATTTGATGAAGTGTTTATTTTCATATATTTGTATGTGTTTTAAGTGAATACTTCGATAATTGCGTTTGTGTTTGCTTGATTCGGCAGCAGGTGTTGGCGCACCTGCTGCTATTTTTTAATTATTATGATACGGGTTTGATTTTCATTGGCAAATTGTTTAAATGTTGAACATGGTTACTTGGAAAGGGTAATCAGATTATTTTCCTTGTCTTTGTGGATTTTGAATGATTGGATTTTCTGTAAGATATGCAGAATCTCATCAATACCGTCGCGTTGACGAAATTTGCCGGTATAACGAATGTTGAAAATTTCCGGATCTTCTACTAATATGGTGATGTCGTAATACAATTCCAGTTTGGCTAGTATCTTGATCAGCTGCTCGTTGTGGAAAGAATAGATCCCGTCACGCCAGAGCAGGTGCTCCGGGTTGTTGAGTTTGTCCAGTTGCATCTTATTGTCACTGAAGGTTACTTGATGATATGGTGAAAGGAGTACCGATTTGTTCTTGTTGCTTGTTTCACTCACCCTGAGTGAACCCTCAACCAGGGATGTTTGTGTGTATCCTGCTTCGGGGTAGCTGTATACATTGAATTCTGTACCCAGCACCTCCATTGTGAGTTGTTGTGTGGTAACCACGAAGGGTTTTTGCCGGTTTTCGGCCACATCGAAGTAGGCTTCCCCCACCACCGAAACTTCACGTCGGTTCCCGGAAAAGCGAGCGGGGTAGGTGAGGGTGGACTGAGCGTTGAGCCAGACCTGTGTGCCATCGTGCAGGGTGAGCTGTGCTCTTTGTCCAGCTGGGACATAAAGGGTATTCATCTCTATGGCAGCGTTAGAACGAAGGAGTAGTGCACGTGTCAGGAAAAAGGTTGAGGTAATTAGTAGGAGTGCGGTGGCAGCATATTGCAGCATGACCCGTGCTTTCATTTGCCGTTTTCTCGCCTGTAGCCTTTGGGTAAATGTGGTAAATCCCTTCACTCCCTCCGCCTCTTGTGAGGGGTGTTGTCCCAGAAGGGTGAGTGCGTAGATGTTCTGCAGGCGGATGTATTCTGCACGCAGTGATTCGTCGTACTCCATTTGCCCGAACAGCTTTCGCTCTTCAGATCCATTTATTTCACCTGAAAAATATTTTGTAAGGATCTCTTTCATTCAAAGTCCTGCTTTGTATGTGAAACGATTGAAGAGGGAAAAACCGCTAAAAATCGCCCCAAAAATCAAACAAGTAGAAAAAGAAGGAGGGGAATATACTCTTTGAGAGCCTCTTTCAGTTTCCTGTGGGCGATGGTCATCTGGCTTTCCACCGTGTGGACAGAGATATTGAGTTCTGCTGCGATCGCTTTTTGTTTCTTGCCCTCGATCTTATTCATCACGAATATCTCTCGGCACTTCTTTGGTAGCGTATCGATTGCTTTCTGTACAACGGATTCAATATCGGGTTCGGAGAAGATTTTGTTATCAAAAGCTTCAAGTGACTGCAGCTTCATTTGCAACTCAATGTTGTGTTCATCCATTAATTTCTCAGCCCCTTTTCTGACGACCGTCTTATGTCGCAGGAGGTCGAGGCAGCGGTTCTTCGTGGCGGTGAACAACCAGGCAAACAGGTATGTATGTGATACCAGCAGAAGTTTCTGTTCCCACAGCTCCAAAAAGACATCTTGTACGATGTTCTCCGCATCTTCCTCCCGGATGACATATTCCATGGCGAAACGCTTCATCCGTGCGTAGTGTGAGAGGTAGATCTCTTCAAATTGACTGCTATGTTGTGACGAGATCTGCATGTATGTCTTTGTTTTTTGACGTTTGCTCTGCAAATATACAAAAAAGTTGAAATCGAACCTTCCAGAAAGTATAATTCATCTCAATCACTGTGGTTAAAGATAAAAAATATTCGACATGCAATTTGTTTCATCGATCGGATTATCCGAAGAAGATTGCTTCCCATGAGAAGAGGTCGCTGAATGCGGTATTTAGAGAGGTCTGGTCCTTTGTTTGCAGGGGAAAGGGATTTTCATGAGTTTAGTCGAATGGAAAATCCAGCAGGGTAATGACCGATTCGGTGGTTTCCGTGCCTAGTGCTTTGCGCACACCATGACAGAGGGATCACACCGTCCTTGGCTAGGGCAACTCCGGCAATCCTGTTGCGGATACGATGAAAGAAGTTCTCGCGTTCCTGCAATCTCTCAGGGATGATCATCCGGAAGAAGTCTTCAAAAGCACTGTCGTGGCGACAGCGACTCTCCGGCTCACAGCCGAAGTTGTTCACGTAGTAATCCTGCACCGCTCGAAGTCAACCCCGTCCATTATGCTGCGGGAGATGCCGCACATGGAGCGGAAGATGCTGCCACCGCAGAACATGAAAAGGCGGGAATCTGAAAAAAGACCTTTCATAAGCCGTCAGCACCACCTGCGAAAGGAACGCTCACTCTCTTTAACACATTGGCGACTTTTAAATCGGAAGAATCGGATTTCAAACTTACCTCCGTTCGGTTTCTGGTTGACTCCCTGTTGAAAAGAGTTGTTCAACTGTTGGTGTCGCTCGCTATAGTTGATCATGACCTTTTCTTTTTCAGCAAAGAAAGAGATTAGGAGTAAAGCATGCAACTGAAAGAGAACAACAGTAGGATAAGGGGACCAACTCAGCTATATGAGGTGAAAATTGATATAGAGGGGTGAATAATTTGCATCCAAATGCGCTTTCTTTTGGGTTCTCATCTATAAATATCTGCTTTTGGAGGGTACATTGCATCAGAGTCACATCAATGAACGAAAATATTCCGTCCTGTCTCTATGAGAAGAAGAACAGTATCACTATGATCCTTGTTCACTGCCCTCTTCGCACTGCTGTTCATCAACCTCTTCCAGCCTTTCGGTTCCCATAATTGGTATCCGGGCATCTCTGACATCAAATATTTTACATTCTCCAGCCTGATCAACACGGCTCTGGT
>DGZP01000019.1:0-6144 GCA_002398565.1 Proteiniphilum sp. UBA4977
TACCATTATGGTTAATTTGTGGATTTAGTTGGAGATTGACTATAAAATGGTGGATGATGAATAAGAAAGGGAAAGAAAACAGGGACCATAACACGCGGTTAATGAGCGTTGTAAAACAACCGGCAATCAAAGACAACAGACAGTAAAAAATAAAATTTCACAATGGAGAATAAGAATAACGAACAGAAAACGAATAGAAAAGGTGCGACACCTTTCGCACAGACTTTTTTTCACGGGACAAAAGCAGACTTGAAAGTTGGTGACTTAATAGAAGCTGGTTACAATTCTAACTACGGACAACAAAAAAATGCAAAATATATCTTCTTGACAGCGACATTAGACGCTGCAGTTTGGGGAGCAGAGCTTGCCTTTGGAGACGGACGGGAAAGAATATACTTAGTAGAACCAACAGGAGAAATTGAAAATGACCCCGACTTAACCGACAAGAAGTTCCCTGGAAATCCTACACAATCTTTTCGTTCAACTCAACCATTTAGAGTTGTTGGAGAAGTAACAATATGGCAAGGACATCAAACCGAACAAGTAAATGCAATGAAAGAACACCTTGAAAAATTAAAAGAACAAGGCATTAATTCACTTAATGACGAATGATATTGGACAATTTTTGAAATAGAAAAAATAAATACGGAGTTAACAGTAATAATGCAAGTACTCCAAGATTGATAATGAAAACAAATGAGATTCGGACTTTTCTCTCTATCTGTTTGTATCATATCAGAAAATAAAACACTTCCCATTTAGACAATGATTACAATTGAATTTTCATTGATTATTAATTGTTTGCCATAAACGAAGAGAACCTTGACAGGAAAAAAAGCATATCATTTTCATCTCTTTTGTAATACCCGGGAATCAGTCCGAAAAAAATACAGGTGAATGATGATAAGATTTCAATATTAGCAACCCGGCAAAGTGGCTCCCTATTCACAAAGGACATCGCTACAGGGCAGAAAGATGTGATGATGCCAATGTGCCCGTGATGGAAACACATTCTTAAAAGTACAATTTACGTCATTTCGTACATGTGAAACTTTAAATTTTTGCAATTTTACATTGATCAATCCTGTTTTTGGGTACAGTCTCACAGGATATAAATATCATTTTTATTTAAAAAAGAAACTAAAATCCATAGAATTTAACATTAAAACGGCATATCGCGCTGTTTTAAAATCATTTTTTACATCCAGGGACAATTCAGGGACTCTATCTTTGCTTTGTATTTAAATTTATATATTTTTCTGTATAGACATAAGAAAAGATGTAGACTTCCTCAACGTGGGCACTTGCTTAATATGCTCATTAATAGCAATATACAACCCACTATATCTAATCAACAATTCAAACTAAATCTAATTATTAAACAAAGAAAAAGAACAAGATGAAAAAAAAGTTAATTTTTCTATTTTTAATTTCTTTATTACTTCCTATTTATTTATCTGCGCAAGAGAAACAGGTAAGCGGGAAAGTAATAGAATCGGAAACAGGTGAACCTTTGCCGGGTGCCACAATTCAGATTGAAAATTCAACGCGGGGAGTTACGACAGACATAGATGGGTCTTTCGAAATTAGGGCCACTTCTACCGACAAGCTGGTAGTCTCTTTTCTCGGACTACAATCGCAAACTATCACGGTAGGAGCCCAGACCTACCTTGAAATAACCATGAAGGCGGCAGCCAGCGAATTAGACGAAGTGACCGTTGTTGCTTTCGGGAAGCAAAAGAAAGAGAGCGTCGTAGCTTCTATATCAACGGTCAATCCCGGAGAATTGAAAATTCCTTCAAGTAACTTAACAACTGCATTGGCCGGGCGGATGTCCGGACTGATCGCTTATCAGCGAAGCGGTGAACCGGGCAGGGATAACGCAGAGTTTTTCATTCGTGGTGTAACCACTTTTGGATATAAGAAAGACCCGCTGATCCTAATTGACAATAATGAGTCATCCAGTACGGAACTAGCCAGAATGCAGCCGGATGACATTGCGAGTTTTTCTATTTTGAAAGATGCGACAGCAACAGCCCTTTATGGTTCGAGAGGAGCCAATGGTGTTATCCTCGTTTCGACCAAGGAGGGACGGGAAGGCAAGGCCCGGATAAATATCAGGTATGAGGAAGCCCTCTCCCAGCCGACAAAAATAGTGCATATGGCAGATCCGGTCACCTATATGCGATTGCATAACGAGGCCATCCGGACAAGGGATCCGCTAGGTAAATTGATGTATTCGGAACACAAGATTCAAAACACGATAAACAAAACCAACCCTTATGTATATCCGGCCACTGACTGGTATGACATGTTATTCAAAGATTATTCCAACAACCATCGGTTGAATTTTAACCTGTCGGGCGGGGGAAAGGTCACCCGTTATTACCTTGCCGGAAGTGTAATAAACGACAACGGGGTATTGAATGTTGACAATAAAAACAATTTTAATAACAACGTCCAATTGAACCGGTACATGTTGCGCTCGAACGTGAATATTAACGTTACTCCGACAACGGAAGCAATTGTACGTCTGTCGGGAGCATTCGACGATTATAAGGGTCCCCCTCAAGGTGGCCAGCGGATTTTTCAAATGGTGATGCATACAAATCCGGTATTGTTTCCCCCTTATTATGCACCCGATGCAGCAAATGAATATACGGAACATATATTGTTCGGCAATTACGACAACATGCAATATTATAACCCGTATGCAGAAATGGTGAGAGGATATAAAGAATATTCAGAGAGCCAAATGGGAGCCCAATTTGAATTAAAACAGGATCTTGAATTCATCATGGAAGGTCTCTCTTTTCGTGCTATGTTCAATACAAACCGGTATTCATACTTTGACGTGGTAAGGCAATATGATCCGTTTTACTATACCGTAGGGAGTTACAATAAAGGAAAAGATACCTATACGCTTTCTCCCCTGAATGAAGAACATGGGACGGACTACCTTTCTTATAGTGAAGGGCCTAAAAACGTAAATGCGGTCACCTATTTTGAGAGTGCGTTAAACTGGGCACGTAATCTTAATGAAAAGCATGACTTGGGAGCGCTTTTGGTCTATACCATGCGGAATGAATTAAAAGGGAACGCGGGGGATCTGCAAAGGTCGTTACCATACAGGAACCTTAACCTGGCAGGACGTATCACGTACGCCTATGATTCACGATATATGTTTGAAGGTAATTTCGGATATAATGGGTCGGAGCGTTTTTCAAAAGCGGAGCGTTTTGGATTTTTTCCTTCTGCCGGCATCGGATGGAATATCTCAAACGAAAGTTTTTACGGGGAAGGATTGCGTAAGATTGTGAGCAGTCTGAAATTAAAATCCACATACGGATTATCGGGAAACGATGCTATCGGTGATGCCAATGACAGGTTCTTCTATCTTTCCAATGTGAACATGAACAGCTCGAGTCACCGCTCTTCATTCGGCACATTTGGGAATAGGGGCGGTCTGACCAAAGATGGTGTTTCTATTAGCCGGTACGCGAATGACCAGATTACCTGGGAAACTTCGAAGAAATTTAATATTACCGCCGAGATCGGATTATTTGAAAAAATTGATATTCAAGCAGAATACTTTCAGGAAGATAGGAGCAATATCCTGATGAACAGGGCATTTATTCCTTCAACCATGGGACTACAAGCTGCTACCCGTTCCAATGTGGGTAAAGCCGCTGCCCATGGAGTTGATGTTTCCGTAAATATGAACCATTCCTTTAACAAAGATGCATGGATAAGCGGTATAGCCAACTTCACTTATGCAACCAGTGAATTTAAAGTATACGAAGAGCCTGATTATCCCGATGCTCCATGGAGATCGAGAATTGGATATCCATTGACTCAAACCTGGGGATATATTGCTGAACGCTTGTTTGTAGATGACGAAGAGGTACGCAATTCCCCGACACAGTTTGGCAATTATAAAGGCGGAGATATCAAATATAAGGATTTGAACGGGGACGGGAAAATCACAGAATTGGATATGGCTCCCATAGGATATCCTAGAACTCCTGAAATTACTTACGGATTCGGATTATCATCCGGCTATAAGGACTTTGACCTCTCTTTCTTTTTTCAGGGAAATGCAAGGACATCCTTCTGGCTTACAACATATAATGACTTTGGTCGTGGAATTGTAGATGTAACCCCGTTTATCGGGGGGCAACAAGGGTTGATGGAGGCTATCGCCAACAGTCATTGGTCGGAGGCAAACAGGAATGTATATGCCATGTGGCCGCGTCTGTCGACCACCCATATAGAGAATAATAGCAGGACGTCTACATGGCTGATGCGAGATGGCACGTTCCTTCGCCTGAAGTCCGTCGAGTTGGGATATACTTTACCTGTACACATCGCGTCCAAAGCCCATATGTCTAATTTACGCATCTATTTTAGCGGGACAAACTTGCTCACATTCAGCAAATTCAAGTTATGGGATCCTGAAATGGGGGGGAACGGGCTAGGATATCCTGTCCAAAGAGTATTTAATATGGGTATACAATTGAGTTTTTGAAGGTTTTAAAACAGAATTAAGATGAAAACAAGAATAATAAAAGAGATAATACTTTTTGTCTGTGTATTGTATACCACATCATCCTGTGATTATTTAGATGTTGTCCCGGATAATGTGGCTACAATCGATTACGCATTTAAAAACAGTATTGCCGCCGAAAAATACTTATACGGGTGTTATAGCTACAGGCCGGCAATCGGGGACATACAGAATGATCCGGCGATGACCGGGTCGGATGAAACGACACAAAGGTACGTGCAGATGGAATTAGGGACAAGATTTGTCACCTGGGGAGGAACAAAGATAACACGTGGATTACAAAATGCCAATGAGCCGATCATGAATACATGGGATGGTAACCGTTCATTGTGGGTAGGTATTCGTGACTGCAATATTTTTCTTGAAAATATCGGTAAAGTTAGAGATTTGATGGAACATAACCGAAGAAGGTGGATCGCGGAAGTTAAATTTTTAAAAGCTTATTATCATTATACCCTAATGAAGCGGTACGGCCCGGTTCCTATTGTAGACGTGAACCTGCCCATCTCGGCCGATGTGACTGCAGTTCAGGTTTATAGGGAACCCATAGACGATGTAGTGAATTACGTGATTGGCCTGATTGAAGAAGCGATACCGGATTTACCGGAAACGAAAGAAATTGTAGAAGGGACAGAAGCCGGCAGAGTAGATAAACTAATCGCCATGACGTTAAAAGCGGAAGTACTACTTTTTGCGGCAAGCCCGTTGTTTAACGGCAATACCGATTATTCGGGAATGAAAGATAACAAAGGCAGGCAGCTATTCCCATCAAGTTACGATCCCAATAAATGGCAGATAGCCGCTGATGCTTGCCTCGAAGCTATTAACGCTGCCCATGAACAAGGAAAAAGGCTGTATAATCAGTTGGATCCGTTGTTAATTAATGAGCATGAAACATTACAATTGGAGATAAATTACAGGCAGGCTATTTGTGACAAATGGAATTCCGAATTGATATGGGGTGGGACAAATAATGATTGCGGGATTCTTGCACGTGACGCTTCAACAAGAATAATCCGGATGAGTCCAACCACCTTAACTTCCGTGACAAGTGAATGGTCCCCAACGCTGGGACTAGTAAACAAATACTATTCCACGAACGGTGTTCCTATAGAGGAAGATAAATACTGGCAATCCAAAGGATGGTACCAGAATAGATATTCCATTCGTCCCGAACCCTCTGACGATGAAGAGATCTACTATGTGAAAGAAGGAGAAAGAACTGTATATTTGCATTATAACCGTGAACCTCGTTTTTATGCTAGCATCGCTTTTGACAAGGGGATTTATTTTGGTGCCGGATACAATACATTCAAAGATGTCAAACATTGCGAATTTATGAATACCCAAATTTCAGGTTTCCAGGCCGGAGAAGCAAATAGTATTACAGGCTATGGAGCTAAAAAAATGAGCCACTATAAAAATACACAGCAATATGACAGGACGACTTGGGAATATTTTCCATTTCCTGTTTATCGGTTGGCCGATTTATATTTGATGTATTCCGAAGCATTAAATGAAGCGGGAGGACCGGAGGATGAAATATTCAGATACTTGGATAAGATCCGGGAACGAGC
>DGZP01000019.1:6417-37126 GCA_002398565.1 Proteiniphilum sp. UBA4977
ATTAACACCAAAGAGGGCAGAAGAAACATCATCCGCAGAGAGAGAGCGATAGAATTGGCTTTTGAAGGGAAGCGCTTTTGGGATATACGGAGATGGAAAGAAATAGAGATTTACAATACGGACCCGCAAGGATGGAATATCATGGGGGAAACGCCGGAAGATTTCTATACAGTCCTTCCCTTGAGAAACGAATCGGTGAGGTTTACCGTAAAAGATTATTTCTGGCCAATACGGGAGTCTAACTTGTTTGTGAACAAAAACCTTGTTCAAAACTATGGTTGGTAAATTATCAAGCATTTATAACTATAATATAATATGAAACTAAAAAAGAATTGTTTTATCCGGTTAGTTTTGGGGATGGTATTTCTTTATTCATGTGGAAATGAAGAGCCTGTAGGACAACAACCTCTGGATAATATCCCGCCCGGAATAATAACAAATGTAAGTGTGAAGAATATTGCGGGAGGTGCTGTTTTCCACTATACACTTCCTTCCGATGAAGACCTGTTATATGTAAAAGCAGTTTACTCCATTGACGGGGAAACGGAAGTGGAGAGCAAAGCTTCGGCTTTTGTTGATTCACTGTTAGTGTTGGGGTTTGGTGACACCATACAGTATCAGGTGAAGTTGATCGCGGTGGACAAAAGTCGTAATGAGTCCGACCCACATGTTGAAACGATAAGACCGCTCATTCCGGATGTCCTTTCTATTTCTAAAACCCTTTCAATTGTTTCAGACTTCGGAGGATTACTGGCCACATGGGAAAATCCAAACAAGGCAGATATTTCGGTTAATATTGAAATAGAGGATCATAACAGGGAGTATGTGCCCAAAGAAATATTCTATAGTTCCTCGATAAAAGGAAAAGGAACCGTACGGGGTATGGATACGATCCCTTTTCATTTCCGGACTTACCTGCAAGACCACTGGGGAAACAAGAGCCCTTTTAGATATGACACGATTATCCCGATTTATGAAACGGAATTCGATAAATTGAAATTCGCCAAAGTGACAACATCAGGAGATATACCCCCTTATAATTCAAACTACGACATACATAGGATATGGGACGGGAACAAAGGGGGTGACCCGTGTTATAGCTCCCCTGCAGGAACGGGTATATGGCCTCAATCTATTTCTTTTGATCTGGGAATAATAGGAAAAATCAGTCGATTACGGTTATTTCAGAGGACTGCGAGTCCAAGTTATATTTTTCACGAAGGGAATTTGAGAAACTTTGAAGTATGGGGATGTGTAAATTACAATCCGGCTCAACCGGGGTGGGAACAATGGACTAAATTGATGGAGTGTGAATCTATTAAGCCATCCGGATTGCCTCTTGGAAAGATCTCTATTGAAGATGAAGAACAAGCTCGAAACGGGGAGGATTTTACGAATGATCCTAATAACCCGCCGGTACGCTATATAAGAATATTGGCAAAACGAACCTGGGCCAATGGAGCCAATTTTCAAATCGGAGAGGTGGAAATTTATGGCGACAACAGGCCATCAGTAATGCAATAGAAAATATTAGTAATTTAAATGAATGATTATTTATGAATAATTTGCTGGAAATAATTTATATATCGGCCATAACGGTTTGCCTGCTGCTCGTTTCATGTTCCGATATGAACGAATTGAGCGATCGTTTTCTGAAAGAAGGAGAAACTACTTATGCCACATTGCCTGATTCTGTAACTGTTGGAGCCGGAAAAGAACGCGTACAATTTGAAATATTTATAACAACAAACAGAGTAAAAACAACGCGTATCTATTGGAATAACCACACTGATTCGGTAGATATTGAAATAGGGAATCAAGCGGGAGTATTCTATAAGACCATAGAGAATTTACCGGAACAAAGCTATCTGTTCGATCTGGTTAACTTAGATCAATATGGTAATCGGTCTCTTCCCTATGAAGTGTCCGGGCGATCTCTCGGGGAGAAATATGAAAGTACAATGTTAAACAGGCGCCTTGTCTCTTTGAGTGCAAATAACGCCGGAAATAAAGTATTGGTGTGGGGCGGTATGGATGAGTCTCTGGATGCCAAGCACACAGAGATATCATATACCAATATCGACGATGAGAATGTACTGATGGAAGTTCCTTTATCTGAAAATAGTACGATTATCACAGATCTTAAACCCGGTAGTTTACCCAAATATCGCACCGTCTATATTCCGGATGAAATGGTTGTTGATGTTTTTTACACCGACTTCACGGACGCTTCTCTTGCTTACGACGGTGATTTTTTGTTAATTAAATCCGAAATTTCAATTATAGGGTATTCAAATCAACACGATTCGGGGGACAATGCAGCTAAACACGCCCTTGATAATAATTATACCAACAGATGGCATACACGTGTTGGTAAAAATTATCCCCATTGGATGGTTTTTGATATCGGCGGAGAAGTTCTTGTGAGTAGATTTTCCATATGGCCTTCGGTATTTGGTTTAGAAACAGGAAAAATATTTGATAATAGACTGCCTGCTACATTCTCTCTTTGGGGAAGAAATGATGAACCTCCCAGTGATAATTTGTCTGGAGAAGAAGGGTGGACACAATTGGGAAACTATTCAATTGAAGAAAGAGGCGGAGAACAGACCTTTATTATAGACAATCCAATTCCGGTGAAATATCTCAAGATGAGTTCACCTAATGGGTTAAATGGTACAACAATGATGGTGATCGGAGAGTTTGATATTTACTCCAGATAATTCATTTATTTTCTGGATAAAAGGGTGTATTAAAACAGTTATCTCAACTTTATTTAATACACCCTGCCCCACCCATTAATGAGAGTTTGTTGATTTTTTATACTCCTATTACAATATTATCATTTAACGGGTATCCGTTGTAAAATATCCTCTCAATTAACAATGCAAAAAATGTCAAAAATAAATACTCTATCATTTCTTATTGCAATAGCATTGCTTCTTCCTGGGAAAATTTTCGCAGTAAATAAAATTCTGGATCGAAGTAATATACCTCAGTTTAATTCAATCGTTCACGATCCTTTAACAAAAAAAATCATTCTTTCAGATCCAAACGGGAATCTCATTTTACAAATAGACTATACAAAGGGTTGCCGAATAACCGAATTAAGCATAAAAGGGCAAAACACATTATCACCTGCAGGCGTTTACACCGGATTCAGGACTAAGGGCGGAGCGTTCACCTCTTTAGCCGGTATCGATGAAATCGATGTGGAAGAGCAAATGGGAATCATTACTATAAGAAATATTATTTATGGTGATCATTCAATTCAGGTGAATGAGTCTTGGATTTTTGAAACAATTGGTGATAAGATTGTTTGGCATATAGACCGGGAATACAGCGGGTTGGCAAAACTGGAGGAAACCTCTTTCCCTCAATGGAACTTTAGTGATTTATCCGTCTGGAAAGGTGGGATACTGGATAATGGCGGGGTTATCTGGTGTAAATATCTTAGTAAAGTGAATAATACATACGGCGTACACACTGGTGGAGTTACTTTTTGGAATCCCGACAATGGAAATGCTTTCCGAATAGATGCAAAAGCAGATGGTAAAAATATTGCAGCTAAATATTCACTAAATGAAAATCAAGAATTTGTATGTACGCATTTTGTGACAGACACCGAATTGGAACCACGTTACAATTTGAACCGTTTTGTGAACGGACGATCGGATGTGTTTGCTTCATTTGACGTACATCGTGGAATGACCTCGATAACGTTGGAAATGGAATACATTAATTATGATATGGCATATTCTCGTGGTGTACTTCCGGGTATCGACGAAAAAGCAGTTCGGGAATTGATGAATACAACCGGACGTTATGGCGTTGTCGATAATGGCATTGTGGGTGCCAATGGTTGGCTTACAAACTGGAAATGCTTGCATGAACCATTTTTCGCACAAATAGGCATGGCTTTGGGGGATGACAATTATATTCTGAATATGGGAACTACTCTGGATAGGGAAAGAGACCATGCATTAACCTCTGAAGGACGCGTCTTGTCGCGCTGGCATAATGAAGACGAAGACCAGATGCCTGGCACATTTAATTATAAGACCGGATACTACGAGGCACGTTGGGGATATACTGTCGATTCACAAACCGGATATATTATTAATACGGCTGAACAATTTGACTTATGTGGCGATGTTAATTGGTTACTTTCGCATAAAGCCAGTTGTGAGAAAGCATTGGACTGGCTAATCAGACGGGATACAAATGATAATGGAATTTTCGAGATGATGAATAATTCCATTGCGGAAAAAAAGGCAAGCGATTGGTTGGATATTGTCTGGGCTTCTTTTGAAAATGCTTTTGTAAATGCCCAAATGTATGAAGCCTTGAGTCTATGGGAAGAATGTGAACGGATTCTTGGTGATATGGAAAAAGCGGAATACTACCATAAAATAGCCAAACGACTCAAAGAAAATTTCAATAAGTCGGTTGATGAAGGCGGTTTTTGGTCACCAGAACAAAAGCAATATATTTACTGGCGCGATAAAGATGGCTCTGTGCATGGAGATAATCTGGTTACTCCCGTCAACTTTGCCGTTATTGCATTTAATCTTTGCGATGACAAAAAACGCATCGCACAAATCCTTGATCAGATAGAGAAGAGAAGTAATGCTGAAAATCTTTTCCATTGGCCTTTATGCTTCGATTCTTTCAAAAGGGAAGAAGTGGAATCGGGCAATTGGCCCTTCCCGAGATATGAAAACGGAGACATATTCCCCACCTGGGGATATCTGGGTGTCAGGGCTTATGCTGGATATAACAAAGAAATAGCATTGAAGTATATACGTAATCTTTTAGCACAATATAAGAAAGATGGCCTTTCTTCGCAGCGTTATAGTCGAGAAACTCAATTGGGTTTGGGTTCGGATATACTGGCTGGGATATGTACAAGCGTTACGGCTCTCTACCGGGATATCTATGGTATTCGTCCCAAATGGAACCGGATGGGATTGGAACCCAATATGCTTAAGAACTTGAATGGAACAGTCTTTAATTACTCCTTGCGCAATACACTTTATCAAGTCATATTGAATACGAATGATTATGAATTGCGCAATGATAACTTTTCCGTGAAAAGCAGAGAGGCTTTTGGTGTGTCATTCAAGAATAAGGAACTGGCAGTCTTCCCTCACAATAGAGAACAAGTGATCCTGAAACTAAAAGGAGATTCGAACCTGCCGATATCTGTCGAACTTAACAGTTATACCGGAAAGAACCTCTCCTGGAAGGTAACTTCTGCAGGCAATTACCATGTTACCGTCGAAGGATTAGATCCTGCAGAGAAATATACAATATCAATCAATGGAAAGAGCGTCAATATAGAAGTAAACAGGGATGGAGAAGCCTCATTTTCTTATTCTTGCATAAAGCCAACGCTCTTTAGTTTGAATGGAAAATTGGGATAGACAATCACTTTTAGGCAATTATATTACTAGCTGAAGTTGAATAAATAATACTTCTCTTGTAAAAATGCGATTTTTTTATTTTTTTTGTTTAGAGAATCCCTACATGGACATTGAACGGATATGAAATATAATAATTCGGGGATAGATTTTAAATACCTGTTGGTCAATGAACGGGATAAAAAATTCGGGTTGACAGTCGATTCGGTTGGTTTTCAAACTATCCCTCCGAATACATTCTATCCTCCTTCAAAACACCCTAAAAGCCATTTTTTCAAACCCGACGAAGGTCGTGTTTTATCCTCAAATCATATCGTATATATCAGTAAAGGAAGCGGGAGTTTTTCTTCAGCAACTACCAGAAGAACAAATATTGCAGAAGGGCAGGTTATTCTTCTGTTTCCAGGTCAGTGGCACACCTATAATCCTTCGAAAGAAAGTGGCTGGGACGAATATTACATCGGTTTTTGGGGGGAGATTATTGATAATATTGTCGCTCACGGATTCATATCTTCTGATAATCAAATCCTCAATGTAGGTATAAATGGGGATTTAGTGAACCTCTATGTGAATGCCATACGAGTTGCCAAAGAAGATAAGCCAGCCAGCCAGCAATATTTAGCCGGTATTGCACTTAATATACTGGGAACTGTTCTATCTTTAACTCAAAACAAAAAATTCGACTCAAGAGAACAGGCAAAAAAGATTGAACTCGCAAAAATCATCATGATTGAACATATTCACGAAAATATCAATATGAAGGAGTTGGCGGGGAACATAGGCATCGACTATTCAACATTCAGAAAAATATTTAAAGAACATACAGGATATGCGCCATTACAGTTTTTTCATGAGCTTAAACTGCGAAGAGCGAAAGAGCTGCTGACAGAGACCTCCAAACCGGTTAAGGAAATTGCCTATGAACTGGGTTTTGGGACTTATGAGTATTTCCTATCTTTTTTTCTGAAAAAAACGGGAAAATCTCCATCAAATTATAAAAATAAAAGATGAATTGAACAAAACATTATGTCAATAACAAAAGAATCAGAACTAGTTGGCATGAAGAAAGTAAGTGATGTAGTTGCTTACACTTTAAAAGAAATGAAATATTTTGCTAAACCAGGTATTTCAACCAAACAACTTGACGAATACGGAGCAAAAATATTGCAGGGCTTTGGTGCAAATTCAGCACCTTATAAAACATACAAATTTCCCGGTTGGACTTGCATAAGCGTGGACAATGAATTTTGCCACGGAATACCTTCAGCAAATAGAATATTAAAAGAAGGGAACCTGATAAATATCGATGTATCAGCCGAATTAAATGGATTTTGGTCAGACAACGGAGCCTCATTTGTGCTTGGAGAAGACAAATTCGGACATCTAAAACTTGTAGACGCTTCCAAAAAAATATTGAAAAAAACTGTTTCAAATATCAAGGACGGTGTAAGGATATCAGACATTGGACATCTCATAGAGACAGAAGCCTACAGGCTTGGATATAAAGTGATCAAGAATTTGGGTGGACACGGAATAGGCAGAAGCTTACATGAACAACCTGACGGAATTCTTAATTATAAAAATCGATTTGACCGAAGACATTTCAAAAAGAACATGGTTGTGGCAATTGAAACTTTCATATCAACCTTATCAACCTATGCAATTGAGAATAATGATGGTTGGACATTAGTTGGCAATAAAGGCGGATTTATGGCTCAACACGAACATACAATAGTTGTTACTGATAATAAACCTATAATTTTGACCGAAAAGAATGAGATTTGGGATTGAATATAAGAATAGAAAATCCCGAACCGCTAACAACGTATACAACTTATGGGACACCACCGTAGAAGTTTAACGCATTTTTGCCGCACCTTATTGGGTTATCTCGGTTTTGACTGTTATAGGCTTTAATATATGTATGATGGCTGTATGTTAATACCGATAAGAAGATTGAACCGATTTAACCTCGCCCGCCTCCTTATCTACTATCTTCATTTCCTTATCAGCAAAGCCAGCAAATATTTCTATTGATTATCAGGATATTCAGGCTTTAAGGCACCTTAAACCCGGATATATATAAGTTAAAAGTGTTCCAGAAACTGATTATAGCGATTCAAATCAGGTCTGAACTTTTACACAATTAATGTGCTCGATTGTTATGGACTAAAACATATTAATTAATAATCAGATTCTACATTATTTTCACTGGCCCGCACATTCCTACGGATGTCCATCCTTGCCCCCGTGTCCATCCTTGTCCAACTTCATTTCCGGGAGTAGATTTCAAAAAATTACCTACAGTGGTTGTAATTTTGATTTGCAATGTCTTACCGCCAGCATTATTCGGTAAGGCATACAAGTGCCTTCCGTACCATTTGTTGCCCAGAATTTCGTTATCAATCGACACCTCTGATACACCATGTACTTTACCCAAGTCAAGCCAGTGATAACCATCCACGTCGCCGAGTTCCTTCTCATAATACATGCATCCGGCAAAAGAGCGGGTCGATTCATCCCGGGAGAGGTCGAATAGTTGATCCATATCGCGAGTCTGTACCGTACCATTGAGATGTTCCATGCGCAATTTCCATCCTGTTAGCGTGATTGGATTTAGGTTTTCAGAAACCATTGGTTCAGAGCTAAGCAATGGAGCTGTCTTTGATTTTTCAAACACAACCAGCTGTGAAGTGGCGGGGGGCAGATCTATTCTTTGCTTCTTCCCTGCAGGGAGTGAATACCGTTGCCCTGTTTCCGCATCCCATAATTGCGGAACGCCTTCCGTATCCGGGAACGAAACGTTCAACACCACCCGTTCATCCTGACTGGCGTTACTGATAAAGAAAATATCCTTACCCTCGGTACGATGGCGGATCTGACTGACATTTACAGACGGATGATCGATCTGCATGTAGGGGCGGATGCCGCATTGTTTCTGTATGCCGGCAAACCATTCAACCGTATTGTCGGTTGGCGATTCGACAGTGAATACACGCGAAGGATTCTTTTTCTTCATGGCGGATATGGTCTTGTACACTAACCGGTCATTCTTTTTGTAATTGACCAGCCCGGGTGATTTGTATGGTTTTTTTCCTACAAATACCAATTTACCTCCATTTGCCACAAAATTTGCCAGTGCTTTGGCGGTAGCCGGTTGTAAGGTCTCCGCTTCTATCAATATCAGCGTATTGTATTTCCGGCGGCCATATTTCAAATAGCCGTTTCTCGCTACGCTTTTTTGGATAATGCCTTCACTGGTATAGTCGCAACTATTGCCGTTTTTGTGGATGGCCTCCCATATTTTGTACTGGTAGGAGGGATATAGCAGTCCGGGGAACGGATCGCGCTGTGGACCGTGGTGTGTCCACATATCGGCAAGGGGGTGCAGTACCGCGATGTCGGCAAATGCTTCGGTCTCCTGCAGGATGGTGGAAATGCGGGCTTTATAGGCTGTCCATTGTTTGAAATAAGGCCACCATGGATTACGTTCATTGAAAAAGGTGCCGTAACGTATCCATCCGGGAAAAGGAGCCTCAAGCGGGGAATAATTAAACCCATGGAGGATGGAGTGATTCACACCCGAGAGGTTGCTCTGGTCACCGCATATTTTCACTTGCTCCAGGGTAGTGTTGAAAACGAGCGTCGTGTTGGTAATCTCCTCGCAGCTTACAATCTTTTTACCGGCAAAACGTACAGCCGAAGCCACATATTTATTGACATTGGTACTGGAAGGCTGGTTGACAAAATCAAGATAAGTATAGCCATCCTTATTGGTGCGTCCCCAAATCCATGTCTCGCATTCGGGAATATCGATCGACAGGGAGGCTTCAAGCGGATGAAACTCGTTACCGTAAGGTTGCATCCTTGATTTGAACCCGTGCTTATTACACCAACGGGTGTAAGTGGCCAGGAAGCGGTCGGTGATAATTGCCATGCAGGTAGTGTAAAAATCGTAACGGGCGCGACTCACCTTTTCTTCCGCATCGCCCGATAGTTGCGTGACTTCTAAGCCTTCTATTTTCGATCCCATGTTACCCACTTTGAAAAGTATATAGGGCAGGAAGGGCTTGATATCATATCCCCGCCGCCGTTTAAATTCTTCGGGGAAATCACGGCACCAGTTGGCACCCTCCAGTTCCATGCTGTCGCAAAACATAGCACGAAACCCCTTCAACCCGTCCAGTTTCGGGAACAATGTATCCGACATCCGGTTGAGAAATTTTTCGGTAGCTTCCTTGTCATAATGGTTCAGCACCGGGCCTGCCGCGCCCGGGGCGCCGTTGATCACCGCCTGGAAGCCGGTACACTTCACCAGGACATACAGGATATGTTCCCCTTCGGGCGCCTCGATCTCGAGGGTACTCTGACTTTTATCGAAAGGCAACCACCGGGGTTGTGTAAACTCATCCATCTTCACCGGGGCGAGGCAAACGCCGTAGAGTTCATAGTCGGCGCCTTTATGGGGAGCGTGTACCCTGGGTTTGGCATCATTGAAGATATCGGCGACTTCCCACCGGATCGTTTCCGGTCCGCGGATTTTTTTGCTCGTAAGGGTAAGCAATTGTGAACGGTCGTCCCCTTCGAGTATCTCAGCGCCGAAAGGCCAACCCGAGCCGACGATGATGTCGCAGATCATGTCCCTCTCTTCAGTGCCCTTTAAAGCCACTTTCACCATTTCGATCCATTCGGGGCTGAGCCATTGCATGGATGGGACTCCCAAGTCATCACCACCCGGAAAAGCAATCGGATTGATTTCCACACCGCCGATCCCGGCCTCCTTCATCACGTCCAGTTCTCGCAGAATCTCTTTAGCCGACAGTTTGTCGCCGTTCCACCACCAACGCACAAAAGGCTTTGCAGTGACAGGAGGCTGCCGGAACAGGTAGTACAACTTATCTTCAGTATGTGGTTGTGTAACCTTTCCCCAGACGGGAGATATCCGCAATACTGGTAATCCGGCAGTTAAAACCATTCCCGTTTTGAGGAACGATCTCCGGGAAAATAAATCAGTTTCTTTCATTTGTATCTGTTTTATATTAATTACTCAATTTTCCTTTTACATGTTCATCTCCCCGACTCCATCAGGGCAGCACTAACGCGCATCTTATGCGTCGTGAATGAGTATATCGAAGGATCGTATGGTTTGACATCCTTTTTCATCGGAGCAGCTTTTCCCGGTCCCGTAACCCCAACATCTATCAAAGTAGGAATAATACCATCATCAGGTATGTTCAATACGCCGTCCAGTGTGCCATCTGCACCGGGATTTCCACCCCAGGGATTACGCATGGAAAAAAGTGCATTTGGATCTGTGGACAACAGATACGTATAAGCGTGACCTGTTACTGTTTTCGTATTACCAATAGGCTTCACCTGATTAAATCCCCCCACAACGAAATTTCCCTCGTTTAAAGAAGTCTCGACCATTACTTTTAGTTGATCAGGCTTCAACACACCTGCGGGAAAACCAAAACTATTCCCTTCACCGGTGAAGAGAGGCGGAACAACATGACTTCCGATTCCCCCGATTTCAGGATCCACTTTGTAGATTGCATTATATTTGATAATTGCTTTCTCAAGTAAAGTGCTCCAGCAGGCCTGGTCTCTTTTACCCGACACAGCGGCGATATTACCATTGTCTTTTGTGACAAGAAAAGTAGATGACAATGTAACCTTGATCGGTTTCCCCTGAGGATCGAACATGTCGACAGTGTATGTTTTATCCCCATTATCCGTAATGATTGATTTTATAAAATCAGGGTATAAGTAAGCCATTGAAGTCAGAGCGGCTATCCCGCCGCAATCGCCAATATTGTGCTGATTAATATCAGCGGGTATTGGATCCCCAAAAGGATAAAGAGTAACGGGAAGTTCTTTCCAGATTGCACTGCCATTTAAACTGCCCGGTACAGGCGGTTCATTATTTGCATCAAGCAGCCACGCCCTGTCCAAATCGGTAGTCAAATGACGATTTTCATAATGAACACCCATTGGGGTTTGGGTTGAATGGGTGAAACCCGAAGCCAATTTCATCAGGTCTTCCATCTTTATCGTTTTTTTCAAACCCCAATCGGCAATTTGTGTTATGACACCTCCATTATTGGCAGTAATGTCTAATTTAAAATATAGATAAGAGTTATTATCTGTAATGGAAAATATTTTTTTCGCTTTTCGGTCTGTAAATGTATAAGCAGTCTTTGTGTCTAGTACTTTCCAGGAAATACTGTCATTTGAGGCCGACAAAATCCATGATTTAGGATCAAACTGAGAATGAAAAGTGGAAGAGGTGATAAAATACCCATCCAACTCAACGGCAGAATTACCTTTCCATACAATCCAAACCTTGTTATAATTCACCGTATATTTGGTGTCGGCATCTCCGTCGATGAGTTTGTCTATATCATCCCCAACCGGCGAATCATCATATTGAACGGTTATGGTTCCCGTCCCGGGCAGGGTTGTGTTTTCAGATACGATTTTTATTGACTTGGGCATCACCTTCTTCATCGTCAGCCCCCAGTCGGCTATCTCAATCTTGGTACCTCCATTATTGGCCGTAACAGATAATTTGTAATATTTATATGAATTATTATTCGTAAACTGAAACTCTTTTTTCTGTTTCCGTTCCGTGAAAGTAATATTGGAACCAGAAGCAAGCGTTTTCCACGACGTGTTATCGTTGGATGCCGACAAATTCCATGACTTGGGATCGTTTTCAGGATTTCCCTCTGCCGATGTGATAAAATAACCGGTAGCAGTAAAAGCTTCGTCGCTTCTCCAGACGATCCATACTTTATCACTTTCTATGGAGAATTTTGAATCGGGATCGTTATCCACTATTTTATCAATACCATTGCCTGACGGAGAATCTGAATATTGTACGGTAATGGTCCCACTGGCAGGCATTGTAATATTACCGGAATTAATTCCAATGGACTTCGGATCATCTTTTCTTGCAGGAGTCCCGTTTGGATCCTCTTCTTTATCAGGATCAGGAAAATTATCTGTTTCTTCCTGTGAACAACCGGATAAAACGATACATACTGTCAAAAGTAACAGATAGAATATTTTTTCCATAACAATTCCGCTTTTGCAGGTTATATTTCTCTGTGAATTTTTCATTTTGATTCCGTTTTAAATCAATATTTACCGAAGTATTTAGTTATGGTCATAATAAAAGAAACTATTTGCTGAAATGAAAGGAAACTTGTCCTTTATTTTTTACCCACATTTTCAACCATAAGTTATCTATATTCATATTAGAGGCCGATAATCGTTTGACCCACTATATGCCGCTCCGCTTACAGGCAGATTATCACTGGCTAACGGCGGAAGCACGTAAGCAAGCTGCCCTAACATGTTATAACCTGGAAGTTTAAACATCACTTGAGATGGTCTTGCTTGGGAAAAGGAAGAAATATAATAAGTCATTGTCCGGTCCAGGGCTCTTCCTCCAGAATATGCTGTTCCTCCAATAACGAAGCTTGCTCCATTCAAATCATCCGATATTCTCTGCCACATATCATTGCCAACAAATTCATCAAGAGACCCATATCCTGCATAGGAATTCCCCCACATTCCCTTCGATATCCGGGTCAATTGACTCACATATGAATCAGATGCCATTCCTCCCGACAAGAACCATAACTGTCCGGTGCGGGAATTATAGTTCAATCCCGGGTAATAGGCATCCCCATAGGGATTTAAAAAGTCCCTATCGGATCTGTATATCCAATTACTGTTATACTGGAAACTTCCGCCCAACAACAAACTTTCTATTGCCCGGCGGATCTCTTCAGGGTCGGTGATGCTCCATACGTCCATGCCGTTGGGATCGATATTTTTTTACCGGGTTGTTCAAGCCTTCTATTTTATTATGGGGTTGTATAAAGAAAGCAATATACAAAGGAGTTCCAAAAGACACGATGAGATAAAGTATAGTATATACCATTCCTCTCTTTCGTTTTGCTTCACTTTCCGATTTAAATTCTTCAAATATCTTCTCATGCTGTTTTTTTGCGTGCAAGTAATAAATAATTGAATATCCCACCAACTAGAAAAACTATCGGGATAAAAATATACTCATTGGCATCAATCTCCGACAATTTAATAATTTCTGTTTTTAGTAACACCAATAAAATGAGGGATATGTTTATTATATTGATATACAATGAAAAAGTTAATGTAAGCACTGCATTTATACGGGAATTTTCCACTTCATCCTTCTTTTTCAGCCAGATACAATATAATTTATAATATAAGTATCTATACGTTTTCATATTGATATGTAAATTAGTACGAACTATAGCTATATGGAACTACGTACGTATTATCTATTTGAAAAAGAGTGATAACGGAAGAGGGTGTTTTATCTCCACTCCCTTCCGCTTAAAAATTATCTGTAAATATGACTATACCTACTCCGGTGCATATATTCTGAATTCAGCAATACTGAAGTGGCGGGGAGCCGTACCTGAGGATGTTTTGTTTACAGTAAACCTGAAATGCGTAAACGGTGAATCAGCCGCCAGGTAGGCTGACTCGTATTGAGAGGAAGAACCTCTTGGTAACCCGGCAGAGATATGTGACAAATCACTCCATTGTTCTCCGTCTGTACTAACCTGTATTAACACGTCAATAGGTTCCCCACCGGAAGCATTTCTATTCTGATACCAGAAAATGCACCCTTCTATAGGATCGTTTAATGTGACCTGAAAAAAGTGCGGCACACCAATACTGTAAGACCATGCTGAGTGGAAGTAGGTGCCGGGGTTACCATCTATCAGATTTTTTATGGGACCCTCACGAGGTTCTTGCGCATTTGTAGATAACATATCCTCCGTCAACGGTATTTCAGCGAAAATCATACCTGCCTGTGAAATAACAAAAGAAGCCGTATGATTGTAGTTATCCGATGATTGAAAGGTTACAGCACTATAACGCGCATTTCTACTAAGATTCTGATCAATTTTAAAAGTCACTGTTTTTTCATCCATACTCCCCTCCACATCTGTGATAGCATCAACATGTACAAAGTCTACAGTATCAGGGATCAGGATATGATCCAAAACTATATTTGACGTAACCTGTACCGAAACAGTTGTTGCAGCCGCGCTAACCGATTTAACTATACCTTTCCTTTCTCCATCAACCAAAAGAATAGGGATCTTACCTGTCTGGGAAACATTAATATAATATGCCTGATGTCCGTATTCAATAGTGACACGGGCAATTCGGGGAGCATACGTGTCATTACTCCCGGCAGACATGATTACTTTTCCCTCTTTCTTGTCAACCGATAACCAAGTTGCATTCGAAGATGCCGACCAGCCGGTTAATGCCACATTGGTTTCCACCTCGGCAATTGCTTCGCCCCCTTCCAAAGGGAAAAATACGGGAGCCAGGCTTTTATCGGGAACAATCAATGTTTTTACTTCGAATTCTGTCTCATAATCGGGTTTGCAGGAGATTACACCCAAGGGGCTAACCAATACTCCGATTAATCCGAATAATACTATATTTTTTCTCATACGATTATTTTTTATTTGGTACATGATACTTTTGATGATCATTATAACATGTCCGCTCTCGGACTATATTCCATTCGCAAAATTGCTTTCACCTCCTTATAGGGATCTGATCCTTTCAACCGGTACTTATAATGCAACCTGAATTCTTTATAGTACGTGCTACGGCCATCGGGTGTGGAGATGATGTTAATCAAGAATGTATTATCATAGATTTCAAACGGAACCAGTTGTATCACGTCGATTGTTCCATATGGTTCAATTGTAGCATGACGTGCCAGGGGGTTTTTTGATGTTTGCTCACCCATTGTTACTACAATGCTCCTTTCGCTAATGCGATCCAGTGCGGTTTTGTATTCACCAAATTCCTCATCACCGGCCAGCATCCTCACGGAACTATTTCCCAGCGGAAATACCTGGTTGGCACTGGTTGGGCGCCGTACAAGCGGATTATCCTTGTCCAGTATAGTTACAAACGAAGTGGTATAATTATAATAAATATTACGCCGGGTCGTGGAGAAGTCATTTTCTTTAAATATACGCAATAATACCTCGTCTTTTTTAGGATTAAATGCGTCTGTTTTCGAAGGATCAATTTTGTAATTCAAGAAATAGATCGAATCAGGAGAAAGTTTATCCAGGTTTTGTAAGTAAACAGGGAACTTCACCTGCGTTTCTCCCGCTGGTATCTGTCCTTCCAAAGAAGGAATTGTATAACACTCTTCAGGAAGTAGTCGTGCATAGCGGTCCGTTTCTATATCGTAATTCGATTTATTGTATGCTTTAAAAAGGGAATCCGCTTCCATGAGTGCCACTTTGAAAGGTCTGTCGGCTTTTAACGTTCCGCTCAATCCTGCCACAAGATAAACGGTATCACCGTCCTGTTTAAGCTCAGCAATCTGCCGGTCATATACCAAATTGGAATTGCTGAGTAAATAAACTTCGTTCCTGTGTTGTTCCTGTTCAAAATCATAGGAATTACAGGCTATCATAGTTATTCCAAGTATGCTATAACAAGCTTTCTTTATACTATTTTTCATTTTCAAATCAGTTTATTGAGTAATAAGATTACTATTTATCTGTCCCAACCAGGGTTTTGATCCATTTCCGGTACCTTTAGCAATTCATTGTGTGGTAATGGGAGAAAAACCATCCGGGGGGAGGCAATACGATCGCGAATGTTTTGTGTGTTGATGGTCACTATCTCAAAAAAGCCCTCGTTATTGTTATTGTTCGTTCTGTCTCTCTCTATATTAAGCCCTCTCCAATTAGATGAATTTGCATCTTCTTCCAGATAGATACCCCATCTTCGAGTATCAAAGACACGGTATCCTTCATTGAAGAGTTCAACTTGCCTTTCATTCATAATCACTTCCTGAAATGTCTCTTTGCTTGCCAGTTGGGCATCACTTACTCCGGGGAGTCCCGCCCGGTAGCGGATAAGGTTAAAGTATTTCGCCATTTCCACCACATCACGGGTAATGGTAACGGTGATCGTGTCATTACCAATCGGTTCAATGGTTTCTACAATTTCACTGCCTTCCACGTTGTTGAGTGCTTCCACGTATTCCAACAATACTTCGGCATAGCGAATGATTGGAAAAGGTTTGGGTTCTGTAATAAAGGCTGATTTCACATTTCCTTTCCCGTTTGCCCATGAATCGTCTGGATGAATATATTTAATGGGAGTATAACCGCTCACATTGTAGTCGTTGATATTACTCCCTGCACCTGTAATTCCGGATACATCATCATGTGAAAACCACAATTGCTTCTGTGTGTATGTACCGTCCTGGGAAGCGGAGTTCATGGGCCAGAAAGAACCTGGAAAGCCGATAGAGGCATAAAAACGAGCTTCACGGTTATCATACATTTTGGGTACATCTGCCCGTAATACATAAGTGCCCAAAACTTTGCCACTTCCTCCAATTGTATTCGTTAATATGGGATCATACGGATATTCTTCAGAGGCATTATGGATTGTTCGTCCATCAGCCATGAGGTAACAGTCTATCACACGTTGTGGAACTGCCATACCTCCCCATCCTCCAAAATAAACCGGAAAAGAATGTCTGGTGTAATTCCTCACACTAGACGATATATGCGCCCAGATAAATTCTTTGTTAGTCTGTATAATTCCTTCACCATTAAACATATCATGATACGAATGTAAGGGATCGATTCCTCCGGCTCCTTCAGGGAACGGTGCAGTAGGTACATTAACAGCTAAAGGGTATGGATTCTTCGGATCGGCATCCACTGTATACAACTGATACTGTCCCATATCTATCACTGCTTTTGCTGCAGCGGCGGCAATAGCCCAGCGGCGCGGATCATATTCCTGGTTCACATAAAAGACTCCGTCGCTCTTCCGTTTCCATGTGCCGAAACTTCTGCGGGCGGCGTCGCCTCCATTGAACAGGGGAGAAGCGTGGTAAAGCCTTAATCGGGCAATCATTGCCAATGCTGCCCCCTTGGTGGGACGCTCGAAATAACTGATTGATTGCTGTGATGCCGAAGGGATGGATTGTGCGGCCAATGCGAACTCATTGCATATGTAATCCACTGATTCGTCATAGGTGGAGCGTTCCCTATTATAATATTCCGCCGACTCGGAGTTGGGAAATACCTCGTCCCCTACTATCAGGCATGGCCCCCAGTTCATCAGCAGATGGTAGTATGCGTATCCCCGCAAAAAATGAACATATCCCTTATATATCTGTTTTTCCCGGGTGGACATGTCTCCCACCTTGTCTACCTCGCCAAGCATGGTGTTACAGCGCCGGATCACTTTATACATCCTGTGCCAGATATTCATGGATCCCGGAACATTCCTCTCATTGATCTCTCCAACCGTAAACTGGATTCCGGCAAACTCCCCGGTTCTCCATCTAGCCGTCATTTCATCAGACGCCATTTCTCCGAGATTCCATGAATTACCCCATATGGCTCCCGGATCCGGGAAATCTTTTGGTGTGTTCCATAGGTAGCCCTCTGCATTTTTCATGCTATGAAATATGGAGTCCTCTCTGAATGTATCTTCGAAGTAGGTGTCAACATCCAGAAAATTACAGGAACTAAGCATCAGGCTTACAACTCCAGTCGCAATTATTATTTTTGATAAGATATTCATATATAGTAATCATTAAAAGTTCAGATAGATTTGAAACGTATACGATGTTGGAATAGGATACACTCCCCCGTTATAAGTCGCTTGTTCGGGATCGAAATATTTTACCTTGTCAATAGTGAAAAGATTATTCGCTACAAATTCCAGGTCGACAGAGGTCAACCCCAGACTCTTCATCCATAGACGATTATTCACTTTATAACGCAGACTCACCTCTTGTAGGCGGACGTAAGACCCATCCCGTTTCCAGAAGGTAGAAAGTTGGGAATTATTGGAGTTGCTACCATACGAAAGGCGGGGGAATTCGGCATTGGGATTTTCTGTTTCAGCAGTACCTGAATACCATGCCGGCGTCCACCGATTTGAGGGATTGTTTGCCAGTTTGATCACATTCCCCAATTCGCCGTTATAGAAAGGTATCCAACCCGGGGCATTGAGCCCGTAGTTGGCAATATTCATGCCTGCACGATAATATTCCACTTTAGCGGCACCTTTAAATAACACGGCCAGAGTCAGTTTTTTCCAACGGATATCTCCTCCCACACCGTACATAAGCCGGGGCACCTGGTTACCGTATGAAAGCGGTACTTTATCATCATCATTGATGATGCCATCCCCATTTACATCACGATATTTGATATCACCCGGACGTACCTGACCAAAACCGCTCTGGTCGGGGCTGGTTTCTATCTCTTCCTGGTTACTAAACAATCCTTCCGAGATATATCCGCGAATAATGCCATATGGTTTACCAGAAACACTCATATATTCGTAAGGAAGTTTATTTTCTTCGAAATAGTCTATGATATTTTGAGAAAATGTATAATTTGCTCGCACGGTGAAATCTATATCTTTATTAAGGGCATGGAAATAGGATACATTGCCGTCAGAGCCAAAACTGTGCATACTTCCCACATTTGATTGCGGAATAGTGACCAATCCCAAAAAATCGGGCAGTGTAACCCTTGGCATAAATATATTATCGCGTTGATCCCGGAACAGATCCACCACAAACCGGAGGTTGTCATTGAAGAAGTTAGCTTCTATACCTATATTGGCTTTTTTAGAAACTTCCCATCGTAAATTATCAGCCCCAATCTGTATTTCAGTAATACCAAATCCCCGGTATCCCCAATAACTTCCGGCTCGATTGTCAATAAATGTAAGGTAAGGGAAACGAGCTGCCCCGGCTATCTGGTCGTTACCTGCCAAACCATAGGAACCCCTAAACTTAAGGAAAGATAATACCGGTAAATTATCCTGTACCCACTGATAGGAAGTGGGTACCCATCCGAGCGCTATAGAAGGAAAGAATCCATAACGTTGGCCTCTCGCAAACTGGGAAGAGCCGGTATAGCCAAAATTTCCGTCGATAAAGTAAGTGTTGTTATAGCCATAAGAAAGACGTCCCGATACATTTTGACGGCGAGCGGGAATGGAGTTGATGCCGAGATTGTCACCATCTCTTCTCCAACGGGTGTCCTGAGCGTCTTCCATATAATAGTACAGAAGCGCTCCCATATCGTGTCTGCCAAAAGAACGATTCCAGTTCGCTTTGGCTTCCCCGTAATATTTTCTCCACATATTGTTATTACTGCCGTAACTGAGTTGAGATTCCGTAATACGCAACGTTTTGATGAGCATTCCTTTCGCATCACGTCCTGTAGCCCGGTACATATTGGGCCATAAGCGACGGTGTTCAGAAAAATAGGTTTCATAATCGGCCATCACTTGTGCCGACAAGCTAAGTCCTTCAAGGAATCCTCCTACCTGCTGCGCAAGACTGAGCGTGATCATGTTGCGTGAATTACTGTTACGTGTGTATCCCGTATAATTAAGGGTAGTGTACGGGGATGACAGGTCATAAGTACCATAAGTCGGTAACGTGTCATCAGCATATTTTAAGGGGAACATAACGGGAGTGAGTTGGCGGACAGCACTCCATAGAGTATTAGTATTTTCGGATCCCGGCAAGGTATGCTCGGTGACGTTTCCATCTACACCAAAATAGAGTTTTGTTTTTGGCGTGAGATTCATATCGATATTGGCCCGATACGTCAGTTTGTTGTAGGCTACGGGTTTTTTAAATTTGGACTCCTCCTGCTTGTATGCCGCATATTCCTGTTGAGCTCCCACAGATACGTAATAGTTAGCCAGGTCACCGCCGCCCTTTGCACTCATATAGTATCGTTGCTGCATGGAGTTTTTTTTCATGATCTCGTCAATCCAGTTGACATCAGGGTATAACTCTGGGTCGAGACGGGATTGAATGACATCCAATTCAAGGCGTGTATATAAGTCCGGGTCGCCTGACATGGCTCTCGCCTCATTGGCCAGTTTAGCATAGTCGTATGCACCCAGGTACTCAGGTAATCTTCGCAGTTGATTTATCTGCAGTGTAGCCCGGCCTGTTATTTGTAGTCTCCCGGCTTCACCTCTTTTCGTGGTAACAATGACTACCCCATTTGCCCCACGTACCCCATAGACCGCAGTTGCCGCTGCATCCTTCAGTATTTGGAATGACTGTACGTCATCGGGATCCACATCTTCAAGACGTCCTTCCAGTCCGTCGATCAATACCAAAGCGCCCGAATTCGCTCCAAAGGTACCAATGCCCCTGATCCAGAAATTGGAAATATTCTTTCCAGGTTCACCTGATGTCATACTTGTCATTATACCCGCTACCCTACCTCCCAGCATGTTGTTGAGGGATACAGCGGGTGTTTTCAACTCATCCACGTCTACACTGGTAATTGCACCCACTATTGACACTTTCTTTTGTGATGTCAAGCCGGTAACCACTATTTCTTCCAATTGTTGACTGTCATCTTCAAGAATGATCTCCATTTTCTTATCGCTCTTTTCCACAAAATATTCAACAGAGGTCATCCCGATCATCTGAAAAACTACGGTTTCCCTATAACCTACTTTCAAGTTGAACTTGCCCTTCGCGTCAGTAGTAGTTCCTACAGCGGGTACGTTTTTAATATAGATGGAAACACCGGGTAAGGGTTCATTGGTAGCATCCAAAACCACGCCGGAGATTTCCAGGTTTCTATTTGTATTTTCCTGGCTGTAGACACGTATAACACATGAACAGATCAGGAGTAAAGTGAAAAGTGTTGTTTTTTTCATATTTATACTGTCTTACAATTATTCAATGGATAGTTTCCGGATCACTTTGTTACGGGTGTCGGCAACATAGACGATAGAGCCGTCGCTGTTCACAGCTACACCACAAGGATTATCGAATTTTGCCAACTCAGGACCTCCATCCTTGTATCCTGGGCTTTGCGGCAATCCGATTGCCGTGTTCACCGTGGCTTTGTCTTTAGGCACGGTCGTGTCAATTACCCGGATGCAATGGTTCCCGGTGTCGGCAATATACAATTTCCCGTCTTCCGTAAAGCATATTTGTTTGGGTCCAAAAAAACGTGCATTCTCAAGTAAGCCATCTTCCCATCCGGACCCGTTCCGGGGGCCTTCCAAGATTGCTTTTCCGGCATAATACTCACCTTTATAGGTCGCTTTGTCCTTATCGGCCAGTTGAGAGACATCCACCCGCCCGATAATATTATAATCCTCCATACAGAAATACAACAAATTGGGATTGATGGGTGAAAAGATGCAAAAAGTATTGCACCCTGACTGGCCTTTGTAGTTGGGTATATTGGGCAACACATTGTGGAGTAGTAACTCAACATTCCTCGTGGAAGGATTAAAGCGAACCAGTTGTCCTTTCCACATAACCGAATATACCATGTTGTCTACTTTATTGGCGACAAATGAATACTTCCAGTTCCCTTCAATGATATCCTTTGTTTCGGGTGAGGTAATCAAAGAGCGTCGTCTGGGAGCATAACTCAGACTTTTAGGTAGTTGATAATAATACAAACCGTCATCTACCGGCATGTATACGGACTCATTCCCTGGCTCCCCGGAAAACGTAGGCGCATTGGTAAGATTGGCATTATATTGGACAACCGTTACGGTTTGACTTTTCGTATCCGCCATGACAAGATTGCTGCTCACGTCGTTACCCTTATCGTCTTTTGCCCTTTGACTATTGAATCCGTTCGGACTGTTGGTAAATCGTTCTGCAACAAAGATATTATCTTCATCGTCCAATACAATCGTGAAAGGTACGGAGAGCGTAGCCGAAGTAAAATCGCCTCCTATCGTCCGTGACGAATTATTGTCCGGTTCGGGTCTTCCCACCACGGTACTCACCGTAGTTTGGGTCTTGTACTGAAATAGGTCGGCCGCTACCCCAGCCACCTTTTCCCCATTGGGGAGTGTCCGTTCCACGATAATTTTCATGTTCCTCAGGTAGGTCAATTTCGGTACCATCGTATAAATTTTATTTCCGTTTGATCCTACTATTCCCGCCGGATGTTTTACCCCGAGCGTATCTTCAAAGAAAACCTTCAAATCTGTCGTATCACTACCAAAATTATGTCCTTCAATAATAAAAGGAGTTGCAATACCTCCCGAGTCGGGATAAAATCCTCCTATTTCTATGGGTTTTGACGGATCAAATGCCTGAAATTTCGTCTGATCTTCATTTTCATTGCACGAAATCCAAAGCCCTATGAAAAAGGGGATGCATAAAAAAATAATTCCAAATCTTTTCATTCTTTCATGTTTTTGTGATTAGTAATTGATTAATAATGTCATTTAGTTATAATAAAAGAGTGTGTCTTCCAAAAAAAAGGAAACTTGCCCTTTATTTTTTATTGTATTGTTAGAGAGATAAAACAATGATCTGCGCGGAACTTTGAATTCAACTGTTTGCCCCTTTGCGATTTTTTTACCCAGGGATCTCCATCGGTCGGTTTCCCAGTGAAATAACTCATATTCATGCCCTTCATAAATACCGATACCCAAGAGTCGGGGTGAGTATTGTATAGATGCAATTTTCCTTTCTTCTCCGAAGTCCAGGCCGGTCCATGACTCTTCCGCCCCGGCTGCATCATAAAATGTAGTGATATCCCCGTCGAATGCTTTATCACCAGTATTACCCCAGTCATTATAAGATCCTGGAAGACCGATATTTTCACCTTTAAGTTTCACGCCGGAAGCATCGTAAAAAGATATTTCTGAAACATTACAGTAACAACCGGCAGGAGCCCTGTAACGGATATACCGGTAAGGATATGTTTTTTTTCAATACTACCTTATTATAAAGCCCGGGCATTTCCGATATTGTATGTATTTTCCGGACATTTGAAAAATCAGCATCATCCGAACCTTCAAAGACGGCATCCACCATACGCCAATTCAATGTAAGGTCATCTCCCGACCCTATTGCCCGGAACGACATCAGGCTGTCGGGGCTGTCCGGCGACAGGAGGTGGATTTCCCCTTTACTATCCACATAAAATGGATTCCCGGCTGGAATCTGGATTCCCTTTTCGCAATAGACCGGAAGATAAAGGATATCTTTCCCGATATGCTGGAAACGGATACTATCGGAATCAACTTCACCATGCCCTGTCAAACGCCATTCAAAATCGTAGAACAGGGCAAGAAAGACATGACCCGTCTGGATTTCGGAACGGTGTTTTACCGGGATGGCCGTGCTTGCCATGTTATGATGTTCCGAAGAAATATCGGTTAAATTGTCCTGAAACAAGGGTGGGGTACTCATTTCATCCATTTCCACAATTCTGTGCTGCCTGTAGGTTTTTCGGTATGCCTTTGCTTTCTGCAATGTATTGCCTTGGTGGGAGTCGTAAGGATTGGTTTCAGTCCACATGAAGGATATGTGTTGTCCCGCACTGTCGCAAACACTGTTCCAGCTATGCCCGGTAGGGTGATTTTTCCACTGCGGGGTAAAGTCAATGGTTACGGGAATTCCCAGTCCTCTCATCACAAAAGCGGCCAATGCGGCCTGGCTGTCACACATTCCCCTTGTGGTTGCCATCAGTCGGGTAAAACTCATATTGGAGAAGTCCTTGTCCAGACGGAAGCGGGGTAAAAGGTCATTTACCCTGCGGCATGCTTGCACAGCGGTCATTATAGAATCTTCCTTTAGCGAATTATTTATGTCGGCAAAACTTGTCAGGACTTTCTCCCGCCAATTTTCAAGCGACTCCGTTCCGATCCGGTATGGAAGTATTTCTTCGCAAAAGGTGTCGAAAGGGATATATTTTCCCCACGGCTTGTCGTTCCAGACCTGAAAAGCCAGGTCGATATTGTTAATCAGATATTCGGCAGTGATATGTTCAATATCTTCTTTTCGAACCGGATTTCCCAATTGATAAGTGTCTAACACTTTCTGTTTGTCTGAAGAGCTACTCCACCTCAGGTTTACGGTCGCCACATCTTCCCAGGGCGCTTCATAACATTCGGAATATTTTCCCGGCATGTTCAGGATAAGGAATTCGGCAGCTTTCAGTTTCAGGCTGTCCACCGGTGTTGCGCGGTAATGTTTGATTACCCGTTCTAATTCATGTCTGTTTGAACCGGCCAGTTTCAACACTTCTTCCAAAGGGCTGTTTTTTTTATGGGAACAGCCGAAGGAAAAGACAAAAAATGCGAAAAAAGAAATTCTGTATATATGTTTCATTGTTTGATGTAACATGTATAATTTGAAAAAAGAGATTTACCGGATGAGGCAATTTGTCCGGTAAATCTTCTGGATTATTCAGAACAAGTGTTTAATGGCTTCATAGAGCCATAATCCCGACAAAAGTCCCGCGACATACATCAATCTGGAACAAGTGGCGTACCTACCTTTCTGTTGAAATCTTTTCGACGCTTTAAGGCATGTAATAGTTAATGTGACTGCCAATAATATGTAGGCTATGCCCCAAAAAATATCGGGTACATTATATAGCCCTGAAGTAGAAAAAATAACAAGTAGGATAAATATACAGGCAGCTATTGCAAATGCCCAGCTTACTTTGAGTTGTTCTTTTATTATCGGTTTCATATTGTATTCAATTAATTTTAGCGAGTCATCCGAACTATCCGGTTCATTCAATAAACTTCGCATTTTATTGATGATGCTGTTTATTACCGGAGAGGGGATTTTCTAATATCTTTTATTTTTTACTTAACGTGATTTTTTTTGCTTCATTTATATATTCTATATGAGTTATTGGAATTTCAATGCCAAAAATATTTCCTTTCAATAGTACTTTTTTTGTAGTTGGGTTGACAAAAATATAATGCCTGTGCTTTTGCAATTCTACGACATAATCAATTGCGTAAACTTCATCTCCAATATGAACATACTCTTCCGAAATAGTATTGATCATATTTCTAATAGTTTTCTTTCCAAGAATAGGTAATGGATTTTCTGTAAAAAATTCAGCAGAAGAGGGAATATTCTCACTTATATCGGCATTATTTCTGTAGAAAACAGTAGTCCAACTAAACCAGAAATTCTCATCATAATTCTTTTTTACAAACTTTTTGGCGTCCCTCTTATGTTTTATTGTTCCCACAAATTCATAAGACAAAAAATCAATATCTTCTCCATTTTCAACATACAGTGGGAAGTTTTTGAACAGATTTATTATATTATCCTCGCTTTTAATGATAGGTGCCCCGTATTCATACAGGTTCGTAGTTGCTCCATTAAATCCATGAGAAATTTGAGGGTATACCCCTTCTAAATTACACAAACTAAGGCCAAGGAGAAAAAGACAAACTAAATTTTTCATAATTAAATAAGATTAGAATTTACTCTAATTACTGAGCATATTAGGAGTGATATTTGTTTCTGCTCCAAACTTTTTAGAACCCCCAGAAGGGTTTATTTGTGCTACTGAAACCTCCCATTTAAATCTACAATAGCCGTTTGCCCCAGACTCATATCCTAAGATATTTAAATAAGCATCTGCTACGTATCCAAATCCCGTGGTTGATGAATAATATTCTGGAGTATAACCTGTTATCGAGTTAATGCTCCCTGCTCTTGTCCCATAAACAGTAACACTTGCCCAAGCTACGGCTGATCCTGTCAAACCAGAAATACTGCAACTTGGTGAATTGAAGAAATATATAATAGGTTCATCATTTTCGTTTTCACTTTTAAGACGTGGTATTTGACGAGTTTCAGATGGCTCAGATATTGTAATGACATAAATGTGAGATAAAAGGTCATCATAGATAATTTCGCTATCAACCACTAAACAGAGAGTTGTAAATTCTACATTTTTATATGCCCATTTAAGCTGTACTTTTCTTAAAGAAGTATTTGTGTGTTGATCTATTACACTTTCTCTAAAATGAATGTAATCATTTACTATATTAGGTTTGGATTTAGATATTTCAGAAAGAGGTAATATTTCATATTTATTGTAATCCATTGGATTATTATAAAGGGGAAAGTATGAACGAGCATTAATATTGCCATTGGCATCTTCATCATCTGGCAATAATTTATAACTAATTAACTTTAATCCCTGCTTAGTAATAAAGCTCGTCTCAGGCCTATCATCGATAAGATAATCTAATTGATCTTGCCATGTATCATAAGATAACTTAATTATGTCTGTATTATTATTGGGAGTTTCCTGAAATTCTATTATATCTTCATTATTAAATAAAAAATCTAACTGATTATCACAACCTGATATAATAACACCCAAAGTAATGATATTTATCAATACAATTAATCTCAAAGTTTTTCTCTTAATCTGTTCCATAATAATCTTGTTTGAGTTATTTTACTTTATTGATTACATCTTCGAAAGGCAGATGGCTTGCCGGAATAGAGGTTACATTATGCCGTATGCTTTACTGTAAGTTTCACTTGGTGTGTTTTAATATTTCGACAAAAAAATCAATCATTATTCTTCCTATTATCTGTTTGTGCAGTTGATTAACAACTTGTGTTTGTTCGGTACCATTTTGAGATCATATTCAGTCTTATCTCCCTTTTGAATGAATCCCTGTTCACAGGTAATCTTATAAGGAAATCCTTTGAATTTAGCTCTCAGTACAGTTGCTTCAAACGACTCAAAAGGGAGTCGATCTTTTCTGCTTTCCGGGACCTTTAATGCCATTAGCCATCTAAAGTCCTTTTTATCTCCTTTATATGATATATCGATTTTATTTTCATAAAATACAATTTCAAATCGGTTACCCTTGCCGTCCGATGTAGATACACATAGTACATCTATTGCTGGTTCAGTTACCACGGGATCTTTCAGTACTATCTCCTTTACGGAACCGTCATCCTCAAGTTGCATGATTTGAAGTCCGGTTTTTTCTTCAGGAGTACTCCAGTAAAAACGATCAATCACAGGCAGTGTATAATAGAAAAATTGATTGCCTGTTCCCGGTGTAGTCAGATAATCCGATTGGAGATTCTCATCAAACATATGGATATCCCTGAAACAGAAACCATCTTTCTCCCATAGCAGACTCGCGCGATAAAAACGGCTGTTAAACCAGACTGTTTTATTTCCTTCTTCTCTAATATCCGTCAAAGTGGTGACAGCGGTTGCAGGAGTCATAATGAAGCGGTCTTTAAACCATTTACCGGAGTTCTCCAGTGTTTCAATGCGAATTTTCCCCTCATCACGTAAAGATTTGAATAAGGAGAACTGCATTTTTAATCCCTCTTCCATGCTGCTCCACGTAAACGAATTTTCCTGACCTGCTTGCGCATAATTAAAAGCGAGGCTTGGCTGATTGACAATCGATTCGAGAAAATATTTTACCCATTCCCTGTTTTTCCCGGCCTCTCTATAAACCGGTTCAAGCGAGATTACATCCTGACCATTTGTCCCTACGCCTGTTTCATATTGATATATCGGATCACTTCCCAGCATTCGGAATATAGGAACCGGTATCTGGTTCTCTTTTGTTTGTGCCGGCATGTATGCGTTGTGTCGACTGGGATAATAGGCCTGGTTCCAATAGCCGCCCCACAGCGTATATCCATCAGTACCTACCTGATCTTTACAATTAGAAGAGGCCACTATTTTGTATTTTTTAACCATATACGCCAATGTATGGGCATCAATAAACCATGACCCGACCGATCTGGGATACTCCCCGTAGATGTCTTTGAATTTGGACATATAGACGTCGACCAGCTTTTCCCGCTCTTCCGGGGTATATCCGGTTGTAAAAGCAATATTCGCATGAGACACCCAGGAGTGTTCTCCGCGCCATTTTATTCCCGCTGCTTCTACATGGGGTTGTGTAATCTCCCACCATGCACCGATTTCGCAATTAGGACTTAATTGAGTTTTCATCAGCTTCTGGTATGCAGGATTAATCAATGCATCATACTGAAAGAGAAATGTTGCCGGAAAATTATATTCATTAACCAGTTTAATCTGATTTTCCACAGCCTCAAACAATAGTTTATCGGAGTTCTCGATCCGGTAATCGGTCTGCCGGATAAAATTAATTATATTGATAATCCGTGAAGAGTCTGAAAATGACTCTTTTGGTATCTTAACTTCAGGAGATTGACTGCTACAGTTTAGATGCAAACTAATAAATAAAATTAAGAGAGTAGAAAATACGTAATTAAACTTCATGTGAATAAATATTTTTTTAAATTTACTATTTTACAAATTTCAATTTTAAAGATTATCTGATAAGCAACAAGATAGGAGTGTGGATATTCCCATAACTATTTATACGCCTAATCCTAAATTAAATGTTTTTTATTATTTCAAATAATAATTTAACAATATAAATATGACACATTTATTTTATGCTTTACAAAAGCAATTTATTCATATTGTCAGTAACTACATTAGAAGATGCATAAAATAAACTATGAACTTTGGAGTTATTGTAAATCGAATAGTTAAACACCTTTTCGGACGAAGATTTAACTTAAAAGCATGTTTAAGTTTTACATATCAAGAATATTTTGGCTCAGCGGTCTTCTATTCAAGCTTTGAACGAGGCTGAATATATGATATTTATTCATACTGAGGATTTTGAACCAACGTATTCTTACTTTTAAGAATTTCGGCCCGGGGAATTGGAAGCAAATAATGTTGGGGAAGAAATTTTCGTTCCAATACAGTAATGGAATTATATTTAAATATTCCGTCATCCTTCTTGATTACCTGTACTCCCATCGCATCAATATTTTCATAAAATTCTGCAATAAGCCATCGGCGCAGATCAAAATAACGATGATTCTCAAAAGATAACTCTATTCTACGTTCATTGTAAAGCCTTTCCATCAATTTACTACCTGACTCGGTAACCAGGGGCATTTCTACCCCCTTGCGTCTTCTCACGATATTTATGGCATCTCGACATTCAGCTTCATTGCCAAGATGATATTGTGCTTCAGCGTAATTCAAATAAAATTCTGCCAATCGGAAGAATACCCACGGTTGTGTATTAGTTTCACTTAATAGTTGACTCTCATCCATGAATTTATATAAATAGTATCCTGTCAGCGAAGTATTCCAACTGCCCACATCACCTTCCGAACTATCTTTTCCTTTAGGGATAAATACTTCCACTTCTCGTCCGCGATATATGGCTCCGTTGTACAAAACAGATGCATAGAAACGAGGATCACGGCCTTCATACGGATGAGTAGAGTCATAACCTGATCCCTCCTCAATCGGTCTCTTTCCGGTAGCTTTCATTTCGTAATCATCTACCAGATTCTGCAGTGGACAATTGCCTCCCCATCCGTCAAAACCATTAGGAGAATTGAAGAGATTCATCCTATGTCCGTTTGCTTTGGTATATTCCCTTTTGAATATAACTTCCCTGTTATTTTTTTCAAGAAAGATATCCCTATAATTATCAGAAAGTTCATATCCTGGGAGATTCATTACTTCTAAAGATGCATCACGGGCTTTCTCCCACTTGATTTTATCATTACCGGGATTGTTCATCGGACTGGCTGCATAAAGCAAGATTCTTGCTCTAAGTGCTTTACATGCATCAGCTGAAGCCCTACCAGAGTGAGCACCTTCCATTTTATCAGGTAAATTCTCTATCGCTTCCGCTAAGTCGGTCAATATAAAATCCACGCACTGGTCGTATGTATTTCTCTGCATAGAATAATCGGTCTCATTTAAATCATAAGAGCGTGTTATAATCGGGACTCCGCCAAAACGCCAAATCAGATTGGAATAAATGAATGCCCGTATAAATTTCATCTCACCAGTCAATCTATTCTTCAGGACTTCCGAAACATTTGCATCATCAATCTTTTCAAAATAAGTATTGACATTGCGCAGATATTCATATGCCTTTTCCCAGTAATTAAAATTAGAAAAACGCCCGCTATCGAAAATAGTAATGTTATCCGGGGTCATTTCTCCCCTGGACACGATAACTGAACTTTCCTTTCCGTGGCGTGTGTAAGTCTCGTCTGTGGTAGAAGACATCATGGCTTCTTCGAAGCCACTGGGATAGGCATTATAACAGGCATTTACATAAGCTATCAACAAAGCATCATCATTGAAAACATCTTCTTCTGTCATTTTATCAAGAGGTTTTCTGTCAAGGAAATCATTACAGGAGACAAACAGGAAATACAGGATTGATAAACTGATATATATAATATTTTTCATATTATTAAAATTATTTATTTTCAAAAGTAGCATATGAAACTCGCTTTTAATCAAATTATTGGATGAGAATTATTTTGACAAAGTCGATTACTTCGT
>DGZP01000019.1:37308-43267 GCA_002398565.1 Proteiniphilum sp. UBA4977
CGTAATTCATGCTCGTTTCATACAATTATATTTTAAAAAGTTATATTGACACCCACATTGAATATTCTGAGTTGTGGGTAATATGTACCTTTACCATCTTGTGTTTCGGGATCTACTTCCTTTATCTTATCGATAGTCAACAGGTTATATCCACTCAAATATATCCGGCAATGGGAAATATTCAACTTGTCCAACCAATTATTCCCAGGAATGGTATATCCCAGCTCCACATTCTTCAAACGCAGGAAAGAAGCATCCTTGAGGTAATAAGTCGAACTGTAGCTCTCCATCGAATTAATACTGCCTCCTACACGGGGTTGCGTCCCGTTCATATTATGTGGTGTCCATCGATCTTGTACCTGACTCATATAAAAGTTCCCGGTCTGATCGGCACGAGAATATACCGCTTGTTTTGCCCGACCTTGTCCCTGCAACAAAATGGAAAGGTCGAGATTTTTCCAATCGGCGCCCAAAGTCATTCCGAATACTATTTCCGGGAAATTAGTCAACGGCTGCCTTATCCGATCCATCGAATTAATTTCCCCATTGTCATCTACATCTTTAAATATAAGGTCTCCGGGGCGTGCTCCTTCCATGTGAGGATAAGACTCCAGGTGCGCCTGGTCCTTGAAGATCCCGATTACTTCGTAATAAAGGCCTGCACCTAAGGGCATCCCTTCTTCCTTCATATAATCATAACCTTCTCCCCAGGGAGTTTCGTCCATATAAATCACCTTGTTACAGGCATACAAGAAATTACCCGAAGCATTGAAATTTACTTTTCCTATCCGGTTTCTGTGGTTAAGTTGCAACTCCACACCTTTGTTTTCTACCTTACCAATATTTTCGTCGGGGAGATCCTTTAGTCCGGTATATTGCGGGATAGAGGCATTACGTCGCCGCAGGATATTGGATCTTTTGGTTTTGAAGAGATCGAATTCGATTCCCAGTAGTCCGTTCCAAAAATCTCCGTCAAGCCCTATATTATAAGTATCGGCCACTTCCCATGTGATATTTTTGTTAGGAAATCCTTCCTGATAAACACCTTGCACGTCGGTATTGCCGAAAACATAATTCCGTCCGGTTGCATATTTCAGTAAATATTGGTAAGCGCCTACGTTATCATTACCCTGCTGTCCGTAAGAAGCCCTGATTTTCAGATTATTCATCCACTGCACATTCTCTTTGATAAAGTTCTCTTCCGACAATCTCCACCCGAGTGATATGCCGGGAAAGAATCCCCATCTTTTACCCGCCGCGAAAATATAGGAACCATCGTATCTTAAATTGAACTGAGCCATATATTTACCGGTATAATCATATCCCAGCCGCCCGAAATAACTCATTCGCGCCTGCTCGTACGCACTCCCTCCATTGTCATAATGTTCTTTGTTGGTACTTCCTGCAAAAAGCTGGTCTATAGCCGTTGATAAGTAATTAGAGCGGGAACCCCAGAAGTCGTTTCCCTTCGATTCGTTTTGTTCATACCCCAACAAAAGGTCAAGTCCGTGTACCTCATTAAATCTATTATTGTACATTAACTTGGTATTGAAGGTAAGCGACGTGCGGGGAACATAATCCTGCCTCAGAGATGCATAATCCCGGGTCCCGTTTTTCTTTTTCTCATAAGTATCAGTTGTCTGATCCCAAACATAATAATAAAAAGGTATTTTCCACTCTTTTTTCTCCATTCCTTCCTTATCGAAAGCCATGTAGCCGTCAATTGATAATCCTTCGATCAACCACGACAGATCAAGTTTAGCCATAAATGTGCTATTAAATACCGATTTATTATACCGTCTATAACCGGTTTCATCGGTTACCAGTGTCACAGGATTACCAATATCCATCCCCACGGTAGGAAATCCGTTGGGATAACGGGCCAATGACGTGGGAAAAGAACGAAGCAAACTAAAAAAAATAGTCCCCGCGTCGTATCCTGAATATTGCTGGTCCTCAATTCTTCCGGCAAGATCGACCGACGCACTAAGGTATTTGGTGATCTGTGCATCGATGTTCGAACGTATATTGTATTGGCGATAAAATGTATTACTGTTTTTATAAATGGCATCCTGATCTGCAAATCCAGCGCCGACAAAGTACTTAATCCTATCATTTCCGCCTCTTAACGATACATTGTGTTTTTGCTGCAAAGAAGTTTTCCGTAGGGTTTCTTTCAGCCAGTCGGTATTCGGATAATTAACTGGATCGGAACCATTACGGAATTTTTCAATCTCTTCAACCGTATAACGGGGAATACGTCCTTCGTATTCTTCAATCTCGTTGAATACCTCTGCAAATGTTGCGGCATCAGCCAATTGAGGGAGGCGTGTCGGTTGTTGAAATCCAATATTATAAGAATAGTCTATCGTGGGTTTGCCTTCTTTACCCCGCTTGGTAGTGATCAGGATAACACCGTTAGCCGAACGCGACCCGTAAATAGCGGCCGATGCGTCTTTCAGGACTGTGATACTTTCAATATCGTTGGGGTTTATCCGGTCCCAGTTTCCACTTCGGTTGGCAATACCATCTACCAATATTAGCGGATCGGTATTGCCAGTTGTACTTTTACCACGAATGCTTATCGATGCCCCGTCAGAACCTGGTTCTCCCGATCTCACATTCATTATGACCCCCGGTATACGCCCCTGTAATGATTGGCCTAAGTTCTGAGAGGGACTTTTAATTATCTCTTCTCCTTTGGTTAATGAGATAGATCCGGTTATCAATCCTTTCCTCTGTGTCCCATAACCTACAATCACAACCTCATTTAAAGTCTGGAGATCTTCTTTAAGTGTTATTTGAAAATCATTTCCACTCCCAACATCTATTTCCTGAGATAAATATCCGATATATGAAACAAATATAACTGAACTGTCTGAGACAGAAAGTAAAAACGTTCCGTCTATATTGGTTATAGTACCGTTTGTAGTTTCTTTCTCAATAATATTTGCACCAATAATGGGTTCACCCTGTTCATCGGTAATCTTTCCTGTAATTTGCTTTTTTTGTTGCTGGACTAGTGATGGAGTTATACCATTTGAATTCAATATAATCGCCTTATTATGAACCTGATATAATAGTCCGGTGTTTTTAAGAGCAAGATCAAGTACTTCAAATATAGTTTTATCTTTTACGTTTATAGTAACCTTTAGATGCTTGTTAACCTGATCATTGTTGTAGAAAAAATAAAAATCGGTCTGCTTCTCGATTTTATGGAAAAGTTCACCCAATTCAATTTCATTTTCTTGGATTGTCAGGTGTGTGTTTTGTGCATAAGAACTGGTGGCATATGTCTGCAAAATACTAATGACAAACAAAAAGAATGTCATTCTCATAATAAACAATAAAAATGCAGGAATGGGTATTCTATGTATCCTATTTTTCATATATTTGTTTGTTTTTTAATTTTTAGCCTTTAACCGGTTCCAGCAAGAATATGGTTATTGGCGGGATTAATAATTTAAAACTTAGTGAGTCGGAAGATAGAGCAATATCGTCCGGCTCTTTTATTTTATTTTATTTTATCTTATATTATATTATCTTATATCACATTTATCAGGCTAATTCACTTTTTTCATAGGCATTATTTTTTGAATTAGACATATGATACTATCGTTCATTCACATAAATTTTTTTTCCTGAAATGTGATAGTTAATTGGATAGCTTTTTGCAATTGATTCTAAAATATCTTCTATATTTTCCCCTGGTATAACCCTACCAGTAAATCGTTTATTTCTCAAAGATGGGGCAATATGAATATCCAAATTAAAACGTTTAGCCAGTAAAGGGACAATTTTCTCTAATAGTTCATCCGTAAACCTATAAGTCCCATCTTTCCATGCGACATAATAACTGGTATCGATATTTTCAATTTCCACATTGCCCTTTAAGCGATTTATACGGGCTTGCTCTCCGGGTGCAAGAGCAGTGGATAGGATTCCACCTTCCCTGTTTTTATAATTTAAAATAACAGTACCGGAAATCAAGGTTATAAACGATTTTTCTTCCAGCATGGATTCTACAAAGAATTCAGTACCGGTAACTTCTATATTTACATCTCCAATTTGTACAATAAAGGGATTTTCGGGATCTTTACGGATATCAAAATATGCTTTACCTTCTAAAGCTACCAACCGGGTTCCATCCGTAAACTTTTCGGGATAGGCAATCCGGGTTTCTTCATTCATCCAGACCTTCGAATGATCGGGTAAAATGACGGGGTATACACCTGTCTTGTTATAAACCACATTTTGAACAAGGAATTGCTGCCGGGAATCTTTCGAGATATCGAATAGTGTTATCCAGACAGCTGTAGCAATCAACACACCTATAAACACAGCGGCAACATAATGAAGCCATTCGATCTTCCGTTTTTTGACCGGAATAACAGATGATTGTTTTGTTGGCGGACGCGCAGCAATTTCTCCGGAAAGCATCTGCCAACCATTATAAATAATTTCTTCGGGTAAATTTTTCCTTGAATTCCAAATTTCTTCCAGTTGGCAATAATATGCAACATTCTCTTTCTTTTCCCCCAGCCAATTGTTGAGAATAGCCAGATCTCCGGGAGTCGCAATTTTACGAATCGATCGAATAATTATTTCTTCAGTTGCAAATGGCATCATTTTAATATTTCTTCCTATATTGATAAGACAAGATGCCGTAAATATTTACTTAAAAGAAAAATAGAAAAAATAAGTTTTTTTTACCATCAGCGATCAATTGGGATCGTAATGTCCTCAATCCCAAATATAACTGATGTTCGACGGTACGGATAGAAATGTTCAGGTTTTCTGCAATCTCTGCATTTTTCTTTTCTTCGAAATAAGCCATTTTAAAAATAAGCTTACATTTTTCAGGTAACTTCTCAATCTCATCATAGACATACTGCATATCTTCTCGGTCTATAATCTGTTTTTCAAAAGAATCGTAATAATCAAGACCTAAAATACGATTATCTAATTCGGTTGATTGTATATAGTTCTTTTTCACCCGTTCTCTTATGAGGCTATTCAAACATTTGTTCCTTACAGCTATAAATAAATAAGAACGGGAGGGTAATTTTTCATTTATCCCGACATAATCCCATATATCGAGAAAAACATCCTGTATAATATCTTCGGCCATTTCTTCAGATACAAAACGGCGAGCAAATAATATCAATGGCGGTACGTTAGCCTCGTAATAATTTCTGAAAGATAGGAGACTATTCTCTATATTCTTGTCTTTCATCTATAGGTTCTCTGTAAATTCAAATAAACTGTATAACCTGATACGACCCTCAACAGAGGTTGGTCACCCATGATTACTTCTGCCCTAAGAAAAAAATCCAATCCAATGGGCACAAAGTTATATTATTTTGTACCGTTGTCCAAAAAAGAGTGTTTGCTCTGTATATTCGAGAACATACTGATCCATATTTCGGGCATACCGACTCCTCTTTACTGTTGATTTATGATAGTATTAATTTACTTCGCAATCCAATAGCTGGTAATAATGAAGGCACTATGTAAGAAAAACAACAAGTAGAAGTGAAATAAAGAAAATGCTTTCATTGCTTAAAGTAGATAAAAAAATCAAGACTATTGCAGTCATTACCAATATTAACCGTAAGACCTGCGTATTCCGGTGATGCTGCCCCCTTGTCCGGGATATTGACCCCTCCATTCTCCCGGAGGGCACTCCGAAGGTTCTCCTTTTTTGATTTATCAAAAAAAGGCAAAGACAAATTTATCTTTTTTTCTTCTCATAGAATCGCCTTTGTTATGGAAAGCTTTCCATAACAAAGGGAAGAGCTATAGGATACAGAACAGAAAAAACATTTTTAATGGACAATCTGATAAGATATGAACATAAAAAATTACCTTTGCGACTGATGCATCATTGTTACAGAATATGCTGCATTGTTGTTACCGAAGGTGCTGTATCGCTGTGGTTCTTCGTCACTTTTGGTGG
>DGZP01000076.1 GCA_002398565.1 Proteiniphilum sp. UBA4977
CTGCGGTTCCTAGACAACCACGACACTGATCGCTTCCTGAGAGAGTACCCAAAAGAGCTCTCCGGCTGGAAGCAGGCAATAACTTTTCTGCTCACCATGCCCGGCACGCCACAAATCTACTACGGTACAGAACTATTGATGAACGGTAATAAGAGCCGTAGCGACGGTGATATCCGTCGCGATATGCCGGGTGGCTGGCCCGGCGACAAAACCGACCACTTTACGCGTGAGGGACGCGATGCCATCCAGAATGAAGCGTTCGACTTCCTCAGCAAACTGCTACACTGGCGGCAGGGCAACGAGGTAATCGCCCGTGGCGGCATGAAGCACTATGTCCTGCAGAAAGGTGTTTACATTTACGAGCGCTGCCTGGGAGACAAGAAAATCCTTATCGTGATGAACGGCACCTCAAACGAGGTGACAATAAACCTTGACCGCTATGCGGAGTCTATACAAGGACTGGTCAGCGCAACAGATTTTCTTTCAGGGAAAAACGTCACCCTGGGTGATACGCTGACCCTTTCACCCAAAGAGGTGCTGCTATTGCAATAAGCAAAATGATCGATTACATACAAAATCCGTAACAAAGAAACCTACAATGAAATACCCACAAACCCTTCTCTACCTGTTGCTGTTCATCTTCGCCTTCTCTTGCGGAGATGATCCGGTGGTGCCACCCGATACAGAACCCAACCCGCCGGCCATCAAGGAGGGAATCTCCTGGAGTCCAGAGGCAGCAGATGCAGACAAGGAACTGGCCATAACATTTAAAGCAGTTTCAACATCTCCTCTATTCAATTATACCGGCGATGTGTACCTCTATGCCGGAATTATTTCGGAAGGACAGTGGATATATCAACCTTCCTCCTGGACAGACAACAATGCAAAATACAAAATGACGAAAGTCGAAGCGAATGTCTGGAATATAAAACTTTCGTCAAGCATTCGACATTGGTTCGGTTCAGGAGAAACGCCGGTTACAAAACTCGGCGTTATTGTACGAAGCTCTGATGGCACAAAAAAAGGAATTAAAAACGATTTTTTTATTCCCGTTACCGACAACAAGTATAAGCCGTTCCAGCCGGGAGCAATCAAAACAGGCACCCTGCCTGCCGGAACAACACAGGGTATCAACATTATAGACAATAGCACGGTGACACTGGTGCTGTATGATAAGGACAAGTACGGTGCACGGAAGGATTTCGCCCATGTGGTAGGAGACTTCAACAACTGGACGTTGAGCAATGACGACAAATCGCAGATGATTCGCGATGACAACTCCGGCTGCTGGTGGATCACCCTCACCAACCTCGAGCCGGCGAAAGAGTATGCCTTCCAGTACTACCTGGGTAACACAGGCAGGGACCCCGTCCGTGTGGCCGACCCCTACGCCCGCAAGATACTCGACCCATCCAACGACCAGTACATACCCTCCGGCACCTATCCGGAGAACAAAGTGTACCCGGAAGGAGCCATCGGAGTGGTTTCTGTATTCAGGATTCAGAAAGAGGATTACAACTGGAAGGTGACAAACTTCAAAAAACCGTTGCGCGACAATCTGGTAATCTATGAACTGTTGCTGCGCGATTTCACACAAAGCGGTGATCTCGGCGGGGCGATGGCGAAGCTGGATTATTTGCAGTCGCTGGGCGTAAATGCCATTGAGTTGATGCCAGTACAGGAGTTCGACGGAAACGATAGTTGGGGCTATAACCCCGCCTTCTTCTTCGCCATGGACAAGGCATACGGTACCGACCGGATGTACAAGGAGTTCATCGATGCGTGCCACCAGCGGGGCATGGCGGTGATCCTCGACGTAGTCTACAACCACGCTACGGGCGCCAATCCATTTGCCAAGATGTGGTGGGATGCAGCTAATAACAAAACAGCATCGAACAATCCCTATTTCAATGTAGATGCACCCCATCCCTACAGTGTCTTCCACGACTTCAACCATGAGTCCGACCAGGTTCGCAGCTTTGTGAAGCGTAACCTAACGTTTCTGCTGGAAGAGTACAACCTCGACGGCTTCCGGTTCGATCTTACCAAGGGATTTACCCAGCGCACCAGTACAGAATCGAATGCCCATGTTTATGATGCCAGCCGCGTGGCGATACTAAAAGATTACAACCAGGCTATCAGGGCTGTCAACCCTGAGACATGGGTGATCCTGGAACATTTTGCCGATGACAGTGAAGAGACCGAACTCTCCAACGCCGGGATGATGGTGTGGCGAAATATGAACGACGCCTATTGTCAGACAGCGATGGGTTATCCAATTGACCAGAATAATCCCAATCGTTCAGATTTCGCAAAGACCTATTACGGTACCAACCCATCCCGTCCGGCAAACAGTTTAGTATCATACATGGAAAGTCACGATGAAGAGCGTGCTGCTTTTAAACAGGTGGCTTATGCCCAAACGCCTCTTAATTCGGATTTAACAGCCAGAATGAATCAATTGGCTACAAACGCAGCTTTCTTCTTCCCGGTTCCCGGGCCCAAGATGATATGGCAATTTGGTGAATTAGGATACGATGTTTCAATTGATGAAAACGGACGCACCGGTAAAAAACCAATCAAGTGGGATTATTTTGATGTTTCGCAACGAAAAGCTCTTCATGACACATATGTAAAACTGATCAACTTGAGAAAGAACCACAGTGAATTGTTTATATCTACCGCTACATTAGACTGGAAAGTTTCAGCAGGCGACTGGACCGGAGGTCGTTTTATCACCCTTTCCTCATTCGGAAAAAACAAGCAGATAGTTGTTGTTGGCAATTTCACAAACGCAGCCATGACCGCGTCAACCACTTTCCCGAAGACAGGGACATGGTACAATTACATGAACAGTCCGGAAACCCTTAACGTAACCTCTTCAACGATGAACATTGCTATTCCCGCCAACAGTTTCAGGATCTATTCCACGTTTGCACCGTAAACAAACTATTCCCGGAAAAGGAAATCTACAAAAGCGTACTGCGGCTCAAAACCGCTTGTACGCTTTCTTGTTCTCGGGCATAAATTCCTTTCTGTTTGCGAATATGAAACTAAATGTTAACTTTGCAAAATCATTTTTTAATCACGTAAGCTTATGAAGTCAATTGCAATTATATACGGCTCCAGCACCGAGAACACAAAAAGAGCTGCGGAGAAAATCGCTGAAAGACTATC
>DGZP01000020.1 GCA_002398565.1 Proteiniphilum sp. UBA4977
TAATCGTGAATCCTGAAGTCATGTGATGAAATGGGCCTGATCTTGGCGAACCCGTCCGCGTTTTCCGCCGGCAGCTCATAAAAGGTGCCGCAGGAATGGAAGAGGTCCCTTTCTGTGGCCACTTCCCGACAGATACGCAGTTGCGCGTCATCGGTAAGTTGTTTGTAGCGCCCGTCTCCCAGGGGCAGTCTCCACCTGCGGTTCTTGTCGTCCACGACCAGTACCGACGATTCCTGCACGTCGATCACCTTTTCGGGGACGGCGAATTTTTCCCTGATGAACGCATGGGTTTGCGGGTCCTCCTTTTTTATCAGGTTCAGCCGGCTGTCCAGCTCGTAATATCCGGTTTCCGAGGCTTTCCCGTCCTCGAATGTGACGGCCGCCACCCCCAGTGCCCGCCGGTTGTCGCCCAGGCCGTAGAGCAGTCCGCCGGTTGTCCTGTCCCGGGTTACTTTTGCGATTCCCTTGAACAGGGGCGAGGCGGAAGCGTTGCGCTTCTCGTTCCCGGAGTAATTGAAGCTGACCGTGGCGAGAGCGGGAGCGTTGGCCTTGACCCTGATCCATTCGCCCGGTTCCCGGGGATCGAATTCGATGAAGCTGCTTTCTCCCGCGGCGAGGGAGACGGTTTTCAACTGGCTCCAGTTCCGTGTTCCCTCCCTGTCCACCTCGAGAACGAATACGGCCGGGGTCTCCCCCCCGTTGTGAATCCAAGCTCCTCGGCCGGGCCATCCAGCGAACAGGAAAGGTTCGGAAACGTCCCCGGCCTGTACCCGGTCGTTCAGCCAGACGGATCCCGCGGCCGTGGTTGTTCCCAGCCGGTCGGGTTTGTCGAGGGAGGTGAACCACAGGTTGGAGTTCGACTGTCCGGGTCCCTCGATTCCTCCTTTGTGTTTGCGTTTATTCAGGAATTCCCTGTTTGCCGAATCGTCACATCCGAAGACCAGCTGGCCGTTCCACCTGGCAAAATCGCCGATGACTTTCAGGTAGGCCGACCGCGGTCGGATACCGGATGACTGGGCGGCTGTAAACGATTTGGGGAACTGCCAGAACATGCCGTGCATGGTCATCAGGTAGTCGGGGTTGTCCCCGGTTCCGATGTCCCGTATCCTGGGCCACTCCGTATTCCATCCGTGGGCTCCGTCGTAACTGTGGCTGGCCTTTGGCAGCCTGAAAAAATCCCACCCCGTTTCCGGATTCCGCACCGCCAGCAAGACGGATTTATGGTCCCATCCGGTTGCCCATATCGGGTCGGTCTCCGGGTTCGGATTGCCCTGTATTCCTCCGGGGCCTGTAACCTCGACAAACTGGTTGCGGCGGACGAGTTTCCATTCCTTGCCGTCCCATTCAGAAAGTGAACCTGATTCAATGTCAAACTTCTCCAGCGCTAAATTGCCGGCTTCGCCGTTATTTGAATAAACCAATACCCCCTGGCCGGAGTAGAGACCCTTGCCGTGGACACCTTGTAGCATTGATGATTGGATATTGGCTGATTCATCTTTCCCTTTCTTGTTGGTTACGTTGCGATCTTCATACAACATTTTTGGCTCCAGGCTGTTCACATCCACTTCGTAAAATCCCTCTTCCATGGTCCCGTAGTAAATTTTATTTGCCGGATCGGTCAAGTGTCGGGCATTTCCGGTATGTCTTCCAGGCATTACGGCATAGGGAATTGTACGGACGCCACCTTCCTTGTCGATCGCATAGGGACCGATGAAAAGCTGGTTGCTTTCCTTGTGGATCATCCGGTTGGCCGGTGTCCCCCCGACGCTTTCCGGGCGGACTATCTGTTCCAGGTCCGGAGTTACTTCATAGAGTTTATCGGAAGAACCGAAAGGAAGATGCGGTCCGTAGGTGATTACCCACAACCTGTCGGCCCAGGGGACAACAGCTCCTGTGCCGCACTCTCCCTCATTGTTATAATATGCCAGATGGGGATAAATACCCGAGACTGAAACATGATCTTGAGTCGATTTTTTTTGAGATGAACATGCAACGGCAAAGGATATAATGCTCAAGACTAGAACCTGTATTGATAATTTCATATTTTGTTCGCTTTTGTTTTAAACATCACTTTTATCAGTTACTGACTTTTTACATGTTTATCTGTTGTAGTCAGTTAACATGTTAAACATGAATTAATTATATTCCAGCAAGGTGCTTGCTACGCAATCATCACCAGGAGTGAAACGAATCCAGCGCGCTTGAAAACCTGCCGGGAACGGATGTTTAAATGTTTCTCCCCCGGGGATATTCACATTTTTATAAGTCATCCAGGTCCCGTTTCCGGTAGGATCTATTTCAATAGAAAATGAAACGGATTCTGGTGAATCGTGTGAAATTTCTAAAGTGCGATTATCGTAGAAACCGATTAAATAGGGATCAGACGGTTCCCCTGCTTTTACTTTGGTTTTTTTCCAGGGTCCGCCTTTGCCGACCGGTTTGCCAAGCTTCCACAAATCATCAATGGTCCCTGCCCAGACTGCCGCTTTTCCGTCTTTTGAACGAATAATGTGGTCGGTTTGCTTTGCATCGGGTTTTATCCCCGTCATTACCAGTAGTCCCCGGTAAGATGCATAATCATTAATGCGGAAATTATGAGACGAGACCGGCCTGATTTTGGCATATCCATCAGCACTTTCTGCAGGTAGCTCATAAAAGGTTCCGTGGCAGTTAAAAAGATCGCGTTCCGTGACTACCTCGCGACATATCCGCATCGTTGCATGATTTGTCAAACCGGTGAAAGCGTTGTCTCCTAATGGTAACCTCCAGCGGCGCCCCATATCATCAATTATCAAAACAGAAGATTCTTCAACCTGAACCGCCTTTTTGACCACTTCTTCAGGAAGAGTAAAGTTCTTTTTTATGAATGTATGTGTTTCCGGATCATCTTTTTTCTCCAGAGTCATGTATTCATCCAATTCATAATATCCTGTTTCCTGCAAATTCGTATCCTGATAGGTTTGAACTGCAATGCCTAACTTACGTTTATCGTCTCCGAGTCCATAAAGCAATCCCCCTATTGACTGCTTATCGCTTACTTTCGATAATCCTGTAAACAGATCGTTGTTGCTGTTTATACCGTTCTCGCCGGTATACGAAAAAGTAACCGTTGCCGTAGAATTTGAATTGGTTTTCACGCGTATCCATTCTCCTTCTTCACCAGGTTTGAAATCAACAAAAGCTGTTTCTCCGGGCTCAACTGGAATTGTTTTATATGATTTCCAATCTCCCTTGCCGTTCGTATCGATTTCAAAAGTGAAATCTACTTTAGATCTACCGTTGTTTTGTATCCAGGCACATCTCGTGTTCCATCCGGCAAACAGGAACGGGTCGGACAGTTGTCCCGCCACGATCTCCTCGTTTATCCAGACGGAGCCGGTTGCAGTGGTGCTGCCCAGGTCATCGGGTTTATCTATTGAGGTAAACCACAAATTGGAGTTTGATTGTCCGGGTCCCTGACTATTCCCTTTTGCTAACCGTTTATTGTCAAATTCTCTGTGGGGTGAATCATCTGTGCCGAAGACGATCTTGTCGTTCCACCGGGCATAGTCGCCGATAATTTTTAAGTAGGCGGAACGCGGCCTAATCCCTGCACTGTTTGATGCTGTGAAATTCTGCGGGAATCGCCAGAACATTCCATGCATGGTCATCAAATAATCGGGTTTTTCTGGTGTGCCAATATCCCTGATCCGGGGCCATTCTGTGAAATGACCGTGAAGCCCGTCATAACTGTGACTTGCTTTCGGGAGCCTGTAAAAACTCCATCCGATGTTATGATCCCGGACTCCCAGCAAGAGAGATTTATGGTCCCATCCGGTTGCCCAGATAGGATCGGTTTCTGGATTAGTGTTTCCATAAATTCCTCCCGGTCCGGTTACTTCACAAAATTGATTTCTCCTGATTAATTTCCATTGACCTCCGTTCCATTCTGATAGAGAGCCGGCATCGGTATCTAGAGGTTTTCCGGCTGCGCGCTCCCCATTGTTTGAATAGACAAGAACCCCTTGACCTGAATACATGCCTTTTCCATGATCCCCTAACAATTCGTCCCACCCTTTGGGTGTTCCGGATAGTTTTTGGTTCATATCCTTAATGACTTGTGGAGCATGGTTGTATGTGAGGCTGGCATCCCTATAAAGAAGAGTAACATCCAAATTCTCAACACCCACCTCATAAAATCCGCCTTCCATGGCTCCGTAATAGATTTTCTTTTCAGGGTCGGACAGATGACGGGCATTGGCGGTGATTCGCCCGGGCATCTCTTCGTATGGAATCACCCGCACGTTACCCAGAGAGTCAATGGCATAATAACCCATAAAAAGTTGATTGCTTTCTCTGTGAATCAATCTATTGGCGTGAGTTCCTCCATTGCTTTCCGGACGAGTAATCACATTTAAATCGGAGCTGATTTCATATAATTTGTCAGATGAACCGTACGGATTTGATGCTCCATAGGTAATAACCCAGAGCCTATTAGCCCATGGAACCACCGCTCCAACTCCGCATTCACTGCCTTCGTTGTTATAAAATGCCAAGTGTGGATAAATACCACTTATCTGACGGAAGCCATCAGGCGATTTTTCGGTTGAAATACAAGAGAGAAGTACAAACATCAATAAGGTGTAAGACAATAATATATTCCTCATTTTTTATAGTTTTATTGTTAATGATTTCTGGAGGTTCTTATTTTAGTTGTAAATGATCATGGCGGTTGCTTTACAAGATTTATTGATCTTGAGGCGCATCCAGTTGGCAGAATAGGCATCCGGGAATTCGAAGTGAAAGTATTCATCCGGTTTTACAGTTATGGTTTTATAATCTTTAAAATCTCCATTCCCCATAAAGTCAGTTTGAATGGTAAAATCAACCGGTTCGCGAGCGTCATGATAAAGGTGAACGGACTTTTTATCAAATCCTGTCATCAGATATGGGTCCGATAACTCATCACGCTTTACTTCTGTTTGGTACCAGACGCCTCCGTGACCCGTTGGTTTCCCAAAACGCCAAAGATCATCCGTTTTGCCAAACCATAATCCGGCCTGTGACTGTCCTGCCAACGGGTTTCTGTCTTGAGGGCCAAACTTCATTGGAGTTGCCTGGTTCCCTCCAAAAATAAGCATCCCCCTCCAGGAACAGAAGTCAGGAATAACCCTTAAATGACTTGCAACGGGGCGAATGGCCCAAAGTTCATTCCCATAGGTGTGCATGCCTATTTCATAAAATAACCCGTGGCAATCCATCAACGCTCGTTCGGTTTCCACTTCTCGTATACGCATCCATTCCGTACAGCTGGTTTCGTCAAAAGTGCGACTGCCTTTGGGGAGCCTGTATCGTTTCCATTCTCCATTTATATAAGCGCGTAAAATAACGGAGATGTTATCCCAGCCTGTTGATAGCATGGGGCGTCCGAAAGAACCGGCAGCCCATACTTCGGTAAATGCTGTTTCTTCAATTATTTTCCAATCTCCTGTTCCGGTCCATTCTGCCAACCTGCCGGCTTTCCATTCGCCGTTATAATCTTTCACGTTATAGCTGTTATTACAAACCACTACCCTGCCATGAGCCGTGAAGCCACTTTTGAAGTGTGGTTTTGACCCTTTGGGTTCTTTTAGTTCATCCATCAACTGAAAGAGTTGCTTGACTTCCAACGTGTGCACGTCAACTTCAAAAAACTCTCCTTCCATCGCCAGGTAATAGAGTTTATTTTCCGGATCGGTGAGGTGAGTCATCGTTGCGGCGAGGCGATGATTCCTAAACTCTTCAATCAGCCGAACATTTGCCAACGTATCGATCAGGTAGGGGCCAATAGCCAGTTGCATGCTTTCTGTATGGATCAAACGATTTGCATACGTTCCCACAATACTCGCCGGATGCTTTTTTAATACCAGATCGTTACTTATTTCATATAATCCAGTGCCACTACCGGTTGGAGCGAGGTGAGCCACATACGTAATTGCCCAAAGTCGATTAGCCCATGGCATTAATGCTCCGATTCCTGCTTCTGTTCGAGGCGAATGATCGGCTACCATTGCCAATTCTGGAAAAATGCCGTCTACATTTGTCAAATTCTGAGAGAGGCACAGGTACTGAATGCTCAGTAATGTAATGATTATCAGTTGTTTCATTTTTAATTTTAATGGTACATAAACCTTGCTTTTTTACAAAAGCAAGGTTTATATTCATTTAATAATTTGGATTTTGTTCCAGGTTACTGTTAATGAGGATATCTTTAGCGGGAATAGGCCAAAGGTATTGTCTGTTTTTATCAAACGAGCGTTGAGTGACCTTTTTAATTAACCCCTTGTTATACATAATTGAAAAATCTGCTGCTCCGTCTTCATCAATGGGCGGTGTCTCGGGGAAGAACCACAAACCTTTATTCACAATCTTTGTACGTAGTTCGGCAGGATCCAACATCCCGTAGTTGGGTAAATTCAATACTTTTTCAGCAATACGCCAACGAATGATGTCCATATAGCGTCTTCCTTCAAACGCAAATTCCATTCGACGTTCAAAGCGTATAATGCTGCGTAGTTTTGCTTGGTCCATTGTGGTAACAGCCGGATATTTGCCCGTCTCCGTGTATGAAACACCATACGCCCGGGCGCGTACCTTATTGATTGCGTCCAGTACGGATTGATCGATGCTGTTCTGTTCAATTTTTGCTTCTGCATACATGAGCAATACATCTGCATACCGGAGCAAAATTTTTGCAGGGTCGGCCCGCCAGCCGTTCTGGAGCCAGGTGATATCCACACCTTTTTTCCACAATAGTCCATTGAAAGAGGCGAATTGTGCATTCGAGCGTGTATCGTTATTTTTCTGCTTACGTCCTGTGTTAAAATTCATTATTTCCAGCGTGTCAGGATGTGGCTGGTAAGTATATCCGAGATGTGGAATGCCAAATTCAAGAATGGTTTCTGTACAACGGGGATCGCGGTTTTTAAATGGTTCCTGCGGATTGTATAGCGGAGACTCATCAATTGGTAACCCGTCCGTACACAAAAACGAAGAAAACAAATCCCATGTGGGACTCCATGCACCCCATCCACCAGCGTTCCTCGGAACAGCATCCTGAATGGTTATGGTTAATTTAAATTCTACAGAGCGGGGCAAAGCAAGAATAAATTCACTCGATTGCTTTGTCGAAGTGAGGAAAAGCGAAGCAAAATCCGGATGCAGGTTATAGACATCCAAATCGATACAGGCTTTGGCAGATTCCATTGCCGTCTTATAGTCCCCTTCGCATAGTGCTGTGCGGGCTTTCATCCCTAACGCGGCACCTTTCGTGGCGCGTTGTAGGGCTGAACTGCTGTATGTGGCAGGCAGATGTTCGGCAGCAAAATCAAAATCTTTGTATACCTCAGGTAATACGGTGGCTTTGCTTGTCCTTCCCATAGCGAAAGCTTCGTTGATGTCGGTCAGCGGTTCGGTATAATACACCACGTCTCCAAAATAGAAGATTAACCTGGCATATTGACAAGCTCTGACGAAGCGTACTTCCGCCTCGTAACGGGTAAGAATCTGCTCCGGAATTTTATCGGCAGAACGACTTAAGTTACTCAAGATAGTGTTGCATCGCGTGATTGCTTTATAGGAGTTCAGCCAGTATTCAGTGTTAGCTACATTCCATTCACTGGTAATGGTTGCACCAGTTATCGGTGTCAGAGCTTCACGATACATCCAATCGTCTGTCCAAGCATCATTTCCTCCGTCCCCATTCCTATGCGTCAACGGCCAGAACGGGTCTCGGTACAAATCATTGATAGACATGACCAACTCGGTCTCACTGGAAAACCATGTTTCAGTTGAACCCTCTGCCAGTGGATTTAGATCCATTTCGTGGCACGAAACAAGGAGTAATATTCCAAGTATATATAGTATTCTTTTCATCGTCGAGAATATTATGCGTTAAAAATTAATTGCTGCACCAAAAATTACTGTTGTAGTAATTGGATAATTGTTAATTCCGCTTTCGGGATCGTAGCCTTGCGGATATTTGCTCAGGCAGAACAGATCAGAAATGCTGGTATAAATCCTTATGTTTTGGATTTTTGCCATGTTGATCCATGTTCTTGGAATCGTATATCCAAAATTGATGTTTTTCAACCTGAGGTAACGTCCGTTAAACATCCAGAAGTCAGACATTGTATAATTGTTCCCTGGATTAGAATAGGTCAGTCGTGGATATTTTGCAGCAAGATTCTGTTCAGGTGTATTGTACCGGCTGTAATAGTTCCCATCCAGTAAAGTAGTTATATTAAACCAATTCTGAAGAAGCGGTGCAACCCAGTCACCTTCAATCCGTACATTCTGTTTTCCAACACCTTGTAAAGTTATTCCTAAATCGAAACCTTTATAATCCAATTGGATATTACTTCCATAGGTAAATCGAGGAAGTGATCCGCCCAGCAATACACGGTCGTACTCAGGCGAGATCCTGCCGTCAGGTGCACCTTCTGCACCACTTACGTCTCTGTACCGGATGTCTCCAGGTTTCGTGCTTACGCTTATCAAGGCGGCGCCGTTCAGGTCTTCGGCAGTCTGGAAAAGGCCATCGGTGCGGTATCCGTACCATTCATTAAACTCACTCCCCTCAATTTTGATCTGGTCACCCAAAAATTGTGTGCCGCCCAAATCACCCATTACAGATTTAAAGTCATCAATATGAAAATCAATGCTGTATCCGAAATCTCCAATTTTATCGTTCCATCCTAAATTTATTTCGTATCCGGTTGTGTGCATTTTTCCTGTATTCTGATCCGGATTGTCGAACCCCATGTATGTAGGAATCTGAAGTGCAAGCAGCATGTCTTTTGTATTCTTCTTGTAATAATCTCCCGAGAAACGCAACCTGCTATCCAATAAATAAGCATCTACCCCTACGTTGTAGCTTTCGGTTGTTTCCCACGAAATATCTCTGATTGCATAACGTGGTTGAGCGGCTCCTTGCCGGGATACAACATCACCTCCCTGGAAAAACAGGGCATCATCGAACGACATGGTCGCTTGATAGGGATAGTATCCGATACGCTCATTCCCAAGTGTTCCGTAGGAGAAACGCAGTTTTAGAAACGAAAGGGTCGGAATATTTTTCATAAATTCTTCCTGAGAAATTACCCATCCGGCAGAAACAGACGGGAAAACTCCCCAGCGGTAATCTTTTGCGAATCTTGATGATCCGTCATATCGGATATTGGCTTGCAACAGGTATTTATTGTTGTATCCGTACATAACACGGCCAAAGAAAGATTGTCTTGCATATTCGTAAGCCAAGCCGCTGTTATCCCTTTGTTCAAGCGGTCCAATATTTAAATAGGGATAAGTATCCAATTCATAATTATCCCGGGAAGCTCCCAGATTCTCGTCAAACTCATACCGATCTTCGTAACCCGCCATCAGGTTGAGCGAATGGTTGTCGAATGTTTTGTCAAAGTGGGCAAGTAATTGAGAGGTGATGCGGTAATTATCGTTTCGTTCTTCCCACAACGTTGTGGGCTGTTGGATGTATCCGCCCAGAACGGTAGGATCATTGGATAAATACCAGGGGATTGTCTTCCTGAAATTCTTTTGCTTAATTCCGTTAAATACCGGTGCCACAATTGCCTGGATTTTCAACCCCTCAAAAGGGGTAAAATCGATGCCAATCTTTGCATTCAACTGATTGCTCCATGCTTTCCGGGATCCTCCGTCTTTAATCTGGGCATAAAGGTTATCCCCTGTTTTTCCCTCTGCAAAACGGCCATCTGCCCAGGTAGCTGCATAAACCGGCGGTGAAAAACGTCCAATACGCATGATTCCCAATGTCGTATAGGGATTCTCGTCTATTGTCCTTTTCATACTGATGTCGAGATATGCCGCCAAAAAATCATTGATTTTTAAGTCGTTGTTTATTCGTGAAGTAATCCGTTCGTAGTTTCTTCCTTCGTAAATAGCGCCGATATTGTCGTATGCCAGCGTAGCTGAAGTTCTCACACGTTCACTACCTCCTTGTATCTTTAGTATGTGGCTCTGCCGGGGAGCATACGATTTGAAAATTAATTTGTTCCAATCTGTATTGGGATATCTGTCAGGATTTTCGCTGTTTAATTGAAAGTAGTTGTCGATAAGGTCTTTAGCGTAAGTCGGATATTCGTTAGTTCCGTTTCCAGCATCGTTCCAACGCGTTTCATTGGTCATCTGCATGTAGCGAATCACGTCAACAAATTCAGGAGCTTCCGTAGGGATTTCCATCCCAAATTCATAGTTGTACTCTATCCCGAATTTATTGGCCTGTGCACGTTTAGTAGTAATGAGGATGACGCCAGCCGCCGCTTGAGAGCCGTAGATAGATGCTGATGCAGCATCTTTCAAGACGGATATGCCTTCAATGTCGTTTGGGTTGATGTCGTTAATGTTGTCAACCTGCATGCCATCGACAATTATAAGAGGGCTTGAATCGCCTATGGTGGTTACCCCCCTCACCCGGATTGTTGCTGATGAACCGGGTGCATTTTCGTTCCTTGTCACTAAAACGCCCGACATAGCTCCTTGCAAAGCTTGAGACACCTGTGTCGTTTTCCGATTGGCGATATCACTGCCCACCACAGATCCGACAGCTCCAGTCAGATCACTCTTTCTCACAGTCCCATAACCAATAACAACCAGTTCATCCAAAGCTTTTGTATCTTCCAACAGTGTAATGTCAAAGCTGGTTTTTCTCTCAGTATGGATATCCTGTTCCAAATATCCTATGTAGGAAATATGAATAGAAGCATTGTCATCCACACTAAGCGAAAATCGTCCGTCCACGTCGGTAACGGTTCCGTTGGAAGTTCCGGCTTCAATAATATTTGCTCCGATAACAGGCGCACCTGCCGCATCAACAACTGTTCCGGTAATTGTCTTTTTCTGCTGTTGTACATTGGCCGTGTTCGTTTCGTTTACTGGTGCGCTTGTATTTTCAATCGCTGAAAGGATAATGTGGTTTCCTTCCATGGAATAATCCACATCTTTACCTTTCAATAAGCTAATCAGCACAGTGGCCACAGCTTCCTGCCTGGATTTTACCGATACTTTCTCATTGGTATTTACCTCATTGCTGTAAATGAAAAGATAATCGGTTTGCTTCTCAATTTCGTTCAATACTTCTCTGAGAGTTACATTTCGTTTATTGATCGTTACCCTGGCGTTTTGTGTGAAACTCATCTCGGCCATGGAGCAAAAAGCACAGGTAAACAATAGAAAAAAGGTTGTTCGCATAATCAATAAAAAATGTTTAATGGGTACTTTTTCGGTTAAATGATTACCCAATGAATTGTTTTTCTTCATACATTTGTAATTGTTTTAAGTTAATACATTGAATTTTTCTTGGTTGTGTTGACGAAAACGTATTAATCGGTGAGCGTTGCAGCGCTTGCCGATTTTTGTTTTGGGTGTTTTTGTAAAAAGTTTCATCTCATAGGCAGACCTGTTTTTGTACGTTTTACTTGATATAAATTGTTCCCGTCTCTTCGTCTCTTTCATAATCGAAACGGATACTTCGCTGCAGTACACGTAAAGCATAATCCACACCGTCCGATTGTCGGAATTTCCCGGTATACGAATGCATCGGCAATTTTTCCGAATCGACCTGTATATGTATATCAAAGTATTTTTCGAGAGATAAAAGGATGTCTTTCAGCTGCTTGTTGTTGAATGCGATCAGGCCGTTTCTCCAAAGGTACTCGTCGGTATCTTCTATGTTTGACACAACCAGTTTGTTCTTGGACAGTACCGCTTTCTCGTTTGGTCTCAATGCAGCGAGTTTGACTTCATTCTTGTAGATCTCCACGCCTCCTTCAAAGAGGCTTGTTTCGAAAGAATCAAACCGGGAGTACGCTTCGACGTTAAATGATGTTCCGGTAACCTGTATGTCTCCCTGGTCGGTTTTCACGATAAACGGTTTTTTCTCGTTTTTGCTTACATCGAAATAGGCTTCACCGTCCAGGTACACCGTCCGGTTTTTCTTTGAAAATGTGTTCGGGTATCGGAATTCAGTATTTGAGTTGAGCCATACATTGGAGTGATCGGCAAGAATAAGATTGATGCGCTGACCGGGGGGGACAAATATTGTGTTGTATTGCTCTTTTGAATCTTGTCTGCTAAACATATACAACCCGCTAAAAATAAGTAATAATGCAACTGCTGCAGCCGTACTTATTTTCCATAGCAAAGGTGTATTCTTACTTCTTTGTTTCAATGAGGTACCAGACCGGGTTAATAAAATCGCATCATATACTTTTCGTTCCTGAAAGAATGTACGGTGACTAGCATCCGATGCATCCAGCCACTGCTTTATTTGCTTTTCTTCGTTGACAGAAGCATTCCCCGAAAAAAAACGGTACAAGAGTTCCCTATTCATTCGATTATTTTCTTTATCCTACTTATATAACAGTTAGAAAGGAAACAACCCTAACAAAAAATGTGTTTTTTTAGAAAAAATAAAGCAAAAAAGGAGATAGGGCCAGGAAGTCTTTTAACGAAAAACGAAGCCGGCACAAGGCTTTAGAAATGTGAAATTCAATTGTTTTAACGCTGAGGTTCATTTTTTCCGCAATCTCCTTATACGTTAAGCCTTGATAACGGTTCAAAATAAATATTTGGCGTGTCTTTTTGGGCAATTTATCGAGCGCAGAATTTACTATCTGTTTTATTTCGTCAGAAAAAATGAAATCGGGGTCGCACGCTTCCAGCGTATTTATGCTCACGGATAAAAGCCATTCTGCATGTTTATTTAATTCTTTCTCTGCCCGTTGGCGGATTTGAACATGTTGAAGATGATTTAGGCACTTGTTTTTAATGATGGTTAGGATGTAGGCTTGTGGGTTTGTGTTTGGTAAAAGCTGATCCCGATTTTCCCAAAAAGCAGTGAATGCTTCCGAAACAAAATCTTCAGCTATCTGCGTTTCTTTCACATAACCCAATGCAAAAAGAATAAAACAGTCGTAATATTCGTTAAATAAATTATTGAAATCATGTATGGGAGAGGAAAGATTCATTTTGCATCAGTTTTCGAAACAAATATAGATACAAAACACAAAGAATTGAAATATTTTAATTAAAATATTGTTTTAAAAACATATGAGCGGTCTTTTGGTCATAATAGAAAACCATAAACGAAACCTTTTGAATTTCGTTTATGATTTTACTTGACACAACCGGTTACTTTTGCAGTGAAATGGTAAATCCACCCAGTCCCATTTGTTTGTAATCGATATGGAGTTCCATTTTGTCTCCTCGTTTCAGGGTGTGTGTTGTCTTTGACTCATTTAACGCTTCGTCCGAAAATTTCGAGGCCTTTCCATGCGTCGGGAACGAAAGGCGGGTTAGGTTCAAACGGATACTTGATGTTGGTGAAGACAGGCGGATCGTACTTGTCACTCTGTAATTGCCAGTTGCCAGGTACCTGAATATCGTCCCAATCCCGTATGTTTGTCGTGCGGTAAAAATTGGACGGTACCAGCGACGGGTTATTGTAATGGCTAAATTTCCACGTTCCGTTCAGAAGCTGAACGAGCGGAGAATGCTGTAACTCGTTATTTTCCTAGTCGTTGACCTGTGCAGGGCCCGAACGGATAAAGATGAATAGCGATACAAAAAGAATAAATACTTTGTGAGTCATGTTGTTATCTGTTTTTCTCGATTTTTTCATCGGGATATTCTTTCCGGAATCCTATCCAATAATCTTTTATCGTCGATTTCACCTCCCTGTGCAATACCAACAGGCCGAAAAGGTTGGGAATGGCCATAAACGCTAC
>DGZP01000072.1:0-16888 GCA_002398565.1 Proteiniphilum sp. UBA4977
GCTTGTAATTAGCGGTTGGACTTTTTTGTTTTGTTGTTATACAACATCTGTACAACATGGATTAACGGATCAATCCGACTCCTGGTAGACTATGCATAAATATTCGTTAGCCTGAAAAAATAATAAGGAATTTACTCAATTCCTCTTAGTGTAGCCTGAAAGCCTTAATCCTGGCATTGAGATTCTATTGAAGCATTTGTGGCGCGTCTGTCAAAATATTTGATAGTTTTTGTATACTATGCTGTTATACTTTTTTTGCAGTACTGAAGGTCTATTCTACTATTTTCACCAGGTTTATCACATGTTTTTTAGGTTGGAGTGTATCAGTTCTTTTTTCCGGGTCTTTACAAATATTTGGTATAAGAACTTCTTACCCTTACAGGGGCTGACGGATATGGCCTGCCCTTACTTGTTGTATTAAACATAGTCTTTCAAATTTCTTTTAGTTTATTTCTTTCAGACTGTTTTACCAAAGTATCCATTGTCGTTTCGGTTAATTGTTTTATAAACAGAGTGTTATGGTCTTTATTTTTTATAGATTGTTTACTTTTAAGTCTACTTCACAATTGAAAGGGAATTTTTTACTTTTATATTTGCAGCACCATATTTTATATATTTCATAATTGTCTGCTATGGAAATCGTGTAAATTATTTAAATGTCTATATGCACATTTAATTCTAAGAGATGAAAAAAGTATCATTCTATTAGTCCTTTGTTATGTATCACCAGATATTCACGCACTGGAAAATCTGGTAGAATATGTGAATACACCTTAAGGTACCGACTCTCGTTTTTAAATGGGAGATAAGCCCAATAAAACAAGAGGTATCACTAAAGATGCTGCACCGTTTTCGTTATCAGAAGCTGAAAGCAGGTAAAATATTCATTATTTCATCTTTTTTTAAAATTTTAAAATTCAAATTATGAGCAAGAAAATCATACTATTTTTCATCTGTTCTACAATTGCTTCCGGGCTGTTTTCTCAACCGGTTAGTCAGTTCGGAGAGGGGGAAAGGGTTGTCTTCCTGGGAAACAGTATTACGGATGGAGGGCGCTATCACTCATTCATTTGGCTCTACTATATGACAAGGTTCCCAAACATGAATCTGCATATACTGAATGCAGGGATCGGTGGTGATACGGCTTTCGATATGTACGAACGTTTGGATGATGATGTATTCAGTAAGAATCCCACTACACTGATCGTTACATTTGGAATGAATGATTCGGGATATCAGGAGTATAACGGAGATGACGGAGCTAGGTTCGGTGAGGAAAAATACAGGGAGACCCATAAAAATTTTAAACTGTTGGAAGGACGGTTGAAAAAACTCTCCGGTACGAAGATAGTGATGATGGGAGGATCCCCGTATGATGGAGTTGCTAAGATTGATGGTAATACAGCCCTGAGGGGGAAAAATGACGTGATGCAGCGTATTGTGGCATTCCAGAAGAAATCAGCAGAAGAAAACAACTGGCAATTTCTGGATCTGAATGCCCCTATGACAACAATTAACCAAAAATTTCAGGCGAACGATCCGGGATTCACCATTTGTGGCCTTGACCGGATTCATCCCGAAAATGACGGACACATGGTGATGGCTTACCTCTTTCTCAAGGAACAGGGATTGGATTCCAATGTAGTGGCTGACTTTGAGGTGAATGCGTGCGATAAATCGGTAGTCCGGTCGGCAAACTGCGAAATCTCCAATATAAGAGGAAACAAAGGAACACTCTCTTTTGATTACCTGGCTTATTCGTTACCCTATCCGTTAGATACGATTCCACGAGGATGGAACGCAAGGAAATCACAAGCTGACGCAATGAAATATATACCGTTTATGGAGGAAATGAATCAGGAGGTAATTAAAGTCTCCGGTTTACAGAAAGGGGCTTACAAAATATTCATTGATAATGAAGAGATCGGGAAATGGTCATCTACTGATTTGAACAAAGGGGTGAATCTGGCGGCAGAAACAAAAACACCACAATACCAGCAGGCTTTGTCTATTATGCATTTGAATGAAGTGCGGTGGGAGATTGAGAGAAATTTCCGGGACTACGCCTGGATACAATTCGGCTTTTTTCAGGAAAGGGGATTGCTGTTTGCCAATAACGGTGCATCACTTGAAGCATTGGATAAGGAAACGGGTAACAACGGATGGCTGAGAATGCACAGGGATAATTATGCCCGGATGATGCATCAGTCATTTCGTGAAACACGTCAGGCGGAAATGGACATGATCGTTTCGAAGATCTATGAGATAAATCAACCTGTAAAGAGAAAGATCACTTTGGTGAAAATTTGATTTTGTAGCCACTATTAAAAGGAAAGGAACTATTTCATTAAGCAAGAGCATAACCAAAGCTAGCTTTGGTTATGTCAAGCATAGTCTAAATTTATTGAACAATATGATTTTTGGAAGTTTAAACAGGAAGTTCAGTTTATGTGTCTTTATTTTAATTTGTTTCTTATCGGTGAAGTTGCCTGTTATGTCACAAACGACTTGGTTTACCGATGGTTATCATGGCGGTGTCTACGGTCATTACCCACAATGGCAGGCGCAGTTCATGGTAGAACAACTTAAGAAAGATCCCGGTTGGGCCATCAACTTGGAAATTGAACCTGAGACTTGGGATACGATCAGCGTGACAGATGCTGAAAACTTTAAAGTGTTCCAGGCATATTTTGAGAAAGAGAGCCCGTCAGGACGTGTAGAGTTTGTAAACCCAACCTGGTCACAACCATACTGTTATAATATATCGGGCGAGAGTATCATCCGGCAATTCCATTATGGGATGGCAAAGACCCGGGAGTATTTCCCGAGTGCCTCTTTCCTGACTTACGCCGTGGAAGAACCCTGTTTCACCAGCAGTTTGCCGCAGATTCTGCAAGGTTTCGGTTTTAAGTATGCGGTACTTAGAAATCCCAATACGTGCTGGGGAGGATATACCAGCGCTTTTGGAAAGGACCTGGTCAACTGGATCGGCCCGGACGGTACTTCTATGCTGGCTGTACCGAGATATGCTGTGGAAGAATTGTCCACAGAATCGACCTGGCAGACCGAGTCGTGGACCAACTCCAACAGTTTCATTGAGAAATGTTTTGCCAACGGTATAAAATACCCGGTAGGGATGTGTTTTCAGGATGCGGGATGGGACGGAGGTCCGTGGAAAAGTGTATACAAACCTACACTGTATACCACCTGGACCAATTATTTTGAAATGACAAAAAGAAAGGTAGAGCCGGAAGACTGGCATTTCACTCAGGAAGATATCAAGCCGGGATTGGTTTGGGGATCACAGGTACTGCAGGAAATAGCCCGGCGGGTACGGGTGAGTGAAAATCTACTCGTCACTGCGGAAAAAATGGCTGCAATGGATTATCTTTTCAACGGTGAAAGTTGGCCGGAAAAAGATTTTGCTGAAGCATGGAGAACAGTAATGCTTGCCCAGCACCACGACTGTTGGATTGTTCCCTATAATGGCAGGCCGGGAGATACCTGGGTCGACAAGGTAGTTCGATGGACTGATGCGACAAATCAAATTGCATCCGAGAAGATATTGAGTCTTTTTGACAGTACGGATAAGTTTGAATATATCCGTGTATATAATACGTTGGGATCGACACGTAAAGAAGAGGTAGCCTTAATTCTGCCGGAACATCTTCGAGGCCGGAAGATAGTAGTCGTTGACGCTAAGGGTGAGCCTGTACCCCATCAATTATCAAAAGATGCTAAGGGAGAATTAAAACTGCTCTTTGAAGCATCGGTGCCGGGAATGGGATATGCTACTTACAGGGTGAAGCAGAGTGACAAAGAGCTGCCTCCCGAAAAAAAGGTAAATCTTTCATCAGAGAGACTCACCATAGAAACAGATTATTATTTAGTAATTGTTGATCCGGCACAGGGTGGTACGATTACAAGCCTGATCGATAAAAAGAACGGGAACAGACAATTGATCCAAAACGGGGAATACCTGAACGACCTGAGAGGCTTTTTTTATAAGGAAAACAGATTTTATGAGGGATCAGAAAGCCGGGCTACGGCCTCAGTGATAGAAGAGGGAGAGTTATTCACTCGTGTGAAAGTCGAAAACCAAATTGCCGGACATAATTATTATCAGTGGATCACTTTTTACAAAAATAATCCCCGTATTGATTTTACCCTGCATATCGATTGGGACGGACAGCCACGGATTGGTGCATATGACCAGGACGATAACTATGAGGCCACTGACCGGAATAAGGCATTTTATAATGATGACTATAAGCTTCATGTGAGGTTCCCATTTAATGGTATAGATAGGAAGATATATAAGAACGCACCGTTCGATGTTACCGAAAGTCAGCTTGACAATACGCTTTATTCAAGTTGGGATAGTATCAAACACAATGTGATCCTGAATTGGGTGGATATTATCGGGCAGGAACAGGATTATGGAGTTGCACTCTTTTCAGACCATACGACGAGTTATCTGCAATCGGACAGTTTACCGTTGGGATTAACAGTACAATATGCTGGCCGGGCTTTATGGGGAAGAGATTACGGGGTTCATGGCCCCACCGAAATCCGGTATGCACTTTTGCCTCATTCCGGCGATTGGGAAAAGGGAGAGGTTGAAAAAGCAAGCAGTCAATGGAATGAACCCATGGTTGCACAATTCACAGCACGTTCTTCTGAACTACAAGAAAGATCAATACTCGAAACAACCGGCGACAATCTGGAAATAACCTCTATGGTAGTGGAGAATGATAATCTATTTATACGTATCTATAATACATCCTCCCGCGAAATTTCCCGCGAAGTGATCTGGAACTGCAGTGTAGACAAAATAGAACAGGTAGATTTAAAAGGAGATCCTATCCGTGAATTATCGTTCGTCAATAAAGGTGACGGACGATTGCTGACAACCATATCAATCCCTCAATTCGGTTTTGTGACGTTGCGGTTAATCGCAACAGCTACAACATGACTATATGTCTGATTTAGATTCTTTAAAACAATTAATATGATATCCAATCGAAACAGGCAAACACCTGTTATTCTTTTACTCGTTTTCTGTGTAATAACTGGAGTCTCTTCTTGTTCAAATGCCCAGAAAGACATAACAACAAAATTCTCACCATCGGATTATGTAAACCCCTTTATAGGGGCAAGCACCAGTACTTCGGCAGCCGGAGTTTACCACGGATTAGGTAAAACATTTCCGGGTGCAACCACTCCATATGGTATGGTACAGGTAAGCCCAAATACCATTACCGGTGGAGATAACAGTCCGGGATACAGCTATGAACACAAAACGATAGAAGGTTTTGCTTTTACACAAATGAGTGGTGTAGGCTGGTTTGGAGATCTGGGTAATTTTCTGGTGATGCCCACAACCGGCGAATTGAAAAAGATTGCAGGAAAGGAAGACGGTAGTATCTCGGGCTACAGATCGTATTACGATAAGAAATCCGAGATCGCTGAAGCCGGATTTTATTCGGTCGATCTTACCGATTACGGAATCACTGTACAGAGCAGTGCTACACCACGTTGCGGCATATTGAAGTTTACCTTTCCCGAAAATAAAGAATCACGCATTCAGATTGACCTTGCCCGCAGAGTGGGTGGAACATCTGTAGAACAATATCTGAAAGTGGTAGACAGATATACCATTAAGGGATGGATGAAATGCACACCCGATGGTGGTGGTTGGGGTGATGGAGAGGGTAATGCAAACTATACCGTACATTTTTTCGCCCGCTTTAGCAAGCCGTTGGAAAACTATGGATTTTGGAGTGCCAATATTCCAGAGGGTTGGAATCGTAAGAAAGATGATGTGGTGAGTGTTCCTTACCTTGCCAGAGTATCCGAAGCTCCCGTCATTACGGGAAAGGACGAAATTAATGGAAAACATCTTGGCTTTTATACTGAATTTGCTACTCAGAAAGAAGAGCAAGTTACATTGAAAGTTGGGATTTCATTTGTAGATATGGAAGGGGCAGAAAATAATTTCAACGCGGAAATAGCCTCACTAGATTTCAAAGAAGTGAAAGCTCAGGCACGTCAACTATGGGATAAAGAGTTAAGCCGGATTAAAATATCCGGAGGTAGCGACGACGAGAAAACCATATTCTATACTGCATTATATCATACTATGATTGATCCCAGAATATTTACCGATGCCGACGGTCGTTATAAGGGCGGAGACAATAAAATTTATTCAACAAACGAAGCCTTTACCAAACGAACCATATTCAGCGGATGGGATGTATTTCGTAGTCAGTTCCCGTTGCAAACGATTATAAATCCTTCTTTGGTAAGTGATCAGATAAATTCACTTGTTACGTTGGCCGAACAAAGTGGCAAGGATTATTATGAACGTTGGGAAATTGTGAATGCTTATTCCGGATGCATGCTCGGTAACCCGGCACTTTCGGTGCTTACAGATGCCTATGTAAAAGGAATACGCACTTTTGATGTAGAAAAAGCCTACGAATATGCGAAGAATACTTCCCGTTTGTTTGGTAATGATGCGTTGGGTTATACCCCGTCCGAACTCAGTATTTCGCATACGTTGGAATATGCCTATACAGACTGGTGTATTTCACAGTTAGCCACTGCAATGGGTAAGGACGAAGATGCAAAGGTATACGCTCAGAAATCTCAGGTTTACCGAAATATTTTTGATAAGGAAAAAGGATGGTTCCGTCCTCGTAAAGCAGACGGCTCATGGCAGGACTGGCCGGAAAACGCCCGTACAACTGAATGGTACGGGTGTGTGGAGTCAAACCCTTATCAGCAAGGTTGGTTTGTACCACATGATATAGAGGGTATGGTGGAACTTATGGGTGGTAGAAAAGCAGTGTTGGCAGACCTGTACAACTTCTTTGATAAAACCCCGGATGATTTATTGTGGAATGACTATTATAATCACGCCAATGAGCCGGTGCATTTTGTGCCTTTCCTATTCAATAAACTGAATGAACCCTGGAATACACAGAAATGGAGCCGGTATATTTGTAAGAATGCATATCGTAACGAAGTGGAAGGAATTGTAGGTAACGAAGACGCCGGACAGATGTCCGCATGGTATGTGTTAACCGCATCGGGGATTCATCCTTCTTGCCCCGGGGACACAAGATTAGAGATTACCAGTCCGGTATTCGACAGGGTAGACTTCAAGCTCGACCGTGATTACGCCCGGGGAGAGAAGTTTACAATCATAGCCCATGACAATAGTCCGGCAAATATATATATCCAGAAGGCAGTGCTGAACGGAGAAGAATATAGCGAATGCTATCTTGATTTTTCTGATATCGCTCAGGGAGGTGTTTTGGAATTATATATGGGGAGTACTCCTAATAAAAAATGGGGTAAGTAATTATTTTATATATACTTAATCATAAATAAATGCAACTTTTTATTAATCAAAAATTGTTTACAAACATGAAAAGAAAACAGAGAGCGGATGCACCTGGTGTGTTTTCCAAAATTGTAAAACGGCTGTTGATCCTGATGCTGCTATTAAATAGCGGATTACAAGCAAAAGCCTCTTCAGATCTCGTTTCTCAACAACCTGAAAGAACTGTTTCTGGTGTGGTGACGGATGAGAACGGTGATTCTGTAATTGGTGCAACTGTTGTTGTAAAAGGTACAACAATAGGTACTACTACGAATGTTGACGGAATTTTTACTTTAAGAATACCTTCAGATGCTCAAACGCTGCAGGTTTCGTATGTGGGTATGATAACTGTAGATATAACCATCGGCGATAATTCACAGTACAATGTGGTTATGAAGCCGGATGCTGTTCTGATGGAAGATCTAGTAGTTATCGGATACGGAACCCGCTCGAAAAAAGATATGTCCATAGCTGTGAGTTCTGTAAAAAGTGATGAATTGAATGAACGCCCGTCTGCCTTTAATATCATGCAGGGTATAGCCGGAAAAGTGGCTGGGGTCACAAACGTATCAATGTCTGGGAGGCCAGGCGGTTCATCTTCCCTCCGCGTTCGTGGTATGGGTTCCATCAATGCAGGTAAAGACCCTATCTATGTACTCGATGGTGTAATTGGGGTTGATCCCAATATTATCAACTCTGCAAATATTGAATCTATAGACATTCTTAAGGATGCTGCTGCAACAGCTATGTATGGCGCTCAAGGATCAAACGGAGTTGTGCTTATTACCACCAAGAAAGGTAAAAAAGGAAAAGGCTCCATTACCTACGATGGAAAGATGGGATTTGGTTTTATGAATCGAAAACTAGACATGCTTAATTCCGATGAATATATGGAAGTTCAGCGGCGCAGCTACGCTTACAGTGGACAAACCATGCCTCACCTTACTACGGCGGACGAAAAACTCTTCTACTATTCTAAAGATGCTTCCGGTAACTACCAATACGATGAGAACGGTCTGCTGATTGCTTCGCCCAAGTACAATACAGACTGGCAGAAGGAAATGACTCGCACGGCTATTACTAATGACCACATTGTATCTTTTTCATCGGGCAACGAGGATACCAGTGTTTATTCGAGTGTTGCTTACCAAAATTATGAAGGAGTGATGAAAAGTTCCGAATACGAACGTTTCTCGGGTACTGTTAATGTAAACAGCAGGATAAAGGACTGGCTTCGCGTGCAGGTTGTAGGAACCGTAGGTAGTCAGAAAGGCAACAATAACGATATGGAGAGTTCTTTCGGTCAGGGAGCGATCCGTAATATGATAGAAATGCCGCCCATTGTACCCGTTAAGTACGAAGACGGCACCTGGGGGCGCAAGGGGGATTATAAATTTTCCGAAGAAGGAGAGAATCCATTGTTGCTGTTACGAGACAGGAGAGATGAGTGGAAATCCAACTTCTCCGTATTCAGCCTCAATTCCATTCTCGACCTAACCAGAAAGCTAACGTTGACTGTCCAGGGAGACTATCAGCAGAGCAATAGAAAGGGGATGAGTTATGCCAAAGCCGGACTTCTGGATGTAAGTGAAAACAATGGTGGGTACGCGGATATCAACAACTCCGATAATCAGAAGCTTACCAGTGAAAACTACTTTACCTATACCGACGAGTATTTTAACGGACAACTCAGCTCTAACTTTGTATTGGGTGCCAGTTGGTATTATAATCGCAATGAAAGTTCATCCTCGGGTTCCGAACAATACTTCGATGATTCGTTTGATTATCACAACCTTTCGGCAGGAACAACATGGCACGAACCCAGATCAGGAATGAATCAGAATACGATGAACTCATACTATTTCCGGATGAATCACAGTCTCCGGGACAGGTATCTGCTGGGTGTTACATTCCGTGCGGATGGTGCCTCAAACTTTGGTATGAACAACAAGTACGGATATTTCCCATCAGTATCTGCCGGATGGCGTATTTCGGAAGAGAGTTTTTTCCAACCCCTCACCAATGTAGTAAGCCAGGCCAAGCTGAGAACAAGTTACGGCGTAGTTGGCAATGCTTCCATCCCCAATTACAGAACCATTTCACAATACGGGAACGGATCTACCATCTTCAACAAGGAGCTCACGTCGTATGTAACTTTGGCCAATTTGGGTAATAAAGACCTCAAGTGGGAATCATCACGCCAGTTTAATATTGGATTAGACCTAAGCTTCTTAAAAAACCGTTTGGAGGTAATCATGGACTATTACACCAAATCAACCCGAGACTTGTTATTCGAGAAACAGATACCTATCACCACCGGATATGCTACTACATGGTCTAACCTTGGCGAGATACGAAATGACGGCTTCGAGGCTACCATTACATCACGCAACATTCATACAAAAGATTTCATGTGGGCGACAGATCTTGTGTACTCCACTAACAAAGTGAAGACAATAGATATAAACGGAGAAACCATTGAGACAGGGAATAATACCATAGCCCGGGAAGGCATAGACTGGGCATCGTATTACGTGTATAAAAGACTGGGAACATGGAGTCTTGCCGAGGTAGAGGAAGCTGCCAGGTATGGTAAAAGACCCGGTGATATCAAGTACGAAGATGTGAACGGTGACTATAAGATCGACGAGGAAGATCGTCAGTTAATGGGTACAGGCAGGCCGAAAGGAAACCTCACCATGGTGAATACTTTTACCTACAAGGGTTTATCACTGATGGTTGACCTTAATTATGTATATGGCTTCAAGATCATGAGTATTACCCATTCCATGGGTGAAAACAGACCGTTGTACAGCAACAGTGTGAAAGATATACTTAAAGCATGGACACCCGAGAATCAAAATACGATGGTTGCCGCACTACGTTTACCGTCTGACCCATTCTTCGGCGAAAACGAAAAAGACTCCTATATGCTTCATAAAGGGGACTTCCTGCGAATCCGAAACATTGTCCTCTCGTATTCTTTCAGTCCTAAAGTGCTTAACTGGCTTAGGGAAGTAAACAACATCTCTTTGGGAGTATCCGTTGAGAACCTTGCGTTGTTCACCAAGTACCCCGGATATGACACAGAAATGGGCGCATTTAATACAGACAACGGACAGAGCATTGACTTTTACTCATACCCTCGTCCAACAACAGTTACTGCTAACATAAAGATTACATTTTAAGTGATTAGAAAATAAATATTTAAATCAAATGAAAAAGATATATTCAAATATAAGCTGGCTCATTGTCCTGGCGGTAATTATTACGTCCTGTGACTCTTTTCTTGAAGAAAAACCAAAGACATTTCTGAATCCCGATTCGTATTACCAGAACGAAAAACAGGCTTTGGCTGCCGTGAACGGCATATACACCTTTGTTGACAATATTATGGACTCGGATATTGAGCCCGGCTCACAGAGTTTCATCTTTATGGAATTCATGCACGGATACGGTGAACGTATGCGCGGATCAGGTACACAAGACCTCGCTCAAGCCAACAGTTTGCTTATTGCGGACAATAACAGCTATGTGCAGAGATTCTGGGAAACAGCATATCGGGCTATTGAAAATTGCAACGGCATTATCGAAGGTATAGAAAGTATGGCAGAAGGGACGATAAGTGAAACCAAAAAGAACCAGTATCTCGGCGAAGCTTATTTCCTCCGCGGTTACTTCTACTTCAACCTGGTAAGACTCTATGGACCTGTGCCATTGAAACTCACGCCCACCAAAGATGTAACGAATACTGAAATTGAGTTGTCATCCATGGAAGTTGTCTACACACAGATAGATGCGGATATGACAAAAGCCGGGGAGCTGATGGAGAGTCTGGACTGGACAAATACCAGTGGGCGTGTGACCAAGGGAACCGTGAAATCTATGCATGCCAAGGTTTTGCTCACCATGGCCGGATATCCCCTACAAAAGGGAACAGAATACTATACCAAAGCCTATAACATGGCAAAGCAGGTATATGCCAGTGGAAAATTTCACCTATTCGACACCTATGAAAAGTTGAGAACTGTGGAAAATTCAGGAGAGATTATCTGGTCCATTCAAAGAGAGGCCGACAATGCAGGAAATCCCCTCCATAGTGCTCTGTTAGCTTACCCTGCGCCAGTAAAAGCTGTCTCAGCCAGTGCCGCTTACGGTGGAGCAATCACTGTTACCCAGATGTTCTTCGATACTTATCCCGAAGGGGATAAGCGCAAAGATGAAAGAAAATTCTATTATACCCAGCAGGAGGCACTTGATAAATCGGGCATGGTAGATCTCGGCAGGCTCTATATTTATAAGTACTGGGACCAGAATGCTGCTGAAGTTGGAAAATCCGGAGCCAACTTTACACTCTTAAGATATGCTGACGTGCTGTTGATGATGGCAGAAGCAAAAGCACAGGCTGATGGAGGGACCACCACCGATGCTGATGCCATTGAGGCATATTACTCCGTCAGAAAACGTGCATTACCTCAGGAAGCGAAACCCACATCCATCACCGCTGATAAGGTATTACAGGAACGTTTCTGGGAGCTTGCTTTCGAGAATCAGACCTGGTATGATATGGTGAGAACACGAAAAGCTTTACATGCTGTCACCGGCCAAATGGTAAACATGATCGGGTATCAGACCCCGAGTCATACAGCCCCATTTACAGAAGCAAGCTTGTTACTGCCATACCCGATCAGGGAAAAGAGATTAAATCCTAATTTAAAGAGGGATTGATCATTTAATCACAACGAATTGTTAGTATGAAGTACAATTATAAACATATGATATTATTGTCGTTCTTACTTTGTCTTCTTGTTTCTTGTTCCGATAAAGATGACAGCATAAGGAAGAATCCCTTTGAACCTGATAGTGGTCATACCTATATCAAAATTGCCACTACATTCAATGCGGATACGCTATACCTGTCGTGGGAACTTACCCATCCGGAAGTCAGTTTCGATAATTATCGTATTGAGTTGAGTAAACCTGCCACTGTGAAAACGGTTGAAAAAGGTGAAACAACAAGCTACTTCACCCGTGTGCCTTATAATGAACCTGTATCGGTAACTCTCTCATTGGTGAAGGGTAGCGAAGTTGTAAACGCCAACACTATCCAGGCAAAAATTGATGGTCTTGACAAGGTCATTGCCGGCATCATCATTCCCGATCAGGGAAGTGTAACTGCAGGTGATGGTATGTATTCCATTCCTTTACCCGATGGCAGGAGCATCTTCCTGATGGGTGACTCTTATATAGGAACAGTTACTAATGGACAACGACCGACTTCCGACCGTATGTATCGCAATACCTATATTGTGTATGACAACGGCAAGGTGAGCGCTATTTACGGGTATGGAGGCAACAAGAATGCTTCAGCAGCGGTACCTCCCGGTTATTCCGACGAGCAAAAATGGTACTGGCCCGGACACGGATTTGTGAATGGTGATAAGTTGTATATCTTTCAAACCCTGATGTATCAGGGAGGTGAGGGTATGTGGGGATTTATGTATGAAACCACTCATATACTGGAATATAACCTTCCCGGCTTAGAATTGAATAAGGTAACCCCTATACCGTTTAAAGGATCAACGGATGTTCATTACGGAATGGCTGCACTCAAGGATGACAATTATAACTATATCTACGCACAAGTAGATGTACGAAACGATATGGATCCCATCACAGAAGTACTGGTTGCACGGACCGCTGTAGGTAATCCATACGACAACTGGCAATATTACAACGGTTCGGGTTGGAGCGCAAATTCATCGGATGCCGTTAAGTTGGAAGGCTTATCCTCTGTACCCGTTTCGTCACAGTTCAATGTGTTTAAACTACGAGGTAAGTATGTATTGCTTACTCAGAAGAAGACTTTTAACTCCGGCGAAATATACACTTTCATTGCCGATAGCCCCACCGGACCGTGGAGGAACAAGCAACTTATATTTAAAACCTACGAACAGAATACGCCGCATTTATTGACTTACAATGCTATGGCGCATCCGCAGTTTGAGAAAGACGGGATGATACTTGTCAGCTACAACGTGAATACCGAAGTTTTTGCAGAACAGTTCAGCGACGTGAGTACTTACCGCCCCCGTTTCTTCTGGGTTGATATAGATAAGATTATGAATTAAAAGATTGAAAACGAATATTTTATAAACTAAAAAAATAAAATGATGAGAAAATGTGCATTAACAGTTACAGTAGTTTCGGTTTTACTTGCCCTCGCAAGCTGCGAAGACGATAGCCGGACAAAAATGTTGTCAGATTATCACTCTGACTTCGATATAAATTATGGGCTTTTCCACGTTTATCAGTACGATGAGGTAAACATTAATGGAATTGATCTTGCTTCAAAGTTCGACTTCTTCAATACTTTCAGGCTGACACTGCACTATACTGATAACGAGATTAGCGCGGTGACTTTCGATAACGGCGATGTGCCTTTTTCACCTTATAGCTATGAGATCCCATCCGGAAAGGTGAATGCATATCTGAATACGAACGTACTTCCCAATGAATTGCGCCTGACCGATTCGGAAAAAGTTATCGCCTACTATGTAAATGGTGAGTTTAGCATTCCTTTCAAACTGGACTGCCCGTCACTGGATTATAAATATACTTTTAAAAGCATTCAACAATAAAATTGAAATCATATGAAATTTATAAGAAAATATAAATACTATTTATCATTGGTGGCAGTCTTATTCCTTGTTGTCACCTGCATGACTATTGAAGAAATCATTCACCCCGACAATGCTCAGGTTGACAGTGATATCAACATAACAGTAAAGATAAAAATCGTTGCAGAAACTGATGGTAACAGTAAGTTGACATTTGGTATATTAATGCCTAAAGCCTGGAATGTGAAAGACAACGCTTTATTAACTCTTACCACTGATGCGGCATTTGCCGGGAACAAGGTTACCAATGAACCCATGGTATTGATGAGTGCTGCAGACAAAAATCCAACGGATGGAATGCCATGGTCTGCTTCATTCCAGAGTCGGATGGGCGTACTTGGCAATACAGGACCAATGGAGTGGGTTGTATTTAAATCGGTTACTACCTTCCAAATAAATGATAATATCCCAGATCAAAAAACCGTAGTGGGTACTGTGAATATTAAACTTCATACAGGTTCGCGTGCCGTGAAATTCTATGCGGGATACACATTCTGTGGTGAGGCATTTGGATTCAATGGTGAAAAATATCCTGATGAGGATGTGGTAGAAGCCAAACTTTTGGAGGTTACCGGTGGTGATGATCCTCAAATGGACTTCACTGCTGATCCGGCATTATCTTTTGTTCCTGCCACTTTTGGTTTCGGAGATATATTCTCAATTCGTTATAATGAGCCAAACTATATTGCCGAAGGAGGTTTGAAAGGTGGTGAGGTTCATCTGTATGCGAAAGTACAATACAGGGAAGGAGGAGTAGAGAAAGAGAAGATTGTGGACGAGATTTCCGACAAAACTCTTATGGAATCACTGGGTAATCTGGGAGCAGTGACTTCTTTCCAGAAATATATTTACCCAAGAGAGTTCTTTGATTTATCAAAGGATGCCGATATATTAGGTATTCAGGTTCATTTCACAAATAAGGATAAAAGTGTTGTTATATTGGATAACGAAACAGAAGATAACTTTGTGATAGAGGAAACCTGTGAGTAGGGGAGAATACCTGAATTAACTTAACCCGGTTCTTTGAGCAATTCTTTTAAAAGGGAAGTGTCTAAAGAACCGGGTAATTGTTGCCATGGTATGTAATAATTTTCATGCGCGTACTATTGGATGCTCCCGATTTTCATTACTTCATCTTCAAACTGATCGCTTTCTACCAATGCTTTTGCCTTTACCTTACTTTTGTAGTTATACACCGTTTGTGCGGAATAATGTAGGAATTCGGCAATCTGTTTTACATCGGTGATTCCCAATTTAATAAGAGCAAATATGCGGAGTTCATTGTTTAATTGATTTTTTTCAAGATCGTATTGTTCAGTGTTCCTGAGTAAAGAATTGAATTCCGTGACAAAATTCGGATAAAGTGCCAGAAAGGTTTTGTCGAAATTTGTATGCAGTTCATTGATGTCGGACACCATTTCATCCGTGGAGAATTTATGTAAATTTCCCATTTGTCCGGTCTTTATGTTCAGGTTTACATTCTTATGGTACCTGTGCAACTTATTGATGTAGACCGAGCATTGATTCATGAAATATCCGATGTAATGTTCTTTCACGATATTGGCTTCATCCAGTTTTTTATTCAACTGAATCAGGTCGTCGTTCATAACTCTAAGTTCTTTCTTTGCTCTTGAAACCGCTTTGATTTGGATGTACAGATAGGACAGAGTAACGATTAAAAAGATCACAAACAGACTGGTGACAATCGAATATAAACGGAGGTTTTTTTGTTGGGAGTGAATTTTCTGCAGATAAGTGTCCTCAATGATAGGTTGGATTCTTGCGATAACCGAATTTTTAAAACGGGCATTGTAGAAAAGGGCATCATCCAGGGCTATCCTGATGTAGTTGTATGCTCTGTCAACATCCCCATCATGGTATAGTTTCACGGCAAGAGACAGCAAGGCTTCGTTTTCCTTCACAGCCAACTCCATATCAGAAATAGCTGCCAGTATTAAATAATAGGATTCTTTTTCTGATTCAGCTGTCTGCGCATAGTGTTTTGCCAGATTCATGGCGGCCATGGCATACTGATGCGTGTGGGGCTGCTGGTGTCTGAAAATTGAAATCAATATTTCCTCTGCTTCAGAAAACTGACCAGACTGTTGTAAACTATGGGTAAGTTCTTTTTTGTACTCTTCCGACTGATCGCTTAGTAGATTCATCACCCTGTCTCTCCATTCTTCTTTCTCTACTTCATAGGAATAAGCATATCTTGGATCATTGATGTAGACAATGAGATTTTCAAAGTAGCGGATGTAGTTCCAGCAATACCATGCTTTGTAATGGTCAGGAAGATGGGTATAATCCATTGAACTGAAGATTTCCGCCGCCTGGAGGAAAAGTCCGGAAAGAGAATAGACATACGAAAGGTGCAACAATGATTCAGTAATGATGTCTTTTTTGTCTAATTGCCGGGCAATGGCCAGGTTTTCCTTGATATAATACTCGGCAGAGTCGCAGATGAAACTGTTGTATTGATTGATGATCTCCCTGTTGATATCTAGGATCTCTTCTTCATTACTGAGGAGTTCTTTCTCTTGTTTCAAGTCTGATATCTTTTTTTCTTTGATTTCCAGATAATTGCTGCGTTTGGATATGACTTTATCCAATTCTTTGAGTAATGAATCAGTTTTACTTTCTACGCCCAAGAGCGAACATGGGAGAATGATAATTAATATGAAAGGTAATATATATTTCACAGTAGTGATAAATCATATTGATTCACAAAAAACAATTTCTTTCTCTATTTTCTGTTATGAATCTTTTGAGTACAAAATTTATAATATAAAAAAATTAAATTTAATTTAATCAATAT
>DGZP01000072.1:17113-17262 GCA_002398565.1 Proteiniphilum sp. UBA4977
AATTTAATCAATATTGCGATTCGGAATGTAATATCTGCTTTGAAAGTACAATGTTGTCCTGTTATGAGGAAGTTTTAGTACAAATGTAGTGACTTAAATGAAATTTTCAAAAAAACCATAAAAGAGCTTGCATATTGGTTGAAAAAGCG
>DGZP01000017.1:0-440 GCA_002398565.1 Proteiniphilum sp. UBA4977
ACCCACATCGTGGACAGGGTGGGCGGTGGCGACTCCTTCATGGGGGGACTGATCTATGGACTGCTCTCCTATTCCGGCGACGACCAGAAAGCACTGGACTTTGCAGTAGCTGCATCCTGCCTCAAACACACCATTTATGGCGACTTCAACCTGGTCAACGTACCGGAAGTGGAAACACTGATGAAGGGCGACGGTTCAGGCAGGGTGGTAAGATGAGACTAACGTGCTAATATGCCAATGTGCTGATGTGCCAATGAGAAAATTCAATAATGCCGAGAATACGAATCATTTAAAAACTAAACGCTGACAGTTGACAGCTGACCTTTAAAAATTATGTCAAAATTTTCCAGACTACACGTATACCAGGCAATGGAAGATACGGGCATCGTGCCAGTGTTTTACCATGCCGATGCCGAGGTGGCAAAAAAAGTGGTGAAAGC
>DGZP01000017.1:729-30505 GCA_002398565.1 Proteiniphilum sp. UBA4977
TTCGAGTTCACCAACCGGGGCGACTTTGCCCATGAGGTGTTTGCAGAACTGGTGAAGTGGGCCGACAAGGAGTGTCCTGAAATGATCCTGGGCATCGGCTCCATTGTGGACGCCCCCACTGCTGCACTCTACATCCAACTGGGAGCCAACTTCGTGGTGGGGCCGCTGCTGAATCCCGACATCTTCAAGGTATGCAACCGCCGACAGATCGCCTATTCACCGGGCTGCGCCACCACCAGCGAGATAGGACTCGCCCAGGAACTGGGTGCCGAGATTGTAAAAGTTTTCCCGGGTGGTAACGTGGGAGGTCCCTCCTTCGTGAAAAATATAAAAGGCCCCATGCCCTGGTCCAAGATCATGGTAACCGGCGGTGTGGAACCCACTGAGGAGAATCTCTCAGCTTGGTTTAAAGCTGGCGTTACGGCCGTGGGTATGGGATCGAACCTTTTCCCCAAAGAGGTGTTGAAAAACGGAGAGTGGGAGAAGATCACTGAACTATGCCGCAGCAGTCTGTCGATCGTGAAAAATGTACAACATAAATAAACCAAATATCAGAAAAAAATCATGAGTAATCTACAACAAGGGAATGCCAAAATGACCAACCAGCGATGGACAATCGTGGTCATGTTGTTTATGGCGACCACCGTCAACTACCTCGACAGGCAGGTATTGTCACTTACCTGGGCCGACTTCATCGCTCCGGAGTTTCACTGGACAAACAGTGATTATGGAACCATTACCGGGCTCTTCTCCATTTTCTATGCCGTTTCCATGCTCTTCGCGGGCAAGTTCATCGATTGGATGGATACCAAAAAAGGATTCCTCTGGGCCATCGGCGTCTGGTCTTTTGGTGCCGTCTTGCATGCTTTCTGTGGATTGTTGACTGCAGGAATCACCGCGGGTGAGTGGACCCTGAGTTTCTCGGGAGCACGCGAAGCCATCGGCACAGTCGGTGATGTATCACTGGTGGTATCGGTGAGCGTTACCCTTTTCGTCTTTGCGCGACTGGTGCTGGCCATCGGTGAAGCGGGCAACTTCCCGGCAGCCATCAAGGCTACGGCCGAATATTTCCCCAAGAAAGACCGGGCTTATGCCACCAGCATCTTCAACTCGGGTGCACAAATTGGAGCCCTGTTAGCACCGCTCACCATCCCCTTTATTGCCAAGGCATGGGGCTGGGAAATGGCTTTTATCGTAATTGGTGCGCTCGGATTTATCTGGATGGGATTCTGGGTATTCATTTATGAAAAACCGGAGAAAAACAAAAGAGTCAATGCCCTCGAGCTGGCCTATATCAACCAGGATGATGCTACCGACGTGACAGAAGGAAGAGTAAAGGCCGATGAGAATGCCGGGAAAAAGGTCTCCTTCAAGAAAGCATTCAAATACAAACAGACCTGGTCGTTCGCAGTGGGAAAATTCCTGACCGACGGTGTATGGTGGTTCCTGCTCTTCTGGATACCCGCTTACCTTAGCTCGGTCTACGGACTTGACTCCACAGAGAGTGCCCCCCACGTTTTCGTGGTATATGCCATTTCCATGATTTCAGTTTTTGCAGCCGGTTACTTCCCTGCCTACTTTATGAACAGGAAAAAGCTGGACCCTTACCAGGGACGCATGCGTGCCATGTTACTGTTTGCTTTCTTCCCACTGCTTATTCTGCTTGCACAGCCACTGGGAGGCATCTCGGTATGGCTGCCGGTAATCATTATCGGTATCGCAGCAGCAGCACATCAGTCCTGGTCGGCCAACATCTTCACCACCGTGAGTGACATGTTTCCGAAGCATGCCGTAGGTACCATCACTGGCATTGGCGGTATGGCCGGCGGTGTGGGCTCCTTCTTCATCAACAAGAGCTCCGGTGTGCTGTTCGACCATGCAGCCAACACCAATATGAGCTTCCTTGGATACAAAGGGATTGAATCCGGTTACTTCATCATCTTCATCTTCTGTGCCATCGCTTATTTGTTGGGATGGACCATCATGAAGTCTCTTGTACCGAAATATCAGCTGATTACCGATATGTAATATTTATCAGATAAAAATACACTTAAATTGAAAGGGTGGTAGAATCGTAATCGGGTTTTACCACCTTTTTTTACTATTTAAAAATTACCTGTGTTAGAACATTGTGAGATAACCCATATAAATTACAAAAATATTACATTTTACGAAAAAAAATATAACTTTGTTTGTTTCACTTATTTGAGATAAGTATGGCTGTAATCCATCTCTAAAAGGGTTTTCTTTGTCTTATTGTTTAAGTTGTACAACATGAATATAGATACCGGTTATATTATCCGAGAAATCACGCCGCTTTCTGACAAGGATTGTTTTTACATCGTTGACAGAAGAAAAAAAGAGTTTACTTATCCTTTACACTCTCACGCAGAATTCGAACTGAATTATATTGAAAATGCGGCAGGGGTGAGACGTATTGTGGGGGATTCAGTTGAGATAATTGGGAACTATGACCTTACGTTAATCACAGGGGAACAGCTGGAGCATGTTTGGGAACATTATCAATGTAAATCCGATAACATCAGGGAAATTACCATTCAATTCTCATCAGATCTATTCTTCGGAAATCTTATCCATAAGAATCAGTTCGATTCAATCCGGAAAATGCTTGAAAAAGCAAAAAATGGGCTTAGTTTTCCGATGGAATCGATCATGAAAGTATACAATATACTGGATACTTTATCTTCTGAAAAAGAGGGTTTCGTAGCCGTGATCCGGTTTCTTTCCATTTTGTACGAATTATCATTAGCAGACAACTACAGAACTTTATCAAGTTCGTCGTTCGCTCACACGGAAGACAGCACCGACAGCCGTCGCGTAGTAAAGATATATGAATATATCAACGCTCACTACGAGCATCCAATCTCATTGGAAGAGCTTGCAGAACTGGTTGGCATGACACCGGTCGCTTTAAGTCGCTTTTTTAAATTGCGAACCGGAAAGACTGTTACTGATTACATCATCAATATCAGGTTAGGACATGCTACACGCCTGCTGGTGGATACAACAGATTCAATAGCTGAAATTTGTTATCAATGCGGATTCAATAATCTTTCTAATTTTAACCGGATTTTCAGGAAAAAGAAGGGATGCACACCAAAAGAATTCAGGGAAAATTATCGAAAAAAGAAAATGATGATTTGATGTGAATCTATAAAAATATTATTCTGTTTCAGGAGTTGTAGATATTTCTACAATATTGGCTTGAATCAATTGCATAAAAAGTATTACTAAAGTAAAATATAATACCTGCGAAGTTATATAAATGATTATCTTTATTTTCTTATCTCTCTCTGGGATTACGTTTTAGTATCCTATCTGAATAATCGGGTAAAACTTATTACTCTTAACCACGACTTTTAGAACCATCTTTGTGAATTATTTAATTTCTGATTTGTAAAATAAGCGTATCCAATGCCAATTTTACATATTTTGTACGGAAAGTATCAAAAAAGGATAAAAAAGCACTTGATGTGTTTACCAGGTAACAATACTTTTGTATAGTTGATTTAGTGTTTATAATTCTTATATCATATGCACAAACACTACAGCTCCAAACAAACACTTTAATTTCATATTATGTCAAAAACTTTGAATTTTAATCAAAAATGCAGTGGGTATTTAGAGAGGTGCACCTGCATTAATTTCCTAAAAAAAATTACGGTATTGATACTCGTTTTTTTAGGGAGTTTCACATTTATTCAGGCAAGGGGTATATCCGTGACTGAATTAATGATTAACCAGACCATCCCAATCACTGGTAAAGTAACAGATGTGAACAATGAGCCCATGATCGGTGTGACTGTCATCGTAAAAAATACCAGCACAGGTACGGTTACAGACATGAATGGTAACTTCTCATTGAATGTAACTTCAGCTGATGATGTAATCAGTATATCCTATTTAGGGTATAAAACGGAGGAGTTTACGGTAAAAAACGTACGAAACTTCAACATCGTGCTGCATGAGGATGAAACGTTACTGGAAGAAGTAGTGGTCGTAGGATACGGTTCAATGAAAAAAAGAGACCTATCCGGCTCTGTGGCACAAGTCAAGGCCGACGAAATTCTTTCGGGGAATCCGGCGGCCAGTATCAATCAGGCTTTACAGGGACGCGTTGCCGGAGCCATGGTCAATCAAAACGACGGAGCACCAGGTGCCGGAATTAGTATGCAGATCAGAGGTACAAATTCGTTTTCATCAAACTCTCAACCACTCTACATCGTGGATGGAATTCCATTTGAGGTACCCGCCACACCCCGAAGTGCGGAAAACACCGATGGAAGTCTTGAAGCATCTGCAAATGCCCTTTCGTTTATCAATCCGCATGACATTGCCTCCATAGAAGTGCTGAAGGATGCCTCAGCAACAGCCATTTACGGGTCACGCGGTGCCAATGGGGTTGTGCTTATTACGACAAAATCGGGAGAGAAGGGAAAACCACGTATTGAGTTTACTTCCAATGTAAGCAGTTCGACTATCCGGAAACAAGTACCTGTTCTTGATGGCTATCACTATGCACTTTACCGCAATGAGCAACAGGACAATGCTTTGTTCTATGATTCGTCTCCTTTCACCCAGTATGTCTATCCTTCACCGGGTACCTGGAGATTTGATACAAGTAACGGAGAGGTTTTAAGTGCAAAGTACAATCCTTCACCGGAGGACTTTTTATCGCCTGGATGGAGGGAAGGTATCGATGAAAACGGGGGTAGCTGGAAACAATGGGTAGAAGGTACAAACTGGCAAGATCAGATTTTCCAGACAGGTTACTCGCAGGAATATAACATGCTTATTTCAAGTGCCACGGATCGTGGGAATTATACCTTCTCAGGCAATTATACCAGCCAGGATGGAATTATCAAAGGTACGGGGTTTGAACGCTATACATTACGTTCCAACACCAGCCAGAACATTACAAAAAATATGACGGTCGGCCTTAATCTGAGCTACACTAACTCTACAACTGATTTCGCCAAAGGAAATTCCTTGGATTATAGTATCCTGCGTTCAGCGTTACTATATCCCTCTACGATTTATTATGGTGATTTTTCACAGAGTGACGAGTTGTTATGGTTGTCGGCTAACCCCCGTACATATGTGATATCTACGAAAAACGAATTGTCAAGTGTGAATATTTTTGCGTCTGCTTTTGCCAGCATCCGTTTACATGAGAATCTGGTTTTCCGTCAAAACCTGGGGTTGAGTAATTTTGAAAATCAAAGAAGCACCTATTCTAATCGCGACACCGGAGAAGGAGCAATCGACAAAGTAAACGGAAAGGGAGGGTTAAGTGACAACAGACAATCACATACCGTAACTGAATCCATGTTGACTTACAACCGGATTTTTGGAAAAATCCACAATTTGAATGCTGTGGCAGCAGTCACATATGAACATCGTGTAAATAGTGCTGAATCGATGACTGCGACACAATTTCCCACAGACTTGACTGAAAATTATGATATGGGTCTGGCGTTGGTTCCAGGCAGTCTTGTCAGTTCAAAATTTGAAAGTAAATTGTTCTCAATGCTGGGACGCGTCAACTATGTATTGAATGATAAATATATATTTACTGCGAGCTTCAGACGTGACGGTTCCAGTAAATTTTCCTCAGAAAACAGATATGCTAATTTTGCATCCGGTGCATTGGCCTGGAGGCTCTCAGAGGAAGCATTCATCAAAAACCTGAATCTTTTTGACAACCTGAAACTCCGCCTGAGCTACGGTCAAACCGGAAATCAGGCAATACCTGATTATCAAACCATGTACACCATGCGGGTAGCAAATTATCCCCTTGGAGGTTCCGAACACAGCGGTTTTGTGAGCGACCATGCTTTCAATACCAGTCTGAAATGGGAAACAACAGATCAGTATAATGCCGGGATCGATTTTGGTTTTTATAACAACAGCTTGAGTTTTGTCATCGATTATTATTACAAGAAAACCAATGATCTGCTGCAAAATGTAAAAACACCACAGTCAACCGGCTATATTTCTCAAATAATTAACAGTGGTTACGTCACCAATGAAGGTTTGGAATTGACTGCAAATCTCGTTCCTGTTCAGAATAAATTATTTAATTGGAGAATCGATGCGAACTTGTCGTTCAATAGAAACAGAATCGGTGGACTGCTGGCAGATCAGTTCTCCAGCCGCCTCTGGTACAAGGCTGACAACGTATTTATCCAACGAAACGGATTGCCTATCGGAGCGATTTACGGTTATGTGGAAGATGGTTTTTACGACAATGAAGCGGAGGTAAGAGCTGACCCGACCTATGCTTCTGCAAATGCAAATGTGGTGAAATCGATGATCGGTGAAATAAAGTATAAAGAGGGATTGCATGTGATCGGAGACACAAATCCGGATTACATTTTTGGCGTTACCAATAATTTCGAATGGAACAAGTTTAACTTTGGCTTCTTTGTACAGGGAGTGATGGGAAATGATATATTCAATGGTAACCTGATGAATGTCACGCTATTTAATACTACAAATATCCCGGTTGCAGTCTATGACTATCGGTGGACACCCGACACCAAAGATATTGCCAAATGGCCGAAAGCCACCAATCAGGCTAAGAGAACCTGGCTTATCTCGGATCGTTACGTGGAAGATGGCTCCTATATCCGTTTGAAAAATATCAACATAGGGTATACTTTCGATAACCCCAAATTTCTAAAAGGAATCAGAAGCATTCATCTGAATGCGAGTGCCGGCAACTTATTTACACTGACCGATTACAGCTGGTATGACCCGGATGTAAACGCATTCGGCAATGATCCTGCCCGAAGGGGAGTGGATGTATATTCCTACCCGACAAGCAAGACATTCTCTTTTGGATTAAAAGTACAATTCTAATTTTAATAAGACAAAAAGATGAAAAAATATATCTTCACAGCAGGTATTCTCAGTTCTCTGCTTACGCTATTATTTTTTTCCTCATGCAGTGATATTTTGGATGTAAATGCGTATTCAAAAATCACCAATGAGGGCATTGAAGATTCCGACAAAGGTGCTGATATGTGGGTGATGGGTGCTTATAACGGATTATCCCGCATGTATGTATACGATGAGTTTCCCCGTTCCATTGAACTCGACAACGATTATGTGACCGGTCCAAGTTGGGCTTTCGGCGAGTTGGGAGCAGGCAATTTCCAGGGGGCGACCAATCAGTCGGACGCTGTTTGGAAATTGAGCTATGACCTGATTAACAGAACAAATGAGGCCATTTATCACATAGAAAAAATGGGGAATGTTTCAGAGGCAGCCAGAAATAACTGTTTGGGTGAACTCTATTTCCTACAGGCTTACGGCTATTTTCTCCTGGTCAGAGCGTATGGGGAAGTGCCCATCTTCGAAGGGTCCATCAATCAGGGAAATGATTCCAATCAACCCCGTCAGCCAATTCCAGTTGTCTACGCACATATTATCGATCTCTTAAAAAACGCCAAGGAGATGATCTACAAAAACACAAATTCTTCCTATAAAGAAGGTCGTGTTTCTGCCGGTGCCGCGGCATCGCTACTGGCAAAAGTTTATGCAACGATTGCTTCTGCTGCCATGCCTTCCGGCACCGTGTATGTAAAGGGAGGTGTTCCCTTTAGCATGAACGGCAGTGTGAAAGTATTCACACAACCCCAAACATTGACCATAGAGAAACAACAGGTTGCAGGCTATGAATCATTCGATTATCTTGCGTATTATACACTGGCAAGAGATATCGCAAAAGATATTGTTGTCGGCAAATTATATGGTGATCATGAGCTTATACCCTATTCCATTCTCTGGAAAAAAGCAGGAAGAACCAGTAAGGAACATTTCTTTGCATTACAGACAAAATCGGGTGACGATTACTATGGTGCATTATTTAGCAGAGCCTATGTTGGACAGATTGTAAATGGCTATGTACCGAACGGAGGGGGATTGTCGCATGGTTTAAGAGACCACTGGTATAAATTATTCGAAAATCAGGATCTTCGAATTACAGAAGGAGTGATGCATCGTTTTGTACGTCAGTCGGATATCTCATGGAATGGAGGGGGTTATTATCCCAATACGGATGAATGGAAGTTAAAAGCAAGAGGGTTGGATCCGGCCAATAATAAGGTGGCTGACCCAGTGGCGCCGTTTAACGACGGACGTGACTACCGATCCGGGACCGGTGAACAATACCTCGCATACACCACAAAATACACAGATGTCACCGATCGCTCACTGACCCGAACCGATGCCATGATGCCTTTGCTACGCTATGCTGATGTTGTCCTGATTTATGCAGAAGCATCAAACGAAGTAGATGGGATGAATAACGATGCACTCAACGCTCTCAATGCAGTGAGGACAAGAAGCAATGCCACCCCCAGATGGTTTGGCTCTTCAGAGGATGGAGGTATCGAATCGAAGGAAGCGTTTCGCTCAGCAGTACTGGAAGAAAGAGCGATGGAATTTGCATTGGAAAGTGATCGACGTTGGGATCTGATTCGATGGGGTATCTATTTGGGAGTGATGAATGGTATAGGGACAGTAGATGAGATAAATACGATTAAAATGCGGGAAGCAAAACATTTACTCTATCCCATCCCGCAAGATGAAATGCTGACCAACCAGGCCATCACAGAGAATAATCCGGGATGGAAATAATATGAAAATCTAATAAACCTCATGCATATGAAAACTTTAATACTAAGATATCTTTCTATCACATTCCTGATGGCAATATTTTTCACTTCCTGTGATGATATTGTGACATATGATGATGAATTTACTGATGAAACAGTGTCAAACGGTCCACCAGTAATCACCAGGATCAGCACGATTGAAAATCAGGATACCGATACGACCCAGGGCAGTTTTAATCAGATGATCGTGATTCACGGACAAAACCTGACTCAGGTAAAATCCATACAATTTAATGATCAGTCAGTGGATCTTGAGGAGATTTATGCAGTGAATACCAAGATTGTGGTATCAATTCCAGGCACCGTACCGGATGAAATAACAAACAAGATTGTGGTCACAACGGAAAAAGGGAATACCGAATTTCCCTTTAAAGTCGCCTTTCCTGATCTTATTATCCGCGGATTTGATTTCGACTTTGGAAATGCTGGTGAAACCATCGTTATGCAAGGTGAAAACCTTTTATTGTACGATCTGACTCCCGAGAAGGGAGAGATCAAGATGAACGGCATACCGGTCACCATCCTCTCTACAACAGAGGAAGCCGTCACCTTGAAAGTTCCGGATGGAATTACGGACAATGCAACCGTATCGGTAAGCAGTAACAGGATAAAGAGTGTACTTGGCGAGGAACCCATTGAATTTACTTATCGTGATCGGGGTTTCAGCATTACAGATATGGGTCCCGGTTATCTGACACATGCCTCAACGAAAAATTTTGCCACAGACGGTACAAAGGAAGGAGATCCAACACCACTATTCCCGGGAACATGTTTTTCACGAATCAAAGGGACTGTCAACGGATACAGCACCAACCTGCTCATTTATAATTATCCTTTCGATACCCCTTCTGCGAATCCCTTATTCGCAGATATGAGAACTAATCCGGGAGACTATGAGATTAAATATGAGATACTGGTTAAAACCGACTTCCCCATCACAGCACCCGGCGATAGGATCAGGATGGTACTGAACGGAACCAGGGCTACAAACACCCAGGAATGGATTCCGGCTCTTTCGGGGGTAGCTTATCACACCCACGATAAATGGGTTACAATCGCTTCTGATTTTGCCTATTACAAAACTGCTTCCGGAGGCAGTCCACTCTTTGAGACAGGGAATAAGTTCGTTTTTGCCTATATCCATGGAGCAGGTACAGTAGCTCCCACAGACCTTTCAATCACCAATCTCAGGATTGCAAAAAAAGTGAACATTGTAAGAAAACAGATATAAGATATTTTTCAGGGGTGTTGTTGCTTTTAACGGCATCAGCACCCTTAAACCGAAATCGTATGAGAAAATTAATATTCTTTTTATCTTTTATAACCCTCATTTTTTTTGTCGGCTGTGAAAAAGGAGAAGAGATAAAAACACCCACCGGCCCTGTGAATGGGAACGAGAATCCGGATCCCGATAATTCATACCCGAATGCGATGATCGAAAATTTCGGAGTCAATCTTTCCGGCGGTGAGTTCGGTGGTGTTTATCCGGGTGTAATTGGCACACACTATGGTTATCCCACTGCCAAAGACCTGGATTATTTTAAATCAAAAAAACTGACACTGATTCGTTTTCCATTTAGATGGGAAAGGGTACAATATGATCTGAACGGACCATTGAACCCGCTGGATTTAGGCTTGATGAAAACATTTGTCAAAGCAGCCGAAGAGAGAAACATGCTGGTGATACTCGATATGCACAATTTTGCCCGTCGTTCTTTTGATGGCGGGAAAACACACACTGTGATAGGATCGGGGTCGGAACTTACCAAGGAACATCTGGCAGACGTATGGCAGAAAATTGCACTGGAATTCAAATCATATACAAACATCTGGGCGTATGATATTATGAATGAACCTTATGCGATGCCCACTACAGGGAGCTGGTTCGACATTGCCCAGGCAACCATCCAAAGCATCCGCCAGGTAGATACCAAAACCCCCATAGTAATCAGTGGTGACCGTTACAGCTCATCTTACCATTGGGTACAGTTCAGTGATAATCTCAGAAATCTCAATGATCCGGCTGAGAAGCTGATATTTCAGGCACACATCTATTTCGACAAAAACATGTCGGGCTCTTACGGAAGTTATGTGAACGGAGTTTTTGTACCCTCAACCTACGAGGCCGAGGGAGCTACACCCCAAACCGGAGTTGACAGGATGAAACCTTTTGTCGAATGGTTGCGAAAATACAACAAAAAAGGGATGGTTGGCGAGTATGGTATTCCCGATGATGATCAAAGATGGAACACTGTGCTGGAAAATATGCTCATCTATTTGAGGGACAATGGGGTACCAGGCACATACTGGTCTGCGGGCCCAAGATGGGGATATTACCGGCTAGCTGTGCAGCCGACGAATAATTATACCACTGACCGTCCTCAGATGAAAGTACTGGAAAAATATACCAAAACGGATCCCAAATAGAATCGAAAGAGAAACGAGAAAAAAACCAAATCAAATAATAATAGACAATGAGAAAAAAAATGATACTTTCACTTCTTGCCGCACTGATAATCACTACGAATCTTTCAGCCCAGAATTTCTCAAAAGTGGAAAATCCGCCGCAACCCTTCGGGCTGAACATGGCCGGAGCTGATTTCGGTAAGAACTTCCCCGGAGTATACAACAAAGATTACACCTATCCCACTGCAGCCAATCTTGATTATGTCAGATCAAAAGGGTTTCGCCTGATCCGTCTGCCGTTCAAGTGGGACAGGATACAACATCAACTTAACGGAGAACTGGAAAAGGAAGAACTTGCACGACTCCGCTACGTGGTAGATGAAGCAGCCAAACGGGAGATCCTGGTTTTATTTGACTTGCATAATTATGGGAGAAGATATCTGGGTGAAACACGTTACCGTATTGGTGAAGGCGGTTTAGAAATTGAACATCTTGCCGATTTATGGGGAAAAATTGCCAAAGAATTTTCTGAATACAGCAACATCTGGGGTTACGGATTGATGAATGAACCCAATAATATGCTGGAGAGTACCCCCTGGTCTAAAATAGCACAGGCATCCATACTGGCAATTCGTAAACATGACACCAAAAACGCTATTGTAGTAGGCGGTGACAGCTGGAGCTCTGCCGAACGATGGATGCAGTTCAGCGACAATCTGAAAAATCTATATGACCCTGCAAACAATCTTATTTTCGAGGCACATGTGTATTTTGATAATGATGCATCGGGAACATACAAGAAAAGTTACGAAGAAGAAAAAGCCAATCCCTACAAGGGAATTGAACGGGTGCAACCCTTTATCAAATGGCTGCGTGATAACAACTTCAGAGGTTTTATCGGTGAATATGGCATCCCTGATCAGGATGAGCGATGGCAGGTATGTCTGGACAACTTTCTGGCCTATCTGCAGGAAAACGGAATCAACGGCACCTATTGGGCAGCCGGTCCCTGGTGGGGTAAAAACTTTATGGCGATTCAGCCAATTGATGGTAAAGATCGGCCACAGATGAAAATTGCGGAAAAATATCTGTGGACAGAATAAAATTCCAACTTAATTCCTTGGTCATATGCGATTAGGTCTACTGTTGATATGCATATTTGCTGTCTTTACGAAAGGAGTATCATCCGATATGGTTGATCTGAAACCTGTTGATTTTTCACATGGACGCCTGGTGATATCTGACAACAAAAGATACCTTGTTCACGAAGATGGGACTCCATTCTTCTACTTTGCTGACACAGCATGGCAACTTTTCCACCGGCTTACCAGAGAAGAAATCAATCACTATTTCCAGAACCGGGGAAAAAAAGGGTTTACGGTAATACAGGCAGTCATCCTGGCTGAATTGGATGGTTTGGAAACTCCCAACCGGTATGGCATCACCCCGTTACACAACAACAATCCCCTGACCCCGAATGAGAATTGGTTTGAGTGGGTCGATGAAGTGATCGCAATGGCTCGCGAGCACGGATTATATATCGCTTTGGTACCTACCTGGGGTGATAAGGTGGACAAGAAATGGGGAACGGGTCCAGAAATATTTACAACGGAGAATGCATATGAATATGGGAAGTATCTTGGCAATCGTTACAAGGGAACACCCAACATCATCTGGATGAATGGCGGCGACCGTTCTGCCGACGGTAAGAACTTTGCCCTATGGGATGCACTTGCCAGGGGAATCAAATCAGAAGATCAACAGCACCTGATGACTTTTCACCCGCAAGGTGAACGATCTTCTTCCGAGTGGTTCCATCAATCCGACTGGTGTGATTTCAACATCTGCCAGACAAGTCATTCCCAGACCGACTATGGCATTTATGAACGACTACTGGTAAAAGATTATCAGCTAAATCCGATAAAGCCCTCCATGGATGCTGAACCACGATACGAAGATATCCCGATTGGATTCAACCCGGAAAACGGCTGGTTCGATGACAGTGATGTACGTCAGTCGCTCTATTGGAGTCTTTTCTCTGGAGGCTTTGGCTATACCTACGGATGCAACAGCATCTGGCAATTTTATGAGGAGGGCCGCACACCGATGTGCGATGCGAGGAGAAACTGGCAGGAAGCACTTGATCTACCAGGTTCCTTCGCAATAAAATATGCCAGAGCCTTGCTGGAATCCTTTGATTATTTAAGCCGGGTTCCCGATCAGGGTTTTATTGTCAGCCCAAACAACGATAACAATGAAAAGGTTGTGGCCACCCGGGGTGTGGACTATGCGTTAATCTACATTCCCACCGGTAAAGAAACAGTGGTATCTCTGGACAAGATGAATACCGCGAAACAAATTCAACTTTCATGGTTTCAACCTTGCACGGGAATTAGAAAACCAATTAAAATAACTGAAGCAAAAGGAAACTTTACAGCCAGACCGGCAACCCGGGGAAAAGGGAATGACTGGGTCTTGATTTTAGAAGAAGTCAGCTAAAAGGAAATTAAACTATATAAGAAATAATCTATGGATAAGGAAATATTACGCATCATCAATGAACAGGAGAAATTGTTGTCGCGTAAAAATGAGATGGTGAGCAAAACAAATGGTATATTTAACAGATATTCCGATCCTATTCTAACTGCAGAACATATTCCGGTAAAGTGGAGATATGATCTGAATCCTGACACCAACCATTACATGATGGAACGCATTCAGATTAATGCAGTAATGAATTCAGGCGCCATTAAGATGGGGGATAAATATTTGTTGGTAGTCAGAGTGGAAGGTGCCGACAGGAAATCATTCTTTGCCGTTGCAGAAAGCCCGAATGGCATTGACAACTTTCGCTTCTGGGATTACCCGATGCTGATGCCTGAAGGAGAAGAGCCAGATGTAAACGTTTACGATATGCGTTTGACGGCTCATGAGGATGGCTGGATCTACGGTGTATTTTGTACGGAACGCAAAGATCCGGATGCGCCCAAAGGAGACATGTCTTCGGCAATTGCCACGGCCGGTATAGCCCGGACCAGGGATCTGAAAAAATGGGAGCGATTGCCGGATTTAAAAACACGCTCCCAGCAACGGAATGTGGTACTTCATCCCGAATTTGTTGGCGGGAAATATGCACTGTATACCCGCCCTCAGGATGGTTTTATCGATACCGGCAATGGCGGAGGAATTGGATGGGCATTGATAGACGATATCTGTAAAGCCGAAATCAAGACTGAAAAAATAATTGAACATCGCATCTATCACACCATCAAAGAGCTCAAAAACGGAGAAGGACCTCATCCGATCAAAACATCAAAAGGATGGTTACATCTGGCACACGGAGTGCGTATGTGTGCTGCCGGACTTAGATATGTGCTATATTTGTATGTTACAGCCCTGGATGATCCTAGCAGGCTCATTGCTTCACCGGGCGGTTACTTTATGGCTCCCCAGGGGGAAGAACGCATAGGCGATGTATCCAATGTGCTATTTTCCAATGGATGGATTGCAGACAACGATGGTACGGTCTTTATCTACTATGCCTCTTCCGACACCCGGATGCATGTAGCCACCTCTACAGTAGACAAACTGCTGGATTACTGTTTACATACACCGGAAGATGGTTTACGTTCAACAAGTTCGGTCCGGTCAATTTTACAATTGATTGAAAAAAATGAAAGCGTTTTTCCGGAAAAATTATCCATTGTGTAAAGATAAAAAACGATGAAACAAACGTTAGTTCTGTTGTGCTTCATTTTCCATACATTTCTGTCCGTCGCACAGTTAACCGAACAGCTGGTGATGGTGCATGTTTCCCCCGACAGCAGGGACTGGACCTATGCGATCGGCGAAAACGTCAGTTTCGGAATTGAGGTGACAAAAAATCGGATTCCGCTAGAAAATGTGACGTTGCGTTATGAGTTGTCATACGACATGATGCCCCCGTTCAAAGAGGGAACAGCCACGGTCAAAGAAGGCAAAATGCAACTTCAGGCAGGCACGATGAAAGAGCCCGGGTTTCTGCGTTGTCTGGTCTACGCATCATATAACGGGAAGGAATATGAAGGACGCGCTACAGCAGGGTTTGAGCCGGAGAAGATTGAGCCGGTAGCTGTGATGCCCGATGATTTCATGAAATTCTGGACAGATGCCATCACCTACAATGCCCGGTTACCACTGAATTTAAATTTGCGCCTGTTGGCAGACAGAAGCACCGCCAAAGTCAATGTATATGAAATCAGTTTTCAAAATTACCACGAAGGTGGACGAATGTACGGGATCTTGTGCATGCCGAAAAATCCCGGAAAATATCCGGCATTGCTGCGTCTTCCCGGTGCAGGTATCCGCCCGTACGGCGGCCATATACCGGGTGCGGAAAACGGCTATATAACCCTTGATCTGGGTATTCACGGCATTCCGGTAACTTTGGATAATGCTGTTTATGAAAACCTGGGCAGGGGTGCTCTCTTCAATTATCAGTATACAGGCTGGGAACACAGAGACAAGGTATACTATAAAAGAGTATATTTGGGTTGCATTAAAGCGATTGATGCCATTTTCAGTCTCCCCGAGTTCGATGGTGAAAACCTTGTGGTACAGGGTGGCAGTCAGGGAGGCGCGTTATCTATCGTAACGGGTGCGCTTGATAAAAGGGTAAAAGCGGTCATTGCTCTCTTCCCTGCGCTCTCCGATTTGACAGGGGTACTGAAGGGTCGTGCCAGCGGCTGGCCTGCAATTTTCTCGGAGAGAGAAGAGTCTGAATCACTTCGTGATCTGAAAGCTTTGAACACGCAGTATTACGATGTGGTCAATTTTGCCCGTATGCTTAAGGCGCCTGCTTTTCTTTCATTTGGATATAACGATATGGTTTGCCCCCCCACCTCCATGTTTGCCGCCTACAATTCCATCACCGCCCCCAATGAGCTGATGGTAGTTCCCGAAACGGCTCATTATGCTTTTCCCGAACAATGGAACCGCTCCTGGCAATGGTGGCTTGGCATCAAAAATGACTGAGTATATCAATAAAAAATTTTATAGTTATGCGATTAAATGAGCGTTTACGAATAATCCTTTTGGTAATTCTGGCAGCAACCGTTTATCCTGTTATTATTGCAGGCAAACCAGCCATGGAGGGTTTTCATAACATCACACTGGAAATGTCGCTGAAGCCTTTTAAAAGGAATGAACCGCATTATATCAGGGCAGTATGTCAAGATGCATTTCGCCAGTGGCAACCCCTCTTACAACATGCCGATACGATTTCGGTCATGTTATGGACTGCCGACGGTTCAGAAATTCTGGATTATTCCGGAGATCTGAAACAGGAACTGGAGTGGGCGAAATACATCGGTAACCCGAATGCCTCTCACCCCGTGAATTCAGGACCCCGTTCACTCACCCTGCATGACCGGGCATATACCTATACCGAAGATCCTCCCCGGTTTACGTATGGGGATTTGAAGTATATTGTACAAACCATCAAGGAAGAAGGGAGTAAATTTACCGGAAAACCCATCAGGGTGGGAGCTACCTTTGATCCGGGACCTGAGTTTGCCGTCTCATCCTTTAAATATGAACGTCACCCGGAAGTGTGTATGGCCAATACCATGGGTACCAAATCATTTGTAGTCTGTTATGCCACACTCAATGCCGACAGGTATCATTATGCCGCTTATCCGGAAGGTATTCCCCAGGGGACCCTTTTCGGCACCTTCCTGGGTAGACAGAGCACCGCCTTTCTCGGCGACCTGGGATTCGATTATTTGTGGCTTTCCAATGGATTTGGGTTTGGAATGGAGACATGGAATACGATTGGCGCCATTTTCGACGGAAAATCTTTTCACGGAGAAAAGATGGATGATATCAGAAGTAAGATTCTGTTATTCTGGACCTCTTTCCGGGAAGGTTGCCCCGATTTCAGGGTAGAGACAAGAGGTACCAATCTCTCCACCGGAATTGATCTGGCCCGTGACGGGGTTGATTTGAAAAGTATCTATGAAGGTAACTTCAATATACTCCCACCACCCAACTCGCCATGGGCGGCCCTTGATGGTGATTTCGGACTTGAACTCACAGGATACATGTCCCGTATGGCCGAGTTACCCGATGACCGTTATCTTTTCCGTTTTTATACACACGACCCATGGTGGGCAAACAGCCCCTGGCTGGATCGTTATGGACGCGAGTCGCACGACATCTATATGCCCATGTCTGTCACCCGCATCGACAGCCAAGGTACTGTAAAGCTACCAACTCACCTCAATTTTCTGTCCATTGATGACTCATACGGAAATATGCCGGAGCAGGTACCCAATGAAGTAATTCCGCATATCCTGCAAGCCCGCAAAAACGCTCCCGATGCAGCAGGACCGGTGGTGTGGGTCTATCCTTTCGACGAATATCATCACTACGCTTTTAATAGGCCGGATCGTTTGGAAGAGATTTTTTATGGCGATTGGTTCATTCGTCAGGCAATCAATGATGGGTTTCCGATGAATACCGTTGTTTCCACCACAAATTTCACCTCCTTGATGAAACAGGGAAGTGAGCTGTTCAATGCATCAGTACTGGTCACAACGGTACCTGATGCAGGTTCCGATATGGAAAAGCAATTGATGTCATTCATCAGAAAGGGAGGTAAAGCCATGCTCTATGGACCTGCGGATCACGCAAGCGATGAGTTTCTCTCTTTTATAAATATCAGCCTGGCGAAAGCATTGTCAGGTACCTTCACGCTGACGACATCCCTAAAAAAGGATCAGGTCACATTACCCGATCAAATCCGACACGACGCGTCCATGTCGGGCGGAGGAATAAAAACCGTGCTGGCCGCAAAAAGAGATGACACTCGCGTTTTGGCATCCGTGATGCAAGAAAAACAGCAGCGTGATGTAATTGTGATGAGAAAAGACCCCTCCTGGAAAGGGGGTGTCGTATGTTATGTGAGAGGTACCAATTCGGCCACTTACACCGGAGGCATGCTGCTTTCCAATGACGATCCCTCAGCATGGTTTATCGGTGGTTCATTGATGCGCTATACATTATCGGAACTGGGATATGCGACATTCTTCCAAAAGATAAATGCTTCCTTGCGAAATCCGGTGAATACCATTTCCCGTCATGGAAATGGATTCTATTTTGCCGGTTACGTCCCAAACCAGACTGTAGAACAGTTCTTCAGGTTTCCACAAGGTGCTCCCATTTTTACGGGGACCGAGACCCAATTAAAAGAAGGTTTTTCGAGTTACAGGTTCCCTAAATCATGGAACAGGGAGTGTCGTGTATTTGTGGAACAGCAGGATGGAATTGTTTCCTGCCGTGAAATGGCTCCCGTCGAATTCAAAGTGAAAAGAAAAATTGGAATCAGCGGATTAAATAATGCTACTGTAAGAGTCTATCCGGAAGGTGATGACCAATACTATAAGGCCATGCCCCAAAACAACCATTTTCCTGCCGAAGAAATTATTCTCAAGTCGGAAAAAGGAAATGATTTCGAAGGCAACTATTACGAGTACAAAAATGTAACCGGAGAACTGGTCATTACATGGTAAGGTAAGATGTGCAACAAAATTCTTTTTTTAGTCCTGTTTTCCATGATAATGCCTGCTTCCGGTGCATTCAGTCGCGTGTTGATTGTCGACAAACAGGCGGTAAAAAGCGAGGTTGCTTATCACTGCATTGAAGAGGCATTGATGGAGGCCGTTTCTGGCGATGAAATTTTAATTCATGAGGGGATTTATAGGGAAAAAGCACTGATGGTTCCTGACGGTGTAAGTCTGAAGGGGCTGGGATCCGTTATTATTCAAGGAGAATTAACTCCGGATGTAAGCAATAGTGAACTTGAATCTACATCCACTATTGACCTGTTTCAGAACGGACGGTTGGAAAACCTGACTGTGACTGCAAAAAACATGCGTTATCCGGTACATTCCGATTTCTCAAACGGAAACACCCGGCAGGAAATCATAAACTGCAAGTTTATCCATTACGGCAACCATGAAGTGTATCGGTACCGCTTGACAAACAAAGCCAGGGTTCCTGATGCAGCAAATGAGGTAATGATTGTCCAGAGTGCCTGGGGAGGAGGTACCATGGCCGGAGATAAGCGATTTTTTCGCGGTTGTTATTTTGAAAGTCCCTTGCGTGCATTTAGCACGCACAACAATGTAGATTTCGACAAAAGTTTCGGTGCTTCTCTCACGGTACTAATGGATTGTGAAATGGTTTCACATGGGTTGAACATAGACGGTACCTCACTGGGATTTACCACGCCTGTTGTGATTCAAAGCCTGCAGTCAAACAGCCCAGACAAAATAATTATGACTGACTGCCGAATGAATGGCTATCTCTGTTTCCAGGGAGCATCAACTTTTGAGGTCTACTGCAACACACCGGAGTTGAAAACCATTTATAACACAGCCGGCGGATCAAAGCAAATAAAGGATCAATTATTCGTTATCTCCAACGACTCTGATTTCTATATATCGAATCCAACTCAGGTCAGACAATTCATCAATCTGGGAAACATGACCATCGGGAGAGGCAAAGCGGTTAAAAAGGAGGACAAGGGCATTTCCTTGATGACTTCCAAAGACAACGAAAGACTATTTCAGGGAGTTGCCCTGCAGGATATACCACCCGGACAAAAAGGGGATGTGCAACAGAGTGGTTATCTGTTGCGCCCCTACTTCTCCGGGCTCAGTGAGCAGCTTGAAAAAGGTACCCGCATCGGGATTGATCAAACAGGTAGTTTTATCATTGACAACAAATCTAAAATAGCGATCGTTTCCGATAACCAGAATATCTTTCTTACAAAAATTGAAAAACCAGAAAAGGCACAACCAAATGAATAAAAAAAAGGAGACATACATACCATGGATCGTTGTGGGAATGCTGTTTATAGTGACAGCCTTGAGTTTCCTTGACCGACAGATCCTTTCAATGTCAATCATCAAAATCAAGGAAGATATTCCAATTTCCGACAGCGATTATAGTTGGATTACCAATGGATTTATTGCAGGCTATGCACTGATGTTCACCCTGGGGGGAATCTTTATCGACAAGTTTGGGACCAAACTCGGACTTGCCTTGTCGCTGGCGATATGGACTGTTGCTTCCGGTTTGCACAGTATCGCCACCACCGTCACAGCATTCGTCATTTTCCGATTTATACTGGGGGTAGGTGAAGGTGCCTGTTTTCCAGGGGTGATCAAAGGGGTGATTGAATGGGTTCCTGTGCAGAAGAGATCGCTGGCCACGGGAATTGCGATTGGTGGATCGGCCATTGGGGCTGTCATCGCACCGCTAATGGTTGTTCTTTTGCTCGACAGTATCGGCTGGCGCTCTTTATTCCTTGTTACGCCAGTAATAAGTACCATCTGGATAGCTTTCTGGTTATTCTTCAACAACAAAAAAAACAGTACATATAAAATACAACAAGATCCTGAATCAAAAGGTCGGCAGATAGAAAAATACTCGTTAAAAACCGTACTTAAAAATAAAAGTGCATGGACATTTATTCTCATGCGAATATTATTTGATCCCATTTTTTATTTTCTCATGTTCTGGATTCCGAAGTTTATGAGTGAAAGCCGTAATATTTCATTGGACATGATTGGGAAACTTTTCTGGATTCCATTTTTGGTGTTGGGTATTTCCAATATTCTGGGGGGATACCTTTCTGACAAGCTGTTCGTCAAGACACAAAGCATTGACAGAGCTAGAAAAATATTAATGGGTATTGCGGCATTGCTCACACTTTCCGTTCTCTTCGTACCAGGAATTGATTCTGCCTATGCGGTAATCGCATTGATTTCATTATTCTTCTTCGCACACGGAATATGGATCACTAATTACTCGACAGCTGTGGGGGATATATTTGGTGTTAATGCTACATCAACCATGATCGGTCTGACAGGTACCTTCGGCGCCATCTCTGCTTTTTTTGTCAACCGGGGCATTGCCTTTGTCGTAACCCATTACTCGTATGATCCGCTTTGGATCTGGGCTGGACTGATGTATCCCCTTGCCTTTATAGTTCTGTTGATTTTTATTCCCAGAATCAGAAAAAATGAGGCATTTGCATAAGAATTAATATAATAAACTAAAATTAACTGTCATGAAACATGTAACAAAAATAGATTACGCCTCAAATGAGGCGACCACACGACCAAAAATCGGAGTGGTAGGAGTGGGCCATCATACCTATTGGCGACAATTTCCGGGACTGCTGGACGAAATGTACAAGAAACTGGATCTGTTTGTCGGCAAATTACCTGAATATGTGGATGTGCTCGATTTTGGAATGATTGATGATGCCGAAAAAGCATACAAAGCAGTCGACGTAATGACAAGGTCGAACCTTGACCTGCTGTTTTGCGATATGGTTACCTACGCGACATCCGGCACGTTTGCAATCATCATGAGGAATCTGAATATCCCGATTGTGCTGGTGGCTTTGCAACCGCTGCGGGGGCTCGACTATTCAAAAGCGTCCACGTATATGCAATTGATGAACGACGATGTATGTTCACTTCCCGAATTTACAGGCGTGGCCATGCGGATGGGAAAACGCATTCCTGACACCATCATCGGCACCTTGCAGGATGATCCCGCCGTAGAGATACAAATTGATGAATATTGCCGTATTGCCAAAGTCCTGCATGGTTTGAAACATGCCCATTTCGGTCATATCGGCCATTCGTTGAATGCCATGCTCGACATGCATTTTGACCCGACAATGTTTACGACTTTCTTTGGTTGTCATATCAAGGCTTGCGAGGCCAATGAGATTGTGAACGAATACAATGGGGTAACCGATAAAGATATCCGGGAGGCACAAGATAAGATTCTGGCTTTTTTCGATACGCCCGATCCGGTGTCTGACCCGATATCAATGAAACTCAAAGATGAAGATCTCTATGTGGCTGCAAGAGTGTATGTAGCATTGGATCAATTCATCACCAAAAGCAAACTGAGCGGGTTGGCCTACTACTATGACGGGCCTGCGGAAAGTCTGGAGCGACAAGTTATGAGCAATCTGATTGTCGGCAATTCTTTGCTGACCGCTAAAAATATCCCTATGTGCGGCGAATCGGACGTAAAAACACTCATCGCCTTGTTCATCATGGACAGGATGGGCATTGGAGGAAGTTTCGCGGAGTTGCATCCGGTCGACTTCGGAGATGATTTTATCTTGGTGGGACATGACGGGCCTCACAATATCTCCATAGCCGAAGGAAAACCGGTCATCCGGAGTCTGAAGAAGTATCACGGAAAACCGGGTTCCGGTGCGGGAGTCGAGTTTAAAATTAAAACCGGCCCCATCACCATGTTAAGCATCAATTCAACCTATGACGGGAAATTCAAGTTTGTGATCGCCGAAGGGGAGTCCGTGGACGGCCCCATTCCACCCACAGGAAACACCAATACGCGGGGTAAATTTAACCCCGACATCCGCACTTTTCTATCCAACTGGGTAAAAGAAGGCCCTACCCATCATTTCTCACTCGGTACCGGCCATCATGCAAAAACATTGAAAAAAATCGCCGGTTATCTCGGACTCGAAGCGGTAATAGTAACCGACAACTAATAATACACATTCAAATTTGAAAATATTTCGCTCATAATGAACAAAACATTGATATCAACGGTCGACATCGCTATCATCCTTTTATATCTTGGGTTATTAATTTTTATTGGCATTTACGCCAAACGCAAGGCTTCCAGAAATTTAGAATCTTATTTACTTGGTGGAAAGTCCATTCCCTGGTACATGCTCGGAATATCGAACGCTTCGGGTATGTTTGATATTTCAGGTACTGTATGGCTGGTTGCGATCACTGTTATTTACGGATTGAAAAGTATTTATATCCCCTGGCTTTGGCCGGTATTCAATCAGATCTTCCTGATGATCTATCTGTCCGCCTGGTTACGTCGCTCCGGTACCACAACCGGTGCTGAATGGATCGGTTTTCGCTTTGGCAGCGACAAGGGAGCTGTTACTTCTCACTGGATTACGGTTGTTTTTGCTCTTCTTGTCAGTCTGAGTATGCTTGCCTATGGTTTCATTGGCATTGGGAAATTCATCGAAATATTTCTTCCGCTGAAGATACTGTTTCCGTCACTACAATTTATTCCGGATCTGTATATCCCCCATGTATGGGGTATTGTATTTACCTTGTTTGCTGCCTTCTACGCACTCATGGGTGGCATGAGAAGCATCGTCTGGGCCGATGTGGCACAATATGTCATTATGACACTGGCAGCAATCGCAGTAGCCTTAATTGCAATGTTTCATCTGGATATGATCTCGTTTTCTTCTTTGGTTCCCGGCGACTGGTTTTCGCCTGCTCCCGAACATCATCTGGCATTAAGCTGGAGCGGCAAATTGTCTGAATTCAATACAAGGATTCAGACTGATGGTTACCAGTTGTTCTCATTTTTCTTTGGGATGGTATTGATGAAAGGAATCCTGACCAGTATGGCTGGCCCGGCTCCAACCTATGACATGCAGAAAATACTCTCTTCCAAATCTCCTCGGGAGGCATCCCTGATGAGCGGTTTCGTTTCTGTAGTCTTACTCCCTGTAAGGTATTTTATGATCGCCGGCTTTGCAGTAATCGGACTCATTATATTCGATCAGATACGGGAGCAAATCACCGTGAATGGTGTAATTGACTTCGAACTGGTTCTCCCTGCCGTAATTGCACATGAGTGGATACCAGCCGGCTTGGTAGGCATACTCCTCTCCGGACTGCTTGCAGCTTTCATGTCCACCTTTGCAGGCACTTTAAATGCAGCCCAGGCTTATTTGGTAAACGACATTTATATGAAGTATCTCAAGCCGGATGCCACATCAAAGCAATCGAACAGAACAAGCATCGCAGTGGGTATAGTGGTTGTGATTATCAGCATTATTTTCGGCGTTCTGGCCGAAAATGTGAACAGCATTTTGCAGTGGGTTACCGGTGCATTGTATGGTAGCTACGTGGCGGCCAATATTTTAAAATGGCATTGGTGGAGGTTTAACAGCAACGGATATGCCTGGGGAATGATTGGAGGATTAATTCCGGCACTTATACTCCCCTATGTACCGGTTGTGAATGACTTACTGCCTTTATATTATTTCCCGATTATACTTTTATTCTCAGTCTTAGGATGTGTCTGGGGAACGTACGCCGTACCGGCAACCGATACGAAAGTATTGAAAGAGTTCTATACGAAAACACGTCCGTGGGGTTTTTGGAAGCCGATCCATGAAATGGTTACAGCAGAACAGCCTGATTTTCAACAGAACAAATCTTTTGGCAGGGATATGATCAATGTAGCTACCGGAATTATCTGGCAAACGGCATTGGTAGCTGCCCCCATCTATCTGGTTGTGAAACAATTTAATTCTCTGGCAATAGCCTTGATGATTGTGGGTGCAGGTACAATCATTCTCAAGAAAAACTGGTACGATAAACTGGAAAAAGAATAGCTGGTAAAAATATTCTTAGTTTTCATGTATAACACAAATGTGCCACAGAATCACCTGTCTTGGTGTTCTGTGGCACATTGCTTGAAAGGTTCAATATCCCGGGTTTTGCTCAAGTGCCGGATTTATGTCAATTTCCCGCTGGGGTATGGGCATAAGCGTCTCATAATCTTCCACGGAATAGCTTAATCCTGAAGCAGCAAAATAGGCATTCAGCACACTCAAAGCTCTTCCGGTTCTGACAAGATCAAACCAACGATGACCCTCATAAAGAAATTCGACTCTCCTCTCTTTCTCCAGGGCAAGGGCGACCTGCATTTTCGATAGTCCACTAATAGCGGTCAATCCTGCCCGCGCGCGGACAAGGTTTATATAACTTTGAGCATCTGCTGTTTTGCCGGTCTCATTTAAAACTTCAGCATACATCAACAGGACGTCGGCATATCTGAGCACCGTAAAATTATTATTCATATCGGCAATATTCGATGCAGTAAAATCGACAAATTTTTTCCCGTAAAGCATCCTTACTGTACTGCCGTCACTCATTGGTACCGAATCGGAAACAGAAGCATCTTTCCTTACGTCTCCGTTTTCATAAGCATTGGCCATATCCGTTGTGGGACTTAATCGACCACCACCCAGCTGGTTTCCCGGAAACAGCGCCATCCCTCCGTAAACCGTGGGAACAAAATGCAAGGCAAAACTATTTCCTTCACCCACATTTCCCGATAAATATTTGATCTCGAAAAGTGATTCCGGCAGGTCATCGTTCTGCTTGTCAAATAAACCTGCATAATTGTTCACCAGGGAATATTGTCCCGAATCAATCACCGATTTTAAAACAGTGTCAGCCTTTTCATACTCTTTCTGTGTCAGATATACTTTTCCCAGCAATGCTTTGGCAGCTCCTGATGAAGCTCTTCCCTTTCCCGGCATTGTCAGGCCTTGTAATAAATCTCCAGCCTGTTCGAGATCCTGGATGATAAACTCATAAATTTCATTCACAGGCTTTCTGGACATGTCGGAAGCTGCTATCTCGTTGGGACTCCGAAAAGCTTTGTCGACAAGTTGGACAGGCCCGAATAAACGTACCAGGATGAAATATGCATAACCCCGCACAAAATAAGCCTCCCCTCTGTATTGATTTTTTTTCTGATCGGGTATCGAAGCACCCTCCAGACGCCCCAGCAGGTTATTTGACCGGGAAATAGCGCCATAACAAGCATTCCAGATACTGTGGATGTAATCATTGTTCGAACTTAGCCTCACCTCATCACATTCCAGTTCGCTTACACCCGGAGACTGTAATGTAACTGTAAGATTGTCTGTAGTCAATTCAGTAAGCGCAAGAAGAGCATAAGTAGCTTCCTGCAGACTTGCATAAGGCCCAATTACAGATGCTTCAAAATCAATGGTCGTTTTATAAAATGATTCTTCATTAATCAGATAATCGGGTTGCAGATTCAAAAAATCACTGCAGGATGAGAATATGATTGTAAAAAAAGCAATTGTACTATTTAATATTTTGGTTCTCATATTATTAAAATTATTATAACGATTATTCATCTGTCAAAAACTCATCTTTAATCCAATGGTGTATGTCCTGGCCAACGGATAAGTCATGTTGTCTATTCCGGAATTGACAATATTGTCTCCGGCCGTGCTTGCTTCGGGATCAAATCCGGGATAATCTGTAAAAGTGTGCAGGTTGGAAACATCTGCAAATATGGTACAGCCTGCCAGTTTCAGTCGGTTTGCTATCTTTGAAGGCAGTTGATAGGAAAGATTTACATTCTTAATTCTTACATATGAGGCATCGAACAAAAAACGGGATGTGGATGTAAACCCATAGGCATGGGTACTTCTTATTGCTCTGGGGATTAGTCCGTCGCCGGGATCCTCCTCTGACTTCCAGCGTCTGTCGACCATTGCAAGCTGATTCTGCACCCCTGCACTGTTGATAAAGGTTTCACCGGCGAGAAAATAGGTTGAACCTCCCTGAGATCCATTTAAAAATATGCCCAATGAAAGATTTTTATAAGAAAATGTATTGTTGAATCCCCAGGTAAAGTCTGGCCAGGGGTTTCCCACTATCTTTTTATCATTGGTAGTAATTTTACCGTCAAGGTCTACGTCTTCAAATTTTAAATCGCCCGGCTGGGTTTTTGGATGCTGCACCGGACTATTTGCTACCTCATCGGCATTTTGAAAGATACCGGTCACGTGCATCAGGTAGAAACTTGCAATCGGTTGTCCTACTTCGGTCACCTGATAGGCAGAGTTGCTGATTCTCTCCCCTTCGGTGGCAAGCTTCAGAACCTTGTTTCTATTTGCACTGAAAATAACATTACTCTCCCACTGAAAATCACGGTTATTCACATTTTTGGTAAATACATTCAGCTCGATCCCCTTATTTTCTATTTCTCCGATATTTTGGGTCGAGCTTCTGAAACCTGAAGATGCCGGAAGCTGCACGGCCAGCAACAGATCCGTTTTTATATTTTTGTAAATATCTGCCGTCACCGAAATACGGTCCTGAAATAAACCCAGATCCATTCCAATATTGGTTTGTTTGGTTTTCTCCCAGGTCAGTTCATCGTTGGATAGGCTATTTGGAGCAAGCCCCGGTTTTAAATTTCCGTTTTCTACGTAATTGGTAGAGGAAATAAGGCCAATATGGGCATAATTTTCATTGAGGCTATTTCCGGCTATACCATAGCTCGCCCTGAGCTTCCAATTTGAAATGAACGGGAGTTGCTGCATGAAAGGTTCTTCTGAAATATTATATCCGACCGAGAAGGAGGGGAATGTGCCCCATTTGTTGTTGGCTCCGAATTTAGAACTTCCATCCCTTCTTACGGTAGCAGTGACCAGATATTTCCTTGCATAAGCGTAATTCACACGTGATAACAATGACATCATCGACCATTCCGAAACCATGTGCGTTCCCGCATTGATTGTTCCACCGGTCAGATAAGTGATATAGTCGGTGGGAAAATCCGTTGCACCAGCCGAGAGCCTGTCATAGCGGTCTTTCTGAATCGTAAATCCCAAAAGAGCATCAAGGGAATGGTCTCCAAACATTTTTTTATAATTCAGTGTATTTTCATTGAGCCAGTTTAACGATTCAATCTTGGTGACACCTGCCGTTGCAGGGCTCGTCATGCTACCCCAACTGCCCAGATGGGACGATTTCCAAAGTTTAATTTCATTTGTTGTCAGATTAACCCCGGCAGTACTTTTTAATTTGAGTCCTTCCATGATATCATACTCCACAAAGTTATTTACGAGTAAACCTCCTGATATCCTGTTATCCTCGAAGTTTTCAAGAATAAACAACGGGTTTTCCACCGGTACGCCCATCGGATCCAGGAGTTCAGATACATATTCTCCGTTTTCATCCCTCACGGGAATAGTCGGTGAAGAAGCAAGTGCAGAGGATAGCACGCCCCTTAATCCGAGATGTCCTTCAGTATTTGGATATTTACCATATGTGTATGAACCTGAAATGTAGGATCCGATTTTAAATTTATCGGAAAGCTGCGCATCAATATTTGATCGTACGCTGAACCGGTCATAATCGGTTCCGATAATAATTCCTTCCTGCTTCATATAGCCTCCCGAAACAAAATATCTGATCTTGTCGGTACCGCCGTCAACCGATACTTTATAATCCTGTACCGGCGCCAATTGAAATATGAGATCCTGCCAATCTGTGTTCTGCGTGATGGATGAAGGATCCCGAAATTCAGGTTTTACCCGTGTAGACGCACTCCTTACATTATTTGGGTCACTCGCTTGACCTCCCGCATATACCCAGGCATTGTCCCGCCCGTCTGCGACAAACTCGGCAAACTGCTGCGCGTTCATCATTTCAAGTCTATGGGCCACCTCTTGTATACCAAATGTGGCATCCGCACTCACCGATGCCTTTCCCGACTTCCCTCTTTTTGTCGTAATGATGACCACACCATTTGCACCACGTGACCCATAAATAGCAGTAGCCGAAGCATCTTTCAATATTTCTATCGATTCAATATCTGCCGGATTAATGGCAGTAAGAGGATTTACACGACTTTGGATATTGTTGGCCATTCCGGAAGAAGAAAAAGTATTACCGCCAAATGACATCATATCCGATCCACCTCCTCCAGCACCAATGGGGAATCCATCTACAACATACAAGGGTTGATTACCCCCCGTGATGGAGCTGATCCCCCGGACCAGCACATTCACGTTTCCTCCCGGCGCACCGGAGGTCTGCGATATCTGTACACCGGCGACTTTTCCCTGGAGCATCTGATCGAATGAAGCCACCGACGGTTGGATAATTTCCTCACCGCTTACTCTGGCAATAGATCCTGTAAGATCTCTTTTCAGCTGTGTCCCGTAACCCACAATCACCACCTCATCGAGGCTTTGTATATCCTCAATGAGTGTCACATTGATCACATTCTTAGCATTTACCCCTACTTCTTGCGTAAGAAATCCGATATAACTAAATACCAGTGTTGCATTCGGATCCACTTGCTGAATGGAATAGTTCCCGTCATTGTCGGAAATAATCCCGATGGAAGTGCCCTTAATCAGGACATTTACTCCGGGAAGGGTGATTCCTTCCACACTCTTCACCTGCCCAGTAACATTAACCGGCTGCTGTTGTAGTTGCTCAAAAGAGGAGCCCGCCGCAAAAACAACAGTGCTGTAAACAAAGTACAATAAGGTTACTATCACTTTTATAAAGCGATAATTCTTTTTTGAATAATTTGAAATTTTTTCCATACGTATAAAATTTGTGTTTCATTTTTGTAAACCGCTATTTTCATTCAGTAAACAATACAAATATACCGGCACGTCATAACATAATCTAATATTATATTATCTTATATTAATACTATTTCACAATACACTATGAAATTATTTACTAAAAAATATCATAATACTCTTGTGAGTATCATTTATTTATATCGACACTTATAACGGAATTTAGAATGAAAGGAATATTACAAATAGCAAATAACTCCAAAAAATGGTATTATTTTTCAGTGTCAAATCAAGATTGCAGAGAAACGCAATTTTTCTAGATAGGGGTATTAAAGTAATGCTTTAAAACTGCAAAAGGGACACCATCCTTGGAAATCCCTTTTATGTCTTATTTTCAACTCGTGGTCCCACTTGGGCTTGAACC
>DGZP01000001.1:0-8750 GCA_002398565.1 Proteiniphilum sp. UBA4977
TGCAACAGGCCGAAATTACCGTGAAACAACAAGAATTACAAGCCAATATACTAAAGGAGGAGGCTGGTAAGCGCAAATGGTTATTGCAGCTTTACAGTAATATTTCCGATCGGCTTACGTTCCTTCACGGTGAAGTACAGTTACTCTCACAACGTTATATCTCTTCCTATCCCAAGGTATATAAGGAGATGGAGAAAATAGTCAAAAATACCGATACCGAATTGCGCGATATTACTAAAACACTCGCCACTGATGATGAGACTTTCTATGCCTACACACATCTTAACGACAGGGAGGGATTTTTTAATGTCAATGAAAAAATGATGCTGATGTTACTGGCATGTGATGCCGACAACCGCCAGCTGGCCACTTTTATGAATACCACCCCGGAAAGTATTCGCGTTAGAAAATCTCAACTGAAGAAAAAAATGTTGGAAAAAGGACTGGATACCGCTATTTTCGGAGAATAAAGCCGTTAAAAACAATCCATGTAAGATGCACTAAATAAGATATTTGTCGTATTTATCCGCGTTAAATTACCGCAAAGGTGTTGTTTCTCACAAGTTGAATATATTATCTTTGTGTCTGTAATTTATAAGGAAAATTGCAACTGAATTACATAATAACTTAAAATAAAAAATAGTCGCATGAAAAGAGTAATGTTCACATTTTTGTTGATTGCCGTGTGCAGTGCTTTAGTTTATTCTTCAACTGTTAGAAATGAGACAAAAGACGACCTGGAGGATAAGATTGAATTAAGTCGTGATGGAGGAACTACCCGTGTCGCCAGTGCAAATCGTACGTTCAGCATCCAGGCCGTGACAGTGGAACCGGTTGTAGAAGCTTACAATCACGGAAATGTGGTCACCATCTCGGTTCAAAATTATCGCGGGAGCGCGTTGGTGGAGATCATCGGCAGCAGAGGTGCAAAACAAAGCTTTTTTGAGGTATACGATATGGGTTTTGAAGCCATACCGCTCAACGGCATCCCGGCTGGTGAATATACCCTGCGCATTACACTTGGTACTGAAGTATTTATTGGAACAGTTAACAAAGGAAAAAATGGACATCGCTAAAACAAAAAACAGAGGACAGGATCAGGTGCGCAAATATCTGCTTACTGATGTTGAGTCATGTACTTTTACTTTCTCTGATGGCCTCAAAAGTAAGGTTTTACCATCACCCGACAAGGAAATTGTTTTGGTAAAACTTATTCCAAGAGCCTCAAAATCGAAAAAGTTCGAAGATAGTGTACTGAAAAATTTCATGACAGCTAAAAATGTGAACGAACTGGCTCAAATGTGCCGGTATGAATGCGTAAGGACATTCACCCGTCATTTCAAGAAAAGTTTCGGAGAAACTCCCTATCAGTGGATGCTCGACCGCAAAATGGAAGAAATCCAGTCGCTGGTACTTAACTCCGATATGACCATCACTGAAATTGCGAAAATGTACGAATTTAAAAACGTATCTCACCTTGTAAATGCCTACAGCAAACGTTACGGTGTTTCACCACATAAAAACAGGTTATCAAGTGCTATCTGACTCTACCTTTTTTACAGACGGTTATGTCAATACAATCTTCATAAAACAACAATGATAACAACAACTGCTGGTGAAACATAAAAGCGCCCTTTACCGGGGCGCTTTTACATTTTATAGGAGGATATTTGTTTTAGATCCATCGCATATAAGCAAAATCCATACGATGTGGCAGGTCGGGATTGCGGGGGTAAACACGCAGGCCGTACTGGTGATTCCCGGGATCATTCAACGCTTTGCGGGTCTCAAAATAAAGCAACGATCCTTCTGTCTTTACCAGGTTAAATTCATATGATTCCACAAATACCGGCTTTTGATCTACGGTGTCGTGATCCACAACCACGCATTCCACAGCCAGTTCACATTGCATCTCTTTCCGGTCAATCACTACCCGTCCGTATATTTCCCGGTTGGTGTCATTGTAATCCATCTTTTGATTGGGATTGAATTCAAGTTTCACCACTTCAAACGTATCCCACTTTGAGGCAGTATCTTCTTTCCACTTCACAATCTCCTTCGCCTTCGCATAATTATTTTCATGTAGTCTTGCAGAGCGCGCTGCCAGCTTATTATAGAAAAGATTATAATAGTCGTCCATCATCCGCTTGGTGGTAAACCGGGGTGCGATCTCCGCCATCGACTTCTTGATATATTGCACCCATTCATAGGAATAGCCGTTGCTGTTGTGTGCATAATAGAGCGGGATAATCTCATTTTCCAGCAGTGAATAAATGGTGGAAGCATCCAGCTCATCCTGAAATGCCTGATTGTCGTACGTCTTTTTGTCGGTCAATGCCCAACCGGCACCTTCCTTATAGCCTTCATACCACCATCCGTCTAATACGGAGAGATTCAAAACTCCGTTCATCTCTGCCTTCTCTCCAGAGGTGCCCGATGCTTCCTGGGCGCGTGTAGGTGTATTAAGCCATATATCCACTCCCGATACCAGCCGCTTGGCCAGTCTCATGTCGTAATTCTCCAGGAAGATTATCTTTCCCAGAAACTCGGGACGACGCGAAATCTCCACAATCTGCCTGATAAGTCCCTGCCCGCCACCATCGGCCGGGTGGGCTTTCCCGGCGAAGATGAATTGGACCGGCCGCTTGGGGTTATTTACGATCCTGGACAAACGGTCCAAATCGGTAAATAGTAGATGTGCCCGCTTGTAGGTCGCAAACCTTCTTGAGAACCCTATCAGCAGGGCGTTAGGATTTACTTCTTCCAGCATTGTCATGATGCGCGACGGGTCGGCCTGGTTCTTTAACCAGCCTTCTTTAAATTCTACCTGAATGTAATCGACCAGCTTTTTCTTCAAATGCATGCGAAGCGCCCAGAGGTCATCGTCGCTCACATTGTAGATGTTTTTCCAGATGTCGGGATTCGACTGGTCATTGTAGAAATTATCCCCGAAGTATTTTTCGTATAGTGATTTTACTGAAGATGTGGCCCAGCTGGGCAAGTGCACGCCGTTAGTAACGTAACCCACATGCAGCTCTTCTGGAAAATAACCTTCCCATACGGGCTGAAACATCTTCTGGGAAACAGTGCCATGAAGCTTGCTCACGCCATTGGTCTCCTGTGCTGTGTTAAGCGCAAATACACTCATGGAAAACCTCTCGTTGCTCCCCGGTCTGGCACGGCCCATATCCATAAACTGCTGCCACGGTATGCCCATACGTTGTACAATGGGAGTCATGTATTTGGCGATTAGCGGCTCATCAAAGTAATCATGTCCGGCGGGTACGGGAGTGTGTACGGTATAGAGCGATGATGCGCGCACAATCTCCAGCGCTTCATGAAATGAGAGATTCTCTTCCCGCACATAATCACGCAGGCGCTGTACGTTGATGAAGGCCGCATGTCCCTCGTTCATGTGATATACTTCCTTTTTGATACCCAGTTTCTTTAACAGTAATATGCCGCCAATACCAAGCAGATACTCCTGTTTCATGCGGTTTTCCCAGTCTCCTCCATAAAGCTGATACGTGATGGAGCGGTCATATTCGCTATTCTTTTCGATGTCGGTATCCATCAGGTAGAGATTGATACGCCCGACTGCAACTTTCCAGATGTTGGAGTAGATAGGCCGGTCATGAAAGGGTACTTCCAGAATCATGGGAGTGCCATCTTCGTTCATTACCTGTGTGATGGGGAGATCGCCAAAATTTTGTGCTTCGTAATTGGCTATCTGCTGCCCTTCCACAGACAACGTCTGTGTGAAATAACCATAACGGTAGAGAAAACCTACTGCCGTCATATCCACATTGCTGTCGCTCGCTTCCTTCAGATAATCGCCTGCGAGAATTCCCAGACCGCCCGAGTAGATGTTCAGTACATGGGTAAGGCCGTATTCCATGCTGAAATAGGCTACACTGGGGCGTTCCCTGTTGTGAGGTACTTCCATGTACTGTTTGAATTTTTCGTAGATGAGGCGTATACGCTCCATTAATCCGGCGTTTTTTACCACATTCTCGGTGATGTCCGATCGCAGATTTTGCAACATCACTACGGGGTTTTTTTCACTCTTTTCCCATTCTTCAGGATCCAGGTTCTCGAAGATGGCTTTCACCTCTTCATTCCACACCCACCATAAGTTACGGGTAATTTCCTCCAGTGGCCGCAACTGAACAGGTAATTCTGCATGTACGTGTATCTCTTTCCAGATGGGCGTGTTGGAATAACTTGATTGAATAATCATTATTTTGCTGTTTTTTTAATTTCTAATTGCGGTGCCGCATAATAAATAAGCCGGGACAATGTTATTGAGGAACATATAAGACCGTTACGTCGGTAATTATAACATTTTAATCGGCTTTAAGTTTATGAGGTTTTGATAATCTGATGAATGAGTTGTGCAAAGCTTTGCTATAGGCTTCCTGATAATAAACAATGAAATGTGCCCAGTCGGCGCGGTCCGACAAATCTGCGGCTGCCTGTTTCAGCAGCGTGACCTGCTCAACGCTCTTCAGGGAGAAATCATAGATGATGGATGCAATCTCTTCGGCCACCTCTGCCTGATTGTTATCATCACGATGAATTACTTCCATACCATCGTCCATCCCTTTTTGTTCGCCCTGTTTTTGTGCCCAGATACCAAAACCGGACAGGGAGGTGGTGATGGTGGGGATGGAAAAGGCTACGCTTTCATGGGGAGTATATCCCCAAGGTTCGTAGTAAGAGGGGAAAACGGAGAGATCAAGCCCAATCAGCAAGTCGTAATAGGAGAGATTGAAAATGCCATCGTTCCCATTTAAATAGGAGGGCACAAAAATAATTTTTACACTGCTATCTTTCGAGTTGGTGAAACCCAGATGATGCAACTGGTTCATAATCATGTCGTGCGAAGGATCAACCAGGTTGTGTGTCACAAAGGAAGACCCCTTCTGCACATCGGCTCTTTCGGGTGAACCATTTTCCGAAAGCAGGAGCTGGAGATCTTTCCGGGGACCGTTGATCCAGGCGGGAATCATAATGAAAGCGATAACATCCTTGGTAAGCTCCTGCATTGTGCGCAGACGATTCATGGCTTCAATGAACACGTCGATTCCCTTGTTCTTGTACTCATAGCGGCCGCTGATGCCAATCAGCAACGCATCCCGGTGCAGGGCATAGCCGATTGTTTTTTCCGTTACATCAAGCAAAACTTTCCGGGCTCTCTTGCGTGCCTGCTTATAGGCATTGCCTTTCGGAATAAAATCTTTTTCAAAACCATTGGGAGTGACCACTTCGGGCTGCCTCTCCAGGAACCGGGCACATTCCCGGGCAGTGATATCACTCACGGTGGTGAAACAGTCGACATTTTTGGCAGCTGCTTTCTCAATAGAGTGCTTGGCAACCATGTTTAACTGACGTGCCATCTGATTGCCGTTATACTCTTTCAGATGATTGTAAAGAGGCAGATTGTTCCCTGCAATAGAGCGGCCTATTGAGGTGGCATGCGTGGTGAAAAGTGTGGCAATTTTCGGGACAAATTTCTTGATATAAAGCGCTCCCGCCCCCAGCATCCATTCATTGAAGTGGGCAACCACATGGTCCGGCTCCAAATGATGAAAATGATAAAAACTCTCTATAAGCAGGCCGGTGGCATAGGCGAACATGGTAGACTCAAAATAATCGCCGTAAGCATAGATGGAATCCACTCCAAAATCTGTCCACATCCTTGCATAGATATCATTCTGCCTCTCCAGGAACTGTTCAAATTTTACCAGAAAAACAATCGGATGACCCGGTACATCCCATCTGCCGGCACGAACCTCCAGATGCTGACTCTCAAAGGCGTAATCACACCACGAGGCGTAAAGGCTGCGGTCTTCCAAAAACCAGGGACTCTCTTCCTCTTTCCATATATCGGGACCAATAAAAAAAATGCGATCTTTATAGAGTTTCTGAAGTGAACGGGCACGCGTGGATAAAACAGTATAAATCCCTCCTACCTTATTGCATACTTCCCAGCTGGTTTCGAAAATATATCCGGGGGTATACCTGGCATCTGTTTCCATATCAATATTTTCTTGTCTCAAAGGTTACAAAGGTAATAAAAAAATAAGTTACCTTTGCACTTTCATCTGAATGGTTGAAACATTAGACATTACGCAATTACAGATGCGGGTGGAGAAACACCCCAATGTGGCAGCGGCAGGCTCTCTACTGAAAAAAGTGCATGTTTTATCGGTAACGGGTTTGCACGGGTCGTCGCGTGCAATGTTTTCAGTCGGCCTGTTTCATAAACTTCCCCGTGTATACCTTTATATCTTTAATGATGCCGAAACGGCAGGTTATTTTTATCACGACATCACTCAGATCATGGGTGCGGGAGAAGTATTTTTTTTCCCGTCGGCCTACAAAAGGGCATCCAAGTACGGACAGCTGGATGCGGCCAACGAGGTGCTTCGCACGGAGACGCTGAGCAGACTGCAAAGTGAGAATGAGTCTTTGGTGATCGTGAGTTATCCCGATGCGCTCGCAGAAAAGACCATCTCCCGTGAACTGCTAAAGGAAAATACGCTGAAGGTAACTGTGGGCGAACGGCTGGATGCCTCTTTCGTAAGCGAGGTGCTTGACAGTTACGGCTTTCAATATGTGGATTACGTCTATGAACCGGGACAATATGCAGTGAGGGGAAGCATTATCGACGTGTTTTCTTTCTCTGCCGAATATCCTTATCGGATCGATTTCTTTGGCGATGAGGTGGAGACCATCCGCAACTTCGAAATGGAAACGCAGCTCTCAAAGGAAAAATTCAATGATATCCGCATTGTCCCTGCCTTTGAACGTTCCGGAATGAAACAGGCTTCGCTTTTTGACTCGCTTCCCTCTTCTACTATCGTTGGCGTGGAAGATATCCGCTGGGTTAGTAGCCGCATCGAGTCACTCAATGAGGATAAACTGCATATCGACCCAAAAGATGTAGAATTTGTAAAAGCTGATCTGCTCTCGAAAGAGGATTTCATGCGGGGCATAAAACCTTTTAAACAGGTCCGGTTCGACACCAGAATGCTGGATACACCTGATGCAGTCATTGATTTTCATACTTCGGTGCAGCCGCTCTATCATAAGAACTTTGACATGCTGAGTGAGTCGCTACAACGGTTCCGGGATGATGGATATGCACTCTATATACTTAGTGATAGCGAAAAACAGCAAAAAAGGCTTTATCATATTTTTGAGGATCGAAATGATACGGTCGACTTCACTCCGGTGAACAAAACCCTGCATGAGGGCTTCTCGGATGAGACATTGAAAATCTGTTGTTTCACCGACCATCAGATATTTGATCGTTTTCATAAGTTTAGCCTGAAGTCCGACAGGGCCCGATCGGGAAAAATTGCACTTACGCTCAAGGAGCTGAATCAGCTTCAGCCGGGCGACTTTGTGGTTCACATGGATCATGGCGTCGGAAAATTTGCAGGTTTGGTGCGACTGCGCATTGGTGACAAGGTGCAGGAGGTGATCAAGCTTACCTATCTGAACAACGATGCCGTATTTGTATCGATTCACGCGCTACACAAGGTGTCGAAGTACAAAGGAAAAGAGGGGGAGGCACCCCAGCTGAACAAGCTGGGCTCCGGAGCATGGGAAAAGGTGAAGGAGCGAACCAAGTCGAAGATCAAAGATATTGCCCGTGACCTGATTAAACTGTATGCACAACGTCAGCAGGAAAAGGGCTTCGCCTATTCAAAGGATACATATCTGCAGACCGAGCTGGAGGCTTCATTCATGTATGAGGATACCCCAGACCAGATCAAAGCCACACGCGATGTGAAGTCCGACATGCAGAGCGAACAGCCCATGGACAGACTGATCTGCGGGGATGTGGGTTTCGGAAAGACCGAGATCGCCATCCGTGCAGCTTTCAAGGCGGCTACCGATGGAAAACAGACGGCTGTACTGGTGCCGACCACCGTACTGGCTACACAGCATTACCATACTTTCAGTGACCGGCTGTCCAACTTTCCCGTGAAGGTGGACTACCTGAGCCGTGCGCGTACTTTTAAAGAGCAAAAAGAGATTCTCAACCGGCTGAAAGAGGGTAAAATTGATATCCTGATCGGCACACACCGACTGGTGGGAAAGGATGTACAGTTCAAAGACCTGGGATTGCTTATCATCGACGAGGAACAAAAATTCGGTGTCTCCGTGAAGGAAAAACTGAAGCAGCTGAAGGTAAACGTGGATACGCTCACCATGACGGCAACCCCCATTCCGCGTACATTACAATTCTCTCTGATGGGGTCGCGTGACCTCTCTACCATTGGTACCCCGCCTCCAAACCGTTATCCGGTACAGACGGAGGTACATACCTTCGATTTGGAGATCATCCGTGACGCGGTAAACTTCGAAGTAAGCCGCAATGGGCAGGTCTTCATCGTGAATAACCGTATCCAGAATATTTATGAACTGGAGGCATTGATAAAAAGGGAGATCCCGGGTATTCGTATTGCCGTGGGCCATGGACAGATGGATCCGAAAAAACTGGAGAGCGTGATTGCCGACTTTATGAATCATGACCAGGATCTGCTGATTGCCACCACTATCATCGAATCGGGGATCGACATGCCCAACGTGAATACCATTATTGTGATTGATGCACAGAATTTTGGATTGAGCGACCTGCATCAGCTGCGTGGCAGGGTAGGGCGAAGCAACAGGAAAGCGTTCTGTTATCTGTTGGCCCCGCCACTATATACCTTGAGTAGCGACTCAAGACG
>DGZP01000001.1:8998-33125 GCA_002398565.1 Proteiniphilum sp. UBA4977
ATGCAGGATCTCGACATCCGGGGCGCCGGCAATTTGCTTGGCGCGGAACAGAGCGGGTTTATTGCCGACCTGGGGTACGAAACATACCGGAAGATCCTTACGGAAGCAGTGCAGGAGCTACGGAAAGATGAATTTGCCGATCTCTATAAAGAGCAGGAAAAGGCGGAAGAGCAGGACTTCGTGAGCGATGTGCTGGTGGAAAGTGACCTGGAGCTGATGTTCCCGGCGATGTATATTCCCAACGATGCTGAACGTGTAGCTATTTACCGTGAGCTGGATAACATGGAGACGGAGATTGAGATTATCGACTTCATGAAACGGTTGGAAGACCGTTTCGGGAAAATACCTCCGCAAGGCAGGGAGTTGATTCGTATTGTGCGGCTGCGGCGTCTGGCCAAATCACTGGGAATAGAAAAAATTGTCCTGAAAAATGAGCAGATGATCCTGAATCTGGTGGCGGATGAAAATTCACCCTACTACAGTTCTTCCGCATTCGATAAACTATTGTGGTTCGTGCAGGCACATGCCCGCCAGTGCCGCCTTCGCGAAACAGGAAAAAAGAGATCGGTGGTCATTCGGGACATAAACACCGTGGAAACTGCCGTAGCGGCGCTAGAGGAGATGATTGGAGCAGCAGTGCCGGCTTAAATTACAAAATCAAAAGGTCCGTTAAACTCTTTACCCGCTCTGATCCTTACATCCACAGGATTGGTCACCAGAGAGTAGGGAATTACACTCCGTGTGAGCCAGGCACCCCCGCCAATGGTGGAGTCGTGTCCAATGACTGTGTTTCCACCCAGGATGGTGGCATTTGCGTAGATGACCACATTATCTTCAACAGTAGGATGACGCTTCACATCCGACAGTTTTTTTTCCACATAAAGTGCCCCTAGCGTCACACCCTGATATATTTTCACATTGTCGCCAATTTCTGCCGTTTCACCAATAACGATACCCGTACCGTGGTCCATGAACAGGTTCTTGCCTACTTTGGCTGCCGGATGGATGTCAATGCCCACCTTCGAATGGGCATATTCTGAAAAAAGCCGTGAGATGAGTGGCAGGCCAAGCAGATAAAGCTCATGGGCTATGCGGTGTACACAGAGTGCGAAGAAACCGGGATAGGTGATAATCACCTCTTCCAGTGTCTTGGCTGCGGGATCGAACCTTAGGTAGCAAGCCGCATCCTTATATAATCGTTGCTGAAGTGATGACAGCTTTTGAAAGAAGGCTTCCGTTTTTTTGTCGGCCGCCTCACTGTTGTGAATCCTGGCTATGTTTGCATGAAGCTTTTCGGCCGCTTCCCGCAGTTCATCCTGCACATTGCGGGAGCCGGGACAGTTGCAAATAGGAAACATGAGTGAGACCAGGGTCTCAATAACTTTTTCCAATTCACACTTGTCTATGGGTATGTCAATGGACTGGGGTCGAAATTGTTCAATCAGTTTGTAGGTTTCCTCTGTCATAATGCATGCTAATAAATACCGCTTACAAAGATAAGGGTAAAAGTCGTGAAATCAACTCGTCTCCCAGTGCCTTCTTTACTTCTATATGTTTTAGAGTGGCCACCACGAACGGGTTCTTATCAAATGCACCCCGCACATATTCAAAATCCATTGCCTGGTCCCTGATGTTACCATCGGCACCAAACCCTGTTTTGAAAGAAAGGGAAAACTCCTTCTTTGCGTCGGAGTAGATCATTTCATCGAGGTTCACCACGCTCTCTTTCCATTTTTCCACGATCCTGATTACGTCTGCTGCGGTAATTTCATCTGCCTTAAGCTGATAAAACCTTTGGATCTTATCCCAGGCCCAGGTCCACTCGTTCATGTAATAATCCTGATGAAGCTTTTGAAAGATGTGATTGATATCCTTCAATTTAGTAATCTCTCCTGCTTCAATTTTGTTCAGCAGATCGTCGATCTCCGATTTGGGAGCAATCAAACCCGAGATGTCGACCCACTCTCCCAGTCCCGGTCGGTCGTCGGGCTTAAGTTGTTTCCTGATCTCTTCGTCGTTCCTGAAACGGGTGCCTTCCAACCTCTTGATGATGGAGTTTCCCAGGAACTTGTGAATGATGATCTCATAAAGCTGAAGGCCTTTACATAGTGCCGAGTTGGTGATTATACAACTCTGGTATGTGTATAATTCGGAGGTTTCACCGGCGGTGGCCTGAAGATTTCTCAATATCTCCATGCCTGCGAACACCTTCTGAATTGTATAGGGGCTGAGCAGATTGAAATTGATGCAATCGAGCCTGTTGGGATCTTTACGCCGGTCTCTCTCCGGCCATTTTTTTGCATCGCGTATGGTACCCACGCTGCGCAGGTTAACTCCCGGTGCAATATAGGTGCCATTGTCCTTTTCAATAAGATACGAAAATGGCAGGTCAGACGTGTCTGCATGTTGTGAGTGTCGTCCCAGAATCAGGGAGAAAGCACCCACCTTGGCCGGCCATAACACGTAAGAATTACTGGTTGTCTTGGCACCACGTTCAATGATTCCCTGATGGATGGGGCCGAGCTTATACATATGATTGCTTTGGTTGGATCCCGACCCGGCATTCATGAATGAGAACATACCGGCGATAAGCAGGGTGGACTTATGATGCGTCACGGTGTAAGGACCGGCAAAGAGGGCACAAGCCTCCCCGTTCTCACCATGACAGTTACTGAAAAAGAGGGAGTCGGAGGCTGAGTACCCATGATCTATATGACAGGCCTGACCCACGAAACAGCGGGTGATGAAAGAGCCGCCGTCGATCGTGGAACCGGAGGAGACAATAAAATCTTCAGCAATCACGTTACGGCCAATATAAACAGGATCGTACATATTGCTGTTGATGCTCCCGTTTTTTAATTTCATGGCACCTGTGATTTTACAATATTCGCCAATGCGTACATTCTTGATGTATCCCACATTTACGATCTTACAATTTGGACCAATGGTGCCTCTGTCCGATGCATGCTTGTCACAGTAAAAGTCGATGATGGCCTTCATGCGCTCAATCAGGCCCGGCCGGTGACGATAAAGGGAGTAGATATAGGCAAAGTGTGCCGACAGCTTGTCGTTGATATGTACCTCACGCCCGCCTGTTTCATTCAGTACGTTTACCTGCACCCCGTTACCAAAAGTGGTCATGCCATCAACCAGGATCACATCTACATTCTGGATAAAACAATTGTCACCGATTGTGTAGTTGGCAATATAGTTCTGTACATTCTCAATGACAACATTGTCTCCTATGCTGCAATTGTGGATGACGGCATTATTGATCCCGGCATGTTTCTGCAGACCACCGGCAAGCTCAAACCGGGCTTTAAAAATACCAAGACTTACCCGTCCCGAGAATTGTGAGTTTTTTACATAACGTGGATCGAACCCATTTTTTACGATCACCTGTTTCCAGTCGGAGCAGCTGCATCCGTTCTTCTCAAGGTGATCTGTTTCATCTTGTGTTAAATTCCTGTATTGCTGCATACGTAATAAATTTTATATAATCCTTCCTGCGCTCGCCGTTATTTACCCGTTTACGGAATTTGCTTCAAGAAAAAAACGAGGTTCCGGAAGGAAGCCTCGTTTTGTTACATTATTTCTGCTCACTGAGAGCAGCATAGATAAGCCCTTCCAGTTCTTCGGCCAGTTCCGGATTGTCCCTGACTGCGATCTTGGCAGCATCGCGTCCCTGTCCCAGCCTGGTGTCGTTATAACTGTACCACGATCCGCTTTTTTTGATAATATTCAATTCCGATCCTATGTCTATGATCTCCCCGGTACGGGAGATGCCCTCGCCAAACATGATGTCGAACTCGGCCTTGCGGAATGGCGGAGCAACTTTATTTTTTACAACCCTCACGCGGGTAGGCTTCCCGATCTGTTCTTCCCCCTCCTTGATGGGTGAACCGTTACCCCGGATGTCGAGGCGTACGGAGGCGTAAAATTTTAATGCGTTTCCGCCGGTGGTGGTTTCCGGATTGCCGAACATGACGCCGATCTTTTCACGCAGCTGATTGATAAAGATGCAGGTTGTATTGGTTTTACTGATGGCCGAAGTGAGTTTCCTGAGTGCCTGAGACATCAAGCGTGCCTGAAGCCCTACATTGGAGTCGCCCATATCTCCTTCAATCTCTTTTTTCGGGGTGAGGGCTGCCACCGAGTCAATGACGATGATATCCACGGCCGAAGAACGAATCAGCTGCTCTGCAATTTCCAAGGCTTCTTCGCCGCTACTGGGCTGTGAGATGAGGAGCTCATCAGTATTGACACCCAGCTTGCCGGCATAAAAACGGTCAAAGGCATGCTCGGCATCAATAAATGCAGCGATACCTCCTGCTTTCTGAGCCTCGGCGATGGCATGGATGGCGAGGGTGGTTTTACCCGACGATTCGGGACCGTAGATCTCTATGACACGTCCGCGGGGATAACCTCCCACACCCAGTGCCACATTCAGACCGATAGAGCCGGAAGAGATGACCGGTATTTCTTCGACCTTCTCGTCTCCCATTTTCATGATAGACCCTTTCCCGTAAGTTTTTTCAATCTTGTCCATCGCCGCGCGCAGCGCCTTCAGCTTCTCACTGTTCTTGTTCTCTTTTTCTTCTTCCATAATGTACAGTTTCTTCCTTTTTTGTCGTTACACAAATAATCTTTTCCTGAAGATCATATTCAGGAAATCATCATTGAATTCCCAAGATCTGTTCGGCATGGTTTCCAGTGTCCACCCCTTTTCCCTTGATGACGTGACGGATGATACCATGTTCATCTGCCAGAAAAGTGGTACGCACAGTTCCCATGAATTTTTTACCCATCATCGACTTTTCCTGCCATACCCCGAAAGCTTCTACCAGTTTTTTATTGGTATCTGCAATCAGTGGAAAGGGCAAATTGTATTTATCTATGAACTTCTGATGCGATTTCATACTGTCAATGCTGACGCCCACAATTTCGTATCCCGCATTACGCAGGTCGGTATATCCATCACGCAGGCTGCATGCCTGCGCAGTACAACCTGGCGTCTGATCCCTTGGGTAGAAATAGAGAGCCAGCTTTTTGCCTGTGTAATCGCTTGCTTTTACCGCGCAACCATTCTGGTCGGTTCCCAGGTCTTCGGGTATTTTATCTCCAATTTGTAGTGCCATTGATTCTTATATGTTGAATGTTAATAGGTCAAAGATAGTAAAAAACCAAAAATTCCGATGATGTTTCATCATATTAATTTAAACATCCCACCGGGGAGTGAGGCCACTACATTTTTCATTTCCAGTTCCAACAATGTCATAAACAGGTCAGTCACCGGCATATTGAGCTCGATGGCGAGGGTATTTACCTGCATGGCTCCGGAGTGGAGGAGTGTCTGGTAAACTTTCTCTTCATTATCAGACAATTCCACAAACAGCTCCTGCTGTTTCGGATATTCCTTTTTCTTTTCCTCCATCCACCCCATGTGTCCCATAAGATCATCCACGCCCTGTATAAGTAATGCCTTGTTGTCTGATATCAGTCGGTTACAGCCCGAAGACATCTTGTCATGAATACGTCCCGGCAGTGCAAAAACTTCCCGAAAGTAGGAGTTGGCTATGTCGGCAGTGGTGAGCGACCCTCCTTTTTCGGCCGACTCTACCACCACCACCGCATCCGACATGCCGGCCACAATGCGGTTCCGTTTCACAAAATTATGACGGTCGGGATTGGTGCCACTGGGGAACTCGGTGAGCAGTGCCCCATGCTGCAACATCTCAATTGCCGTCTGCCTGTGCATGGACGGATATATTCTGTCAAGCCCGTGCCCCAGCACGGCAACTGTAGATAATCCGTTTTGCAGCGCTGCGCGATGGGCGTGAATGTCGATGCCGTAAGCCAGGCCGCTGACAATCTGTATTCCGGGGAGACGGCCAGCCAGATCCCGGATAAACCCGCGGCAGAAATCCTGACCATACCGGGTCTCATTGCGCGTGCCCACAACGGCAATTACTTTTTTACGGTTAAAGTCGATATGTCCCTTCGCATAGAGCAGTATCGGTGCGTCCAGGCATTGGGAGAGGCGCTGTGGGTATTCGGTATCGGTGTAAAACAGTATCCGAAGGTTATTCTTCTTTACAAATTCAACTTCTTTCTCTGCCTGACGCAGCACATCGGGATTGCGAATCTCCTGAATCAGACGCCGGGTAATACGGGGTATGGATTCCAATTTGCGTGCATCTTCCCTGAAAATAGCTTCTTCATCACCAACTATCTCCATCAGATTGCGGGCGTGCATCACTCCCACGCCTTTTATCTGCGTAAGGGCTATCCGGTATAAAGATTTGTCGGCCATTCGTTTAATTTTTAGCGGTCAGCTATCAACTATGAGCTATCAGTTATAGCAGGAAATAGTCAGTGGATGTACTCTTTGAATGCTTCGTCAAACACATCCGGGTCCGATAGTTTGCCATTTACCAGATTGACCACTTCTATCTTTGCCCTTGCGCAGACTATTTTATCCGGTAACCGGATTATTTCCTGATGAAAGACATATTTTACATTCACTCTTTCAATGCGGGTGATGGTACATTTAAAGGTATCCATTCCTATCAGGGGTACTTTGTACCGTATCTCCACCTTTGCTACCACCGCATCGACGCCTTGCAGATGGAGTTGGTGAAAGTTCAATCCTGCCTTCTCCAGAAACTCATGGCGTGTTACCTCGAAGTAGTGCTGATAATTGGCATTGTTCACATGGCCCTGAGTGTCGCACTCATAGTCGCGTACCTTCAGTATATGTTCAAAAACCGGTTCACCCACGTCAGTTGCTTTTTTTTCTTTTTACCCATTCCCTCGCGTTGACAAACGCCTCCATCCAGGGAGTCACCTCATGTTTGCGGTAGGCAAACGGATAGTATGCATTTTGCCAGGGGAAGATGGTACGCTCCAGGTGAGGCATCATGGCCAGGTGACGGCCGTTGGCCGAACATACGGCTGCAGTGGCATAATCAGATCCGTTGGGGTTGCCGGGATAGGTATCGTATACATATCTGGCGGCAATATTGTACATGGATGCTTCTTCCGGCAACACGAAGCGCCCCTCGCCATGGGCAACCCAGATACCTGTTTTCGTGCCTTCAAGCGATCCAAACATCACGGAATTATTCTTTGGGATTTCTACACTTACGAAGGTCGATTCAAACTTGTGCGACAGGTTGTGTGCCATCCGGGGATGCTTGTCACCCATTTCCGGAAATATAAATCCCAGCTCCATCAGCAGCTGACAGCCATTGCATATGCCCAGACTCAGTGTATCTTCACGTGCAAAAAAGTTTTCGAGCGCCTTTTTTGCCTTTTCATTGTAACGGAAGCCACCGGCCCATCCCTTGGCAGAACCCAGTACATCGGAGTTGGAGAAACCTCCGCAGAAGACGGCAAGCTGCACATCTTCCAGGGTTTCACGGCCCGAGGTGAGGTCGGTCATATGAACATCCCTCACATCAAAGCCTGCGAGATAAAGCGAATAGGCCATCTCCCGCTCACCATTGGTCCCTTTCTCGCGGATGATGGCAGCGGTAAGTCCAGAACGTTCTTTGCGGTCCGGGTTTAGTGCCAGGTCTTCCATCCTGCCGGTAAAGGAAGGTTTGATGTCGAACTGAAGCGGTTGTTTTTTGTAGTTTGTGTAGCGCTCAGTGGCGCGCACTTCACCGCTCTGCTTCCTGTCGAGCAGGTAGGAAGTCTTGTACCACACGTCGCGCAGATGGTCAATATCAAACTCCTGCCTGAATTCATCCCTGGCAATGATCAGATTGCGCTCTTCAATGGGGCGTGCCACGATGGCAAATCCCACACCATAATCGTCAAGTATTTTTTCTACCAGGCGGTGATGCTTTACCTGAATGAGTACGCCGGGGTTTTCAGAAAAGAGAACCTTAATCAGGTCCGCATGCCTGATCTTGTCGAGGTGTGCTTCCAGCCCTCCGCGGGGATTGGCAAAACACATCTCCAGCATGGCGGTGATCATACCACCGGCAGAGATGTCGTGCCCGGCGAGGATCAGGCCACGACTGGTGAGTTCCTGTATGGCGGCAAATGCATTCTTGAAATACTCGGTATCTGTTACGGTGGGTGCTTCATCTCCAACTTTGCTCATGGTTTGAGCAAATGCCGATCCCCCCAGCTTGAATGTATCGAAGGAGAAATCGATATAGTAGAGATAAGTTCCCTTGATATAAGCCAGTACAGGTGAAACGATCCTGCGGATATTCTTTACCTCGGCGGCTGCTGAAATGATGACCGTGCCGGGAGAGAAAATCTTGTCGTCTCCATATTTTTGTGTCATTGAAAGAGAATCCTTGCCGGTAGGGATGTTGATGCCCAGTTCACCGGCAAATTCCGAACAGGCTTCCACCGCCTTGTACAAGCGGGCATCTTCGCCAGGGTTGCGGCAGGGCCACATCCAGTTGGCACTGAGAGAGACTCCCTGCAGCCCATGGGTGAGCGGCGCAAATACAATGTTTGTCAGTGCTTCTGCCACGGCCATCACCGATCCGGCAGCCGGGTCGATCATCGCTACCTGGGGTGCATGGCCCAGTGAAGTAGCCATGCCGGCATACCCTTTGTAATCGAGTGCGATGGCGCCGCAATCGCTCAGTGGCAACTGTATTTCTCCCTGGCACTGTTGTCTGGCAATCTTGCCGGTCACCGAACGGTCCACCTTGTTGGTGAGCCAGTCTTTGCAGGCCACGGCTTCCAGTTTCAGTACGTTTTCGATATATGTCCCCAACTGTTCCGGGTTGTACGCAGGCGCTCCGTATGTCTCTTCCATGGTGCTGTCTTCCATGATGGTTACGGGCGGTTTTCCGAAGAAATCATCCAGTTCCATGTCGATGGGATTGACACCGCCCGGCTCGCGGAAAGTGAATCGCATGTCGTCGGTCGTTTCACCCACCACATACATGGGAGCCCGTTCACGAGAAGCAATCCGTTCAATGCGTTCGATATCCTTCTGTTCTATCAGGAGACCCATGCGTTCCTGGCTCTCGTTACCAATGATCTCCTTTGAAGAGAGGGTCTTGTCGCCCACCGGAAGTTTGTCAATGTCAATGACTCCCCCGGTTTTTTCGACCAGCTCGGAGAGGCAGTTCAGATGGCCGCCGGCACCATGGTCATGAATGGAGACGATGGGATTCTCTTCCGACTCGGCAAGCGAACGGATCACATTGGCCACACGTTTTTGCATCTCGGGGTTGGCCCTCTGCACCGCATTCAGCTCGATACCGGAGGAATATTCTCCCGTATTGACCGAGGATACAGCGCCGCCACCCATGCCGATGCGGTAGTTGTCGCCTCCCAGCACCACCACCTTCTCACCACTGCGGGGATCACCTTTCCGGGCATCACGCTTGTTGGCGTAGCCTACGCCACCGGCAAGCATGATTACCTTGTCGTAACCAAACTTTTTGTAGTTCTCGGCATGTTCGAAGGTAAGCACGGAACCGCAGATGAGTGGCTGTCCGAATTTGTTGCCAAAGTCGGAGGCTCCGTTTGATGCCTTGATCAGGATCTGCTCCGGCGTCTGGTAAAGCCATTTGCGCGGAGGAAGCGTCTGCTCCCATTCGCGGCCTTCTTCCAGACGGGGGTAGGAGGTCATGTAGATGGCGGTCCCGGCTACGGGTAACGACCCCTTGCCACCGGCAAGCCGGTCGCGGATTTCTCCTCCCGTGCCGGTGGAGGCCCCGTTAAAAGGTTCCACCGTGGTGGGGAAGTTATGGGTTTCGGCTTTGAGTGAGAGCACGCTCTCTATCTCTGTAGTCTGAAAAAAATCGGGCTTGTCGCCGCTTGCAGGGGCAAATTGTTCAATTTCCGGGCCCTGTACAAAAGCCACATTATCCTTATAAGCAGAGATGAGGTTGTTGGGGTTGATCTGAGACGTGCGTTTAATGAGCTGAAACAAGGAGAGTTCTTTCTCCTCTCCGTCAATTATAAATTTTCCGTTGAATATCTTGTGCCGGCAGTGCTCCGAGTTTACCTGCGAGAATCCGAATACTTCGCTGTCGGTCAGCTTACGCCCCATTTTGCGGCTCACGCCGTTCAGATATTCGATCTCATCCTCACTCAGTGCGAGTCCCTCTGTACTGTTGTATGCTGCGATGTCATCAATATAAAGGATCTTTTCCGGTTGTTTGTCGATGATGAAAAGTGTTTGGCCAAGGCTTTCGTATTTTCGCTGCAGCATCGGGTCAAAATCGAAGGGAGTATCTTCCGTCACAGGCGTATATTCCTCTATGCGGGTGATGCCTTCAATACCCATGTTCTGGGTGATCTCTACGGCACAGGTACTCCAGGGAGTGATCATTTCCCTGCGCGGGCCGATGTACGGTGCGGGGATTGTCTCCGCATCGAGCGGCGTTGCGTTCCCGAAAAGCCAGTTCAGTTTTTCGATTGTTTCAGAAAAAAAAGCCGATGCTGATTCTACGGCGATCACGCTTTGAGAGGGGGTACGGAAAAATGAAATCATATCTCTTCTATTTGAATACACAAAAGTACATGAAAATCGAGGCATTTCCAAGCAGGTGAAATGAAAACTAAAACTCATTTTGTCCGTTTTCAGATTGGGCGTATCTTTGCGGCCGAATTAACATCGCTTCATTGCCGAAACTGCACGATTTATGCTTGAAACCATCGCCAAAGGTTTTCTTATCGGATTCCTGGTCTCATCGCCCATGGGGCCAATTAACATACTTGTTATCCAGCGCACGCTCAACCGGGGACGGTGGCACGGCTTTGTCACCGGATTGGGAGCTGTGCTGTCGGACTTTATGTATGCCACAGTCACGTTGATTGGGTTGAGTTTTGTGTCAGACCTCCTGAAGGAAAATGAGAGCGGGCTGCAGGTGCTGGGAAGTGTCATCCTGATCTTATTCGGAATCGGTGTGTTTCGTACCAATCCCCTGAAAGGGTGGAAACCCGACAGGGTGGTGGGTGAAACACGGTATCTGAAAGATTTTATTTCAGCATTTCTTCTCACCAGTTCCAATGTAGCGATTATCCTGGTGCTTGTGGGGCTTTATGCACGATTTCCATTGGACCCTTTGACCGACGGCCCCGTTTCGCTTATTGCCGGGTCGATTTCATTTCTTGCAGCGGCGGTGTTGTGGTGGTTTTTGCTGACTACTCTTGTGTCGCGACTGCAGAGGCATTTCAGCCGGCGTGGTTTAATTCTGCTTAACAGAACCATTGGGACCTTGCTTGTAATATTGGGAACAGGAGGTGTCCTGCTCTCTGTTTTCCCGAATCTGCAGCCTTTGTAACCACGCTTATCTTATTCCTGCCTTCCGATTTCTATTACTTCAAGGTCTCTGATATCTCCCTCATCCAGAACAAAACGGAGAAGCGTACGCACACGGTGAAAGCCGTACTTTCCTGCAGCACCCGGGTTCATATGGAGGCAACCCAGTTTCTTATCGTACATCACCTTCAGGATGTGGGAGTGGCCTGAAATAAAAAGTTTAGGAGGACGGGCAAGCAGCTGTGCACGGATGGAAGGGTCATAGCGACCCGGGTAGCCGCCGATATGTGTCATCAGTACCTCTACGTTTTCGAGGGTGAATCGCTGCGTTTGTGGATAGGCACTGCGGGTTTTGTAGTCGTCGATATTACCATAGACGGCACGAAAAGATCCCAGTGCTGCAAAACGACCGGCAAGCTCCAGCGAGCCGATGTCGCCGGCATGCCATATTTCGTCGCAGGACGATAAATAGGTTTCAAACTTCTCGTCCCAGTACCCGTGCGTGTCGGACAGTAACCCGATTTTTTTCATCTTTCCTGTTCTGTTCACGGCAAAGATAATTTATTTTAGGGAAACAAACCTCCTCAATTCTTCGTCCGGATTGACAATATCTCCCGGCGCCATAAACTCGAAACCCCAAAAGATTTTTTATTCGAACAAACTTTGTATTTTTGGAGTTTAAAGAGTTTCTAAACCGCTGTCAATGGAAAATAACCAATATTCTTATTTCAAACGTGATATCAGCTGGCTCTCCTTTAACTACCGGGTACTTCTGGAGGCGAAAGACGAGCGGCTACCCATCTATGAGCGAATCAAGTTCCTCTCTATTTATTCTTCCAATCTGGAGGAGTTCTACAAGATTCGTGTGTCGGGTTACCACAGTTCTCTGTTGGAAAATATCAAGCGGGACGAATCGATTGAGGAGGCCATGCGGACCATTGTACAGATCAACAGTGAAGTGACAGCCCAGGAGAAAGAGTACTATGCGATATTCAACAACATGATACTGCCTGAACTTAAGAGAAACAGTATTGTGTTGTACCAGACAGATAAAGTGGAACCTTTTCATCGAGCCTATGTGGAAAAATATTTCAATGAAGAGGTGTTCCCTTATCTGCAACCTATGGTCATTATGAAAGATGATATCCATTCTTTTATTCAGGATGGACGGATCTATCAGGTGATCAGTCTGCTGCAAAGAAGGAAAAAAAAGGAGACAGAAGGTTTGAAATACACCTATGCCATCATGAAAATTCCCTTCACCAAAATTCCCCGCTTCATTGAGCTGCCTTCCTACGGAGGCAATTATTACATCATGTTTATCGACGATGTGATAAAGGCGAACATGCAGAGTGTATTTCCCGGATACGAGATCGTGGACTGCTTCAGCATCAAGATATCGCGCGATGCCGACTTCTCGCTGGAGGATGAGGACCAGAAGGATATTGCCGAAAAAATTCTTCGCAAGGTGCGTAAGCGTAAGATTGGCGCGGTAACGAGGTTCCAGTATGACAAGGATATGCCCGATTATTTTCTGCGTTATCTATGCGAAGCATACGAAATCGAGGAGGAGGAGCTATTGCCTTCGGGGCGTTATCTGAATCTGTCGGATCTGTCGAACCTTCCTAACCCTGTGGGAGATTCGTTAAAACAGAAGCTGCCGCAGCCTTTGCGTGTGCCGGAACTGGAGTCGAACACCTCTATCCTGCGTGTGTTGCGAAAGCAGGATGTGCTGTTGCATTTTCCGTACCAGTCGTTCGATTACCTGTTGCGTTTTCTGATGCAGGCAGCGTTCGACCCCAAGGTAATCGAAATAAAGGTAACCCAATACCGGGTAGCAGAAAACTCAGCCGTGATCAACAGCCTCATCAGTGCCGCCAAAAATGGTAAGAAGGTAACTGTGTTTGTTGAGCTGAAGGCCCGCTTCGATGAGGAGAACAACTACCTCTCCTCCGAACTGATGCAGCAGGCCGGGGTAAAGATCATCTACAGCCTTCCGGGGCTTAAGGTGCACGCCAAGCTGGCTTACGTGCGCAAGCGCAGCAATGATCCCGATGACCCCCTCAAAGGTTATGCTTACCTGGGTACGGGCAACTTCAACGAGAAAACGGCCCGCATCTATTCGGACAAGGGCCTGCTCACTTCGAACAAGGAGATCATCAAGGATATCGACGAAGTGTTTCGTGTGTTGGAAGGGAAACCCTACACGCACGATTTCAGGCATCTGCTGGTGACTCAGTTTAATATGCTACCCTACATTCATCAACTGATTGAACGTGAGATTGAAAGTGTAAAGAACGGCGGATTGGGATATATCATTTTGAAAATGAACAGCCTGGAAGACAAAGGGATGATCAATGCACTTTACCGGGCCAGCGAGGCGGGAGTGAAGATCGACCTGATCATCCGGGGAATCTGCTGTCTGATACCCAATCAGCCTTTCAGTAAAAATATCACGGTAACCCGCATTGTAGATGCCTATCTGGAACATGCGCGGGTGTGGTACTTCTTTCATGATGGAGAAGAAAAAGTATACCTTACTTCTGCCGACTGGATGGAACGCAACCTGCACCGCCGTATCGAGGTGGCCTTTCCTGTCTACTCGGAAAAACTGAAACGGCAGATCGTGGATATCCTGAAAATCCAGCTGGAAGATAACCAGAGCGCCGTATGGGTGGATGAACATCTGGATAATGTGTTTAAAAGGGACACGACCTCACCTGATGAAGCACCTGTCCGGGCGCAGCAGGCAATTTACGACTACCTGAAAAAGTCTACCGGGTTGTATTGAAACAGATACTTTATGGATTTGAATCGTCCCGGGAGCAAGTGAACACCATCTTATGACTGTTATAAGCGCCCAGAATACCGACGTGGTTTGTCATGTTTGAATGCACCTGCGTGGCCTCCACGATTGGAATTCCATTGTTACTGATAGCCTTGTTGGCTGAAATAACGTAGAGGTACAAATCTTTTGACATTTGCGCCACTTCAATTTCATACTCAATGGTTTGGTCGGGATCCGTCTGCACCGGCTCATGAAAAATAAAGTTGAGCCCCAACTCCTTCCCGTTCACAAACAGATCGGTAAAGATATTTTTAATATTACGGTTGCCGTCATCTTCCTCCCATAGAATTCCGGATACGGCATCCCCTCCTCCCACAACCTGTTTGTTGTCGAGGATGTCCGATAACTTCAGGTCAAGGGGATAGCTGAACTGCAACATGCCTTGATAATAAGCGTTCCTTCTCCCTTTGATGAAATAGTAATTCTCCTGCTCCGGATTATCGGTCAAAGTCAATTTTATATTCAACTCAATTAGTTTCTCACCTGTGTTCCCATCCGGATAAGAGTTCTCCTTAACCGTTTCGGTAACACTCTTCACGCTGAGATTGACATTTTCCGGCATCATCGTCTTTGCTCCTAACTTCTCAAATCCGGGCGCCTCCACTTCAATCCCTATCTCATCCGACGGCTTGGGTACGTAGCTGCCTTTATACACTCCTTTTCCTTTGTGAGCAAGCTTTTCCATAACTGTGCCATTTACGTAAAGAGTAACGGCGGCATTTTCCACATCGGGTATCGGCGATACCTTCCCGAGTACGAAACGACTTTGAGAAATGTGTGCCGATACCACGGAGTCGGTATTTACCGTGCTGTTTACAACCAGCATCGGATCAGTAACCTCTCCTTTAAACGCAATATCTTTTTCGCACGAGATAAATATGCCCAATGATATTGCTAAAAGAACCGCAAACGCGGGAGTATGTTTTTTCTTCATATCTTTTTAAAATTTGATGGTGTAACTTACAGAGGGAATAATTGGAAAAAGAGTAGCCTGCTTGAGTTTGTTAACCGTTTCATATTCGCCGGTTTGCGGATTTTGCCGGCTGTGTGAGTCGGCATATACGAAAAACGGATTCCACCGGTTATATACATTGTATATACTGATATTCCATGTGCGAAGGTTCCCCCGTTTGGTCACCTTGTGAAAATTCACACCCAGGTCCATTCTATGGTAACTGTTGTAGCGGAAATTATTTCGCGCCGAAACGTGAGGTATCTCTACGGAGACCGGATAAGGATTGTCCAGGTTGGGATATCCGGCGCCTTTCACCTCGTGAAAGGCGAATGTGGCGGCATTTCCCGTGCTGAAGACCCATGAGCCCGACAGATCAATACGCTCGGAAAACTTATGTGTAAGCGTGAGGCTGATGTCGTGACGACGGTCATATTTCGCCGGAAAAGGTTTCCCGTTGTTGAGTTCGTTGCCCGGTTCATCGAAAATCCTATCGGATTTCGACCAGGTGTAACCCACCCATCCGGTGGTGTTTCCAAAAGAACGCTGTGCCAGTAACTCCACACCGTAGGCGGTTCCGCGTCCTGTACTCACCTTGTCTTCCCAGTTGGTCGATATGCCCATGAAAGAGGCGCCATCCTTATATTCGAGCAGGTTGCCCATGGTCTTGTAATATCCTTCCACCGAGAAATCAGCAATGCCCGCCATGGAGTAAAAGAGGCCGGCGGAATATTGGTGCGAGTTCATGGGTTTTATCCTTTTCGTTACTGGCACCCAAAGGTCGGTAGGCAGGCTCACCAGGCTGTTCGACAGCAGGTGGATGTATTGGCTCATGCCGGCATATCCTGCCTTAACCGACAGGTTGTCGGTAAGCAACAGGCGTACCCCCGCCCGCGGTTGTAACGAGGAGTAGTTCTGATTTTGAACGTGAAAAGTTGAAAAGTGCACCCCCAAGTTCACTTTCAACAGGTTGCCAATTGATACATTGTCTTCGATGTAGCTCATCGTCTCGTGTGCATATACGACGGGACTCCCAATGACCGTGTCCACCTTGTTGACTATTTCCGAATCCACAAACTTCATTGAAGTGACGTCGGGCCGGAAGGTATGGTAAGTGTAATTTGTACCAAATTTGATGTCGTGAGCACTGTTTGGTGTGTAGTCGAAATCCATTTTGGCCGTCCAGTCGCGAATACCTGAGTTATAAGTCAAATTCAGTTCGCTTTTCTCTTCCTTCGGCGGCGTTTTGCTTTTGTCTGTTTGCACGTTCTCGGCGCCCAGCCCTAACTTTGAGCGATATCGCGTAAACGATGCCGTTGTGTTCATAAACAACTTGTTGTTTACAACATGGTTCCATCGCAAGGCAGTCACCACGTTTCCCCATCCCCAGTTGAGGTTGGTGTAGTCCTTGTCTTCAAAGTCCATATTGTAGGAGACCCTGGTTCGCACTTTCGCGTAAAGAGCGTCGTCGCCCAGGTAGGCGCTCAGGTAAAGTTTGTCCCTGTCGGAAAACTTATGTGTGAATTTGGCATTCACATCGTAGAAATAGTATCCGGCGGCAGTGTTTCCGTCGCCTCCTTCCGCTTTAGCCGCGGCTTTTATCAGTGGCTGGGTCAACACGTCGATATAAGTTCTTCGGGCCGATACATTGAAAGTGGTTTTTTCCCTGATGATAGGCCCTTCGAGTTGAATTTTAGAGGAGATCAGGCCGATACTTGCCGTCCCGCGTATTTTCTTGTCGTCACCGTCTTTCATACGTACATCTACTACCGATGACAATCGTCCGCCGAATCGTGCCGGAAAGCTTCCTTTATATAATGTGACATTTTTCAATGCATCGCTATTGAAAACAGAGAAAAATCCCAGCATGTGATTCACATTGTAAAGCGGCACGCCATCCAGTAAAAGGAGGTTTTCGTCGGGACCGCCGCCGCGTACGTAAAGCCCTGCAGAGCCTTCGGTTCCCGATTGCACACCCGGCAAAAGCTGCAACGCTTTTATCAGATCGTTCTCACCCAGTAGCGTGGGGATATTTTTTATCAGATTGATGGGTACTTCCACCGCACTCATCTGCGAACCCTTCACGCCCATTTCAGACCTCATCCCCACAACGGTAACCTCATCGAGTGTATTGTTGAGCTTCAGGGCGATGTTTAAAACAGTATCTTTATCCAAGACAAAAGTTTTTTCGTCAGTCTCATACCCGATGTAAGAGTAGTTGAGCGAAACCTCGCCCTTGGGTAATGTGAGCGAGTAATATCCATAATTGTTGGCAGCCGCTCCTTTTGATGTTTTTTTGTCGATCACGGTGGCTGAGATCAATGTCTCGCCATTCGCGGCATCTGTAACATATCCGCTCACGGTGTGGTTCTGGGCGGCCAGTGTGCCGGCTGCCAAGGTGAAAAACAAGAGTAACCTCTTTCTCAGTTTGCACATACTTGGTGGTTTTTTTATAATTATGATAATTGTCATGTGGATTTACAATAAAGACTCGATATGCTCAATATCTCTACAGCGATGAGTCTTAAATAAATTTAATTCAATAGGCATCCATGTTATTTGGTCTAAGCAAGGGTTATTTGTAGATAAGACCAACAAAAAAACCCGTGCCGTAATACCGGACACGGGTTTTAAAAAAGTTATTTCAAAGCAATTATTCTTCTACTGCGACTTCCTGGAACAGGTTGCTGCGCTTATTCGCGTTCAGTTTGTCGAAGTCGTCGCGTGAACCTACCACGAGCTTGTCGAACTCCCGCTGGCCGGTGCCGGCAGGTATAAGGTGTCCGCAGATTACGTTCTCTTTCAAACCTTCCAGGGTGTCGGTCTTTCCGTTAATGGCAGCATCGTTCAGCACCTTGGTCGTTTCCTGGAACGAGGCGGCAGACATGAAGCTGGTAGTTTGAAGTGCTGCACGGGTGATTCCCTGCAATACCTGGTTGGCAGTTGCCGGGATGGCATCACGTGCTTCCACCGTTTTCATGTCGCGTCGTTTCAGAGAACTGTTCTCGTCGCGCAACTTGCGTACGGTGACAATCTGACCGGGCTCAAAGATCTGTGAGTCACCGGCGTCCATGATCACTTTTTTGCCCCAGATGCGGTCGTTCTCTTCCATCATCTCGTGCTTGTCGACCAGCTGTTGCTCAAGGAAACGGGTGTCACCCGGATCTACCACCTCCACCTTGCGCATCATCTGACGAACAATCACCTCAAAGTGCTTGTCGTTGATCTTCACACCCTGCAGACGATACACATCCTGTACTTCATTTACAATGTATTCCTGTACGGCGGTCGGTCCCATGATCGCCAGAATATCGGATGGCGTGGTGGCGCCGTCGGAGAGATGCATTCCGGCACGGATGTAATCGTTCTCCTGTACCAGTATCTGCTTGGATAACGGAACCATATACTTCTTGGTCTCTCCTGTTTTGGAGGTGACGGATATTTCCTGGTTCCCCCGTTTAATCTTGCCATACGATACTTCTCCGTCGATCTCGGCAACCACGGCCGGGTTGGACGGATTACGCGCTTCAAACAGCTCGGTCACACGCGGAAGACCTCCCGTGATGTCACCAGCTTTACCTACGGCACGCGGAATCTTCACCAGCGTATCTCCTGCTTTTATCTCATCGTTCTCGTTTTTCACAATGTGCGAGCCCAGTGGAAGCGTATATGTACGCAGGATATCGTCGTCCTCATTTACAATGTGTGCCGAGGGGGCTTTGGTCTTATCACGCGATTCGATGATTACCTTTTCCTTCAAGCCGGTCTGTTCGTCCGATTCAACCTTGTAGGTCATGTTTTCAGTGAAGTTCTCGAAACGGATTTTTCCGGTTGCTTCAGAAACAATTACAGCATTGAATGGATCCCATTCGCAGATGAGGTCGCCCTTCTGCACCTTGTCTCCGTCATTAAAATAGAGCTTGGATCCGTAGGGGATATTGTGTGATACCAGCACGATTTTCGTGTTGAGGTCGATGATACGCATCTCCACAAGACGACTCACGACAACCTTATAGGGTTTGCCTTCGGTATCGGTTGTTTCTACATAACGCAGCTCGTCAAACTCCACAACACCATCGTATTTGGTGACGATGCTGTTTTCTGTGGCGATGTTGGAGGCGATACCTCCCACGTGGAACGTACGTAGTGTAAGCTGTGTCCCCGGTTCCCCGATGGATTGTGCGGCAATTACGCCCACGGCTTCACCCTTTTGTACCATTCGCCCTGTGGCCAGGTTCCTGCCATAACATTTCGCACAAACACCGTGATGCGATTCGCAGGTAAGTACCGAGCGGATCTCCACACGTTCTATGGGAGACTCGTCTATCTTTTTCGCGATGTCTTCGGTGATTTCCTCTCCGGAGTTCACGAGAATTTCACCCGTACTGGGGTGCTGTACGTCGTGCACCGAAACACGGCCCAGGATACGCTCGTAAAGTGAGGCGATCACCTCGTCGTTGTTCCTGATGGCTGTAGCCACAAGCCCGCGCAATGTGCCGCAGTCTTCTTCGTTGATGATGACGTCTTGCGAGACATCAACCAGACGACGGGTCAGGTATCCGGCATCGGCTGTTTTCAGGGCCGTATCGGCAAGACCCTTACGGGCACCATGGGTAGAGATGAAGTACTCAAGCACCGATAGTCCCTCCTTGAAGTTCGCGAGAATGGGGTTCTCAATAATCTGAGCCCCTTCGGCACCGCTCTTTTGCGGCTTGGCCATCAGTCCGCGCATACCCGAAAGCTGACGGATCTGTTCGCGTGAACCACGGGCGCCGGAGTCGAGCATCATGTATACCGAGTTGAATCCCTGATCATCTTCCGACAGCTGCTTCATAAGGATATTCGATAACTTGGAGTTGATGTGTGTCCAAGTGTCAATGATCTGGTTATAACGCTCGTTATAGGTGATGAACCCCATGTTATAATTTTCCATGATCTGTTCCACTTCGGCATATCCTTCCTGGATGAGAGTGTCTTTCTCTTCCGGAATGATTACATCTTCAAGGTTGAACGAGAGCCCTCCCTTGAAGGCCATGGTGTAACCCAGATCCTTGATGTCGTCGAGATATTGTGCCGTGCGGGCTACACCACAGGTCTTGATCACCTTGCCAATGATGTCGCGAAGCGACTTCTTGGAGAGAAGTTCGTTGATGTAACCTACCTCCTTGGGGATGGCCTCGTTGGTAATCACGCGGCCGACAGTGGTTTCGTGCATCTTGCGGACCGGATTTCCTTCCTCGTCGATGTCGTCCACAATTACTTTCACCAGGGCATGAATGTCTACAGCTCCTTCGTTATAAGCGATGATGGCTTCTTCTTCACCGTAGAATGTCATTCCTTCGCCTTTTGCTCCGGGACGGATTTTTGTGATGTAATACAACCCGAGTACCATGTCCTGCGAGGGAACGGTGATTGGGGCACCATTGGCAGGGTTGAGAATGTTATGCGAGGCAAGCATCAGCAGCTGTGCTTCCAGAATGGCTTCATTGCCCAACGGAAGGTGTACGGCCATCTGGTCCCCGTCGAAGTCGGCGTTGAACGCCGTACATGCCAACGGGTGCAACTGAATGGCCTTCCCTTCAATCAGCTTGGGCTGGAATGCCTGGATACCCAGACGGTGCAGGGTAGGGGCACGGTTCAACAGTACCGGGTGGCCTTTCATCACGTACTCCAGGATATCATATACTACCGGTTCTTTCCGGTCCACAATCTTCTTGGCCGATTTCACCGTCTTCACGATGCCTCTTTCAATCAGCTTGCGAATGATAAACGGTTTATAGAGTTCGGCGGCCATATCCTTGGGAAGACCGCATTCGTGCATCTTCAGCTCGGGACCGACCACGATCACGGAACGTGCCGAGTAGTCCACACGCTTACCAAGCAGGTTCTGGCGGAAGCGTCCCTGCTTTCCTTTCAAACTGTCGGAAAGTGACTTCAACGGACGGTTCGACTCGGTTTTAATGGCACTCGACTTGCGAGAGTTGTCGAACAGGGAGTCTACGGCCTCTTGCAACATGCGCTTCTCGTTGCGCAGGATCACATCGGGGGCCTTGATGTCGATCAGTCGTTTCAACCGGTTGTTGCGGATGATCACACGACGATAGAGGTCGTTCAGGTCGGAAGTGGCAAAACGACCACCATCCAGGGGTACCAACGGTCGCAAATCAGGCGGGATCACGGGGATCACTTTCATGATCATCCACTCCGGCTTGTTGATACTCTTTGATCCGCGGAAAGCCTCCACAACCTGTAACTGCTTCAACGCTTCATTCTTGCGCTGCTGCGATGTATCGGTACTGGCACGGTGACGCAGCTGGTTGGCCAGCTTGTCGAGATTGAGTCTCTCGAGCAGGTCGAGGATGGCCTCGGCACCCATCTTCGCGATAAACTTATTTGGATCACTGTCCTCAAGCATCTGGTTTTCCTTGGGTAATGTCTCCAGCAGATCCAGATATTCTTCTTCGGTGAGCAGATCTTTTTCGGCCACCTTTTCTTCGAGTACCCCGGCCTGAATGACCACGTAACGTTCGTAGTAAATGATGGTGTCGAGCTTCTTGGTGGGAATACCCAGCAGATAACCTATTTTATTGGGTAACGACCTGAAATACCAGATATGGGCTACGGGGACAACCAGATGAATGTGTCCGGTACGTTCGCGGCGTACCTTTTTCTCGGTCACTTCCACACCACAACGGTCGCAAACAATACCCTTGTAGCGAATACGTTTGTATTTTCCGCAATGACATTCGTAGTCTTTAACGGGCCCGAAAATACGCTCGCAGAACAAACCGTCACGCTCAGGCTTATAGGTACGGTAGTTGATTGTTTCGGGTTTCAATACTTCACCGAAAGAGTTTTCCAGAATTTGTTCCGGCGATGCCAGCCCAATTGTAATTTTTGAAAAGCTACTCTTTATTTTGTTGTCTTTTCTAAATGCCATATATATAATCTGTATAAAGAGTTGTTATATTTAATGTGCTAATATACCAATGAGTAAACTGATTTGAAGATTCGACGACTGATTAATCATACATATATTAGTAAATCTACATCTGCGAATCTGCTAATTGTTTATGCATTAGTCGAGGCTGATATTAAGTCCCAATCCTTTCAGTTCGTGAAGCAGTACATTCAACGATTCAGGTATTCCTGCCGGTGGCATGGCTTCCCCTTTCACGATGGATTCGTATGCCTTGGAGCGGCCTACCACGTCGTCGGACTTTACGGTGAGGATTTCCTGCAGGATATGGGCCGCACCGAATGCTTCGAGTGCCCATACCTCCATTTCTCCGAATCGCTGTCCTCCGAACTGTGCCTTACCACCCAGCGGCTGTTGCGTGATGAGTGAGTAGGGCCCGATAGAACGTGCATGCATCTTGTCTTCCACCATGTGGCCGAGCTTGAGCATATAGATAATACCCACCGTGGCCGGCTGGTCGAAACGTTCGCCTGTACCCCCGTCGTAGAGGTATGACTTACCGTAGGCCGGTACGTTGGCCTTATCTGTCCATACAGTCAGATCATCCAGCGAGGCGCCATCGAAGATGGGTGTGGCAAATTTTACGCCGAGTTCTTTTCCAGCCCATCCCAGGACGGTTTCAAAGATTTGTCCCAGGTTCATACGCGAAGGTACGCCCAGCGGGTTCAGAACGATGTCGACGGGTGTACCGTCGGCAAGGAAGGGCATGTCTTCCTGACGCACAATGCGTGAAACAATACCCTTATTTCCATGGCGGCCCGCCATCTTATCGCCCACCTGTATCTTACGTTTCTTGGCCACATATACCTTTGCGATCTGCATGATGCCCGAAGGAAGCTCGTCGCCGATGGTGAAGTCGAAACGTTTGCGTTTCAATTCGGCATCCAGTTCTTTGTAACGGCGCAGGTAATTGATTACCGTGGCACGAATGAGTTCGTTCTTGTGGATATCTGTGGTCCATTTGTTTAACTGGACGGCTTGGAAATCGATGTCGCTGAGCACCTTTTGTGTGAACTTCGCTCCCTTGGGAACGATGTCCATATTGGTGTAGTCCTTTACACCTGCCGATGTTTTACCATCGGTAAGTATCAGGAGCTTATCGATCAGTACTTTTCTCAGTTCATCCATTTTGAGTTCATACTCTTCGTCCAGTTTGGGGAGAAGCGCCTTACTCGAAAGCTTTGTCTTCCCTTTCTTGGATGCCTTCGAGAAGAGGTTGGTATGTACGACAACTCCTTTGAGTGAGGGTGACGCTTTCAGGGAAGCATCCTTCACGTCACCTGCTTTATCACCGAAGATGGCACGCAGCAGTTTTTCTTCGGGCGAAGGATCCGATTCCCCCTTGGGGGTGATCTTGCCAATGAGGATGTCACCCGGCTTGATGCGGGCTCCTACGCGCACGATCCCTTTTTCGTCGAGGTCTTTGGTCGCTTCTTCGCTGACGTTGGGAATGTCTGAGGTCAGTTCTTCCAGGCCGCGTTTGGTTTCACGCACTTCCAGCGAGAACTCTTCCATGTGCACGGAGGTGAACACATCATCACTCACCATCCTCTCGTTTAGTACGATGGCATCTTCGAAGTTATAACCCTTCCAGGGCATGAATGCCACTTTCAGGTTCTTACCCAATGCCAGCTCTCCATCCTGGGTGGCGTATCCTTCGGTAAGGATTTCACCGGCTTTCACCTTCTGGCCAACCTTGCATATGGGGCGCAGGTCAATTGTGGTGTTTTGGTTGGTTTTACGGAATTTAGGAATGAGATAAGTCTTTACTGCATCATCGAAGCTGGTAAATTCCTCCTCTTCCGACCTGTTGTATTTGATCTTGATTGTGGTAGCATCCACATAGGTAATCTCCCCGTTGCCCTCAGCCATGATCTGTGAGCGGGAGTCCTTTATCAGTTGTCCTTCAATGCCGGTACCTACAATGGGAGATTCCGTCCTTATCAGTGGCACAGCCTGGCGCATCATGTTGGATCCCATCAGGGCACGGTTGGCGTCGTCATGTTCCAGGAAGGGGATCAGTGAGGCGGCTATGGACGCAATCTGCATGGGCGACACGTCCATGAGCTCCACTTCTTCCGGGGCAATCACCGGATA
>DGZP01000001.1:33155-41688 GCA_002398565.1 Proteiniphilum sp. UBA4977
GGAGATTCCGTCCTTATCAGTGGCACAGCCTGGCGCATCATGTTGGATCCCATCAGGGCACGGTTGGCGTCGTCATGTTCCAGGAAGGGGATCAGTGAGGCGGCTATGGACGCAATCTGCATGGGCGACACGTCCATGAGCTCCACTTCTTCCGGGGCAATCACCGGATAGTCGGCATCCTGACGTGCCTTCACACGTGGATTTATAAAGTGTCCCTTCTCATCGAGCGGGGCATTGCCCTGTGCAATGAGTTTATTTTCTTCCTCCTCTGCAGCAAGGTATATGACTTCGTCGTTCTTGATATTCACAATGCCATTCTCCGCCTTGCGGTAAGGAGTCTCAATGAATCCCAGGTCGTTGATCTTTGCGTAGACACACAGCGAGGAGATTAGTCCGATATTGGGACCTTCGGGTGTTTCAATAGGACAAAGACGACCGTAGTGCGTAAAGTGTACGTCACGCACCTCAAAGCCGGCACGCTCACGCGAAAGACCACCAGGACCGAGGGCCGACAGACGGCGCTTGTGAGTAATCTCGGCCAGGGGGTTTGTCTGGTCCATGAACTGCGAAAGCGCATTCGTACCAAAAAAGGTGTTGATCACCGAGGAGATGGTTTTCGCATTGATCAGGTCGATGGGGGTGAACACCTCGTTGTCACGTACGTTCATCCGTTCACGAATAATACGCGCCATGCGGTTCAGTCCCACGCCAAACTGGGTATATAATTGTTCTCCTACCGTGCGTACACGTCTGTTGCTGAGGTGGTCGATATCGTCGACCACCGCTTTGGAGTTGATCAGCTCAATAAGGTACTTGATGATCTCAATGATATCTTCCTTGGTCAGTACCCGTACATCGACATCGATGTTGAGATTGAGCTTTTTGTTGATTCTGTAACGTCCCACATCCCCCAGGTCGTATCTCTTTTCGGAGAAGAAAAGGTTGTTTATCACCTCGCGCGCACTCGAGTCGTCTGCCGGTTCGGCGCTGCGCAGCTGGCGGTAGATATGACGGATAGCATCTATCTCCGAGTTGCTCGGGTCCTTCTGCAGGGTGTTGTATATGATGGAGTAGTCAGAAGTATTGGCCGTCTCCTTGTGAAGCAGGATGGATGAAACACCCGATTCGAGAATGTCGTCCATGTGTTCTGCTTCGAGGATGGTCTCCCGTTCGATGATCACTTCATTTCTTTCTATGGAAGTTACCTCACCGGTGTCCTCGTCCACGAAATCTTCCATCCATGATTTCAGTACACGGGCAGCCAGCTTGCGTCCGGTCACCTTCTTGAGGTTGCTTTTGTTCACCTTCACCTCTTCTGCAAGGTCAAAGATTTCGAGAATATCCTTGTCGCTCTCGAAGCCAATAGCCCGCAACAGCGTGGTCACAGGTAATTTCTTTTTACGGTCGATGTAAGCATACATCACACTGTTGATGTCGGTTGCGAACTCAATCCATGATCCTTTAAAAGGGATGATACGGGCTGAATAAAGAACGGTGCCGTTGGCATGCAGGCTCTGTCCGAAAAAGACACCGGGAGAGCGGTGCAGCTGTGACACAATTACACGCTCGGCTCCATTGATCACAAATGTTCCCTTTTCGGTCATATAGGGAATGGTACCCAGGTATACATCCTGAATGACAGGTGTAAAGTCTTCGTGGTCGGGGTCTGTGCAGTAGAGGTATAGCTTCGCCTTGAGCGGGACGCTGTAAGTAAGTCCTCTGTCTACACATTCCTCAATGCTATAACGGGGAGGATCTACATAATAATCCAAAAATTCAAGGACGAAATTATTACGGGTATCCGCAATGGGGAAGTTCTCCGTAAAAACCTTGTACAATCCTTCATTTTTTCTACTTTCGGGGGGGGCGTCAAGCTGGATGAAATCCTGAAACGATTTTAACTGTACTTCCAGAAAATCTGGAAAATCGAGCGGATTATTAATCGACGCAAAGTTTATTCTTTGGTTGGCGTTATTTGAAGACATGGAAATGAGTTTTGGAACCTAATATATATTGACACAAAAGGTTAAGAATCTTCCGGAAGAAGATTCCTAACCATATTAACCTAATTTAGGGTAATGTTATTTAAGTTCAACTTCTGCTCCAGCCTCTTCAAGTTGTTTTTTCAAAGCATCTGCTTCGTCTTTTGTTACACCTTTTTTCAATTCGCTGGGAGCTCCGTCCACTAAATCTTTGGCTTCCTTCAAGCCGAGTCCTGTAAGTTCTTTCACTGCCTTTACTACAGCCAGTTTGGCTGCACCGGCACTCTTCAGGATCACGTCGAAAGCGGTTTGCTCTTCAACTGCAGCTTCAGCAGCTGCAGGTCCGGCGGCCACTGCCACTGCTGCTGCAGCCGGCTCAATACCATATTCCGTTTTTAAAATTTCAGCCAGTTCGTTAACTTCTTTCACTGTCAAGTTAACTAATTCCTCAGCAAATTTTTTTAAGTCTGCCATTTTTGTATTTGTTTAAATTGATTACTAATTCTGTTTGTTGTATACACATTAATTTTGAAATCTTCTACATTCTCTCGCAACGGCATAAAGCAAGTAAACTTGCCTTCTGCTCGTTTTGCTTAATGAGAATGTTCTTTCTCCGACAACGTCTTCAATACTCCATGGAGGATTGTTCCGCCGGATTGGAGAGCCGAAATCACATTCTTTGCAGGTGACTGCAACAGTGCGATTACATCTCCAATAAGCTCTGTCTTGCTCTTGATGTTCACGAGGTCCTGCAGCGCCTTGGGGCCGATGAAGAAACTCTCCTGCACATAAGCACCTTTGAAAGAGGGCACTTTGTCTGCTTTGAACTTATCAATGAGTTTGGCAGGAGCATTCGCCACGTTGGAGAACATGATGGCCGTGTTCCCTTTTAATATGGGATACAACTCTTCATAGTTCTTGTCGAGTGACTCGAATGCTTTTTGCAACAAGGTATTTTTTACCACTACCAACTTGATATCCTGCTTGGAGCATTCTCTTCGTAAATTGCTCGTCTTCACCGCATTCATTGTGGCGAGATCGGCAAGGTAGAAATTTTCATACTCCTGAAGATTCGTTGCTATCTGTTCTATAATCAGTTGTTTATCTTCCTTCTTCATAGATCTTTTTTGTTAATTGGATTCTTCTGCCGATTTGGGGTCCACTTTGATGCCGGGACTCATCGTGCTGGAAAGGAAAATACTCCTGATATAAGTACCTTTTGCCGCTGTCGGTTTTAATTTGATCAACGTTTGAATAAATTCTTTTGCGTTGTCTCGAATCTGTTCGGGCGTAAAAGATACTTTTCCAATAGAGGTGTGAATAATACCGGTCTTGTCTACTTTAAAGTCGATCTTTCCCTGCTTTACTTCCCGCACAGCTTTGGCTACGTCGGGCGTAACAGTGCCGCTCTTTGGGTTCGGCATCAGTCCGCGGGGTCCTAAAATACGGCCCAGTGCACCTATCTTACCCATGATCTGCGGTTGTGTGATGATCACATCCACATCGGTCCAGCCTCCTTTAATTTTTTCGATATATTCATCGAGTCCTACATAGTCTGCGCCCGCTTCTTTTGCGTCGGCCTCAGCCTCTGGAGAACATAATACAAGAACTCTTACTTGTTTTCCTGTGCCGTGGGGCAGAGACACAACGCCTCTGACCATCTGGTTGGCTTTTCGCGGATCTACGCCGAGGCGTACATCGATATCCACTGAGGCATCGAACTTGGTGGTGGTTACATCCTTCACCAATGCAGATGCTTCTTTCAGCGTATAGGCTTTCCCTACTTCAATCTTGCTTAAAGCCAACTTTTGATTTTTTGTCAGTTTACTCATTTCTCAATTGAAGTTTAATTATTAGTAATTTCAGGGAAGTCCCCTTTCACTGTGATACCCATGCTCCGAGCCGTTCCGGCTACCATTTTCATTGCTGATTCAAGTGTGAAGCAGTTCAAATCGGTCATCTTTTCTTCGGCAATGGTTTTTACCTGTTCCCAGGTAACTTCCGCCACTTTCTTGCGGTTGGGTTCTGCCGAGCCGCCTTTTTGTTTACTGACTTCCAATAACTGAATTGCAACCGGTGGTGTTTTAACAATAAAATCAAAAGACTTGTCGGTATAGTAAGTGATTACCACAGGCAACACTTTACCGGCTTTATCCTGAGTTCTGGCATTGAATTGCTTGCAAAACTCCATGATGTTGATCCCTTTGGAACCCAATGCAGGTCCTACCGGGGGAGACGGGTTTGCAGCTCCTCCTTTGATTTGTAATTTTAGTTGTCCGGCAACTTCTTTAGCCATTTTCTTGATTTTAATTAATTACGGTTTTCGAAACACATTGAAGAACTTACAGAATCTGCGTAACCAAATTACTGACTACTCCTTCTCTACTTGCATATAGCTCAGCTCCAGGAGTTGTTTTCTCCCGAAGATTTTGACCATCACTTTGAGCTTCTTTCTCTCGTCGTTCACTTCCTCCACTACGCCTGAAAAGCTGCTGAAGGGGCCGCTAATCACCTTCACATTTTCACCTACGTAGTATTTCATATCCATTTCGTCGCCTGCTTCTTCCAACTCGTCCATCGTACCTAGGATACGCTTCACCTCCGTTTCCCGCAAGGGCTGGGGGTCGGTCGTGTTGGGCAGAAAACCTGCTACATAATTGATATTCTTAAGTTCATGAATTACCTCACCCGTGAGTTCAGCCTCAATAAGCACGTAGCCGGGAAGATAAGCGCGTTCTTTCATCACTTTCTTTCCGTTGCGTACAGTATAAGTCTTTTCTGTAGGGATGAGAACTTGAGAAATGTACTTTCCTAAATCGGTTTTTTTAATTTCTGACTCAAGATACTCTTTGACTTTACTTTCTTTTCCGCTTACGGCACGCAGAACGTACCATTTCTTTCTCTCTTCAGTCATAATCTCTCAGTTCAGAATTTTATAAAATACCGTAGAGGAGCTTCAGTACCCACTCAAAAAGAGAGTCCATCCCGAAGACAATAAGGGCAATTATAAGGGAAGCAATCAATACAATTACCGTGCTGCCGGAGAGTTCCTCTCTTGTTGGCCAGGATACTTTATAAACAAGTTCGTTATAAGCATCCTTTAAATATGCAACTACTTTTTTCATTTAATTCGGATCGTTTGTGCACGGGTCGAGAGACTCGAACTCCCGACACCTGGTTTTGGAGACCAGTGCTCTACCAACTGAGCTAGACCCGTATGAGATACCCCTCCCTGTCCCTCCCCGAAGGGAGGGGGTAGAGGGAAATCTGTTGTTTATTATGACCCCTGGTCCCCCTTAAGGGATTTGGGTTTACTTAGTCGATCAACTCTGTGATCTGTCCTGCACCTACCGTGCGGCCACCTTCGCGGATAGCGAAACGAAGACCCACGTTGCATGCTACCGGATAGATCAGGTCTACCTCGATGGTTACGTTGTCACCGGGCATCACCATTTCCACGCCTTCCGGCAGTTTGATCTCACCGGTCACGTCGAGCGTACGGATGTAGAACTGAGGACGATAGTGGTCGTGGAACGGAGTGTGACGTCCGCCTTCTTCTTTCTTCAGGATATACACCTCAGCTTTGAATTTGGAATGAGGTTTTACTTTACCCGGGTGAGAGATTACCATACCACGCTTGATTTCGTCTTTGTCGATACCACGAAGAAGAAGACCTACGTTGTCACCAGCCTGACCTTCGTCCAGAATCTTGCGGAACATTTCCACACCGGTAACCACGGACTTTTTGCCCTCGGCACCAAGTCCGATAATCTGTACTTCTTCACCTGTTTTGATGATACCGGTTTCAATACGGCCTGTGGCTACTGTACCACGACCGGTGATTGAGAACACGTCTTCAACAGGCATAAGGAACGGTTTGTCCACATCGCGCGGAGGCAGCGGAATCCAGGTGTCCACAGCGTTCATCAGTTCCATGATTTTTTCTTCCCATTTGGGATCGCCATTCAGTCCGCCAAGAGCAGAACCCTGGATAACTGGCGTGTTGTCGCCATCGAAGTTATAGAATGAAAGAAGCTCGCGCATTTCCATTTCTACCAGTTCCAACATTTCTTCGTCATCAACCAGATCCACCTTGTTCATGAAAACAACCAGTCGAGGAACGTTTACCTGACGTGCCAAAAGAATGTGCTCACGAGTCTGGGGCATGGGACCGTCGGTAGCGGCAACTACGATGATGGCACCATCCATCTGGGCAGCACCGGTAACCATGTTCTTCACATAGTCGGCGTGACCCGGACAGTCAACGTGCGCGTAGTGACGATTTTCAGTTTCGTATTCAACGTGTGAAGTATTGATGGTAATACCTCTTTCCTTTTCTTCCGGAGCGTTGTCGATTGAGTCGAATGAACGGACTTCGGAGAATCCTCTTTTCCCTAAAACAGTCGTGATAGCAGCTGTTAAAGTCGTCTTACCGTGGTCAACGTGACCGATTGTACCGATATTTACATGCGGTTTCGTCCGGTTAAAATGTTCTTTTGCCATAAAATGTCCTATTAGTTAGTGTAAATAAAATATTGTATTTCTATTCTTGTTGGTTGTAAACAGTAAAACTCAAGACACCCGGCACACTGCCTTCATCTTGATGAAACGATGAATTACCTGTTATTGAGCCGATGGCGGGAATTGAACCCGCGACCTCTTCCTTACCAAGGAAGTGCTCTACCACTGAGCTACATAGGCAAAAAGAGCAGAAGGCGGAACTTCCTTTTGGGATTATCCAGTAAGCCTGTGCAGCTCCGTACTCTCTTTATCAGAGCGGAAGACGGGACTCAAACCCGCGACCCTCAGCTTGGAAGGCTAATGCTCTATCGACTGAGCTACTTCCGCGAAAATTGATTTGATGATTGGTTGATTAGCAGATTTTAAATCTTCGAATCAGTAAATTTGCAAATCATCGAATCGAATTTGTGGGCAGTGATGGATTCGAACCACCGAAGGCGTAAGCCAGCTGAGTTACAGTCAGCCCCATTTGGCCACTCTGGTAACTGCCCGGGTTTTTTGAGCCTCTTGTCGGATTCGAACCAACGACCCCGAGATTACAAATCACGTGCTCTGGCCAGCTGAGCTAAAGAGGCTTATATCTTGAAATTAACCGCTTCTCCCCCGGAAAGAGAGAAACGGTCGCAAAGGTAGTGATATTTTTTTTGATGCCAAAACTTTTCCTTCAATTTTTTAGCGTCTCATCGTTCCTTTTTTTCTTTGGTTTTCAGTATCTGCTTTTCGATTGCCATCGTACACAGATCAATGGCTTCTTCAAACGTGTCTGCAGTTTTGCTTGCAAATGCCTCACTGTGTCTCAGGCTTAGTTTTACCGCAGCTTCCTTGTTATTCGCCGTCTCAGGTTTCACTACTTTTAGTATGACTTCTGTCTGAATGATGTCTTCGGAAAATCGTTCCAGCTTCTTCATTTTCTTTTCTACGAACGCTTGCAGCTGGTCGGTAGCGTCAAAGTTTACAGATTGAATTGTCAGTTCCATACTATTCCTCCTTCATTTTTTTGCTCTTGGATGAGCGTTGTGATATGCTTTTTTCAACTCTTCAAACGTTACATGTGTATAGATCTCCGTGGAGGCCAGGCTGGAGTGGCCAAGCAGTTCCTTTACCGCATTTATCTCTGCCCCGTTGTTCAGCATTCCGGTCGCAAAAGAGTGGCGCAGTACGTGAGGACTCTTTTTAGAAAGGGTGGAAATGCTGCTCAAATGGCCATGAATAATACGGTATACCAGTTTCGGATACAACGGACCTCCATCTTCCTTAACAAACAAAAAAGGTGATTTGTTTGTGATTTCCCGGTTTCTTCTTTCTATGTACTGCTGCAGTTTTTCTTTTGTCTCATCGGAGAAGGGAATCAGACGTTGTTTATTACGCTTACCCATTACGCGCAGGGTGTTGCCGCTGAAATCCACATCGCTGTCCCTTAATGCAATCAGTTCTGCCCGGCGCATGCCTGTAAGATAGAGCAGCTCAATAAGAAAACGGTCGCGATGACCAGTGAAATTATCATCATATGCCAGGGCGTCGTCGATTATTTCGCTTAACTCTTCATTGTTTACGAAAGTAGGAAGCCGTTTGGCCGTCTTGGGTCCCGATACCCGTTCCGCAGGGTTTTGTTCCACGATACCGTTTTTCTTCAGATAGCGAAAGAATGCTTTCAGCGCGCTTAGCTTCCGGTTTACGGAACGTGCTTTCATCCCTCCTTCCATTAGTCTGATTATCCAGATACGGACTATGTCGCTGTCAATTTCCTTCAGGTCAATTTCACCACATTCCGCTGCGATGAATTCCTGGAACTGTGTGAGGTCCTTTAAATAAGATATCTCCGTATGAGAGGAGTAATTCTTCTCGTAACGGAGATATTCTATGAATTTTTCTTTCCACATGCCGCCGGAGTCAGATCAATCTCTATGGTATGGCGAAGATAGGAAAAAACTTCACGAAAAAGAAAAATTAAATCGAAATTATTCGATTACGATCAGATAATTGCTACGCTCGGCATATCCAAAGTATAACTTTGTCTCTGCGCTCGCTGA
>DGZP01000001.1:41937-42150 GCA_002398565.1 Proteiniphilum sp. UBA4977
GCGCTCGCTGATCGCAATTATTCTTCGTTTTCGTGGAGCTGCTGTACGTATACAGCGTGTTGTTTTTGTTTACGTTTTGCAACCGAAGGTTTAATAAATGCCTGGCGACTGCGCAGTTCTTTTACAACACCTGTTTTTTCATATTTACGTTTAAATTTCTTCAGGGCTCTTTCTATATTTTCACCCTCTTTTAGTTGTACTACGATCATTATT
>DGZP01000012.1:0-13318 GCA_002398565.1 Proteiniphilum sp. UBA4977
TTGCATTTAAAATCTTATTGTGATGCTTGCCAGTGCGTTTGTTCCCGCCTGGGTAAAGTAACGCTTTTCATTAACCCGTTTCCCGTCCAGGTAGTAGCTATACCAATTGTAACCGTTTGTTTCGTACTCCACATTAAACAGGTTGTTTACCCAGACACCCAGGGTCACCGACTCGAGATGGGGAAGATCAAAGGAGTAGCTTGCGCGCAGGTTGTTCACGAAATAGGCATCAATACTGCGTTGCTTGCTGGAGGTGTTATCCAGATACTGTTGCCCCACATAATTGCTGTGCAGGGCTGTTTCGAAACCGCGGTAGGAGAACGAAAGGATGCTGTTGGCGATGATGTCGGGGGAGTAGGCGATGTTCGTGTTACCCAGCTCGTTGGATCGGGAGTCGACCCAGTTCCAATCTGCATCGTATACATCGACATCCTGCTCCACAAAATTCTTAATCTTGTTTTGACTGAATGTGACGTTGCCATCCCAACGCAATAAGGGGCTTATTTGTACGCCTCCGGTCAGTTCGATTCCCGCGCGGTGGCTGTCGGGTATATTGGTCGTTAGCATCTCTCCTATTTCGCTGATTTTCCCTGTGAGAATCAACTGGTTGTTGTATTTCATATAATAAATATTCGCACCGAAACTGGCGACAGGAGATTGATATCGGTATCCTATTTCGGTATCGTACAACCGCTCACTGGTAGGCTTGTCGTTGGGTCCCGCGTCGGTGTAGTTGTTCCTGTTTGGTTCACGGTTGGCCACGGAGAATGAAGCGTAGAGGTTGTTCCGGTTATTCAACCGGTAGGTTGTACCCACTTTGGGGTTGAAGAAGGAGAAGGTATGCTCTTGCGTGATATCGCGCATCGCGTTTGCCGTTTCATCGTATTTATCATCCTTGCCCCGCATGTCATACGCTATGTAGCGGTATTGTGCATCGGCATATACAAACAGATCACGTATCGGCTCCACATTTAATTTCAGGTAAATGTTTGCATCATTTTTTTTACTTTTGCTGCGATACCACTCTTTGTCGGGGTCGAAACTGTTTGGATGGCGTACCCACAAGACTTTCCCGAAGTGATCACCTTCATACGAATTTGCGCCTCCACCGAAGATCAATCCGAGTTGCTCCCGTGTATAATTCAGCGCGAAGGTGGCTCCGTAGAAGTCGTTATCGAGCCATTTTTGGCGGATAAGATCCGTTTTTTTCCGTTCCACGCCGTTTTCCACGGCAGGGGTGAGCAGGTATTCAACATACTTCCGGTCTGTTCGGTATTCCTCATAAAAGCCCTTCCCCGCCGTGTAATGCAAAGCTGCGTTAAGATACAGGGATGGGGAGAACTGATGCATGGCATGCAGTTGGTAATGTGTTTGGGTATAATTGTCGGTTTGGTTATTGTAGAACTTCACATGGCCTTCGTCATCGGTATACCGCCCCAAATCGTTGTAGCTGCGTGAGTAGTTCAATGGATCGCGTCGCACCAGATCCAGGTCTACACCGTTCCAGGCCTGGTATGTTTTTTCTTTCCCTCCGAATGTGACAAATTTAAGAACGGTATTTTCAGCCAGATATGCTCCGGCGAGATAATATGAGCGCATGTTTACCGATGCCCTGTCGATATACCCGTCGGAGGCGATTGTTGAATACCGTCCATCTATGGCGAAACGGTTGTTGATAAGGCCTGTACCCGCTTTCAATGTGTTGCGGCTGGTATTGAATGAGCCGTAGGATGAGCCAATTTCGGCATATGGCAACCGGCTCACGTTCTCGGTCTGCATGTTCACGCTCGCGCCGAATGTTGCGGCACCGCTTGTGGATGTTCCCACGCCCCGTTGTACCTGGATGGAAGAGAGAGAAGAGGCGAAATCGGGCATATTGACAAAGAAAACACCATGTGATTCCGAATCATTCAAAGGTACGCCGTTTACGGTGATGTTGATACGATTGGCATCCGTCCCGCGTATGCGAAAGCCGGTGTAGCCGATACCTGTGCCGGCATCGGAGGTAACGATAACAGAGGGTTCGAGAGACAAAATGTAGGGAATGTCTTGTCCCGAATTGCGTTCGGAGATAGCACTCCCGGTAATGTTGCTGTGTGTCACGGGTGTGTTGCTTCCTGCCCTTGTAGCCGAGACAACCACCTCTTCGAGCTGGATGTGATTGAGGCTGTCGGGCGCTGCTGCTTCCACTGGTGAGGATCCGGAATTGGCCGAGGCCTGATAACCTGCTGATAGGCTTATCAGCATAAACAATAAAAATACCTTTTTCATTTTCTTAAAAATTTTAGATGAATCTTGCCATACAGCGGATTCATCGGTTGTTAGTGAAATAAAAAAGGGGAATAATATAAGATGTATACCATAGAAAGCGTCACTGGAACGTGAGCACTTTTTTTTCCCTCCGCCGGCATTATCCGGATCAGGTAATTTGGGTATGATCTCAGCCCGTATATGTGGGGCACCCCTGTTAAGGGGCAAAGGTAAGTACTTTTATACAATAAACAATGAATCCGGACATTTTAACATCTTGAACGGCTCCCACATGTATCATTCTGTTTCTTCATATACCTCACCTTTCAAATAATTGAGGCTGGATTTGAATTATCTGCTTATTTATTTGTAATTTCGTTCACTTTAAACGTTGGGGCTTTAAAATTGTCGAACAAACGATGAGTGACGAAGATAAACTGACAGTGGAAGATCAGATGATTGAAGAGGAATTTCAGGGGTTACTGAATGACTACCTGAATTCCAATCATCGGCGGAAGGTGGATATCATCACCCGGGCTTTTAACATGGCGAAGGAGGCACATAAAGGTGCCCGGCGCCGGTCGGGTGAGCCTTATATTATACACCCCCTGTCGGTAGCCCGCATTGTTTCCCGGGAGATGGGACTGGGGTCGACTTCCATCTCTGCCTCGTTGCTTCATGATGTGGTGGAAGATACCGACTACACTGTGGAAGATATACGTGCCCTGTTTGGCGACAAGATTGCGCAGATTGTGGACGGACTGACCAAGATATCGAGCGGAATGTTCGGGGAAAACGTGTCGGCACAGGCTGAGAATTTCAGGAAGTTGCTGCTCACCATGTCCGACGATATCCGGGTGATTCTGATCAAGATAGCCGATCGTTTGCACAATATGCGCACACTTTCTTCCATGGCGCCTACCAAACAGTTCAAAATTACCGGCGAGACATTATATATATATGCCCCGCTGGCTCACCGGCTGGGGCTGTTTGCCATCAAAACCGAACTGGAAGAGCTCTGTTTCAAGTATGAACATCCCGAAGCTTTTGCCGACCTTACTAGAAAGATTGAAGAGACGGCGCCTGAACGCAATAAAGTTTACGAGCATTTTGCAGTCCCGGTAGTCAGGGCTCTCGATAAGATGGATATCACCTACGAAATGCGAGCCCGTGTAAAATCGGTATACTCCATCTGGAATAAGATGCAGACCAAGGGTATTGAATTCGGTGAGGTGTATGACCTCTTCGCGGTGCGTATCATTTTTGAGGTCTTCCCCGGTATGGACGAGAAAAAACAGTGCTGGGATATTTATTCGGCCATCACCGATATCTATAAGCTACGTCCCGACCGTATACGGGACTGGGTAAGCCATCCTAAGGCAAACGGCTATCAGGCTCTCCACCTCACCGTAATGGGGCCCGATGGGAAGTGGATTGAGATACAGATCAGAAGTCGCCGGATGGATGATATTGCTGAAAAAGGTTTTGCAGCACACTGGAAATATAAGGAAAACAGGATTGAAGAAGACAATGAACTGGATAAATGGTTGAAAACCATACAGGAGATACTCTCTAATCCGAATCCCAATGCCATTGACTTTCTGGATACGGTGAAGATGAATCTTTTCTCATCGGAAATATTCGTGTTTACCCCCAAGGGGGAAATAAAAACGCTGCCGCAGGGTGCCACCGCACTCGATTTTGCCTATACCATCCATACCCGCATTGGTGATCATTGTCTGGGGGCGAAGGTAAACCATACCCTGGTGCCACTTAGCCAACAGCTTCGCAGCGGTGATCAGATAGAAATACTTACCTCCCAGTCGGTCAACCCCCAGCCTGAGTGGCTTAACTTCGTGACGACAGCCAAGGCACGGACAAAGATTGAGGCCTCTTTGCGCCGACAGCGCCGCCGCATTGCAGAGATTGGAAAAAATATGCTTGAAGAGTTGTTCAACAAGGAACCCATAGACAATACTTTGTTCAACAAGATTCTGCATGCCTACAAAGCCGAGAATAAGGAAGACCTTTATTTTCTGATCGGAAACAACGACATAACACTACCGGCCAGTAAAAATGCTTTTTTTAAGATAAGGGAGGAACCGGAAAAACAGGACAATCTGTTTGTGCGTTACATGAAGCAGGCCATGAATGCCATCAAGAAGCCTTCGTCCGATCAGAGAGGCATGAAGAAAGACGTTGAACCGCCCACTCTGAGGCCGGAACAGGAGAAATTCAGTGTGAACAGGAAAGAGGTTTTCCAGCTTACCGAAGTGAAGTTCCGGAAAAACTTTATTGTACCTGCATGTTGTAACCCGTTGCCGGGCGACGATGTATTTGGGTATGTCACGGAGAAGGAAGAGGTGGAAGTGCACAAACGTTCCTGTCAGACAGGACTGAAGCTGAAATCGAGTTTTGGCGACCGCATTATTGCCGTGGCGTGGGGCGACTACCGTCAGTACTCATTCCTAGCCTCCATCGCGTTTACCGGGATCGACCGGATCGGTATTCTCGGCTCCATCCTGGCCAAGCTCGCAGAAGATGTGGTGGTAAACATACAAAGTGTGAATGTGTCTTCAAAAGATGGTATCTTTGAGGGAATCTTTAACCTGCACGTGCACAGTGCGGAAGAAGTGAATCAACTCTGTGCCAAGATAGCAAAAGTGGACGGCGTAAGCACCGTCCACAGATCTCCTCTTTAAAAATTACACCGGGCGAAACCGGCATGAACGGGTTTATCTCTTCGTTTTTCTTTTTCTTCCAAAAAGGAACGAACTTACTTTTTTTGCAGCAAAGGCGAGTATGGCCGGTTTTGCTATTCCCCAGGCGATGGATCCTATCAGTGGCATATTCGATAACGCGAAGTTTATCCAGGGATTTGCCCTTTTGGTGACAAACGGCGTGAGGGCGTGGGAAGATCCTCCAGACAAATTATCCATTGTTTCAGCAATTTTCGTCTTGACCGAGGAGGACACCCCTTTGGTGAGCATCGATCCCCAGTTGTCGTTCAGGTACTGTAGTTGATAAGCGAGTCGCCGGCTGGCAATGGCACGTTCCTCTCTCAATCGTTTTTTTTCCAAACGCAGTTCTTCGAGCGGAGTTAGTTTATAAGTACTCATTTCTTGCTGTTTTTGTCATCATTATTGTCGTTCTCCATGAGAAACCGTATCACACGGCTGGTGAATCTTTTTCTGAACGGCCTTCCTGAAGCCAGGATAATGAGGAATACAAGCAGCGTAAACGCTGCTACGATACCGAATCCTAGCCAGATGCTCTGCAGAACTTCACCCAGATAAAGTCCTGCTGTTACCAAAATGAACAAAAGTGCGAATAGCGCTGTGGCGGCTAAAATGAAACCGTATAAGATAGTCGATGCACTCAGGCTGATTTTTTCATACGCTTCCAGTTTTCCGAGCTCAAGGGTACTGGTGATAAATTTGGCTATATCATTCCGCATCTCCTCGAACAACGTACTTACTTTTTTTTCTTCCATCGTCTCCCGGGGGTTTGAAAATCATTTATTGTTTGGCAAGCTCTTTCTTTGCAATTTCTGCAATGTCATCGATATCTTCCTTTAAATCATGCACTTCACTTTTGCCTTTGTAGATGGCAGACTTTACGTTTGCTTTTATCTTATCTGCAAGCTCATTGGCCTGTTCAAGCCATTCTTCACGCTTATCGGTCCCCATAATGTAGCCTACGGCAGCACCCAGTGCAATGCCAATTCCTAAACCTAATAATAATTTTGCTTCTGATTTCATAATTTTTGCGTTTAATGGTGAATACTTTTTTATACTATAGTCGGTTCGTTCATTGAAAACCTCATTACTAAAGCATTTTGGCTTCCTACATGAATGTAAAACGTTTTTTTGCCAAAATTGTTTTTACAAATGCATGGGAATCTGTTCCGGGTCAATCGGCATCCACGGAAGTCCCAAGCAATGTGGCCGGGGTGAAGCCGGTTATCTTCACCTTCACAAATTCCCCTATACGGTGGTTCTTTTTATCAATAATGACCACTTTATTCTGGTCTGTACGACCAAAAAGTTGTTCACGGGAGCGTTTTGAGAAACCTTCAGTCAGTATTTCAAATTCCTTTCCCATATCCTTCTCGTTGCTTTGGCGTGACAACTCCAGCTGCAAGTCGATGATCTCCTGCAGGCGGCGGTTTTTAATCTCTTCGGGTATATTGTCTTCCAGCCTTTTTGCCGCGTAGGTACCCGGCCGCTCCGAATATTTGAACATGAATGCCGAATCGAATCCTACTTCCTTCATCAGTGACAGCGTTTCCTGGTGATCTTCTTCTGTTTCGGCATGAAAACCACACATGATGTCGGTCGACAGGCCGCATCCGGGGATGATCCGTTTTATGGCAGCAATTCTTTCGAGATACCATTCCCTGTTATAGCGCCGGTTCATCAGCTTGAGCATACGTGAGCTTCCCGACTGCACGGGCAGGTGGATGTAGTTGCACAGGTTCTTGTATCGGGCAATGGTTTCCAGGGTTTCGTCGTTCATGTCCCATGGATGTGAAGTGGTAAAGCGGATGCGCATTTCGGGTGCTTCTTCCGACACCATGGCCAGCAATTCATGGAAACCAATGGTTTTACCATCCTCATGGTAGCGGTATGAATTTACATTCTGTCCCAGAAGAATGGCTTCCCTGAATCCTTTGTCGCGCATGATACGCAACTCGTTGAGGATACTCTCCGGCTCGCGGCTTCGTTCCCGCCCACGCGTGAAAGGTACGATACAGTAGGTGCAAAACTTGTCACAGCCACGCATAATTGAGATGTATCCGGAGATATTGCTTCCTTCAAGCTTCAATGGAACCACATCCTTGTAGGTCTCCGTTTTTGAAAGTTCGATGTTCATTGCTTTTTCACCACGCTCAGCAGCGCCCACCAGGTTTGGAAGATCGAGATAGGCGTCGGGCCCTGCCACCACATCCACATGGTAGCGGTCTATCAGTTCAGATTTGGCCCGTTCTGCCATACATCCCAGTACACCCACAATAAGGTGATCTTTTCGTTTTCTTTTCAATGAATTGAAATATTCCAGACGCTGAATTACTTTCTGCTCTGCGTTTTCCCTGATGGAACAGGTGTTCACGAAAATGGCGTCCGCATCCCGGTCATTATCCGTCAGTGTGTAGCCGTCCATTTCCATGATGGAAGCCACTACCTCGGTGTCGGCCACGTTCATCTGGCAACCATAAGTTTCAATAAAAAGTTTTTTATCTGTTGTTTTATCTGTTTGCATGATTCATTTTTTTAGCTGCGATTGATTTTTTTATCTGCCGAAATGTTAAAATATTCATTTTGTGGATGGAAAAGTTGGATATAAATATTCAATGTCCTATTTTTGTAATGAAAAAAATAAAAATTTTTTCATAGTTAAGGTTTTGGTTAAATATTCGGGAGTGACTGTGAAGTTACTCCCGGATTTTTTTATCACCAAAAACGCTTAATTACGCAAAAAATCACTATTTTTGTCCTGTTGCAAAATTAATCAAAATATGGAGTCTGGTGATATCATTTATTTAGTCCTTCTGGTATTTTTTATGATATTGGGATTTTTTAATGATTCCAGGAAGAAGAAAAATCAGCAGAAGCAGCAATCTGAAATGAAGCCACGGCCTTTTACTGAAACTTCCAGATCGTATGACGAGGAAGAGGAACTCGCTCCGTGGTTTGAACAGGAACCAGTAACCAAGACCCGGACTACACTCCCTCCATTGCCGGTTGTGCGTAATGAGACGGAAAGAACAACCTTCCGCTCTTCGATGGAACTGACTACCGATTTTGCAAAAGAATCATCACTGAAAGGTTCTATTTTTGTATACGATGCTGATTCTTCATACGAGAAAGATACCGATTCTGCTGATATAGCTGAAATGCAGGATGTAATGGCCGAAACTATTACCGACGGAAAAAAGCGAGGCTCACCACACCCGCTTGTGGCGGAACTCTATGGTGAATCGGGCCGCAATGAATTGATTAAAGGCCTGATAATCGGCGAAATCATTGGCAGGAAATACTGACTACACGTTTATTACATAAATATTATATGGCTTTAAAATTTATCAGTGCTGAAGAGGCTGCGTCTCTTGTGAAAGATAATGACAACGTAGGCTTCAGCGGTTTTACCCATGCCGGCTGCCCAAAAGTGGTGCCGGTAGAGATTGCCAAAAGGGCGGAGGCAGAGCATGCCCAAGGCAACTCTTTCAGGATTGGTGTTTTTACCGGTGCTTCCACCGGCGACTCCATCGATGGAGCACTTGCACGTGCCGGAGCGATTAAATTTCGTACCCCCTATCAGACCAACAAGGATATGCGTGCCGCACTGAACCGGGGTGAGTTTGATTTCTTCGATCTGCATTTGTCGCAGTTGGCACAGGAAATAAGATATGGCTTCCTTGGAAAAATAAATGTGGCCATCATTGAGGCATGTGATGTGACGGAAAAAGGAGAAATTGTACCGACCACCGGCGTGGGTATTACGCCCACGATCTGTCGCCTGGCAGATATTGTCATCGTGGAGCTGAATAAGAAAGTGCCAACGAAGTTACGCGGTATTCATGACATTTATGAGTTGCAGGATCCTCCCAAACGGCGTGAGATACCGATCTATGAGGTGCAGAGCCGGATTGGACTTGACTATGTGAAGGTAAACCCAGAGAAGATTTTTGTGGTAGAAACTGAAAAAGACGGTGAAGGGGGAGGCTTTGCTCCGCTCGACGAGGTCACGGCCCGCATAGGGAACAACGTGGCTGAGTTCTTCGTAGCTGAGATGAAAGCCGGACGTATTCCCGCCCATTTTCTGCCCATCCAGTCGGGTGTGGGAAACATTGCCAATGCTGTGTTGGGCTCCATGGGCAGTAATCCGGAGATACCCCGCTTCGAGGTATATACGGAAGTAATACAGGATGCGGTGATAGACATGATGCAGCAGGGAAATATCTCCTTTGCCAGTGGCTGCTCGCTTACTGTGAGCAACGAGGTACTGCACAGGTTTTACGATGACCTTGCTTTCTTTAAAAATAAACTGGTCCTGCGCCCCTCTGAAATATCCAACAATCCGGGCCTTGCCAGACGTCTTGGCATCATCGCACTGAATACGGCCATAGAGGTGGATATTTTCGGCAGCGTGAACTCCACCCACGTGAACGGTACCAAGATGATGAACGGGATCGGCGGATCGGGAGATTTCACCCGAAACTCCTATCTTTCGGTTTTCCTCACACCATCCACTGCCAAGAATGGATCTATCAGCTGCATCGTGCCCAAGGTGACACACGAAGATCACAACGAACACTCGGTGAAAATCATTGTCTCGGAATATGGGGTTGCCGATCTCAGGGGTAAAGGACCAAAGAACCGTGCAGTGGAGATTATCGAAAAGTGTGCCCATCCTGATTATCGTCCTCTCCTGCACGAATATCTGAGTCGTGGGGTAAAAGGGCATATTCCGCAGGATCTGTATGCCTGTTTTGCTTTCCATCATGCTCTGGCAGAGACGGGCAGCATGATGAACACCGATTTTTCGAAATATCGGAAACCCTGATTCTGAAAGAGAATAAATTATCCTCATAAAAAAGCGACCCCAATTACGGATCGCTTTTTTCGTTGTCAGCAATAGGTGAAATTTTATGTTTTTTACCTCAAGGATTGTACTTACTCCTGTATTCCTTTGGGGTCAGATTCGTTTCTTTCTTAAAAGTCTTCGAAAAATGGAACGGATCAAAATATCCCAGTCGATAAGCAATTTCCTTTATTTTCAGGTCTGAAAACTGAAGATAAGAGCAAGCCCGTTGAATTTTAAGCTGTTGATAATATTCCATGGGAGTATAGGAAGTTTTTTTCTGAAAGAGGTTTCCGAAGTGTGAAGCTGAATATCCTACATGCTGTGCTATATCTTCCAGTTCTATCTTATTCTCCAGATTGTTTTTCATAAACAGGATACTTCTTTGTACCACATCCATTTCCTTTACACTCTTTATTTCCCTGAATTGGGAAAGGTACTTGATCGATGCCAGAAAGTAAGACAGACAAAAACTTGTATATTCAAGATTTTCAGGACTGTATCCCATTTCGAGATTCTGATAGATTTCCTCGAATAACTGGAACCGGTCACCATACCGGCTGCTGTCGGAGTCATATGTATCTACTCTTCTTCCAATGATGGAAGAGAATAACTCCACATCTTCACCTAAGAAATGCACCCAGTAGATACTCCAGGGATCCTTGTTGTCCGCACCATAGGCATGTGTCTCATTGGCGGGCAGGATATAGACCTGATTCCGTTCCAGGTAGCTTTTCTCGTTGTTATGAATAATCCATCCCTTCCCTTTTTCACATAAAATGAGAATATTTTGATTGGCTCCTGATTTTCTTTCCCTGAAGTGATATTTTGCGTCAGGATAGTAACCTATATGGGTAACATGCAAATTTCTTGTGACATTGTTTTCTTTCAGATAAGCACGTATATTGTAGGGCAGAATGATGGCTTTCTCATTTTTAAATCCGTCTGCAATTTTTTCCACCATGTTATTTTACATTTATATATTGTTATTTTACATGTTTTGTGTTATGTGGCTGATCAATAGTTAAAATACTTTCAAAAATAGTGATTATTTACATTAAATACAAAATTTATTACATTTTTATTGTTTTTGATCGATATACTTTTGTAGAGTTAAAAAAATAATCCATGACAAAAGAAAAAAACAAAGTCAATCATCTTTATTTGATCCTTATCTCATTGATTGCCGGAATGGGTGGATATCTGTTTGGCTACGACTGGGTAGTAATAGGAGGAGCAAAGCCTTTTTATGAAGTGTATTTTTCCATTGATAATATACCGTGGCTACAGGGTTGGGTGATGAGTAGCGCCCTTTTGGGTTGCCTGATCGGAGTGGTTGTTTCTGGCATTTTATCCGACAAATACGGTCGGAAATTCATGATGCTTCTGGCTTCCCTTATTTTTGCACTGTCTGCATTTGGAACTGGTGCTGCACGCACCCTCGAAGTGTTTATTCTGTTCAGAATAATTAGCGGTATAGGGATCGGCATTGCCTCCAATATTTCACCGATGTATCTTTCGGAAGTATCTCCTCCGGCAGTCAGAGGTAAGTTCGTAGCCATCTATCAGCTGGCCATCGTATTGGGCATTCTCTCCGCTCAGATTGCCAACTGGCAGATTGCTGATCCTGTTCTGCCGGGTGAGGATATGCTAAACTCATGGAACGGACAAACGGGCTGGAGATGGATGTTATGGGCTCCGGCATTTCCGGCAATCCTTTATCTTCTTCTGATTTTCATCCTGCCTGAAAGTCCCCGGTGGCTGATATCCAAGGCAAGTTACAACAAGGCAACCGCTATCTTTACCCGGATAGCAGGAACGGATTATGCGACGGAGCTGGTGGAGGAAGTGAAGAAGACAACAAGTGAGACCCTGCAGAAAGTGAAATTATCACAGCTATTCCGGGGAAAGACCCTGAAAATTGCCATGATAGGTATTGTGTTGGCCATTTTGCAGCAATGGTGTGGCATCAATGTGGTGTTCAACTATGCACAGGAGATCTTTACTTCGGCCGGATACAGTGTATCTGATATGTTATTCAATATTGTGGTGACAGGAGTTGTAAACGTAATTTTCACATTCGTTGGAATGTATACTGTCGACAAATGGGGCAGACGTTCACTGATGCTGATGGGTACAACGGGGTTGACTTTTATTTATCTCCTGCTGGGTGGTGGATACTATTTCCAGCTCGAGGGATTCATCATGCTTATCCTGGTGGTGCTGGCCATTGCCGTATATGCCATGACGCTGGCCCCTGTAACCTGGATTGTGATCGCTGAAATTTTCCCGACAAAATTCAGAGCCAGAGGCATGGCTTTATCAACCTTTGCGCTATGGAGTGCCAGCTTTCTGCTTACCTATACATTTCCTCTGCTGAATAGTTCACTTGGTGCTTCCGGCACATTTTGGCTCTACGGCATAATCTGTCTGCTGGGCTTGTTCTTTATCAAAATGAATCTTCCGGAAACAAAAGGAAAGTCATTGGAGGAGATAGAAAGTGTCATCACAAACAAGAGATTAAGCTAAATATTTTGAAGTAATCATTTATAATGGAAAAAATAAGCAATTATTTGATTCAGTCGACTGTCAGTTCACCCGTTGTCAAGGCATGGGTGGAAGAAATTGCCCTGCCTGCCTACGAGGTGGGGGAGGAGGAGAAGAATCCCGTATTTCTGGAGAAACGGGTTTATCAGGGAAGTTCAGGAGTGGTCTATCCATACCCTGTGATTGAGAAGATCTCCGATGAGAAAAAGGATAAATTATACAAAGCAGTTTTTATCGAAAACCGTTATCTGAAGGTGATGATTCTCCCGGAATTGGGGGGACGTATTCAGATGGCTTATGACAAGATCAGGGCTTCCCATATTTTTTATTATAACCAGGTGATCAAGCCTGCCCTGGTGGGGCTTACCGGACCCTGGATCTCCGGTGGAATTGAGTTTAACTGGCCACAGCATCACCGGCCCAGCACCTTTTATCCTACAGAGTGCCTGATTGAAGAGCATGGGGATGGGAGCGTCACTGTCTGGTGCAACGAGGTGGAACGTATGTTCCGGCTGAAAGGGATGCATGGCATTACCCTCTATCCCGACAAGGCCTATATCGAGATCAAGGCAAAGACCTATAACAGGACACCCTTTCCCCAGACTTTTCTTTGGTGGGCCAACCCTGCGGTATCGGTTGATGATGCCTACAAGTCTGTCTTTCCCCCTGATGTACATGCTGTGTTTGATCATGGCAAGCGGGATGTGTCCTCATTTCCGATTGCGACCGGAACATATTACAAGCAGGACTATTCGGCGGGTGTGGATATATCGAGATATGCCAATATACCCGTACCCACTTCCTATATGGCCATCCAGTCGGAATATGATTTTGTGGGTGGTTATAATGAAGAGACTGAAACGGGATTACTGCATGTGGCCAACCATCATGTTTCTCCCGGAAAGAAACAGTGGACCTGGGGAAATGGTGATTTCGG
>DGZP01000012.1:13565-16593 GCA_002398565.1 Proteiniphilum sp. UBA4977
GTCTACACCGACAACCAGCCCGATTTTGCCTGGCTGCAGCCCTATGAGGAGAAAAGCTGGGAGCAGTATTTTATGTCCTATGCAGCAGTGGGCAATGTGAAGAATGCCACCAGGGATCTGATCGTCAATTTTGAGACTGAGGGTGATTCTGTAACCCTGGTTGTGTATGCCACTTCAGAGATGCAGGATTTGAAGCTCTCCCTGGAGAACAGCTCCGGCAATATCCTTTGGAGTGAGATAACGGTGATTTCTCCGGAAACTCCTTTTGTACGGACGGTCAGGCTGGCCGGCAGACAGCTGGATGGCCTTTCGCTGATCATTGCAGGAGAGGGTGGAAGGGAGCTGATGAGGTGCCACAGCGATGAAAAACAGGAGCAAACCCTGCCGCCGGCAGCCGAAGCTGCTGAAGATCCTCAGGCGATAGCACATATTGAACAGCTTTATCTTACGGGTCTCCATCTGGAGCAGTACCGGCATGCCACATTCAATCCAGCCGATTACTATAAAGAGGCACTCTCCCGAGATCCGGGTGATGTGCGCTGCAACAATGCCCAGGGGCTCCTGTTGATGAGACGCGGACAGTTGAAAAGGGCACAAGCCCATTTTGAGAAAGCAATTGAGACCCTCACCAAAAGAAATCCAAACCCTTATGAGGGTGAACCATACTACAATCTGGGCTATTGCCTTATGTTGCAGTCTGATCTTGACGGAGCGTATGCAGCCTTTTACAAGTCGGCATGGAATGCCGCCTGGAAGGATCCGGCTTATCTCTCCATTGCCCAGATCGATACGCTACGCGGTAACTGGCAGGCAGCCCTCGGCAATGTGGAACAGAGTCTTATCCGCAACTGGCACAACCATAAAGCACGCCAGCTGAAAGCATCGCTGCTGCGTAAAACGGGAAAAAGGGAGGAAGCCCTGCAGTGGATCGTGGCATCCCTGGAGATCGACCGGTTCAATATGGGCTGTCTGTTCGAGCAGTTTCTCATCACGCGTGCGGAGGACGTGAAAAAGGAGATGATGGAGCTACTGCAAGGAAATCCGCACAGTTACCTTGAATATGCTCTTGACTATGCGGCAGCCGGACTCTATGAAGAAGCGATTGAGTTATTACATTGGGCATTGGCAACAGCGGCAGGAAACTATCCGATGATCCGGTATGCATTGGGATATTTTCTTTCGAAAACCGGCATGGATGAGAAGGCATTGCACTACTATCAGCAGGCTTTCGCCCTCTCTCCCGACAGATGCTTCCCCAACCGGCTGGAAGAGGTCCTCATTCTTCAGCATGTACTCACCTTGCAACCTGGCGATTCAAAAGCACTTTACTACCTGGGAAATTTCTGGTACGCGAAGCGTCAGTATGCCGAAGCCATTGTATGCTGGGAGCAGTCTATTGCCAGCAACGGGCAGTTCCCCACGGTATTGCGGAATCTGTCGCTGGCCTATTACAACAAGGCAAACAGAAAGAAAGAAGCGCTTGAACTGCTCGAAAAGGCCTTCTCGCTGGATGAGACCGATTCCCGTATCCTGATGGAACTGGATCAGTTCTATAAAAAGCTCAATTACCCTCCGGCAGAGCGGCTTGCCTTTCTGGAAAGACATATGAACCTCGTGGAAGAGCGTGATGATCTGTTTGTGGAGCGTATTGCCCTCTACAATCAACTGGGTTGTTATGAAAAAGCGAAGGAACTTTGCGATTCACGCAAATTTCATCCGTGGGAAGGGGGTGAAGGGAAGATCACTTATCAGTATACCTATTGCAGGCTGCAGCTGGCAAAGAGAGCGATAGGGAAGGGGGATTTCAGAGAGGCGCTGCAGTACCTGAACGAAACAGACGCTTATCCACACAATCTGGGAGAAGGCAAATTGTGTACGGTGAACGAGAATGATGTGGATTACTACAAGGGTATTTGTTACCGTGGACTGAATGATGAAGAGAGTGCGGCAAAGTGGTTTGCAAAGGCAACCAGAGGTCCCGTTGAGCCGAAACAGGCATTCTATTACAACGACGAACATCCCGATAAGATCTATTATCAGGGATTGGCATGGAGGGCTCTGGGCTTTGAAGACAAAGCGGAGGAACGTTTTCGCGCATTAATAGCGCATGGGGAGAAGCACCTGAACGATGACTGCAAGATCGACTATTTTGCCGTTTCCCTCCCCGATCTGGCCATCTGGGAGGAGGATCTGAACAAGCGTAATCGCATACATTGCCATAATGTGATGGCATTGGGGTGGCTGGGGCTGGATGAAAAGGAAAAAGCAGCGCACGCAGTGGAAAAAGTTTTGGCGCTGGATGTAAATTACCAGGGAACAGTGAATACTCCTGAAACAGGGAGAAAAGCCAACACTATTACAAAATGAAAAATGAAATAGTCATATTGATTTCTCTTCTATTATGGCTCGCCTCATGTCAAAAACAGAGAACTGATACGATTGATTTGTCAGGTGAGTGGCAATTCCGGATGGATCCGGAGGATCGTGGGGCGGGAGAAGAGTGGTTCGTAAAGGAATTACCGGAAACCGTTCTTTTACCCGGTTCCATGGCTGAAAACGGAAAGGGAAATGATGTTACGCTACGAACGAAGTGGACTGGCGGGATTAACAATGCGCAGTGGTACGATGACCCTGACTATGCCCCCTACGTGGATTCAGCAAATGTCAGATTTCCCTTCTGGCTTCAGCCGGAAAAGGAATATACCGGTGCCGCATGGTACAGGAAAGAGATATCCATTCCGGACGACTGGTTGAATAAAACGGTGTTGTTGACATTGGAGCGCCCTCACTGGGAAACTACCGTTTGGGTAAATGGAAAAAAAGCAGGCATGCAAAACAGTCTGGCCGTTCCACACCTATTTGATGTGACTTCTTTTGTACAAAGAGGGAATAACGTCATCACCATCTGTGTGGATAACCGGACCAAAGATATTGATGTAGGTGAAAATTCCCATAGCATCTCCGATCATACCCAATCTAACTGGAATGGTATTGTAGGAGAAATATCACTGAGAGCTACGGGGAAGAT
>DGZP01000012.1:16866-42775 GCA_002398565.1 Proteiniphilum sp. UBA4977
CCAGCTTTCTGAATTACGCAGCGTGGAGTTTTCAGCAAATGTCCTTAGTAAAAATGGGAACGGAAAGGGGAAAAGTAAAAGATGGAAATTTGATATTTCTCCCGGTGAAAATGTGGTGGAAATGATTCTTGATCTGGGAAAAGATGCCCTTTTATGGGATGAGTTCAACCCGAATGTATACGAATTGCTTTTTACACTTGCTTCAGATAATGAGTCGGATACCCGTTCCGTTGATTTTGGATTGCGTGAGTTCCGGTCAGAAGGTTCCCGTTTTGTCATCAACGGACGACCGGTTTTTTTGCGTGGAACACTGGAGTGCGCCATTTTCCCTAAAACGGGTTATCCTTCTACCGATATTGACTACTGGAAGAAAATTTACAGAGCCGTAAAGAATCATGGCTTGAATCACGTGCGTTTTCATTCCTGGTGTCCGCCGGAAGTCGCTTTTGATGCCGCAGATGAGATGGGGGTATACCTTCAGGTTGAATGTTCTTCCTGGGCCAATCAAAGTACACAATTGGGAAGTGGATTGCCGGTTGATCAATATATTTGGGACGAAAGTGAACGGATTGTCAAAAGTTATGGCAGTCATCCTTCTTTTGTAATGATGGCTTACGGCAATGAACCGGGAGGTCCCAAATTCAGAGAGTTTCTTACGGACTTTGTCAGTTATTGGAAAGAAAAGGACAATCGTCGGGTATATACCAGTGCCGCCGGCTGGCCGGTATTGTCTGTGAATGATTATCATAACATTCCCGAACCGCGCATACAGCGATGGGCCGAGGAGCTCAGGAGTATCATTAATTCAGAAGCTCCACAGACCGATTACGATTGGTCCCGGAAAATCCCGAAAGACGGAATTCCTGTAGTGAGTCACGAAATTGGCCAATGGTGCGTATATCCCAATTTCAAGGAGATGGGTAAATATACAGGAGTTCTGAAACCGAAGAATTTTGAGATTTTTCGGGCCAGCTTGCAGGCTCACGGGATGGAGCATTTGGCTGATAGTTTCTTGCTGGCTTCCGGAAAGCTGCAAGCGTTGTGCTACAAGGCTGATATCGAAGCCGCACTTCGTACTCCCGGTTTTGCCGGCTTTCAGTTGCTCGATCTGCACGATTTCCCCGGCCAGGGGACTGCTTTGGTGGGGGTCCTGGATCCTTTTTGGGAAGAGAAGGGGTATATCTCTCCGGAAGAATACAGTCGGTTTTGCAATGCCACTGTTCCTTTGGTCCGGCTTGGGAAACTGATATTTATAGAAGGTGAAACAATGACGGCGAATATCGAGGTAGCACACTTCGGAGAGAAACCTTTGCAGTCAATCAGCCCGAAGTGGCAACTTACAGAGGATGGTGAAACTATTTCGGAAGGGACGTTGGATCAACAGGATATTCCGATAGGAAATGCCATTCAATTGGGGAAGGTGGCTTATCGCTTTGAGAATAAAGATAAGCCCCGGAAATTGAATTTCAAAATAAGCGTGGAAAAGTTTGAGAATTCATGGGATATCTGGGTTTATCCCGCAAACCAGGAGATTGAATTCGCCGATATCAAGGTGGTTGAAAATATAGATCGGTCTACGCTGGATTATTTACAAAATGGAGGGAAAGTATTGCTCAGTCTAGGTAAAGGGAAAGTAATTCCGGAAATGGGTGGAAATGTGGGAGTAGGATTTTCGAGTATATTCTGGAATACGGCCTGGACAGGAGGCCAGAAACCTCATACCCTTGGAATTCTGTGCGATCCGACACATCCCGCACTCAAGAATTTTCCGACAGAATACCATTCCAACTGGCAATGGTGGGATGCAATGAGTCATAGCGACGCGATCTTGTTGGACTCTTTGGCTGCCAATCTAACACCCATTGTCCGTATTATAGATGATTGGGTTTCCAACAGAAACCTGGGTCTCATATTTGAGGCGCAGGTAGGTAAGGGCCGGATTGTGGTGAGCGGGACAGATCTGGTCAATAATTTAACATCACGGCCAGAAGCGTTCCAACTGAGAACCAGTTTACTTCAATACATGAACAGTAAGACTTTTAAACCGGGTACAGAAATTAAACCCGATGTCCTGGCAAAAGTAGTCAGATGATATCGCCCGGATTGCAGTTTGAGATGGAATTTACTTCAATACCAATATTTTAATAGATATAATTCACCATGCAGATTATGAATAATTACCGTCAAAGGGAGTCAATGAAATATTTTTTATTGACCGTGAGAATAACTGCACTGTTACTATTTTCCATTGTTTTTCATACGATGGCAGACACAGGTTATTCTCCAAACAGCAAAACAGATGATCTTGAGAATCGTTCCAGCCAACAGCTAAGAAAAATGATCACCGGAACAGTGGCTGACGATAAGGGAATACCCATCATTGGGGCCAATATAATTGAAGCAGGAACAGCCAATGGAACAGTCACCGATATGGATGGGAAATTTTCATTGAGGGTAAATGACGATGCCACAATTCGGGTAACTTATATTGGTTATTTTAGTCAGGAGATTTCTACCGTAGGCAGAACAAACTTAAGTATCACCTTACTGGAAGACACACAGGCATTGGATGAGGTGGTGGTAATAGGTTACGGTACACAGCGAAAAATAACGACTACGGGAGCAATTACCTCTGTTTCGAACGAGGAACTGATAAAGGCTCCTGTTGCCGGTGTAAGCAATGCATTGACGGGACTCACCTCTGGCTTGCAATCGGTTCAGGTATCCGGTGAATTTGGCAATGACAGGGCAAACATCCGCATCAGGGGTATCGGTACATTGTATACCGGTGGGGCTGCACCTTTAATATTGGTAGATGGTGTGGAAAGAAGCACCTATAATGACATCGATCCCAATGAAATTGAATCGCTGAACGTGTTGAAAGACGCTTCTGCAACCGCTGTCTTTGGCGTAAGAGGGGCGAATGGGGTTATATTGATTACCACCCGTTCGGGAAAAGAAGGCAAGCCAAGAGTCAGTGCCACCATAAATGCAGCAGCGCTGCAACCATCGATATTACCGGAAATGCTTCGTTCGTATGATTATGCATTATTAAGGAACGAGGCCGAACGCAACATGGGTCGTACACCTACTTTTTCGGAGGAGGATCTGCGTATCTATCAAAGCGGTGAAGACCCGATTTTTCATCCCGATAAGAATTGGATTGAAGAGCTGATCAGGCCGTTGTCGTTCCAACAGTCGTACAATGTCAATCTAAGCGGTGGCACGGAAGGGGTACGTTATTTCACCAGCCTGGGTTACTTCAATCAGTTTGGTGGTTACAACAAGCCGGAGCAGGATTTCGGTTTCTCACCCGAACACAGCTATGACCGGTACAACCTGCGTATGAATTTTGACTTCGATGTCACAAAAGAGCTCCTGCTGTCTGTAAAGTTGGGAAATCAGGTTACTGAAAATGTTTTTCCTACGGGTGGTGCATGGGCGGCCTTTGATAAGGCAACAAGTACTGCCCCCATGTCGAGTCCCGGATTTATCGATGGCAAGGTGATCACCGAGGTTTCAGGTTTCCCGCAAGGAGTAAGGGAGTTTAATCCATGGGTGGAAACCGGTCCTACGAGTGGTAGCAGTTATGGCTTGCAAGAGAAGAACTACTCCAATACCATCAATACCAATATTTCGTTAAAATACAATCTTGATCGGTTTATAAAAGGTTTATCCATCAGAGCTATGGGCGCGTATGACTCCTATTACAACAAGTACAGCCGACGTCAGCGTTATTTCGATACCTATACTGTGGTGAAAGATCCGGAGAGCGGACTTCCCCTTGTTTTCAGAAATGATGAAAAAGGACCCTATTATGGTTTGGGTGAAAATATTTCAGATGGCAATAAGTGGAGAAAAATGTATGGAGAGGCTGCCGTTGATTATGAAAGTACCATAGCGGATAATCACAAAATTAGCGGACTTTTGCTAGGTACCATGCAGAAGGCTTATTATCCAAATATGCAATACAAACTCCCCACAGCCTATATCGGATTGGTTGGCAGGATAACGTACGATTATAAAAACAAGTATCTGGCCGAAATAAATGCCGGTTATAATGGTTCGGAAAACTTTCCCGAGGGAAGCAGATTTGGGTTTTTCCCGGCTTTTTCACTTGGGTGGATTCCAACGGAGGAGTCTTTTTTTCCGGAAAACGAGTTTCTTACTTTTCTGAAGATTCGTGGTTCGTATGGAGAAGTAGGAAATGATAAGATAGGTGGCAACAGATATCTCTATATTGAAGGACCGTATGCATTGACCAATGACGGGAATGCCCGTACCACCTTTGGTATTCCCGGCGTTAACCAGGCCACTTACCCGCAATACAAAGAAGGATTGCCCGGCAATCCGAATGTCACATGGGAACGGGCCAGGAAGTGGAATACAGGCTTTGACATGAAATTGTTGAAAGATAAATTGAGTATCACGGCTGATTATTTCGAGGAAAAACGGGATAATATTTTGTGGAATCTGTCAACCATTCCCGAATTGGTTGCAATACGGCTCGCACCTGCCAACATTGGGAAAGTAGATAATTACGGTTATGAATTGGAGGTAGGATACCGCGATAAAATTGAAGCGGTAAATTATTGGGTAAAAGGCCTGTATTCGTTTTCCCGCAATACCATTGTCTTTCAGGATGAACCGAACCGTAAATATGAGTGGATGCGTCGTACGGGACAGTCGGTAGGACAACATTTTGGCCTGGTCTTCGATGGGTTTTATAATACCCAGGAAGAAATTGATGATCCCGAACGCCCCATCTCTCAATGGGAGGGAGCAGGACTGAAGCCGGGAGATATGAAATACCTTGATTTGAACGGGGATAAACGTATTACAGAAGAAGATATGCGGCCGATAGGATACAACGATTTTCCGGAAATCAATTACAGTGGTTCGTTTGGTCTTTCCTATAAAGGTTTCGACATGACTGCCCTGTTTCAGGGTGCAACCAATGTATCTGTCTATTTTGCAAAGCATGCCGGAGCGTATGCTTTCGACAGCGACTGGGGGGCTGCCTATTCATGGCAACTGGAACGATGGGAACAGGGCCGATATGAAAGAGGAGAGAAGATATCCTACCCCCGTGTGGAACTTTCACCTACACTTGGTTTACACAACTATCAGAAATCAAGTTTCTGGGTGCAGGATGCATCTTACGTGAGACTCAAGAACGTGGAACTCGGATACCGGCTTCCTTCCTCTTCCCTGAAACACCTTGGATTGCAGACGTTGCGTTTTTATGTGAGCGGTAATAACCTGATCACCTGGACTGGCATCCGCTACACCATGGATCCGGATGCAAGAGAATCATACGGGCGTGTCATGCCACCCATGCGGGTGTTCAATGTCGGCGTGAATGTTCAATTTTAAAAAGAGACACTATCAAAAAAATAATAATTGTATGAAATATCTATTAATTATAGGTTGTATCCTGATTTCAACGCTGTTCTTTTCCTGTGAAGATTATCTGGAAAAACCGATCAGCAGCGATATAACTGTGGATAGCGTTTTTAATTCAGCTATTCGTACAGAGCAATTCTTATGGAATGTATACAGTACGGCCTCCATCTATGAATTTAATCATTTCTGGAGTAGTTCCGACCCTCGTTTCTATCATTATGGCGCCAGCGGTTCGCTTGTTTCTGTAGCCACGGATGAATTGGAAGTAGAAGGGACATATCCTGCCATACCACGTTATTTTCATACTGGAACATGGAATGCGGCGACCATTGACCCGGGGAGCTGGGGTTTGGAGTTTATGTCGCATATCACCTATCAGGGTATTCGCAATGCGAATATTTTCATGGAAAATGTGGACAAATCTCCCTTCTCTGAAAACGAAAAAAATAGCATGAAGGCGGAGGCACGGTTTCTCAGGGCCTTGATGCATTTCGACCTGATGCAACGCCTCGGTGGTATATCCATTGTGGATCACGTCTTGTCGGTCAGTTCAATTGATGATGTGGAAGGGGTGAAAATTCCCCGTTCAACCTATGCTCAAACAGTGGACTTCATTGTTTCCGAGTGCGAAGAAGCGGCCAAATACCTGCCCAATGTGTATGAGGATACCAAATATCTCGGCCGAATTGTAAAAGGTGCCGCACTGGCTTTGAAAGCAAGGGTACTGTTATATGCGGCGAGCCCGCTCTTTAACGATCCGGAGGGTAAAACATACGTACCGGTAAACGATCCTGTTCTCCGTGAATTGATAGGTTATCCGACGTATGATCCAAACAGATGGCAACTGGCGGTTGAAGCCAATAAGGCTGTGCTCGACTGGGCTGCCAATGAGAGTGGTTGGTGTCAGCTATACACTGGCTTTGACAATCCGGTGGATCGATACGAAGAAATTTTCATCAATCATACCTGTCCGGAAGTGATATTGAGCGCCGGGCTTATGCAGAATGCCGGTGGTTATTTTTGCCTCTTTATGTTACCTGGACAGATCATTCCGCAAGGGCAGAACAACCCTTCGAACCATGCTATCACGTTCAATTTTACAAAGTTTTATCAGAAAAGTGATGGCACGGATCAGGTATGGAATGAAGAGGAAGGCGTGGCATATCCCTATTCGCAGTACCAACGGAAACTGGGTGAACTGGAACCGCGTTTTCAGGCTTCTGTTTTTCAGTCCGGTACCGAATGGTCGAGAGGGTCGGGTACGGTGTACCACTTTTATGAGACCAATACGCTGCAGTTAAAAGATATTCGTGGGGTAGGCTTTATGAGGAAGTTTGTGAAAGGGGTCACACCAAATAGTCCGGCTCCGAGATGGATCACTTTCCGCCTGGCTGAATTTTATCTTAATTATGCAGAGGCACTCAATGAAGTAAATGGAAATCCGGGTGAGATAGAATGGGCGGTAAATCAGGTGCGGCGCAGGGTCGATATGCCCGATGTCAAGTTTACAAATCAAAATGAAATGAGACAGATTATCCGTCGGGAAAGGGCGGTAGAGTTCGCGTTCGAGCAGCATCGTTATTTCGATCTGCGCCGTTGGAAAACGGCGAGTGAAGAAGGGGTTATGAAAGGGAAAATTTATACCCTCAAGCTCTATGATACCAAACCGGAGCCTACCTATAAGCTGGAACAGATATCAAGTCGAGTTTGGGAAGACAAAATGTATCTTTATCCATTCAGGCAGCAGGAAGTAGACCTGGGTTATATCATACAGAATCCAGGGTGGTAAGGTTTAACAGTATACCCAATAACAGCAATTCTTATGGAACGAGTAAATAAATCTTCAACGTAAGGAAATGATTAAAGCAAGTTCCATATGATACCTTTAAAAAAAGTTTTAATCTTATGAAAGAAAATAATATGAACCGACTGGCTACTTTCATTGTTTTTCTGATAATTAGTGCAGGAATGCATGCCGCTGACCCAGATAGTACATTGTTGAATATCAGCTTTGGAAAGCAGGAAGCGGAGCTCTCTACCTCGTCTGTATCGGAAGTAAAGGGAGATGATTTACGCAAATCTCATGTTGCCACGTTAAGTAACACTTTCTTTGGCCGTTTCAGCGGCATGACCACCCTGCAGACAGACGGTGAGCCGGGATACGACGAGGCCACGATTTACCTGCGAGGGCCCCATTCAATGCGGAGTAATTCATTCATTATTCTGGTAGATGGATTTGAGACGGACGGTTTTAACCAACTTACTGCAGAAGAGATAGAGTCGGTGACTTACCTCAAGGATGCGGCTGCACTGGCTGTTCATGGCATTAGTGGAGCCAATGGTGCCCTGCTCATCACCACCAAAAGGGGAAGCCTGACCGGCAAGAAGTTAAAAATATCTTTTAAAGCAAGGTACGGCGTTCAAACACCCACGCATCTTCCCCGGTTCGAGAATGCGTATAACTACGCTCGACTTTACAATGAGGGTTTAGAAAATGATGGCATGGCGCCCCTCTATAGTGAGAGTGACCTGGCGGGATATCAAAGTGGTACCGATCCCTACGCTTATCCCGATGTGAACTGGTACGATGAGATGTTGTCAAAAACATCTGATTTACAGGATTACACATTGTCTTTTTCAGGTGGAAACAAGTTTTCCCGCTACTATGTGATGGCCGGTTACATGGGTAGCAACGGTTTGTATGCACACACCGATGGGAAGAATAATTCCAATATCAGTTTTCAACGGATCAATTTTCGTGCAAATGTGGATATTGACGTATCTTCCAATCTCTCTTTCGCGCTGAACCTGGGTGGACGTATCGAGGATCGTAAATTCCCCAACACCGGAACCGCTACGCTGTGGCAAAATATGGCAACTTATGCGCCCAATCTATATCCGGTGCGCACTCCCCAGGGGCAAATAACAGGAACGGCGAATTATCCGGACAATCCGATCGGTAGCTTGCTTGAGGAAGGATATGGATCCCGACATTCGCGAAACGTGCAGGCAATTGTTACTGCAAAATATCTCCTGCCTTTTATAACCGATGGATTGGCTGTATTTGGAGGTGTTGCTTTGAGCAGTAACTACATGAGCGGTTACAATAAGACCAAGAGTTATGCTTATTACGAGCCGGTAAAGACCCTGTCACAAGTTGGAGAGGATTCTCTTTACTACATCAGGAGAGGTACGGACACCGATTTAACCGTGTCAACCGGGAACGATGGCGAGACAAGCAGGACGGGAGTTCATGCCGGAGTAGAATACGAGACACGTTCTGATTTGCATAATCTGAACCTGCAGATGATGTTCAAACAGGACGCTTACTCAATTTTTGGTCAGCAATCTGTTTTTGCCAAGCAAAATTGGCTGGGACGATTTGGTTATGCCTACGACCGGAAGTATCTCGCCGAGTTGTCTTTTTCATACAGTGGTACGGACAACTATAAAAAAGGCCAAAGGTTCGGACTTTTCCCGGCTCTCTCATTGGGTTGGATCTTATCAAATGAAGACTTTATCCCGAAGACAGACAAGGTGAACTTTCTGAAAATAAGGGGTTCGGCCGGACTTTTGGGGAATGACAATGGGGCAGAGCGATTTGCCTACAACCAGTATTGGGGTACCGCTTCAAGGCAGGGCTATAATCAGGGATATTTCTTTGGCACAGGGGTTACATTCCAAGACGCGCTGGTGCAATTGGCGTTGGCTGATCCGAATTTCACATGGGAGAAAGCCATGTTGTATAACGTGGGTATCGATGCTCTCTTTTTCAATCGCCGCCTCTCGCTGACTACCGATCTTTACTTGGAAAACAGGTATGATATTCTCGTGAATGTGGCCAACACGATGCCGAGTTTCTCCGGAGTTGATTTTTCTTCTATGCAAAATAAAGGCAAGACCCGGAATCAAGGCTTTGAAGTATCTGCAAGGTATGCCGACAAGGTCGGTGACGTGAACTATTTTGCCGGTTTGGGCGGATCCATGTCACGCACGAAAATCGTGGCAAGTTATGAGACGCCAAGAAAAGAAGAGGCGAGATATACACAAGGACGTCCCCTGGGACAACGTTTCGGTCTTGAAGCAATAGGTTTTTTCCGGGATGAAACGGATATTGAAAATAACCCATTGCAGACCTTTTCCAACGTTCGCCCCGGTGATCTTAAATACAAAGATCAAAATGGCGATGGAATTATCGATGTGAACGACGAGGTAGCCATAGGCAATCCGAATATTCCGGAAATTTCTTATTCTGCCAACGTGGGTATTTCGTGGAAAGGATTTGATCTGGAGTTTCTTTTCGACGGCAATACAAATCGGAGTGTCTATCTCAGCGGTTACATGTTTTGGCCTTTCATCAATGACTACAACATATCCAAATGGACCACCGAAAGGCGATGGACACCTGAAACGGCTGACCGTGCAGCTGCCCCCAGACTGGGTGTGCAGGCCAATGCCAACAACTACCGTTCGTCGGATTTTTGGGTGCGTGATATTTCTCTTCTGAGACTAAGGAATGCGGAGATAGGATGGACTTACCAGGGAGGAGCCTTGCAGCGGGCTAAAATCGAGAAATGCAGGGTATATCTGAGTGCTTTAAACTTGTTCACTTTGGACAATCTTGATGCCGATGTTGATCCTGAAACCTTGAGTGCAGGGTATCCTACATTGAAAACTTTCTCGCTGGGCGTGACTTTGGATTTTTAAGCAACCATCAAAAAATATGATTCTATGAAAATATTTATATATTCAATATTCTTTGTTTCCCTTTCCCTGCTTGCGGGATGTAGTGATTTCATGGATACTGCCATCGAGACAAAATATCAGGAAGAAGATGTATTTGTCAATTATTCACGTATGAGCGAAGCGGGATATGGAGTGTATGCTACGCTTTTTCACTTCGGTTTTAACAGAGTGAACTCTGCCATGCTTGCTTCAGCATCCGATGAAGCCGATCACGCCGATGTCAACTCCTCGGTTCAGCATTTCAATACTGGCACATGGACCTCTTCTTTAAATCCAGATGATTCCTGGAGTACGTTTTACACGGCTATTCGTCGTGCCAATCTCTTTTTGGAAGGATCAGCCGATTATAAGAAGATTCTTTTTCGGGATACAACGATTGCTGCCAATGCCGAAAACTACAGATACCAGGTCAGGGATATAGAATGGCTGAGAGCCGAATCCCGCTTCCTGAGAGCTTTGTACCATTTTGAACTTGCAAAGCGTTATGGTGATATACCCATTATGAAGCAGGTGATCAATGATGAAGAGACACTACGCGGGATAACAAGGGATGACTTTGACGATTGCATCGATTTCATCGTGATGGAATGCAATGAGATAATTCCACTACTGAGAGAAACCTGGATCGATTTTGATGGAAATAAATGGCGGGGACGTGCTACAAAAGCCGCCGCACAGGCATTGAAAGCAGAAGCCTTGCTGTACGCGGCCAGCCCCCTTCATAATCCTTCGAACGACCTGCAGCGATGGAGCAGAGCTGCCCAGGCTGCCCATGACATCATCGCTTCGGGAAAATTCTCACTCCACAACAACTACCGCGGGCTTTTTAATCTGGGTAATGGTTCCGATGGCAACCCTGAAGTGCTGTTTGCCGTGCAACGGTGGAACGAGAATAGCTTGGAGAGATATAATTTCCCAATAGGCTATGATCAGGGAGGACAGGGTGCCACATCGCCTTCACAGAATCTTGTCGATGCCTACGAGATGCGAAGTACGGGCAAGTCCATCAATCAGCCAGGATCGGGCTATGATCCGCAAAAACCATACGAAGGTCGGGATCCCAGGCTTACCATGTCGATAATTGTCAATAATTCTATGTTTAAAGGACGCCCTGTGGAAAGCTGGATTGGCGGACTCGATGGAACCGACAAGCTGAGAGCCTCCACTACCGGATATTACCTCAAAAAGTACATCAATGAAAATCTGAACCTGGCACAAAATCAAAGCAGTGTGCACTCGTGGATCATCTTCAGATATGCTGAAGTACTGCTCAATTTTGCGGAGGCGATGAACGAGGCTTATGGGCCGGAGGAAAAACGAGGTATGTCGATGAACGCCAAGTCGGCCGTAGACGCTGTCAGGCAGCGGGCAGGAGTCAATATGCCCATCTTGCCTCCGGGGTTGACTCAGATCGAAATGCGGGAACGTATCCGCAATGAACGACGTGTAGAGCTCGCCTTTGAGGAGCACCGCTTCTTTGATGTGCGTCGTTGGAAAATTGCGGAACTGACAGAGAATCTCCCACTGATGGGTATGCAGATAACAAAGAGAGAAGACGATACATTCGATTATCTGGTGGTGAAGAAAGAAGACCGTGTCTTCAAAGCACACATGTATTTTTATCCTATTCCCGAGGCGGAGACCCTGAAAGGTTCCATCACACAAAACCCGGGATGGTGAACCCATTTAATAAATCCTTAAAATTAATCTGAAATGGTTATGCAAAGAATATTATTCATACTTGTAACTGCTTTTGCTCTCAGTTGGAGTGCTTGCACCGATAAGATTGTTTTCCTTGCGGATGAAGCGCCGGAAATCCCTGTACTTGAACGTTATTCAGCTAAATACTTGTGGATAGGACCGGAGTATAAACTCGCGATTGACGCAGTCATCACCGATAAAGACGCATTAAAGTCACTGCAGCTATCTGTCAGCGAATGGAATATTGAAGAATCGCTCAGTCTCTCGGGAAAAGAATATCTCCTTCGGGATACATTTTTAGTAACCAAAGATGCCAACCGAACGAAGCATGAAGTAGAACTTGTTGTCAGTAATGAGGCTCAGGGAATCTTGCGCGTGAAAATTCCAGTGACCGACCTGTCGGCTACGAACCAAATCGAAGGTTATTCCCCTGATCTTCTGCCCCCGGTTATCACTGTCAACGCTCCCAAAGTCAACCGTTTTTACGGTCTCATCGATGCACCTGTCCCATTAACTGTGGATGCCCTGATCACAGAAGATGTGGAAATGACCGATATTTATTTCAAGGTGTGGGGTGAAAATATCAAAGGTGACTATTTCGAGGTGGAGGATACCTGGAGTCCCTCTATCGAGGAGGAGAAGCAGGCCTATCATTATGCAAAAGAACTGGAGATTCCAGGTGGTACGGCAGGGGAATATCAGTATATGATTCGGGCAACAGATAAGGCCGGTAACCAGGCGGTTACAGGTGGAAATCTGACAGTGGGCATGATGGATAGACTGTATCTTTCGGATGCAAAGAACGAAAGCGAAGTGACCGGACAGGGCTTTGACGCGTATGCTTCGGCCGACGCGTGGGGGTTAGGCACCCTCTTGCCCATGCAAAGGATAGGAAACAACCTTTTTCAGTTGAACTATTATTACCGGGACGAGAGCGACGAAAACATTCGTTTTATCGCATTCATGGGTAGCGACAGGCCGTTTAACTCCTCACCGAGAGGTATCAAGTATAGCCTTGACGGCGATAACGTGTTGGCACTAGCCTCGGGTTCGTCCGAGGAGCTGACAACCAATCTTCAGGCTGCCGAGTTCAAACTGCCCGTGTCACAAAAAGGGTATTATACCATCACGGTGGATATGTCGGCCAGAACGGTTAAGGCTGTTCCCATGGTTGTTGTCAATCCCGATTTCACCAATTCCTCCCTCTTCCCCGGATTCTCGGCGGCTAATCCCTACCCGTATCTGGCAATTATTTCCGGTGGTAATGTTGTTGGCACATCCGGATGGAGTGAGATAGAAAACAATACCAGTCTTCATAAAGAGGCGGAACATGATTTTATTTACAGCGGTGATTTTCGCACTACTGGTGGGGTGAATATCAATTTTACCGTTCCCAAGGCATCGCTTCTACCTAACTCGGGATGGTTCCGTTTACCTGCCGGAAGAGCCAATATGAAAGATACATATGGCGATTTAATTTCGGCCATCAAACCGGTAGGGGCATCCAATCAAGGTGCCAATTATGGTATTACGCTTACCGGAAATACCGACTGGCATGCTTCCTATGATCTGATCACGTATAGACTTCGGATAGTAAAGAAACAATAAATTGTAGAATACTACTCCAAACCGGTAATAACTGTAAACAGGGGGCAGGCCCCTACCGTTTGTCCCCTGTTTTATTAGTGGAAATAACCATGAGGCCCGGGAGGTATTGGAAAAATATCTTTCAGATTCCGACCCGGATTTAGTTTTGATGGTTTTGCACAATTTACATTATATGCAGAGAAATAATGATTTTGTCGAACAACTGGAACAAGTATGCGAAAGGATGGGGACAGAAGGCAGAAATATGGGATTACCTTGGCAGAATCTACAGGTATTATTATACAGGCTTATTGATCAGCCTCTTGAAATGAAATCTTTTAGGTAGAGTGCAGTAAAATAGAAAATCAATCACTTAAATCATGTAAAAATGAGATCTATCGGTAATATTATCATAGGGTTTGCAGTTCCTTTTCTGGCTTGTGGATCAAAGGTGGATATCCCTTCGCCGGCTGTTCCCTCCGAGGTACGCATAATGAAAATTGATCCGGAAAAGGAGTTACAGACTATTGACGGCTTTGGTGCTTCTGATGCCTGGCGTTGCCAGATGGTAGGTAAATACTGGCCGGAAGAAAAGAAAAACAGGATTGCCGATTTGTTGTTCAGCAAAGAAACCGATGGGGAAGGAAACCCAAAAGGGATCGGATTGTCTATCTGGCGATTTTATCTTGGTGCGGGAAGCATGGAACAAGGAGCGGACAGCGATATATCTGATGAGTGGCGCAGAGGTGAATGTTTCCAGTCTCCCGACGGAACATACAATTGGGACAAACAGGAAGGGCAGCGCTGGTTCTTGCAGGCCGCCCGCCAGCGGGGAGTTGAAAAATACCTGGCTTTTACCATCAGTCCGCCTGTACATATGACCATTAATGGTAAGGCATTCTCACCCCAAAAGCAGAGAATGAACATCAAAGACGGGATGATGCCCTCTTATGCCGATTTTCTGGTCGACTGCATTGAAAACCTGCAGGAGAAAGAAGGGATAACATTCAACTACCTGAGTCCGGTAAATGAACCTCAGTGGGATTGGATGGCAGGAAGTAACGGCAAGGCGAACCAGGAAGGTACACCTGCCACCAACCGGGAATTGTTTGAGCTTACTACCCTTTTGTCAGAAAGGTTAAAAAAACGGGGCCTGGTCACCACCGTCGCACTGGGCGAAGCAGGTGCAATAAATTATCTTTATGGCATTGTAAACAATGAAATGCGCGACAATCAGATTGAGGAATTCTGGAGCCCTGCCTCAAATCTCTCCATTGCATCATTGCCCAATGTGGAAAAGGTGATCACGGGACATAGTTATTTCTCAGTATGGCCTGTTTCCAGTCAGGTGGACCATCGTCAGAAGCTGGATACCCAGGTTAAGAAGTACCCGGGACTTAAATATTGGCAGACAGAGTATTGTATTCTGGAGCAACCTGGAGAGAACGAAATACCGGGAGGTACCGGGAATCAGCGTGATTTGGGGATGAAGACAGCCTTGTTTGTGGCTCGAATCATTCATAATGACCTGGTGGTTGCCAATGCCTCTTCCTGGCAATGGTGGACAGCCCTTACCCGTGCCAATTACAAGGATGGGCTGATCTATCTTGATGATGGGGCGAGTAACGGAGGCCTCTCTCCCGGATATTGCAAACAGGACGGGTTTGTCCGTGATTCCAAACTGTTGTGGGCTCTTGGAAATTTTTCTTTCTTCATTCGTCCGGGTATGAGAAGGATTCATGTTGATGGACAAAGCAACCTGCAGGCATCCACTGATGTGATGATCAGCGCCTATAAAGAGCCCCTTACAAGGAAACTGGTGGTGGTAGCCATCAATGCAAGCAATACGGAACGCAAATACAAGCTTGAGCTGAGGGGAAAATTAAAAAATGGCAAACTCACTCCCTATGTGACTTCAGAAAATGCGAATCTTCAAAAAGGAGAGAATGTCAATTCGGATGAGATCATCCTTGCACCGAAGAGCGTGGTCACACTTACAGGAGAAATAGAATAGGTTGTTGATGAAGTTAAGAATAAGATTGATGCAAATACACGTGAGAGCGATGATCCGGTCACTTTTTCTGATAGTATTCATAACCGGAAGTTGTTTCATGATGGCACACTCCCCACGAAACGGGAAGTCTGCCCGGGACTTTGTCTCCTTGGCAGGTATCTGGAATTTCAAGCTTGACCCGATGAATGTGAGTATCCCTGTGAAAGGGAGCAGTTTCGTAAGTAGACTTCCCGAGACAATTCTGTTGCCCGGTTCCACTGATCAGGCCGGTAAAGGATACAAGACACAGGATATGACTTCCATCCGGCTGACCCGTCTTTTTGAATATAGCGGGGCTGCATGGTATGAAAAAGAGAACATCTTTATACCCGAAGGATGGGAAGACAAACGGATCTTTCTCTTTCTTGAACGGGCACACTGGGAAACGCAAGTCTGGATAAACGGCCTCAAGGCGGGGCAGGGAGAGAGTCTCTCCGTTCCGCATATGTATGATATTACTCCTTATGTGAAGAGCGGAGAAAAAAACAGTGTACGTATTCGCGTAGACAATAGCCTGATTTATGACATTGCCTACACCCATGCCATCAGTGCCGAAACCCAAACCAACTGGAACGGAATTATCGGCAGGATAGAAATTCAGGCATTCGATAAAGTACATATAGCCGACCTGCAGGTTTATCCCAAACGAAAAGAAAATAAACTGTTGATCAGAGCCGGGATATCGAATAGTACCGGCCAACGGGTGAAAGGGGAGGTACATATCACCTGTCGCTCCGTGAAGACTCCCGGAAATCAGTCAATGCCGGAGGTTGTAATTCCTTTTGAAGGAAGCGACTCGCTCATTACACTTACCCATCGCTATGATCCGGTAGATACACTCCACACATGGGATGAGTTTGACCCATTCCTTTATGAGCTGACCTATACCGTGATCATCCCAGATAAAAATTATTTTGATGAAAAAAGTGTACGTTTTGGGGTACGTGATATTGCCACGCAAGGAACACAGTTTATCGTCAATGATCATCCCGTTTTTATACGTGGATCAGTTAACTGCTGTGAGTTTCCGCTGACAGGATATCCGCCTATGGATTATCCCGAATGGAAAAAAGTGCTTACGGTATACAAGGAGTATGGGTTTAATGCAGTTCGGTTCCATTCCTGGTGCCCTCCGGAGGCTGCCTTCACGGCTGCCGATGAGTTGGGTTTGTATCTCCAGATAGAGAACTCCGACTGGCGTTTTACCGTGGGAGAGAATGAAGCAACCAACCGGTTTTATCATGACGAAGTCCGCAGGATTTTCGAAACATACGGGAACCACCCTTCATTTGCTTTTTTCTGTGAAGGGAACGAACTTGTCGGCAAAGGGTGTGTGCCTTTCCTCCAGGAAATGCTGAAAAAGTGGAAGTCCGATCCGAGACATCTTTACGTGGCAGCCTCTGGATACCCCACGGTGGAAGGGAGCGACTTCTACGTATTCTACGGAGCGCGCCCCCAACGCTGGCAGGAGGGGTTGAAGGGAAGATTCAATGCAGAACCGTTGAATACCATCTATGACTACACCGATTATGTGCGAAAGTTTACCGTCCCGATGATTACCCATGAAATTGGACAATGGTGCGCGTATCCCGACTTTGATCAGACAAGCAAATATGTTGGAGTGTTAAAACCCTATAATTATGAGCTTTTCCGCGAGGATCTCAGAAATAAGAACATGCTCGGTCAGGCACATGATTTCCATATTGCTTCAGGAAAATTCCAGGTCATACAGAAAAAGGAGGAGTTTGAATCCTATTTTCGTACACCGGGATTTGGAGGATATCATCTGTTACAGTTGAACGACTTTCCCGGGCAGGGAACCTCGCCCGTGGGTGTGGTGGATGTATTTTATGACCCGAAACCTTACGTGACAGCTGAGGAATTCAGGAATATGCAACGTCCATGTCTGCCGCTGCTCAGGGTGGAAAAATTTACCTGGCGCCAGGACGAAACCTTTACCGCCAAAGCACAGATAGTTAATTTTTTGAAAAACGCATTCAATAATGCGATGGTAAGATGGACGCTCCAGTTTCCCGATGGAAGGATATTTGATGAGGGTAGTTTCAAGCACATCCAAATTCCAGTTGGTACTGTTACAGATATTGGAGAGATAACCGCCTCACTCGAGACTATCGCAGATGCGACCGATTTGATCCTGAAAATCTCAATGGATGGTACCGATATATCCAATGAGTGGAAGATATGGGTCTATCCCAGGACACTTCCTGAAATGATTCCGAAAGATGTGATGATAACCCGAAAATGGGATAGGAAGGCAAAAGCCCATCTTGAGAAAGGGGGTAATCTGCTTTTACTGGCCGACACGGCAAAAATTGATTCAGACGTACAACCTGGATTTTCCGGCATTTCATGGAATGTTGTATGGTCAGGAACCCCACCCAACCTGTTGGGTATATTGTGTGATCCACTCCATCCTCTGTTCCGCCATTTCCCCACAGAGTTTCACTCCAACTGGCAGTGGTTCGATCTGGTAAGAAATTCGAAACCGGTTATACTGGATCATTCTCCCTACGCGTTTAAGCCATTGGTGCAAATTATACCGGACTGGAACAACAATAGAAAAATAGGCCTTATATTTGAGGCAAAAGTGGGAAAAGGAAAACTGCTGGCAACTGCCATTGCATTTGACGATATACTGGATAGAAGTCCGGTGGCGCGTCAGATGTATTACAGTGTGCTCAGCTACGTGAATTCTCCGGATTTCCGGCCCAATGAGACGCTGACATTTGAAATGATCGATAAACTGTTTTTACAACCATGAGTTATGAAACATTTGCTGGTAAATATTTGCTTTGTCGCTGCAATGATTTCCTGTACTCAACCGGAAGGCAGGATGGATTTATCGGGAGAGTGGAGGGTGAGGGTTGACTCAGTTTATCATAGGATAATTCTTCCGGGCTCACTTGCTGAAAACGGAGTTGGTTGTCCATCAGTAGATTCTGTAACAAATAGGCTGAGTGAGACATATGGTTACCAGGGTGCTGCATGGTATGAAAGAGAAGTGATGATCCCTTCATCCTGGGTCAACCGCCCTGTGGAACTCCATATGGAACGGACGAAAGTATCGGAACTGTTTGTCAACGGACAACCTGTGGGGCACCGGAATAGTGTTTCCACCCCTCATCTGTACAGAATTGACTCCTTATTTAAGAAGGGCCGTAATCATATTGCGATCAGGGTGGATAACACCAAAAGTCTGCTTCCGCTGGGAGGATCGCATGCCTATTCAGAGCATACCCAAACCAATTGGAATGGGATATTGGGCGATATTTATCTCAGGTTGTTGCCCGATATATCGATCAGGCATATCAGAATAGACTCGTCGGTTGATGGAAATTGTATGGTCCGGGTGTCTCTTGATAATCATGCCAGAATCTGTTTGGATAATCAGCATCTTGGGATTACAGTGAAAGATGATGAAGGCAGGATCATTGCACAACAGGAGGTGTGGGTGAATGTAATTCCCGGCTGTTCGGTATACCCGATAGAAACAAATATACCCAACCCTCGTCTGTGGGATGAATATTCTCCTGCTCTATATACTTTTCACATTGATATTCGGGGCTATGACTCGAAATTGGTTCGTCATGGAATCCGCAGTTTCACAACAGAGGGAAGACAATTTGTGAATAATGGCAGGACTGTTTTCCTTCGGGGCAAAAACGAATCGGGTGTTTTTCCTCTTACCGGCTATGCAAGCATGAATACAGATGATTGGAGAAGATATTTCTCAATCATCCGGTCGTATGGTTTGAATCATGTGCGTTTCCATTCGTGGACACCACCAGAGGCTGCTTTCATTGCTGCAGATGAAGCCGGTATTTTCCTGCAAACGGAACTCCCCCTATGGGGTACTTACCGTGAAACAGATACTGTCCTTATTTCCTATATGAAGGAGGAAGGGAAAAGGATTATCGAAGAATATGGCAATCATCCTTCCTTTGTGATGCTCAGCCTGGGGAATGAACTGGAAGGGGACACGGCGGTCATGGCAGATATCGTCAAAGAGTTTAAAGAGGATGATCAACGACATCTTTATGCATTGGGCACAAACAACCATTATTGGGATCCCCAGACGCATCCTTCGGAAGATTTCCTCGTGGCGATGCGCTATGGTAAGATGGCTCCGGATAACAGTACCGACTTACGGGGGGCGTTCTCCTTTGCGGATTCCGACAAGGGAGGAATGATTAACCGGCAAAAAGCGAATACCTTGCGTGATTTCTCTGCCGCAAGTGCTAATGCCGGTAAGCCGATTGTCGGGCATGAAACCGGACAATACCAGGTTTATCCCAACTTTAAGGAGATTGATAAATATAAAGGCGTGCTCCGCCCTCTGAATTTCATGATATTCAAAAAGCGACTGGAACAGACCGGTATGGGTAAACAGGCGAATGCTTTCCTAAAAGCTTCGGGCGCTTTGGCAGCCCTGTGCTACCGAGAAGAGATCGAGATGGCATTGCGCACATCCGAATTTGGCGGGTTTCAGTTACTCGACTTGCAGGATTATCCCGGACAGGGAACTGCGCTTGTCGGTATCCTCGATGTTTTCATGGAGTCCAAGGGGATCATTTCACCGGAAAAGTGGAGGGAATTCTGTAACGATATAGTGCCACTTGCACGATTCCCGAAATATTGCTGGAATAACGACGAGTTGTTTACAGCAGAGATACAGATTGCCCATTACGGGAAGACGGATGTAACGGGAGAGACCGTTTCCTGCATATTGTCAGCCGAATCGGGTGAAACGGTTTACCGTAAGGAGGTTTTCTGCCCGGTAATCTCACAGGGGAAATTGAATTCCCTGATAACTCTGGATATTCCGTTAAGCGAAATCCGGGAACCGGCAAAGATGAGGTTTGAAGTCAATATGAGAGAAACAGGTTATCGTAATTCGTGGAATATCTGGGTATACCCGCCCTACAATAGTGTGAAAATAGCCGAAGAAAAAGTAGATGGGGTAACGGTTACCCGCGATAAGAAACTTTTTGAAAAGTTATATGCATCAGGAAGCCCGGTTCTCTATATCCCAATGGAAAGGGATGTTCGTGAAAAATCCGTGGAAGGACTGTTTATCACTGATTTTTGGAATTATCAGGTATTTAAAAGTGTAACCGAAAGGCTGGGTGTAGAATCTTCTCCCGGTACATTGGGACTGTTGATTGAAGAGCCCACACATCCTGTATTCAGTTCTTTTCCCACTAGTCATCATTCAGACTGGCAGTGGTGGAATATTGTGAAAAATTCACGACCCATAATTCTTGACGATATGCCGTTTGATTATTTTCCCATCGTGCAGGTAATTGACAATTTCGACCGGAACCATAAACTGGGAATCATCTATCAACTTCCCGAAAGCAAGGCTCTGGTCTGCTCCTCCGATCTGTTTGCCTGCAGTAGTGAACCGGAGGTGAAAGCTTTCTTTCATAGTTTGGTGGAGTATTTAAAAGAGAAAAAACAATGAATCAACCGGATTCCGGTAACTTGTAAATGATGTAAACATGAAACCCGTTCTTTTCTTGCATATATTTATTTTATTTTCCCTGAATGCGTTGACACAAACAGGGAAGCAACAGGATTATCTCGGAGATATACGACAAGAGATGCAAAAAAAATGGCCCCACAACAAAACCATAAATCTGGTATTTCACGGACACAGCGTTCCATCGGGTTATTTCAATACACCCTATGTAAGGACAATGCTGGCATATCCGCAACAGGTACTGGAAGCGGTAAAGGAGATCTATCCCTATGCGGTGGTCAATTCAATAACCACAGCTATTGGAGGAGAGAATGCTGAACAGGGAGCAAAACGGTTCGAACAGGATGTACTTTGCCATAACCCGGATGTCTTATTTATTGATTATGCATTGAATGACAGAGGAATTGGTCTGAAAAGATCCCGCCAGGCATGGGGAGAAATGATAAAAGAGGCGCAAAGACAAGGCATTAAAGTAATCCTGATGACTCCCACTCCGGATTTAACGGAAAATATGCTGGATGACAATTCTCCGTTGGAGCAATACAGTAAACAGATTCGTGATCTCTCGGTAAAATACGGGACGGGATTGGTAGATAGTTATGCCGCCTTCAAACAAAAGAAGAAAGACGGTAGAGAACTGAACGCATTTATGAGCCAAAGCAACCATCCCAATGAAAAAGGGCATGAAGTGGTGAAGGAACTTATCCTTGATTATTTCTTTGACAAGAATCAATGGAAGGAATATAACAGGAACTCAACCCTGAAAACAATCAGGAAAGTAGCTGACTGGCAATTGATGCACTTCGAGAGCCAGGTACAAAAAGGATCACGATGGCCCAATTCTCATGCATACTGGGCATGGACAAACGCAACGTTGTATATAGGCATGGCAGAATGTGCCGGACTGACCGGCGAGCAGAGGTACTGGGACTTTCTACTCACCGTGGCAAAGAAAAACGGGTGGAAGACCGGCCCCAATCCCTACTTTGCCGATGATCTGTGCATTGTACAGCCATATGCCATGTTGTATAATCAGTTCCGGGAACCTTACATGATCGGCGAATCGATAGGAATCTTGGACTCTATTATCAGCAAGCCCCGAAAGGTAAGTCTGCGTTATGATGCCGAAGGATCGCACTCCCGCTGGTGTTGGGCCGATGCTTTGTTTATGGCTCCCACTTCATTTGCCCGGATAGGAAAGATCACCGGAGAAAAGGTCTATTATGATTTCATGGACCAGGAATTCAGGGTTACTTACGATACTCTTTATTCCAGGACCGACAGCCTCTTTTACAGGGATACCCGATACAAACAGATGAAGGAAGAGAATGGGGAAAAAGTTTTCTGGGGACGTGGTAACGGATGGGTGGCGGGTGGTCTGGCAATCATTATTGATCATCTTCCTGAAAATTATCCATCCCGCAATTTCTATACAACCTTGTTTAAAGAGATGATGGGAAAAATTGCCCGGTTACAGGATGAGAGCGGATTCTGGCATCCGTCACTGTTGGATCCGGAAGCCTATTCCATGCCCGAATCAAGTGCATCGGCATTCTTTACTTACACTCTTTTCTGGGGAATCAACCGGGGTTATCTGAACAGGGAAAAATATCTGCCAATAGCGCTTAAAGCGTGGAATGCCATACATTCTGTTGTACACGTGGATGGTAAAATAGGGTTTGTTCAGGCGATTGGAGCCGACCCGAAAAAGGTGGATTTTAATGATACGGAAGTGTATGGCACCGGTGCTTTTTTGTTGGCTGCGGTGGAATATATGAACTATTTAAAAAGTGAATAATGACAAATAAAGCAATTGAAATGACGATCAGGAAGCTGATGCTGCTTTTGTGGTTCATCCCGATTTCCATCATCTCCCAGGAGCATTACTACTTCTTCACGGAAGAAGACATGGAGAATATTCGTACTTCCGTACAAACCGAATGGGGGCGTCCTATCATGGAAAAGTTGGAGATCACGGTGAATGAACGCAGGAAACATTCTTTGCGTGTTCCCTTGCTGGAGGGAGGACACGCGCACGATTACTTCTGTCCTGTTCATAACCAGCAGTTTCGATTCGACTGGGAAAGTCCCCATGCTCACTATTGCGCCCTGTGCGACAAATATTGGGAAAATAATAACCGGTTCGATTGGGCATGGATCAATCATGTTCACCTGCAAAACAGGATTTACCTTACTGCCTGTATGTATCTTTATGTTGCAACGGATGAAAAAAAATATGCAGAATACATCCGGGATATGATGCTGGATTATGCATCCAAATACCTTACCTATCTGAACCATGATACGGCGCGAAAAACGGGTCCATGGGGCGGTAAAATGTTTGGACAGAGTCTGGACGAAGCGGTATGGGCAAGCGACGTTTGTCCGGCTTACATGATTGCCCGCCCGGTAATGACTGCCGACGAAATCCAGAAAATTGAATCCGGATATCTGACTCCTTGCACCAACCTGCTTCTTGCCCGCCGGGGAAGTGCCAATTGGCAGGTGTGGCATAACAGCGGACTAATCGCATTGGGCGTGGCCCTGCAAAACGACAGCATCATCAATGTGGCCGTCAATGATCCCGAATGTGGTTATTACGCACAGATGGACAAATATGTGCATGATGACGGCTGGTGGAGCGAGGGCTCACCTGTGTATCATTTTTATCCGTTACGGGCAATGTTGTTGTCGGCCGATGCTGTACGATGCCGCAATCTGAGCCTGTATGATGAGAAGTTGCATAAAATGCTTGCCGCACCTGCGTTGGCAGTCTATGCCGATCTCTTTTTCCCTTCCCATAACGACGGGTGGTATGGTGAATCCCTCGTGGCACAGGCAAGTTTGTACGAAGTGGCTTATCGTAGATATAATGATCCCCTTTTTCTGGAATTGCTTAACAGGTGTTACCGGCATACTGAAAGAAATTCAGTGGAGGCTCTGTTAAATGCAACCGGAATAAAACCTGCTCTGGAAAACTCTTCCCTGCCTTCCGTCAATTTTGGGAATAGCGGTTTTTCAGTTCTGCGTTCCGGCAATAAGACGGTGGTGCTGAAATATGGTCCGCACGGCGGTGGGCATGGCCATCCCGATAAATTATCAATATCCATACATGACGGTGATAAGGAGATTGTGTCCGATATGGGTACCACAGCTTATGGTGTGCCGGCTTACACCCGTTGGTACAGGAAGACTTTGTCGCATAGTACCCTTACTGTTGACGGGAAGGACCAACAGGAAACAACAGGGAAACTGATCTCCTTCCAGGCAGACAGGAAGGGGGGACAGGTTCGTGCCGGAGTAGTCGACGCATATCCGGGAGTGGAAATGGAGCGACATCTTACCCTTGATAAGGATGTATTGAAAGATTTATTTACCGCTGCCTCATCAGAGGAACATCTGTACGACTATGTGCTGATACTGACGGAGAAACCTATTTTTACAAAAGATGGGGAAAGTGTCATGCTGGATGATGCTCCGGCATATCGCTACATCACAAAGGCAACAAAACGGACCATGACAGGGTCCGTCACCTGTAAGGTGGGTAAAAACAGGCTGAATATCAGATTGTCCGGTGCAGAGCAGTTTGAAGTCATTACGGGGGAAGCACCGGGAATACCTCCGGGCAACGAGAGGGTGAACGAGAAATATTCCCCTCATCTCTGCTATCCCTTGATTATCCGTCTGAGAGATAAGAAAATGAAAATAGAAACCGAATGGAGATTTGGATCATGAGAGTAAGACAATACATTTCTTTTCTGGTTATGGTTTTCCTGTTTTCCACCGCATGCAAACAGGATAGAGTGGAAATCAGTCTGGCAGGTGAATGGGAAGTGATGCTGGATAGTCTGGATAAGGGCATTGAGGAGGAGTGGTTTAATCAGCCATTTGCAGATAAAATTGCTCTCCCCGGCACGTTGTGCGATGCCGGTTATGGCATACCCTGCAAACTGGAACCGGCTATGGATAAGGAGATCTTTCTCAACCTGAAGCGCAGGTTTGATTACGTGGGGCCGGCCTGGTACCGGAAAGAGGTAATCATTCCCCGGAGCTGGGAGCACAAGAAGATACTGCTCACTCTGGAGCGTATCATCTGGCATTCGCAGGTGTGGGTTAACGGCAGAAAGGTGACAGGGTACAACGAGAGCCTGAGTACACCTCATTATTTTGAGCTGGGGGAATACCTGCTGCCGGGCCAGAAAAACAGCATCGTTGTCCGCATCGATAACAGAAAGCAACATGATATTTCTGTCAGGAACCTTGCTCATGCATATACCAATGACACACAGACCATGTGGAACGGGATACTTGGACGAATATCCTTAACGGCAAGAGACAAGGTAGTGATCGATGAACTCTGTATTACACCGGATGTGGACAACCACAAAGCGCGCGTGGCAATAAGCCTGTCTTCTCCGGTTTCAGGTACAATTTCGTTGACAGCTACTGATCCTGAGGGGAAATCATTACCGGTTGTGGAGATACCGATAGAAGGTTCCGAAGCGGTTAGTGACTATCAGCTGGAAGATCCGATGCCATGGGATGAGTTTCATCCCAATTTGTATCGGATAACCGCCACGCTGCAGTCGGGTGAATCAATGGATACCAGAAGCGAGACTTTTGGCATGAGGAAACTGACCAACGGGGGGGCTCTTCTGCAGATAAATGACAGAAGACTTTTCCTTAGAGGTACACTGGAATGTGCCATTTTTCCTTTGAGAGGATACCCTCCCACAGACAAGGCCGGATGGAAGAAGGTTTTGAACACTGCCCGTGATTACGGCTTGAACCATATTCGATTCCATTCCTGGTGCCCCCCGAAAGCCGCTTTCGATGTGGCCGACGAGATGGGATTCTACCTGCAGGTGGAGTTGCCGCTATGGACGCTGAATGTAGGTGAGGACCAGCCGACA
>DGZP01000012.1:43148-77259 GCA_002398565.1 Proteiniphilum sp. UBA4977
TGGCCGGAACCGAATGATGATTTCTGGGTTACCCAATGGACAAAGCATGGTTGGGTGAGGGGACAGGGTGTCTTCGACGATCAGCCTGCCAGCTTTGACAAGGACTATACCTCTTCCATCCGGGATCTGCCAGTACCGCTTATTACACATGAAATAGGTCAATACAGTGTTTTCCCCAACCTGAAGGAAATAAAGAAGTATACCGGCAACCTGATGCCGTTGAACTTCCGGGCTGTTGTGCAGGATCTTGAAAAGAAGAGAAGACTGTATCTCGCGGATGACTACCTGATGGCAAGCGGCAAGCTGGCCGTGATTCTTTACAAGGAAGAAATAGAACGGGCATTGAAAACACCCGGATTCAGCGGTTTCCAGTTGCTGGACCTTCACGATTTCCCCGGCCAGGGAACAGCCCTGGTAGGAATTCTCGATGCTTTTTGGGAAAGCAAAGGATTGATTACTCCCGAAGAATTTCGCCGGTTCTGTTCACCTGTAGTCCCGCTGGCCAGGTTTGAGAAAGCTACTTACATGAATAATGAAACGCTCGATGTGCAGTTTGAGGTGGCCAATTTTAGCGAGAAAAAATTGATGCAGATGCAACCTTTATGGTCATTGAGCCGAACAGATGGAATCGTTCTGGCAGAAGGCGAATTGAGCAGACAGGATATCTCCGTCGGAAACGGGTGGGTATTGGGCCATGTCTCTGTCCCGCTGAGCAAGGTGACAGATGCAGCCCGGTTGGTGCTGACAATTGAATTTAAAGATACGGAATACCGGAATGCATGGGATATATGGGTATATCCGGAAGCTATTCCGCCCCTTGAAGATAATGTGGTGTACACACGGAATTTTGCGGATGCCCGGAAGGCGCTTGAGCAAGGAAAAAAAGTCTTGCTTAATCCGGTGAAGGAGGAGATAAACGGACTGGAAGGGAAATTTGTGCAGGTATTCTGGAGCCCGGTGCACTTTCCCAATCAACCGGGAACAATGGGAATATTGTGTGACCCGTCACATCCGGCTTTGTTGCATTTTCCGACGGAAATGCACAGTAACTGGCAATGGTGGGATATTTGTAAAAATGCCAGGACGATCGAACTGGACAGCGTAAAGGAAAACTTGCAACCCATCGTGAGAATGGTGGATAACTTCTATAAAAACAGAAACCTTGGACTGATTTTTGAAGTCAGGGTGGGAGAGGGCAAGCTTTTGTTCTGTAGCACAGACCTGGGTAACAATATGGAGAACCGGCCTGTGGCAAGACAGATGTATTACAGCTTGCTGGCATACATGCAATCAGACCGGTTCAATCCTTCCGAAGAGGTCTCATTTAAACAAGTGCAGGAAGCACTATACGATGCTATCCGCAAAGAAGAGACCGAAAAATCGATATACGATTCGGAATAACGGACGTAGGGTTTATCGCAAATCGATAGGTCATGGTTGACAAAACATTTAAAAGTTTCTTTTTTCGCTGTATTCATCTCAATATGATGAATAGGTGGAGGTTCAATAGTTCTCTGTATGAAACGAGCATGGGAACCGTTCTCACCCGGAAACATGATTATTTGCGGTTCCATACACCATAACGTAAAAAACAAAATAATCGTATGAAAATAAATCGCTCTGTTTATCTGTGCTTGCTTCTATGGGTATGGCTGATGATACCAACAACCGGTAACTGCCGGAATGGCTCGGATACACACCCTTCAGTAAGCATTCTTCCTGAAATAATTGACTCCGTACTGGATCGTTCCGTAAGACAGTACCGGTTACTAAGTCAAAACCTGAAGCCGGATGAATGGCCCAGAACATGGGACAAAAACAGGCTTCACACCGTCGATGCGTATGGATGGATCAGCGGGTTCTATCCCGGAACATTGGCATATCTTTTCGAATATGCCAGTGACAGCCTGTTGTGGGGTGAGTTGCAGGACCGGTTAAAAAAGATGGAGAAGCTTCAGACCTTTACGGGACATCATGACCTGGGATTCATGATGTATTGCAGTTTTGGCAATGCTTACCGGCTTACCGGCAATCCTCACTACGAAAGAGTCCTGATTCAATCGGCAAAATCACTGGCTTCACGGTTCGATCAGCGGGTTGGATCGATCAAGTCATGGGACCAGGCGAAATCGCTCGACGGCACTCATATGCTAACGTTTCCCGTGATTATTGACAACCTGATGAATCTGGAACTATTGTTTTTTGCTTCAAAAGTGACTGGAGATCCCTGTTACAAGAATATTGCCGTGAAGCATGCAGAAACAACACGGAAGAACCACGTTCGCTCCGATTTCAGCAGTTACCATGTGGTGGACTATGATTCCATAACCGGAGAAGTGAAGAGCAGAGAGACCCAGCAAGGCTTTGCCGATAACTCCACCTGGTCTCGTGGTCAGGCATGGGGAATTTATGGTTTTACAATGGTCTACCGGGAAACAAAGAATCCTTCTTTTCTGGAAGTGGCCCGGGAAATGGCCGACTTTTTCCTCGATCATCCCAATCTTCCTGAGGATAAGATCCCTTACTGGGATTTTAATGCAGGCCAGCTTGGCTACACTCCCTCATGGAATTATGATCCCGGTAAATATCCGGAAGTGCCCCGTGATGTTTCCGCTGCAGCTATTACTGCATCGGCATTGCTGGAACTGTCCGGTTTACTGGATGTGGAAACAGGGAAAAAATATTTAAAAGCGGCGGAAGACATGCTGTCTTCCATGATATCTTCTTCCTATCTGGCAGACGAGGGTACAAATGGAGGATTTATCCTTCAGCATGCTTCGGGAGGTGTCCCCGGCAATCATGAGGTGGATGTTCCACTCTCCTATGCCGATTATTATTTCATCGAGGCATTGATGAGATTGAAAAATAGAATAGAAGAATGAGTTGTTATAAACTGAAAAATTGCTTATTCACCAAGGCGGTTTAATCTGAGATTAAGATCTGGCAAGAGGATAATTTAGAAAGTCATAAAAGATTTTCTTATGCTAAGTTATGTATATTTTCGACAATAAACTACAGATAGATGATCATAATTTCCTGTTCGGTGAAAACGGGATTAAAATTATTGCCGTATCTTTGGCAATGATATTCAGTCCTGGTCGTATAAATCACAAATATATAAATCTGTATCAATTTGAACTCGCGAACGGTTTCAACTCCTGATCGTATTAATAATTAACTAAATCTTCATCCAACTTTTCGGAGTGGACTCAAAATTTAATTAAGTATGAAGAACATTATTTTATTATTTGGCCTGGTATTATTATTTGGTAACTGTCAGGCGGAGGGGAAGCATCCCCGCCTTTACATTTCCGATGATAATAAATCCAATTTTATTAAAAAAATTGAATCGGTTGAGTGGGCAAAATTATCATACGAGGGGATCAGATCGAAGGTGGATACTTACGTAGATCGGCATGTTTCCGATCCTGAGTGGATTATCTCGCGTATGCAAATGTATTGGGATACACACTATGAAAGAGTATATGTGAATGGCAACGAATTTTCGCACGGAACTGGCCGCGCTCCTGTTCCTACTGTAAAGTTTGCAGGCCATCGTGATCCGGCAACCGATTATGCCATGCCTTCACTCGAAGATACTCGGCCATATATGGATAAAAAAGGGATGTACCTGCAAAATATGAAAAAAGAAGGGAACCCGTGGGAATGGGTACATCCATCAAAAACAGGCCGGATAATCGGCCAAATGAATGATCGCATCATGGGACTTGCTGCCGATGCGGCTTTCCTGTACTGGTACACAGGGGAGGAAAAATATGCCACTTTTGCCTCCGATATATTTATGACCTATATTAAGGGTATGCATTACCGGCGTGAACCTTTTGCTATTGAAAATTATGGGAACAGTCACTTGATGGGATTGGCTACTTTTGAAGTGATTCTTGATGCTGTGATACCCAGTCTGGCCGTTTCTTACGATTTTTTATATTCATATTTAAAGCGTAAAAATGAAGATTTCGATATGATCGCATCCGTGCTCAAGCGTTTTGCTGATCAGGAAATCATGTACGGTGTTCCCGACAATAACTGGAATATTTTTCAGGCCCGGTTTGTTACTTACCTGGCATTGGTATTGGAAAGTAACTCTTATTATAAAGATGGCAAGGGCCGACAGTATTATATCAATGAAATCATGAATCATACAACCATCCGTCAGTTTGCTTTGAAGGAAGCAGTGGTGGATATCTTTGATCAGGAAACTGGAGTGTGGCCTGAATCGGCAACATATTCCCTGGGGGTGTGTAAAGATATGATGGATATCATTACAATGATCGATAATGCCGAGAATAACCACATGCTGGATACTTTTGCAATAATGAAAAAGGCTGTCCCGGCCACAGTCGAATATTTATTACCCAACGGTAAGGTCACGGCTTTTGGTGATGCAAAATACGTCCCACTAAGTTCGCCCACCCTGGAGATGATGGTCTCTCTATATAGGAAGTGTGGAGAAAATGTAAAAGAGAAAGAATTGACACAAGTGTTGCGGAAAATGATGGAGGAGGGTGTTTATGACAGAAGTGCAAACAGGTCAATGTTCGCATTGTTTTTCTATGTTGATGAATTAATGGAAATCAATCCCCCGGAAGTATCATATAATCATCTTACCAGCAACATGTTTTATGCTCCGAATGTAAGCTGGCTGGTACAGCGTAATGGAAAAGAGAGAGAAAACGGTATGGTATTCACTCTGGTGGGTTCATACGGCAATCATGCCCATGCAAATGGTATTTCTATGGAGATGTATGCCAAGGGTTTGATATTGGTTCCCGAAAGTTCTTTTGGAGTGAGTTATAGCACACGTGACAATCAGGAATATTACGCCCGTTTTCCAGCGCACAATACAGTAATCGTGGATGGTATATCTGATAACAGTATGATGCGCAGTAACCATCCTTACAAATTACTTTCCAATTATCCGGAACATCAAGATAATACATCACTGATAGGTGGAGTTACTTTTGCAAGAGTCGCATTTACCGAATCTAAAACCAATGCAAGGCAGGAACGTCTGGTGAGTATGGTGCGTACAGGCGAAACCTCGGGTTATGTGGTGGATATATTTCGTTCGGCCCGAAACGATGGAAAAGACAGAAAACATGAATACTTTTATCACAGTGTCGGTCAGGAAATGGATGTAATGAATGCAACGGGTCAAAGGTTGGTACTTTCTCCGACGGACGAGTTGACTTCAGCATCGGGAGATATGAAAGGATACGATTATTTTAAAAATAAAAAGATGGTCTCGTACGGGCAGGACTTCATGACGAGATTCAATATCCGTCTGGAAAAAAAGGATGATGTTTTTGTGAATATGTGGATGAAAGGCTACCCAGGCAGAACCCTCTTCTCCGCTGAAGCTCCCCAATCGAATGCACTGGTAAAAGGATCCATACCCGATGAGTTGGTGAATAAGCCACTTCCTGCGTTAATTGTCCGTCAGGATGGAGAAGCGTGGAAGAGACCTTTTGTATCTGTTTTTTGTCCTTATACCTCAACAGAAGGCAGCTCGGTGAAGTCCGTTGCTTACTTTGGAGACCGGCCCGATTTTACAGGGATAATGGTGGAATCTGATCGAAGAACCGATTATATTTTCAACAGTACAGATGCGAGGGAGGCTGTCACCTATAAGGATATGCAATTCCAGGGTGATTATGCGATCATCGGAGAAAACGGGAATGAACCAGCACTCTTTTTCCTTGGAAATGGTACACTCCTCAAAAAAGATGGTTGGAGTATAGCGGCCCGTGATTCGACAGCCAATGTGGCGATAAATAAAGAGGGTGAAAACTGGATGGCGGATGTCAGCAGTGCGGTAAATGTGACAATTCCTCCCAATATTCATCTGAGTGTGACAGACATGACGGATATAACCCGAAGAATTGATCTCAATACTCAGCCCGATGGTACGTGTATGGTTATATTGACAAAAGGAAGATATCTGCTCAAAGAAACGAATCGTTAACTATTTTGAAGATGAGAAAAAAAGTCTTTTCCTTTGTCGTCCTGCAACTGTTATTTATGGTGCATCTGCTTGCGCAGGAAAAATCACTTCACTCGCCTGATGGGCGATTAGATTTCGAAATCCGTGATGGACAGCCGGACGGGGAGTTGATTTACGAAATTAAATACAATGGTCTTCCTGTTATTCTTCCTTCGTTGTTGGGCATAAGTAACTGGGAAACGGACATGGAGATTGAGAGTGTATCGGAAAAATCGGTAGACAATGTATGGCACCCTGTTTATGGAGAAAGGGCCAAAGTAAAAGATAGATACAATGAAAAAATCTTTGTGGTGAAGACACCAAAAAGGAAAGACAGACTCCAGATAATTGTGCGTGCTTATGACGGAGGTATCGCCTTTCGGTATCAGTATGTTGGGAATAATTATCTCAGGATCACCTCGGAAAAAACTACTTTCAGAGTTCCTCAAAATACATATTGCTGGTTTGCCCCGTATGCACAGGCTGAACACAAGTATCTCCCTGTGAGAGACTGGCCCGGAGAAGCTGAACGTCCACTTACCTTGCAATTGCCTGGTAAACTTTATGCAGCTCTGGGTGAAGCAGAAATGGTGAATTACAGTAGAACGAAATTTTTTCTAAATAAAGGAGAAGAAAATATCATCCGTTGCCAGATGTATGATGCTGTTGACGAGATTGCTCCTTTTTCTTCACCCTGGAGGGTGGTGATGGTGGCGGATCAAGCCAAGGATTTATTGGCAAACAACGATATTTTTCTTAATCTCAACAAAGAGTGTAAAATAGGGAATACAGGTTGGATCAAACCTGGAAAAGTGATGAGAGTGACCCGTCTGAGCACCGAAGCAGGCAAAGAAATGGTTGATTTGGCCCTGAAGAGAAAACTCGATTATATACATTTCGACGCAGGATGGTATGGGCCTGAGTCAGTGAAAGATTCGGATCCACGAAAACCTATCGGCTCGTTGGATTTATTAGAAGTGGTGCGTTATGCCCGCTCGAAAAATATTGGAGTATGGCTTTATGTGAATCAGCGTGCACTCGCGGAATATCTGGATGAGATACTACCCTTATATCAATCGTGGGGTATTGCCGGCATCAAATTTGGATTTGTACAGGTGGGTTCGTTCCGATGGACTACATGGATGCATGAAGCGGTTGCCAAATGTGCAAAATACCAACTGATGGTTGATATTCATGATGAATACCGTCCTACCGGTTTCAGTCGTACCTATCCAAATCTGCTTACACAGGAAGGAGTCCGGGGCAATGAAGAATTCCCGGATGGAGTAAATAATACAACTTTACCTTTTACCCGTTTTCTGGCCGGAGCTGCCGATGCCACAGTCTGTTATTATCATCGTAAGGAACTGAAGCCAAACTTGGCATCGAATCCCAACGCCCGCTCATTGCAGAATACTTCTTGTCATCAGATGGCTTTATCGGTGATAAATTACAGTCCTTTACAATTTCTTTATTGGTACGATACACCTTCCGATTTTAAAGACGATCCGGAGTTGGTGTTTTTCGATGAGTTACATACTGTCTGGGATGATACAAAAATATTGGAAGGCAGTATTGGTAAATTTGTGAGCATAGCTCGCCGCAAAGGGAATAAGTGGTTTGTAGGAAGCATCACCAATAATGATTCACGAAAATTCGAATTTTCTTTTGACTTCCTCGATCCGGATAAAAAATATGAGTTGAGGTTATTTACCGATGGCGGTGAAAAAATAAAAACTAGGACGCATGTCGCGATAGAAACTAAAAAAGTGACTTATAAGAGTAAGTTAAAATTAGACTTGTTGCCTCGCGGTGGATGTGCCATGATTATTGAAGAGAAGTAAAAAACGAAAAATTATAAAGGATTATTATATAAACCTAGTTGATGTTGAATGGAGAATGAATTAAAATAATATGATCAAAAAATGGTAAGTAAATATTTTGTGACGGCTTTACTTGTTGTGATGTTTTTTTCTTGTTCAGCAAAAAAGTTTGATACGGACAATGTCTTGAATTATTGTCAAACACAGGTGGAAAAAGCGTTGCCACAACTGACAGGAGAGAATAGAATTCCTCATAATATTCTAAGAGAAGATATGCGGAAAGACTGGAATTGTACTTCCATTTATGATTGGAAAAGCGGTTTCTGGCCGGGTATACTTTGGTATACCTATGAATATGGGCACGACAATGAAATATTAAAACAAGCTGAACGTTTTTCGGAAGCGCTTTTTCCGTTAGTGAACCGCAGCCCCCAAAATCATGACCTGGGTTTTCAGATTTATTGCAGTTTGGGAAATGGTTATCGCCTCACTAAAAATCCAGGATACAAGGAACTCATGTTGCGTGCGGCCGATTCTTTGGCTACATTGTATAATCCTGTGGTAGGTACTATTTGTTCATGGCCATATATGAAACAATGGCCTCACAATACCATTATCGATAATATGATGAATCTCGAATTACTTTTCTGGGCGGCAAAAAATGGTGGAAGTAAAGACTTGTATGATATGGCGTATCGTCATGCAGAAGTGACAATGCAGAATCAGTTCAGAGAAGACTTCAGTACTTTTCATGTAGTGGTATATGATACTCTATCGGGGAAAAAACTACAGGGAGTGACCCACCAGGGTTATGGTGATGAAACTATGTGGGCACGCGGGCAGGCATGGGCTGTCTACGGTTTTACCATGGCGTACAGGGAGACTAAAAATGAAAAATTTCTCAGGACAGCAGTAAAGGCTGTGGATCTATTTATTAAAAACATTCCTGAAGATTATGTGCCTTATTGGGATTTCGATGCCCCAAATATTCCCGATGAACCAAAAGATGCTTCGGCGGCAGCAATTGTTGCGTCGGCATTGCTTGAGCTACAGGAATATGTTGAACCACGAAAATCCAAATTCTATAAAGATACGGCCGTGAAAATTCTGACTTCATTGTCATCCGATCTCTATCAGAGCAGGGATATAAACAGTGCATTCCTATTGCATTCTACAGGTCACAGGCCGAAAGGATCTGAGGTCGACGCTTCAATTGTGTATGCAGATTATTACTATATCGAGGCGCTAATGAGACTTGATAAAATTAATAGGACAGGAAGAATTTAACATAGGATCAAAATTCACGGATGCGAAGTATAGCGTATGAGCTGCGCTTGCGAAGAGAGAAAAAATTTCTGTATAGATGAGACAACAAAATAACATAAATTTCTATGAAAAGATTTACACTTAAAACCATTCTTTTATTATTAATTTCATTGTTTACTACTTTATTGAATGCTCAAATAAAAAAGAAAAGTAACAACGAATGGGTACTGGAAACACGTAACATGTCCTATGTATTAAAAATACAGGGAGATATATTGAAATCAGGTTATTACGGAGTAAAAATCTCCGATGACAAGTTACCGGACAATTACTACGAATGGAGAGATGAAGTGCCTGTCCGTGGAAAATTCCCGAATAAATCGCCTATACTGGAAGTCCTTTTTACTGATGGAACCCGGGACCTTGATTTGAAGTATTCATCGTATGAATTGAATTCAGAAAAAGGATTCGATGTGTTGAAGATAAAACATGTGGATAGTCTCTATTCTTTAGAGGTAAATGTACTATATCGTGTACTGCCTGGGTATGATATCATAGAAAAGTGGCTGGAGGTTGTAAACAGAGGGAAAAAAGTAATAAAGATAGAGAATGCCATGTCCGGTTCCCTGTGGTTGCCACAAGGTGCTTATGAACTGACCCATACTGCCGGGATTCATATGCGTGATTTTCAGCCAGAAACAACACTGTTGACCCAAGGAATAAAAACAATTCAAAGCAGGGATTTTAAAACATATGGTTCTTCGTTCTTTGCTGTTCGCCCCCAAGGTGAAGAGAATGAGTGTTGCGGGGATGTATGGTTTGGTCAACTGCATTATAGTGGAAATTGGCGAACAGATTTGGAGAGTACCTTTGATGACAGAGTCCAGATTACGAGCGGGATAAATTTTTGGGATACGGAATGGAATTTACGATCAAATGAAAAGTTTGTAACGCCAGTACTCTCATACGGGTATACTATAAATGGTTTAAATGGAGCATCTAATATATATTCGAAATATATAAGAGAAGTTATTTTGCCCAAACAACGGAATAAAGTTCCGCGGCCGGTTATTTACAATAGCTGGTATGCGACGGGATTTAATATCGATGAAGAGCAGCAGGTTGAATTAGCCAAAGTAGCAAAGGAAATTGGCGTTGAGATGTTTGTTGTTGATGACGGTTGGTTTAAAGGGAGGATGAATGATAAAGGAGGACTGGGCGACTGGGTAGCAGACAAGAACAAATTTCCAAATGGCTTAAACCCCATGATTAAGAAGATAAACGAGATGGGGCTTGACTTTGGTATTTGGGTTGAGCCTGAAATGATTAACAGGAATAGTGATTTGTACAGAAAACATCCCGATTGGGTATTGTATTTTAATAATAGGCCAAGGACCGAAGGACGAAATCAATTAATGTTGAATCTTGCAAGGGAGGATGTGTATGATTATCTTTATAAATCGTTGCATGATTTATTGAAAAATCATAATATCAAATTTATAAAGTGGGACATGAACAAGTCATTGAGTGAGCCCGGGTGGCCGGATGCAGATCCAGCCATGCAACGTGAAACTCGTATCAGGTACATCGACAATTTATACAAATTAATAAATCAATTGACAAGGGATTTCCCGGACGTTTGGTTTGAAACATGTTCGAGTGGAGGAGGGCGTGTGGATCTTGGAATTTTTAAGTGGGCTGATTTTGCATGGGTGAGTGATAATATTGATCCTCTGGACAGAATTCTCATCCAATATGCTTATTCGCATGCTTTTCCTGCAAACACAATGATAAGTTGGACAGGTTATCATGACATGTATGGTATCAAACCTAGCCTGGAATTCCGCTTCGATGTGGCAATGAGCGGAGTACTCGGTATTGGAAACAATATTACGAAGTGGAGTGAAGAAGAAATCAATATTGCTAAAAAGAAAATTGCCGAATATAAGCAAATTAGAGAAACCGTACACAACGGGTATCTGCATCGTCTCTCTTCTCCATTTAAAAATAATAGATGCATTCTTCAGTACAATAATCTGGAGGTAAATGCTGATAAGGCAGTGATATTTTTTTATCAATTAAATAATCAGTTGAAAGGGAGTTCAGATTATCCCTACCCAAATAGGCTTATTAAATTAAAAGGATTGGAGCCTAACGCGTATTACAAGATTGATGGACGGGATGAAAAAATAAAGGGAGCCAATTTAATGAATATCGGAATACTTTATCCTTTATCGAAATCCCACACGAGTAAAGTTCTGATTATTAAAAAGATTCAATAATTATCAATAAGGCCCTGCAACGTTACATCCACTTTGCAGCGGACTATCGTAACAAAATAATTGGCAGATACTTTGAAAATGATACATGTTTTTTTAAAAAACGAGAATTTATATGTTTGAAATTAAAAAAAATATACATAGTGTTTTTGGACGTATGTATATCCCTATTTCGTTCTTTTTACTACTGTTCAGTGGAACTTTCTCTTTTCCGGCGGTCGCTGGTCAGAAAGAACTGGTACGGCTTTCTTCTTTAGACCTGTCGTTCGTTGCACAAGGTACAGGTCAGGCTCAGGCAGACAAATCACCAAAAGGAACGTCACTTTCAATCGGGGGACAGGAATTTTCAAACGGGGTAAGTACTCATGCCGATGGTTTCATGCGAGTTGAACTAAATGGTGACACAGAAAGATTCATAGCATTCGTGGGCGTGGATGACAATGTTGGCACGGATGCCTCGAGCGTTTTCTTTAGAGTTGTCGGAGACGGGCAGACACTCTTTAAATCGGAAATAATGCGATGGAAACAGTCGGCACAAAAAATTGATCTCGACGTGAAGGGAGTCAAACTGCTTATCCTGTTGACTGAATCGGCGGGTGATGGAATTACGGCTGACTATGGCAATTGGGCCGATGCTGGTTTTTGGGTAGATGGTCAACATCCGGTAATTGTGGGTCCGCCTCAGGAAGAAGCCCTTGTGTTGACACCCAAGCCTCCACGCACACCTCGTATTAACGGCGCTCGCATCTTCGGTGTACGTCCGGGTAAGCCCTTCTTATTCACTGTCCCGGTTACTGGAGACCGTCCAATGTCATATGCTGCGGATGGTTTACCCAAAGGCTTGGTTTTAGATTCGAAAACAGGGCAAATTACCGGAAAAATCGAGAAGTCAGGAGAATATAATGTCATACTCAAAGCAAAAAACCAGCTTGGAAAGACAACTCGAAAATTTAAGATTGTTTGTGGTGAAACGTTGTCACTGACACCCCAAATGGGCTGGAACGCCTACTATGTGTGGAAACGCGATGTCACCGACAAAATTATCAGAGAAGCTGCCGATGCAATGGTTTCTACCGGCTTGATTAACCATGGTTATCAATATATCTGTATTGACGATTTCTGGTCGATGTATCCACAAAGCAAGGATTCAACGCTCAACGGACAACCTCGCGATGAACAAGGATATATTAATGCCAACCGTCACTTCCCGGACATGAAGGCATTGACCGATTATATTCATTCAAAAGGTTTAAAAGCTGGGATTTATTCGTCTCCCGGCCCGTTGACTTGCGGGGGGCATGTTGGTTCCTTTGGATACGAAGAACAGGATGCGAAGCGGTTTGCTGATTGGGGTTTTGATTTGTTAAAATATGATCAATGCTCATATCAACCCGCTGATCCAAACAGTTTAGCCGATTTGCAAAAACCTTATAAGTTGATGGGTGATATTCTGCGAAAACAGGATCGCGATATTGTTTTGAACATTTGCCAGTACGGTCTGGGAAATGTATGGGAATGGGGAAAGGAAGTCGGGGGGCACAGCTGGCGTACTGCCCGCGACTTGGGCAGAGGGTATCAATCGATACCTATGGCATTATTTCGTGACAGTTTTGATGTTTTTGCCCTTAATAAATTACATAATTATGGCGGTCCTGGTGGTTGGAACGATCCTGACTATTTGTTGCTTGGCGATTTAAGTTTTCGAAGAGGAGAACTCGTGCCTACTCCATTGACACCCAACGAACAATATATGCATTTCTCATTCTGGTGTATTGTCGCTGCTCCTTTGTTTTTAAGCGGTGATATTACACATTTGAATGAATTTACGCTAAGTCTGCTCACGAACAATGAGATGATCGATGTGAATCAAGACCCGTTGGGAAAACCTGGAAGACGTGTTGCCCTGAATGATGAGTGTGAAGTTTGGGTACGTGAATTAGAAGATGGGAGCAAAGCCGTAGGACTGTTCAATCGCAGCGAAATCGAGATGAAAATAAGTGCCAATTGGACGGATCTCGGACTGGAAGGCGAGCAATTGGTACGTGACTTATGGAGACAACAGGATTTGGGTATTTATCAGAATGAATTTCAAGCCACTGTTCCAAGACATGGAGCTGTGGTGATAAAGATAAAAAAAATATAAGAGGATTGTTATTGTTTTGAAAAGCTTGAGAAAAATTATGAAAACTTTTATTGGTACAATTGTTTTACTGTTTATTTTTTTGTGTTCTTTCGGCCAAAAAATCACTATTCCAATTGAAACGGAGAATGTTGCTACAGTTCTGCAGACGGACAATAACAAACGTCTTAAAATTATCTATACTGGAAAATCTCTGAAAGAACATAGCGAGTATACGGAGATCGGTAAAATATACAATCTGAATTCGCCGGGGGCCGCATCTAACAATAACGCCTACTCAGTAGCCGGAATCGACAATAACTTCACGGAGCCTGCCATTGCAGTGGTACATGCAGACGGTAACAACTCTCTGGATCTATTGTATGAGCGTCACACATCGTCACAAACGGATGATGGGGCGATCCTTACCACAATCACCCTCAAAGATGCGGTATATCCATTTTTTGTAGATTTGTTTTACAAAACATGGAAAGAGAAGGACGTGATTGAGCAGTGGAGCGTAATCAGGCATACTGAAAAGGAAAATGTAACGTTGAATAAATACGCATCGGCCAATTTGTATCTTTTCAATAAAGATTATTATCTGACCAGCTATAATGGATCTTGGGCGAGGGAGATGCAGCCTGTGGAGACACACTTGCGTCAAGGTATGCATACCGTTGAGAGTCGGTTGGGTACCAGGGAAAATTTGCTCACTTCGCCGAATTTTATGCTTTCGCTCGACGGAAAAGCGACGGAGACATCGGGTACCGTAATAATGGGACAAATTGCCTGGGATGGGAACTTCTCATTGCAGTTTGAAACAGATGTCTTCAAGAACATGCACATCGTCGCAGGAATCAATCCTTATCAGTCGTCCTTCCTCCTAAAACCGAATACGCCGTTCGAGACGCCTCGCTTTATTTATACCCTATCGTACGAGGGCAAAGGTAGGGGTAGCCGCAATCTGCAGGGATGGCTTCGTGAAAACAGACTCCTTGACGGGAAGGGAGATCGTCTGACTTTGCTCAATAACTGGGAAGCTACCTATTTCGATTTTGATCAGGAAAAGCTTGTCGGCCTCTTTGGTGGAGCAAAAGAGTTGGGTGTAGACATGTTTCTGCTTGACGACGGATGGTTTGCCAACAAATACCCGCGTAACAACGACAAAGCCGGTCTGGGTGACTGGAAAGTGAACCGGAACAAGCTGCCCGACGGAATTCCTTATCTTATACGTGAAGCTGAAAAGGTGGGGGTGAAATTTGGCATATGGATAGAGCCGGAGATGGTGAATCCGAAAAGTGAGTTGTACGAACAACATACCGACTGGGTACTCAGGGAAGAAAACAGGCCTGAAATATACTTCAGGAACCAGTTGGTACTTGACCTGACCAATCCCGAGGTGCAGGATCACGTGTTTGGTGTCGTCGATGGCCTTTTTACTGAAAACCCATCCCTTGCCTTTATCAAATGGGATTGCAATGCACCCATCTTTAACGGACATTCCAAATATCTGGAACGAAATAAAATACCCCAATCACATTTGTATGTGGAATATACAAGAGGACTTGATAAGGTATTGCAGCGAATCCGAGAAAAATACCCCACAGTGCCGATGATGCTTTGCTCCGGTGGTGGTGGTCGTTCTGACTACAGCCTGCTGCAATATTTTACGGAATTCTGGCTGAGCGACAATACCGACCCTTTGGAACGTGTGTTCATGCAATGGGACTATTCATATTACTATCCTGCCATCACCATGTGTAATCATGTGACCGACTGGAGCAACAAATCGCTCAAATACCGTATCGATGTGGCATCCATGGGCAAATTGGGTTTTGATATCCGCGCGAATGAATTAAGTGAGCGCGACATGAAGTTTGTCCGCCAGACAGTAAGTAATTACAACGACTTTAAGGATATTGTGTGGCATGGAGAGATGTACCGGTTGTCAAGTCCGTATGAAAACGACATGGCTTCATTGATGTATGTCAGCAATGACAAAACTGAAGGAGTAATGTTCAGTTATCTCACGAACTGGAGGTACCTGGCTGAACCTTCACTTCGTCCGGTAAAATTACAGGGACTGGATGCCGGAAAGAGTTATCGGTTGACCGAATTAAATCTGCACGACGAACAGAAATCTTCCGTGGACGGCAGCAGAATATATTCCGGAGATTTTCTGATGAATGCGGGATTCAATCCAAATGTAAATAGCAACAGGACCAGTGTGGTAATTAAGATAGAGTCCGTAAAATAAGAGATATCTTAATAATAGAAAAAATAGTTTATGAAAAGAGTATGGTTCGTTATTTGTGTTTTTTTTATTTTTCATCTGTCAAGTGCACAGACAATTGAGAAAATATTTCCCGGTATTTGGAAAATAACTTATGGACAGCCCGAAAAATATCTGCCTACCGATTTTAAGGAAGCCCCGGCGTCCGAAGCGTTGATGAAGATTCCCGATCGTGATGCGGAACCGTTCGACCTCCGTTCAATACAATTCAAAGAAACACCAATGGGGGTAATGGTCGAATTTACAATAGATGAGTCAGAAAACATATATGGCTTCGGTTTGCAGGTAAACTCCTTCCAGCAACGGGGAATGCGCCGCGATATTCGGAATAATAGCTGGACTGTCGGTAATGTGGGATTTAGTCATGCCTCCCTGCCCTTTTACGTCTCATCCAAAGGTTATGGACTATTGGTAAATACCGCCCGGTATACAACATTCTACATGGGATCGCAAAACAAAGTGGCCAGATCAGCTGACCTTGCACGGAACCTGAAGGATGTCATGGAAAAGCCTGGAACCTCGCCCGCACAGTTATACAACCGTGCCTATAAACCCTCCAACGATGTGGAGATTGTAGTAAACGGTACGGAAGGAATGGAAATTTTTGTTTTTGATGGACCTTCGGTAATGCAGGTAATGCAGCGTTATAACCTGTTTTCGGGAGGAGGCGCTATTCCGCCACTCTGGGGACTGGGATTCAAATACAGGGCCAAATCCACATTCAATGATAAGGAGGTAATGAAATTTGCTCAGTATTTCAGGGACAAACATATTCCTTGTGATATGTTCGGTTTAGAGCCTGGCTGGCATTCCGCGGCATATTCCTGTTCTTTCACCTGGCATCCCGGTAATTTCCCTGATCCGGACAAAGTCATTGATACCATGCATGAGATGAACTACAAACTCAACCTTTGGGAGCACGCGTACATTCACCCCACTTCCCCGATGTTTGGCGAGATATTACCCTGGTCTGGGGACTATGCCGTTTGGAAAGGCGCTGTCCCTGATTTTATCACGAAGGAAGCCCGTGAGGTTTTTGGTTCGTACCATGAAGAAAAATTGATGAGTAAAGGTATCTCGGCATTCAAACTCGATGAATGCGATGCGGCCGATTACGCCAAGGCTTCAGCCGAATGGAGCTTTCCCGACATTGCAAGTTTCCCCTCCGGGGTTGATGGCGTGCAGTACCGTCAGTTGTTCGGTTTGTTATATCAGAAGACGGTTTGGGACCTTTTCAAGAAAGCTAACAGAAGAACTTTCCTTGAAGTCAGGGCTTCCCATTTGTTTGCTGCACCTTACGGGGCTGTACTATACAGTGACATGTATGAACATGCCGATTATGTCCGGATGTTGCTTAATTCAGGATTTTCAGGTCTGAACTGGTCTCCCGAAGTGAGACAAACGGTATCGGAAGATGATTTGATACGAAGAATCCAAACGACATTGATGTCACCTCATATGATTGTGGACTGCTGGTTTCTTAATAATCCTCCCTGGTTTCATTATGTAAAAGAGAAAAATAACAACAATGAAGTCTTACCGAATTACCTGGAACTGGAAGGGATGGTTAAAAAGTTGGTAGAGCTGAGGATGCGTCTTATCCCATATCTTTATGCAGCATTTGCCCGCTACCATTTTGAAGGTGTACCCCCATTCCGATCCATGATTTTGGATTTTCCAGATGACAAGGAAGTTTGGAAGATTGAAGATCAGTACATGATGGGAGATGATTTAATGTGTGCCCCATTTCTTAATGGCGTATCGGAAAGGGACGTATATTTTCCGGAAGGTGAATGGTTTGATTTTAATTCCAGGAAAAAATACGAAGGAGGAAAAAGATATCATATACAAATGAGCCTTGATGAAATTCCTTTGTTTGTCAAGAGTGGAACGATTCTACCTTTGGCAGATCCGGTGGAATATATCACTCCCAAAACAGTATTTAACGTTTCGTGTCTTGTCTTCGGAGATCCGGTAAAATCTACGGTCCTGTTCGAGGACGATGGTGAAACATTCAATTTTGAAAAAGGCAGTTTCAATAGTGTCGAATTGAGTTGGAATAATCACAAAGGAAAAGTGGTCAGACATGGAAATCAGAAACGGCAATTATATAAGATAACCAATTGGCGTAATTTTAAGTAAATACTGCCAGAAACAATGCTGAGTCAGTGAAGTAAGAGAGTAGGAATTCTGAATAACGGAGAAAATGTGTGAAATTGAGTCGCAAGAATTCGGTAGGGTCGGCGGACAGGCCGTTTATCTTTTTAGGTTTGTGAATGATCCGGGAACAAATATCGAGATTATCAGTTACGGTGCAATAATAAAATCGATCAAGAGGCCCGATAAAAAAGGGAAAATTCAAGATATTGTCCTCGGATATGGTACACTTGAGGATTATCTGTCAGATAATAATTATATTGGAGCAACAATAGGGCGTTACGCAAACCGGATTTCAGACGCCTCTTTTTCAATAGACGGAAAAACTTATTTTCTTGATAAAAATGATGGAGACAATTGTAATCACGGGGGATTCTCCGGATTCAACAAAAAGTTATTTGATTACAAAATTGAAAAAGACAAGCTCATTTTAAGTGTGGAAAGTGCGGATGGCGAAGGTGGGTTCCCCGGAAACATGATGCTGACAATCACATACCAGTTGACTGATAAAAACGAATTGTTTATTGATTATGATGTATCGGCCGATAAAAAAACGCCGGTAAATATCACCAATCATTCCTATTTTAATTTATCAGGAGAAAAAACGATTTTGAAACATCGCCTGAAGATTGAATCTGACAGGGTTCTAGAATTCGATAATAATTTTTTGCCCACGGGCAATGGAGTTGATGTATCGAATAATCCCGGTTTTGATTTCCGTCGATTCAGAGTGATAGCTGAAAATATGAATTTGAAACGTGAAAAAATGATTGGATATAATTCATATTTTATCGCGAGAGAAAAAAATGATGTTTTGAAAAAACTCGTCACTTTGAGGAGTGAAAAATCCGACAGTGGGGTCGAGGTTTTTTCTACCATGCCTGGGGTCATGATCTATACCGGCGATTTCCTTTCCGGAAGCCATCGACCTTTTTCGGGAATAAGCCTTGAGGCTCATTATTATCCGAACTCTCCAAACCACCATCACTTTCCTGAAAAGTTCTGTGAATGTGACAGGAACTGGAAAGAAACCATCATGTACCGGTTCATATGAAGGAAAGTTCGGACATTTCATGGAGGCTTCTATGACAAAATACCGGATGTTACAGTGCAAAACAAGAAATTTTTATAATGAAAAAAATTACATCCTTTTTTACAGCCATTTTACTTGCCACGGGTTTACTACTGCCCAATTCTGTATTCACCGGAGATGTAGGACTTCTCAGTGACGAACAGACAGACACAATTTACGCGATGCTCGACATCGCCAGAAACAGTAAAAATAAAGATGAATTAAGGAATGTGACAGAAGCTTTGATTCCAGCCATCAACAAATCCAACGCAACGGGTGCCATCAAATATCTTTGTTTGCGTGAAGCAATGCTGTTTGCACAAACAGATAAACAGAAGAATGATATTCTCCGTCACCTTGGAAATACAGGACAATATCAGGCAATGCTTTTCGTAGCACCGTTTATGGAAAATAGGGCATTGAGGAGAACCGCAGCATTGGCAGCCATGAATATTGCCATAAGTAATCCTTCTTTTGCAGGCGTGGAAACTACTAAAATCCTGAAGAAAGTAAGTAAAACGTTAATTAATGCCGATGCCGGGAACCCACGTCAATCTATCAAAAAGTATTTGGACGAGAATCAGAAAGAGGAGGGCTTTGTTTCCATTTTTAATGGCAAAAACCTGGAGGGTTGGAAAGGATTGGTGGAAAACCCGTTGAAACGGGCAAAAATGACGCCAGAAGCGTTGACTGCTGCCCAAGAGAAAGCCGATTTAGAAGCTAAAACTGCATGGATTGTAGAAAATGGCGAATTATTGTTTACAGGAAAAGGAAGTAACCTCTGTACGAATAAATCCTATGGTGATTTTGAAATGCTGGTGGACTGGAAGCTCTATCCCGGCCCGGCACCCGATGCAGGTATTTATCTGAGGGGGACGCCACAGGTTCAGATTTGGGAGACATATCGTGTCAAAACGAAAAATTACATAGGTTCCGGAGGTCTATTCAACAACAAACAAAATATGAGTGATCCTTTGAAAATTGCCGATAAAAAAATAGGAGAATGGAACACATTCCGTATCCGCATGATTGGTGAACGGGTGTCGGTCTGGCTCAACGGCGAATTGGTTACCGATAATGTGATCATGGAAAATTACTGGGACAGCAGCCAACCCATTTTCCCTACAGAACAAATTGAATTGCAGGCTCACGGGAGCAAAGTGGCTTATCGAGATATTTTAATCAGAGAAATCAAGCGACTTTGATTTTACAATCATATAATTATTAATGTTTTACTTGAAACCTAATGGAGTTTTCAATATCAGCAAAGCCGTTAATTATTGTGAATTCATGGTTAAATAATATATTAATTTGTTTATTTTATTGCTTGATTCAATATTTGATATTACTTTTGCGACGTCTGTAAAACATGAAAGATTATGAAAACATGAATGATTGATTGTATTTTCAGGATTTAATTACTTATAAAGTGTACCATTTTTTTACAATCTCTAATGAAAATATAATATTTACCATTTAATTGAGAAAAACCGGCCAAATATGTTTATTGTTAGTTATTCTATTAGTAACTAAACCGGTTTAGTGATTTATTGTCTACTTTATTTATAGTTTTGTCTGAGTTTTTAAATTTCAACTTATGTTAATGAGACACTTGAATTTTATACAATTTATAATATATTTTTGTTGAAATGCTGAAATGTTAAGTTATATCATGCTATTAAACCGGTTTAATAATCTTAAACGTAACATTCGTCACGTCTTACAAAGTAAACGAATGAAAAAATATTATATTCTTTAAAACACTTTAAAATGAAAAAAAATGTTTATTTATTATTCATGATTATGTTTGTCTCTCTTTTAGGCTCATGTAAAGAGGAAGCAGAGAGTAAAACCGCAGCGTATGATCCGAATAAACCCATTCAATTGGGTTCTTTCACTCCGGAAACAGGCGGAATGGCTACGAGAGCCATATTGTCAGGGAGCAATTTTGGCAACGATCCCTCCATTGTAAAAGTTTATTTTAATGAAAAGCCAGCCCCTGTGGTGGGTTGTAACGAAGGAAAAATTTTGGTACTGACTCCGCGGCAACCAGGTGACACCTGTAATATTTCCGTTGTGATAGGGAAGGACTCTGTGGTATATCCCGCTAAATTTATTTATGTAACATCCACAGTAGTGACAACAATTACCGGACAACCCGGAACCACTGCATTTAGAGAAGGCTCTTTTAGTGAAGCTACATTTACCAATCCTACTTATTTGACTGTTGACAATGAAAAAAATATTTTCGTTGCCCATCAGAATAGCCCGAATGCAGTGATCATGATAAACCAGCAGAATAGCACGGTGACGAATTTGTTCAATACCCCCAATAAACCCAATGCTCCGGCAACAGATATAACGGGTAAAATGATCGTGGTTCCTGCCGATGGAGGAGGAACTTATAAGGATTATTATTTTGAATTTGACTCCGATGCCGAGTGGGCCTCCAGAACGAGAATGATTCTTCACCCTTCAGCAGAAGATATTGCAAATGGTAAGGTTGATTTTAATATAAATCAGTTCAAGCATTCTTTCGCAATTTGCCCTTATGACAGCATGGTTTACCTGCGTTCAAACAGAGATGGACATTTAATAAAATTTGATCCCAAGACACGCAAGGGAGAGCATGTAATGGTGAACGGAAAACAGGCGATATTTAACTCCAGTAATACTGATTCTTACCTTGTTTTTGATCCGAAAAAGCCTACCATGTTATATGCCGCCTGTACGGGTCAACACGCTGTTTATTATTTCGATATTCTTACGGGCGAAACGGGAATATATGCTGGAAAAGTAGGTCAGGCCGGGTGGCGTGATGGTAAAAAAGAAGATGCACAGTTCAATGGCTTGCGGCAGATGATTCTGGATGTAAATAATAATTTGGTTATTGCCGATGCAAATAACCATTGTATCAGAAGAATTACACCCGAAGGATTCGTTGAGACCGTAGTGGGGGTTCCGGGAAAATCAGGCTACATGGACGGAAATCCTGAAGATGCGTTGTTTAATGATCCCTGGGGCCTGGCGATTGACAATGAATATACTATTTATGTGGCAGATCGTGGAAATAATTGCATACGTAAACTAACAATTCAATAAAAAAATAATGAAAGCAAAAAAAATATATCTAGCCGTTTTACTTATATCATTATGCCTGAATACTTCTCTGTTTGCTCAACAAGAGTTGGTTGTATCGGGTGTAATTTCCGATCAGTCAGAATCGTTGCCCGGGGTGAGTGTTTTTATAAAAGATAAACCGGGTGTAGGAACAACATCAGACATAGATGGCAATTTTTCAATTAGAGCAGAAAGAGGAAACATTATTGTGTTTTCTTACATTGGATATGAGAATTTTGAATATTTTGTAGAAAAATCAGTGACCAATCTGAAGGTCACTCTAAAATCTGCCAGTACGGAACTGGAAGAAGTAGTTGTGACCGGCTTGGGTACCACACAAAGAAAAATTAGCTCAGTAGCAGCTGTAAGCAGTATTGATGCTGGAGAACTGCAAGTGCCGGCAACCTCAATGGCAAATATACTCGGGGGAAGAATGCCCGGTGTGATTACGATGCAAATGAGTGGTGAACCGGGAAAAAATATTTCAGAATTTTGGATCAGGGGAATTGGGACATTTGGTGCCAACAGTTCTGCTCTGGTTTTAATCGATGGATTGGAAGGCGATCTTAATGCTATTGATCCTGCTGATATTGAGAGTTTTTCAATATTGAAAGATGCATCAGCCACGGCTGTATATGGTGTAAGAGGTGCCAACGGAGTTGTTCTTGTCAATACAAAGCGTGGCGATGAAGGAAAATTGAGGATCAAAGCACGTGCAAACTATACAGTTTCAAGTCTGAAGCGAATGCCAGATTATCTGGAAGCGTATGATTATGCAAAACTGGCAAATGAAGCGCGCGTAGTAAGAGGTGATTTGCCTTTGTACTCTGATGGAGATATGGATATTATCAAATATGGGCTAGATAGTGATTTGTTCCCAAATATTAATTGGCAGGATGTAATTGTCAAGCCCACGAGTTTTCAACAGACCTACTATGTGAGTGCGCAAGGGGGAGGATCTATCGCAAAATACTTCTTGAGCCTTGCTACCTCAGATGAAAGTGCTGCATATAACGTAGCGCCGGAAAGTCCCTACGAAAAAGAAACCGGATATAATACCTATTCCTATCGTACCAATCTGGATATTAATATGACACCTACTACCAAAGTCTTTTTTGGTGTTGATGGGTATGTCACAAGAAAAAAAGAACCCGGCATGGGAAATACGGATGACCTGTGGACAGCTCAGGCACAATACACTCCACTATTAACGCCGTTGGTTTATTCGACCGGTCAACTGCCTTCATGGGGTTCACAAACAAATATTTCGCCATACGTTATGTTGAATTACATGGGAAAATCGTTGTTAGGGACAAACTCCTTAAAGGCGACTCTCGCACTGAATCAAAATCTTGACTTTATCGCAAAAGGATTAAAAATACGGGTTCAGGGAGCCTTTGATACGAAAACATGGCTTAATGAGGATCGCAGAGTCAGACCTGAATTATTTTATGCTTCTTCGAGGGGAGTGGATGGACAGCTCCAAATAGCAAAAACAGTGAATAAATCAGCGGCGTCATATAGCGATTACCAGCGTCAATTCAGAAAATATCACCTTGAGTCAACGCTTAATTATGAAAAGGTTTTCAACGATGTGCATAGAACTTCGGCATTGGTGTATTATTATATGAGTGATTCTCAGGATACACGTGATTTTGAAGTTGGAAATGTTACGGCTGGTACAAGAAGCATGGCAGCCATCCCTAAGCGTTATCAGGGAGTTTCAAACCGTTTGACATACGGGTATGATGATACCTATTTAATCGATTTTAATTTTGGATATACCGGTTCTGAGAACTTTCAGGCCGGAAGGCGGTTCGGTTTCTTTCCTTCCATAGCATTGGGATGGGTACCCACCCAATATGAGTTTATGAAGAAAGCGCTTCCATGGATAAGTTTTTTTAAACTAAGAGGTTCATACGGTACGGTGGGTAATGATAAAATTACCGATACAAGATTTCCATACCTTACACTTGTGAATGAAAATGCTGGTGCAGGTAACTGGAAAGGGACTGATGGAGGCATTACAGAAACAAGCATCGGAGCAGATAATTTGATATGGGAGAAAGCTGTAAAATCGAATATTGGAATAGATGCTCATTTTTTCAAACAAAAATTAAATCTGACCCTGGATTATTTTTTGGACCAACGCGACGGAATTTTTCAGCGTAGAGCAAATATCCCGGGTTATGTCGGTTTAATTGAAATGCCTTTTGGGAATGTGGGTAAAATGAAAAGTTACGGATCAGACGGAAATATATCTTATTCTCATGACATTAATAAGGATATGATGTTTACAGTTCGTGCAAATTATACTTATTCTACCAATCTGGTAGAGAATTGGGAGCAGGCGCCGCCTAAATATGATTACCAGCAGATTTCCGGTTATCCACATAATGTGATGAGAGGATACAAATCCCTGGGCTTGTTCAAGGATGAACAGGATATAAAAAGCAGTCCGCGGCAAACTTTCAGTTCGGTGGTACTCCCGGGCGATATAAAGTATAAGGATATCAACGGAGATGGTGTTATTGACAGTGATGACAGGGTTGTATTATCCTATCCCAGTTATCCACGTTTAATGTATGGATTCGGGGGAGAATTTCAATACAAGAAGTTTACACTGGGTGTACTTTTTAAAGGTACAGGAAATACCGATTTTTACCATGTCGGACAGACAATACGTATTTCCGGTCAGAACATACCGAATGGAATGGGTTATGTGCCATTCCATCGTGAAGAGATGGGAAATGTGCTAACTATTGCAGCAGATCAAAAAAATCGCTGGACACCTGCTTCTTACTCGGGCGATCCCGCCACAGAGAACCCGAATGCGCTCTTCCCGCGACTATCGTATGGATACAATGCAAACAACTCACAGCTTTCCGATTTCTGGAAAGGAGATAAAAGATACCTTCGACTGCAGGAAGTTACCCTTAACTACAATTGGAAATCTGGTTTTTTTCAGCATATCGGGGTAAATTCAGTCGATTTACAATTGGTGGGGAACAATCTATACGTATGGGACGATGTCAAAATATACGATCCGGAACAAGCTCAATTTAACGGCCGCGCCTATCCTATACCTATGCGACTCACTTTCCAACTTTATGTTCACTTTTAATTTAAGCAAAGATGAAAAATTTAATAATATCTTTAATAACGTCGATCGTACTGATTCTGCAGTTTAATGCTTGCAATTTTCTCTCAGTGGATGATTATTTTAACGAAACTCTCAAGTTGGATTCCGTTTTTCACAACAAAAGAAATTTTGAGAAATATCTCTGGGGAACAGCAAATTATTTTGAAGATGAAGGCAACATATTCGGGAACACAAGTGTACCCGGGATTACGGCAAGTGATGAAGCTTTTTCTTTGGGAAGCGCTTACAATGGTTTAAATTTGGTACTTGGGGAAGTATCCTCCACAAACCTGCAAGGTATGGATATATGGGGGCAGATGTATAAAATTGTAAGAAAGTCAAATACGATGCTTGCCCGAATCAATGAAGTGACGGATATGACTACTACCGACAGGCGCGATTTGTTAGGCTATATCTACTTTATGAGAGCCTATGCATATTATAATTTGCTGATGCAATATGGGCCGGTGGTAATATTGGGCGATGATGTACTTGAAAGCAATGAATCCATTGAGTACTATGCCAGGGCACGCTCTACCTATGATGAATGTGTTGAATATATTTGCCAGGATCTGGAAAAGGCAGCGGAGTATATGCCCTCAATAATCCCGATCAATGTTTTCGGACGCCCCACAAAAGGTGCAGCTCTAGGTTTGATAGCGCGATTGAGACTCCAGCATGCAAGCCCCCTGTTCAATGGTGGAAATGCTGCAAGAACCTATTTCGGGAGTTGGAAAAGATCGTCTGACGGTGTGTATTATATATCCCAGACATACGACGAAAACAGATGGGCAGTTGCTGCCATGGCTGCCAAGCGCATTATGGATTCGGGAGTTTATACCCTGCATACTGTAGAAAAGACAGGAAGTACCCCACCGCTCCCGGATAATGTGTCCAAAGCAGACTTCCCCGACGGAGCAGGAAATATTGATCCTTTTCATTCATACAAGGATATGTTTAGCGGAGAGGCATTGTCTGCCCGTAATCCCGAATTTCTATGGGGACGTATTTCAGGAAATGTGAAGTCATTTACTCGACGTTCTTTCCCGGTTACCTTTTTCAGAGGAGACAACAACCTTTCTATTCCCCAGAAAATCATTGATGCCTATTATATGGCAGATGGCAGGGATATACGTAATTCAAGTGCTAATTACCCATACTCCGAAACAGGTTATCTTACTGGAGCAGACCGTAAATTTTCAGAGTATACCTTAAAAGGGAATGTACACAAGATGTACGCCAACAGAGAAATGCGTTTTTATGCCAACATCGGTTTTAGCGGGTGCCTGTGGACAGCCAATTCAACCTCGGAATCTGCATATAAAAATCAGGTGATACATTATAATTTTAACGGAACCGGGGGCAAGGCGGCTGTGACGAATGATGCAAATGCCTATCCTATAACAGGGTATGTTTTAACAAAATATATTCATCCTGATGATGCTTGGGCTGGTAACGGTGCCACTGTGCTCGACAAGCCCTTTCCTACTATACGGTATGCCGAAATCTTGCTGTCATACGCTGAAGCGTTGAATAATTTAACCACGTCCCATACCGTAACCGGGGCGGATGGAATGTCACAAACTTTCACAAGAGATACTGAAGAGATAAGAAGAGCTTTTGACCAGGTCCGTTTCAGAGCAGGTCTTCCCGGACTGACGGATGAAGAGTTAAGTGATCCGGCTACAATACAGTCTTTGATAGAAAGAGAGAGAATGATTGAGTTCTTATGTGAAAACAGACGTTTTTACGACGTAAGGCGATGGGGTATCTATGAAGATGTTGAAAATGAATTAATGATGGGGATGGATACAGATGCCGATGGTGATGATTACTATACGCGGGTTCCGTTGAATCATTCCAAGGCAAGGAACAGAATTGTAGACAAAAAATTTGTTTTCCTGCCCATCTCTCAAACAGAACTAAGAAAAACAGCAATTCTGGATCAAAATCCCGGATGGTAACATAAACATTTAAAAACAAATCTATATGAAAAGATATATTGGTACACTTATAGTCTTCTCACTTTTATTTTGTCTGTCATCTTGTAATGAGGAGGATTATGCATCTAAAGAATACTATAAAAATGTAGTATATTTGCTGAGTAAAGAGAGTTATAATGTCTACGCAGAGGCTCACCCCTTTAACGATGGACAAGAGGTTATAGGATATTTTTCTGTGGGATGCGGAGGCTCCTTGTCGAATCCTGGAGAATTCACGGTTGAACTTGGAACTGATAGTGTTTTGTTTAACCTGTATAATCGTGGAAATTTTGATATTGATACATTAAAATATGCGAAATTATTACCCGAAAGTAAATACAGCATAGAAAGTAATATTATAAAGTATCCGGCCAATAATCCTGATCAATATGTAAAAGTAGCAATATCTGTGATACCCGACGGATTATCACCCGACACCATTTATTTCGTGCCGGTCACTATTAAAAACGTATCCAATAATTATGAAGTGAACAGTGAAAAATCAAGTATTTTATACAGAGTGCTCTTAAAGAATTATTATGCTGAACAACTCCCAAATACGTATTATCAGTCGAAAGGGGAAATTCTTGACCTTAATGGGGAAGTAGTCTCAATGATTTCCACAACCAAACTGGTCAGACCAATAAGTAAAAATTCCGTGCGTACATACGTCGGCAATGAGGTACAGACGAATAAGTCTACAGTGAATGAAATAAATAAATATTCGATTATTTTGACTGTAGATGAAAACAATAAGGTACAAGTTTCTCCTTATGGGACAATTGATATTCAGCAGATAGATAAAGAGGGATCTAATTTTTACGAAGAAGTGGTAAGGAGTGCCGTTGATACTACGCTTAATAAGTATTTTCACGTATCTTATCAGTACAGGCTCCTAAAAGCTCCTGCAACTGAAACATCTCCAGCTGTTTATGATAAATGGATAACGGTGGATGAAACGTTGAAAAAGTTAGATAATTAAAATTATGTGATGAAGATGTAATTGAGATTATTATTAGTATCAAAGTTTTATATAATTATAAATAGATAACAGGATTGAATAACGAAAGGATTATAAACTGAGATTTTTATAATCCTTTCGTTTTAAGAAGCAATACAATAGTTATTTTCGACAATTCACATTAATAAAAATTATGTTTATTTACGAATTAAACCGGTTTAAATTTTTGAATAAGTGATTAATTGCAATTAATTTTGTGAAATGAAAATTACTATTAAGGACATATCAAGGGAGCTTAATCTATCGAAAACGACAGTGTCGTTTGTCCTGTCTGGTAATGGCACCGCAATGGGGATAAGTGAAAAGACACAAAACAGAGTGCTCCAATATGCCAAAGAAATGGGATATCAACCCAATCTACTTGCAAGAAGTTTATATAGCGGCCGAACGAATACAATAGGTGTAATAGTACCTTCAATTGGTGATGCATTTTATGCAGAATTAGTCAGGGAGTGTGAGATTGAAGCAAAAAAGAATGGATACATTATCACAATTTGTAGCTCTGAGAGGGATTTTAAGCAGGAAGTGAAAATGATAAGAACGCTCAAGACAAAACAGGTAGATGGACTTATTATTGCTCCCACAGAATATTGTGAACAGGAATTAAACGGATTATTGAAGGAAAATTTTCCTTTTGTTCTGGTCGACCGTTTCTGTCCTTCCATAAAAACAAATTATGTTGTGATTGATGACAGCGGAACAACACAAGTTCTAATGAATAAATTAATAAATGAAGGAAGAAAACGGATCGCATTGATAACTCCCGATACCAATATTTCCGTGACTACCTTGAGAAATGAGGCATATGAAAACGCACTGCAAAAAGCAGGCATTCCATTCGACGAGAATTTAGTTTGTAAGGTTAAAAGGGATATCTATGAAAAAGATATTATTCTGGTTCTTGAGAACCTTTTGAAGAATAATCCCGACGTAGACGGATTCTATTTCACTACACACTATTTGGCTCTTGAAACAGTTCTTTATTTCCTAAGAAATAACATAAATATGAATAAATATGGTATGGCATGTATTCACAGAAATCCAATATTTAAAACATTGGCCCCATCGATGTATGTGGCCACAATTCCTTTAGATAAGATGGGAAGTGAAGCTGTTAGAATTTTATTGAACGAGATTGACAGCAAGGAGATTATTGAGGAAAAAATAGGTTACGTAATTTCATTATCCAAAACCTTAAGTGTTTAATTTCCCAAGTTACTAAACCGTTTTAGTAGTTGAGATTTGAATCTATATTTAGATTAAAAACTAATTATTAATACAGATATTCACAATTTAAAATTTATAGTAGTCTAATACACTACGTGACATCAAAAAAATAATATGGAACAAAAAGAAATGAGAGCGGTTTATGCTCAGGCCTTGATAGAATTGGCTGAAAAAGATGAGAGCATTGTTTTGTTGGAGGCAGATTTGATGAAAGCTTCCGGTACATTGAACTTTAAAAAGAGATTTCCCGACCGCACTTTTCAGGTAGGTGTAGCTGAGGCGAATATGGTGGGTATAGCAGCCGGATTGTCAGCAGGAGGTAAAATACCTTTTGCCGATACCTTTAGTTGTTTCGCAGCCCGCAGAGCGTATGATCAATTTTTTATTTCTGCCAATTATGCCAGGCAAAATGTAAAATTAGTAGGTACGGATCCCGGTGTTTCAGCAGCTTTCAATGGAGGAACACATATGTCTTTTGAAGACATAGGACTAATGAGAAATATTCCCAAACTTGTGGTTTTTGAACCAAGCGATCCCACCTCGCTGAAGAAATTGGTCGAAAAAAATGCCTACCACAAAGGAAACACTTATATGAGGCTTCATCGGAAACCTGCAAATATTATTTATTCGGAGAATGAAGAATTTGAATTAGGTAAGGGTAAAATATTATTTGACGGTACAGACGTGACCATAATTGCTACAGGTGTTGTAATGGTGAACGAGGCTATTATTGCGCATGAATTATTAAGCAAAAGGGGAATATCCTCAGCCGTTATTGATATGCATACAATAAAGCCAATTGATACAGAACTGGTTTTGACCTACGCCAAAAAAACCGGAATTATTATAACATGTGAAAATCATCAGGTTGTTAACGGATTAGGATCAGCTGTGGCAGAGACTCTTTCTGAAAATCAACCCACGTTATTGAAGAGAATTGGAGTGAATGATGAATTTGGGGAAGTGGGTACGCAGGATTATTTACAGAAAAGATATGGTTTGACTGCAGAAAATATCGTCGAAACAATAGAAGAAGTATTAAAAATTAAACAAAATGGATATGCAAAAAATGATCATCGGTAGTACCAGAGCCGGTTTAACGTTAAAAAAAGAGATTATTAACTATCTGGAAAAAAAAGGATATCAGGTAAAGGATGTAGGTATGAAGGAAGATGGTGAATTTGTACCGTATCACAAAGCCGCTGCAGCCGTTGCCAAAGAAATATCTGAAAAAAAATTCGAAAGAGGTATCATAATATGCGGTACAGGAGCTGGTAGTGTAATTACTGCCGCTAAATTTAAGGGTGTATACCCTGTCCATGTCACCAATACTTTTATGGCAGAAAAGGCCTCTGCTGTAAATAATTGTAATGCATTGGTTTTCGGGGAATGGCTTACGCCGCCTCAGCATGCATTTCAAATGATTGATGCATGGTTGAACACCAATTTTACCGATGGCAATACAGAAGAATGGGCAGCATTCTTGAGAAATTGTGTGGATGAAATCGGAGAAATTGAAAACGAGTTATTTAAATAGCACAGGATCATGATTGAACAAGTAGTAACTTCAACTAAAATTCTACAAACGGAACACCTTTCCGCAGACGATTTGGATAAACTGATTTTTTATGCGGGGGGTGTAAAGGCAAAAGCGTGCTTTATCATTGATCCTATTCAAATAGCTCCACGCGACCGGATGTTGTCAGAATTGAAAGTGAAGCGTGAAATTGTAATTCAGGATCAGGTATTTCCAAATCCCAAGGTCTCTGATATTATGAAGATGGTTGATAATATCAGAAATGACGGTGTGAATGTAATAATAGGAATAGGAGGAGGAAGTACATTGGATTCAGCTAAGGGTGTGGCAGCAATTCTTAGCAATGGAGGCGACTTGGATGATTATTTGGGCCCCGAGCCGAAAATGAAAGTCGAGAGAAAGAGTGTAACACTTATTTTAATACCAACAACAGTTGGTACCGGATCAGAAGTTACAAAAGTTGGAGTCTACACATCCCGTACAGGAAGAAAATACACTTTGGGTAATCCGTTACTCCAGGCAGACATTGCAGTTTTAGTGGCTGAATATGTCTATAACTTACCTTCAAACATAATTGCTTCAACTGCTTTCGATGCTTTGACCCATGCTCTCGAGACATTGTGGAATAAAAATGCCACACCATTGTCGGACCGTGTTGCAATAGAAAGTGCCACACATATATTAATGTGGATGGAAAAAGCTTATGATAGCTCGATCCTGAATCAGAAAGAGGGAATTGCCGAAATGCTTGAAAGCGCCTGTATGGCAGGTATAGCATTTAGCATGACAGGTACTGCAGCAATTCATGCAATTTCATTTATTCTTTCAGAAGAATGGCATGTACCCCATGGAGTGGCTTGTGCATTTTCAATAGAAGAGGTCTTTAATCTCAATGCTGCGAATGAAAAGGTGAGAGATAAGCTAATAAAGGTAGCAAAATCGCTTTTTGAAGGGGATGATGACCAGTTGATTGACTTGCTGTTTCAAAGAATACTTACACTCAAAAGGAAGTTGGGCATGCCTTCTTCATTTAAGGATCTGAATATTGAAATGACCAAAGAAAAGATTAAAGACCTTTTTAATAAGTCTCTGGATGATCCGAAAATGAAAAATAATATAGTGGATGTAGACGAGGATGTGTTATTTGATTTAATTAATAACAAAATCTATTAAATAGAAATGTCTCTTTTACTAATATTATTTCTAGTTGGTATCGTTGTCTTTATTACCCATACATTGGAGTCTATCACAGGATTTGGATGTACCGTACTGGCATTCCCGTTCGTGATAGCATTAATGGGAGATCTTGAACTGGCCAAAATTGTATTGTCTATCCTGGCATGGATATTGGCACTCTATTTTGTAATTGTAAAATTTAAACATATCAACTGGAAGCAGTTTGGAGTTATAATTTTATTGACAGGACTGGGATTGCCTTTGGGTATGATGATCTTCAAAGCTTTGGATCCTGTTATTCTGAAAAGAATACTGGGAGTTTTCATTATCGTAACTGCCGGAATACAGATTGTCAGAATGTTTTTCCCGAATGTGAACGTGAGATCATTTCCATCTTTTATAGGGTATGGCTTTTTGTTTGTCGGAGGTATTGTTCATGGTGCCTTTGCTGTAGGAGGTCCGTTGGTAGTATTGTATTCGGCCGAAAAAATCCCCAATAAAAGTCAGTTCAGATCTACCATGGTATTATTATGGACAGTATTGAATACGGTACTGATTATTCAATATTTTCTTGAAAAAAAACTTACAAAAGAAGTAGGATTTGACCTGCTGGTCTTATTGCCATTTTTAATTGGAGGTATTATTGTAGGGGAGTATATTCATAACAAAGTAAATGAAGCTCTTTTTAAAAAAATTGTTTTCATTTCTCTTTTTTTAGTAGGTATCGTGATGACCTTTTTTAGTTAATCATCCTTATTTATCAGATAATTCATAAATTGAAAAATTATCATGGAAAGAAGAAAATTTATCAAAAACACGGTAATTGGTTCTGTCGCTTTTGCGGCATCAGGTGGAGTAAGTAGCAGTCTCAAAGCTGAAAATAGGAGCAAGGCCAATCAGGCAAAATTCAAAATGAAGTTTGCTCCCACTTTGGAAATGTTTAAGGCTCACGCCGGTGATGATCCGATCGACAATATAAAATTCATTGCAGACCAGGGATTCACCGCTATTTATGATTTAGGTCTTATCAACAGAACTCCTCAGATGCAGGAGAAGATAATGGCAGAAGTAAGAAAAGCTGGTTTGGAATTCGGGCACTTTTCATTGAAAACACCCTGGTCAGGTCCCACATTTGTATTAAACAATAATGAAGTGAAGCAAATGATCAAGGAAAGGATGCAGGCCGGAATTGAATTGCAAAAAAGAACCGGTGTGAACGATGCATTATTCGTGCCAGGAAGAATTGAGCCCAAATTATCCTGGGATGCACAAACCGCAAACTTAATTGAGAATTTGAGATTGTGTTGTGAATTGGCAGATAAATCAGGATTACGTCTTATAATGGAACCTGTTTCTGATGGCGGAGTATTTGTAACGAAAACCAGTCAGGCAAAGATGATATGTATGGCTGTAAATAATCCCAATTTTAAATTTGCGAATGACATTTATCATATGCAAATTACCGAAGGGAATATTATCGCTAATATAGATAATTGCTGGGACTATATCGGAACATTTCATACAGGAGATAACCCGGGACGAAATGAACCTACCACAGGGGAACTGAATTATAAGAATATTTTGAAACATATTCATAACAAAGGGTATACCAGTATTATTGGATTGGAACACGGTAAAAGTAAACCAGGAAAAGAAGGTGAACTTGCACTTATAAAAGCATATAGAGAAGTTGATCCCTCTTAAAATATTATTAATCTAAAACAATCAAAAACAAATTTTTATGAAGAAGGAGAATAATTTGAGCCGTCGTAATTTTTTGGGTCTGAGCGGCGCCATCGCCACCGGTCTGGCAATATCGGGTCAGTCCAGTTTTGCCAAGTCGCTGTTTACCGAGGTTCCTTATGTGGGGAAGAAGTTCAAGATCGGCAT
>DGZP01000070.1:0-10993 GCA_002398565.1 Proteiniphilum sp. UBA4977
AACTACATTCGAGACAAATCCCATCAACGCCCACATTATCAATAACCGTGCAGCTAGCAAACTGTGGAGCCGGAAATATCAAAAAGGTTGGGAAATGAAATTGTAAAAAGGTTTCATTTGTAAATCTTCTCATTCGTGATTAGTCTTGATTTAATTTGATATCAAGGGCAAAACTTAAATTTGTAATTGCATAAACAAAAAAAATTCAACCCTTAAAACTGTCAGAAATGAATTCCAAAGCGAACTTAATCGAAAAAAGCTAGGACAACGTAAATGGGCAGAAGAAATTATAAGATTCGATAAAGATAACTCTGCGAATGGTATCGATGTAGGTATAGGATTCGTAATAATAAAGCAGCTTATCTGCACCCAACCTTACGCCACCGAAGTCTTAGGAATAGTGATCCTTCAGCATCTGAACAATATTATCCAAGTAGAGGTTTGCTTCAGATTCCAAGATGTTTGATTGCCGTTTTTTTCATTCTTTAGCGTCGAATTGTAGGTCTTGTAATAGACTAATTGCCTATAGCCATCATCGATTTAGGTATGCCAAGGTTGAGTACTTGGCTGACAAAATCTAGCCAGTGCGGGAGATTGTTACCTATGACATTTGTTTCGTACTCGCTGGAACGCTGTCAACCGAGAGACCATGTGCGGTCGAATTCCAGTTATGTTACACTATGCTGAAATTCTTTATATTTGATGTTACTTTCGTTGTCAAGTTTAAGATCTCTTCTCAAACTACCTCTCTTTCGAACAGCTCAATACCATGGTTGTTGGGATTGAGATGTGTTAAATCAATCATTCATTCACAAAGAGTTGGATAATTTGGGAGATCTTTTTAGTATTGTACCTACTGTTTGGCTTTTTCTTACTTGATGAGGAGAAAGGGAATGTCAACCCGATGTGATTTTGCTACCGTAAAATAAGGAATAATCATCAAATCCGCCAGTGAATTTATTTTACTGTTGAACGCTTAATTTGAAATGAGATGAATCAGAGACTCCTATTGTTCTTTCTTTTCTTATCGCTCACCTTATTGTCAGCCGCACAAATTGTTTTCAAGGAGGGGTACATCATCAACAACAGAAATGAACGAATCGATTGCCAGATCAGAAATGTCGGTAGAGAAGGGAGTGCCATACATTATGAATACAGGCTAAGGGAATCGGGCAATTTTGAAAAAATTGAGTTGTCGAAATTTCTTGAATTTGGGATTGAGAATGAACTGAAATGTATAAGAGCACTTGTTCCCATTGATATGTCACCGGACCGTATTACCAGCGTGGAAGACACGTTGAGCGTGTGGAAAGAGGGGCATGCATTTTTGAGCGTGCTGCTAGAGGGGGAATTGGCAACGCTCTTCGCGTACCATGATCTTGGCAAGGATTTTTTCTTTTATCGCCTGGAGGATTCCGACATCGTGCCACTCATCTATAAAAAATATGAGGTGGGGATTACTCCCAATTTTGTACAACGAAGGATCTACAACAACACGTTCAGGGGACAACTCGCCCTTCACCTTACTTGTGGCAATCAGAACAACGCCGAAAAAATTTCTTATACGAAAAAAGATCTGGTAAACTATTTCGAGAAGTATCATCAATGCAAAAAAAAAGATTACAAAACATTTGAAAGTTCCAGGACAAAAAAAGGACTACTATTACTTAAACCAAAAGTCGGTCTCAACAGCATTCAGCTGGGAATAAAGGATCCTATTGATGCAGCCCCAATGGCCTACTTCAGCAAGGGAAACAGTGTTGGATTTGGGGTTGAGGTTGCATACATTTTTCCATACAACAACTACCAGTGGGGTCTCTTCGTGGAGTCCAACCATCTATCATACAAGAGTGTTTCAGTCACCGTCATCAATGAAGTCAACCCCGACATGTACAAGGATTACATGATTGATTATCAATCCATCGAATTCCCCCTCGGTCTAATTTACCATTTGAAGCTGGATAAAAACAACCGGTTTTTTGCGAAAGTTGCATTTGTACCGCATATCATCTTCTCATCATCATACATTGCTTTCAATGCGACGGAAAAAAATAAATTCAGCTCCCACTCCTCCCTATTATTTGGCATCGGATACAACCATCGCGGTCTGGGGGTAGAGTTCAAGTACTACACGCCCGCAAACATCACGCAAAATCTCTATAAGCGAGGTTCGAACCTGAATCAGCTTTCTTTCAATCTTTTCTACACTTTTCAATTGCTTAGTGATCAAGGGTTCAGGTAGATCAACCTATAGAGGGAAGCGGTACTTGTTGGTAAAAAATATCAGGAGATTCCTGTTCTTCTCAAAGATCGGGAAGCTGCCTGACTATGTATCACAGGTCTTAACAAAAGAACTGATATCCCTTATCGATTTTTTAGTTGAAGTTTGATCATCTGTTCTGCCATGTTACCCCCATTCTCTCTTTGTGCAGCTGAATTGAAATGCAACTGATCGCCTATATGTCCCAACTGACTGGCTTCTGAAAAACGAACATTACTCATTTCGGTAGCCACTTCTTTCAGTGCCTCGTTTATTGTCGGGGAGAGCTTCGATTTCAGGAAATCGGGAACGCCACCCAGTACAATTGGGATAGTCTCATCTCCGAGATCCTTACGCAGTTGGATGAGAAGACGCAATAATCTCTCCTTGTAATGGGGTGCATCCGTGTTATTCGAATCGGACTCACCCTGCTGCCATACGATCCCTTTCAATACCCCGTGCGTCAAGGCCACCCTGGCCTTGCGCAACGCCTCTTCATACAACCCTCTTTCACCACCCGGCTGCCAGTAGGACACTTTGGTCCCCCCCACTGCGGCGGGTATCAGACCAATGGTTAGCCTGGGATAAAAACTAGCCATCTTTTTGCCGAAGGCAAGACCCGGCCCTGTTCCACGGTTTGCTTTGTCGTAATGCAGCGGTTCCTTTGCCGGGACAAAAGAATCAGTGGCATCAAGAACCAGCACACGAGGATGGGTGATCGTATCTTCCCTCTCAATAAAGCCTCGCCCGGCCATGTTAGATTGTCCAATGAGCAGGTAAAGGTCGTAAGGTTCTCGTGCTACCTCACTTTTATTTATTTGAAAAGTCAACTGACTTCTTAGCATCCCATTTTTCCGGAGATACTCCTTATATTCATCAAAAGCCCCTACACCGGGTCGGAAGCTATGCCAACTAAACTGACTGATGTTCCTTGTGAACAAGCCGGCGTAGATCAGCTGATCTTTCAGGTTTACCCACTTTTTCCCATGCCACCTGATGTTTTCACTGCCGCAACGCTTGAAAGATTCGATATCTACGCCGAATTGTACGCCAGTTTCATCACATGCCTGCTTGATATAAGAATACCAGAGTGGAAGTACCACATCGAAATCACCATCATCCACTGAACATCTTCCTCCGCAATCCTGGAGATAAAGGATGTCTATATCCGGGGCATTTTCGAAAAATGTCTTGAAAAAGTGATAGGTCATGTCAGCCGGTCGTCCCCGCCACAATGCAGGTGCAATTGCGACAATATATTTATTGGGCTTTGATTTGGCATATGATGCCACCCTTTGTTGATAATGTGCCAGTAGCATCCGATCCTCATCCTTCCACCACCCCCTGTACGAACCGTCGTGGAACTCCTCGCAAATGTACCAACCAGCCATGGCACCATGGTCACCAAACTTGTCGTAGAGATCATCGATCATCGTGACATTCTTTTCAAAGAGCTTGTCATAGGCGGCAGCGTCACCCTTGTCAAGAGGATACCTGCCACCATGCAATCCCAATATCAGCTTCATGCCGGTTTTTTCAGCTCCTTCAAACATCTGGTCAATGATGCCATACTCCTTTATCTTCCATTGGATCTTGTCGGTCTTGTAATAAAATGTAGCGGAGTCAACTTCTTTTGAACCGAGAGCAGAACGTTGAACGATCACAGTATCAATTCCAAGTTCCATGTATGATTCAAAGAGATTTTTCCAATCGTAATCCAGGTGATGAGTCGGATGCAACTGGATAAAGATGCTGGTAAAACGTACCGGTTCAGTATCGGGATTATAACTAGTCAGCTGCTCAAGCGCGTCGATATGCAAAACACCCTCGTGGGGTTTACCTGACACATTCTCGATATCGAAACTGTAACCGTTCACCCTGGATAGATTAAGTACAGTCCCGGGATTATCACCACCCGGCACAAATTTCTCATAGGGTATGAATACCTGCTGCCATCCTTTTTTCTTCAGGATATTATCGTCGCTGAATGTAAAGGTATAAAGTTGATCTTTAGCAAGTGTGAAGGAGTCATCCTGCTGAAGGAGATTTACGGTTAAGCGGTTGTTGCTGCCTTCACCATGTAACCAGAAGGAGATTCCTACCGGATAGAATGAGAGATCAGACCTGAAATTGTGATTCCAAACTTTTTGCAACCTGATCACTTCAGGGTTTTCCGACCTTTTGTTACCTGAAAAACGAAAGTTGCACTTGAGACTTCCGTTTCCCTGGTATTTGAAGTGGGGGTCAAACGAACTCTTCGCGGTTGTACCCTTTGAAGCATTGATCAAAATGGCTTCAAGACAGTAATAGGAAGCATCATAGTCGAAATTGTTGATGTATCTTGCGGCACCCTTGTACTCTTCACTCCCCGACAGTGTAGTCTGCGCGAAAAGGGTAGAAGGGAACAGCAGTAGAAGTAATACAAGCTTTTTTAAATTCAAACGGTCCATTGTCAATCTATTATTTGTGAATATACAGTAATTTCATAGAAGGGCTACGGAAAAATTTTCCGCATGGCTTCAGCAAATATTGCTGCCATCCTTTGTTGAATGTACTTATCTTTTCCCCTGTTGGGGTGCCAGCCATATTCAACTCCTTCAATCGTTTTACGATCAAATGAATAGAGCGTACTCATTCTTTCCCCGGTGACCGGATGAGTGATCTTATCGGAGAAGCCGATCAGGCGGTCGAACTCCACCAGTAGGAAACCCCATTTTGCGGCCAGTTGCCGTACCGAAGCATTGTATACCGCTCGCGCATCATGCCAATCGGTGCACAGGACCACCACAGCCGGTTTCCCGTAAGGGGTTTCGTAGTAGACAGAATTCTCATCAAATTTCAATTGATAACACTCGGTCAGGAATCTCTTGATCACGTAATCGAACGCCGCCGCATAGTTGCTCCTGTCGAAGGGAGTCATGTAATCATCGTACTCTGTTTTCAGCTCAGTCTCATTAAACACATCACGATTCACCACGTGCATGATAATCAGTGCATCCATCTCCTCCAGCTCCTGACGGCTATAAAGTTCATTTTTCGACATCTTGTTGGCCAGATCCGCGATCGCGGTACCCCCGATCGCCTTGTTGATAGCTTTCGCATCGAGTATTTCACAACCCAGTTCAAACCAACCGTTCACCGGGACCGCGAAGGATGCCCCCGTTAGGAAGAAGCTGTATTTATTCTCCAGTTGATACTGTTGTGCTGTGATCATTCCGGAAAAAACAACAAAAATGATGAGGGGCAAAAGAAAAGAAAGTCGTTTCATTCAGATAATTATTTTGAATATATATCGATATGTCAATTCTTGTGTTTTGGAAGATCACCTATCGTTAAGCAATCCTCGTTCTTCTAAATAGGCCTTGTACTCGTCAAAAGCTCCCATCCCGGGCCTGAAATTAAGACAGCTGTACATGGTGATGTTGGAGGTAAACATCCCGGCCACCATAAGTTGATCCTTCAAGAGAGACCATTCACGGGAGTGCAGCCTGATGTTCTCCGCCGGGCAGTTTTTGAATGCCTCTATATCGACACCAAATTGTACACCGGTTTCATCACATGCCCTTTTCACCTCTTCGTACCAATGGGGTAGAGAGACGAAAATATCTTCCTGAGGAAAGGCACACCTCCCGGCACAGTCCTGTAGATAGAGGATGTCAATATCAGGAGTCTTTTCCAACAAGCTCTTGAAGAAATCATAGGTCATGTCAGCCGGTCTTCCTCTCCATAGAGCCGGTGCTGTACAGACCATCAGTTTCCTCTGCTTCGATTTGGCGTATGCCGCAACCCTTTGCTGGTAATTGGCGAGCAACATCCTGTCCTCATATTTCCACCAGTTGTTGCTCCCAAACCCATCATGAAATTCCTGGGGGATGTACCAACCGGCGAGGGCAGGAGAGGCAGAGAACTTTCTATAGAGATCGTCCAGTATCTCTCGGTTCCTCTCGAAGAGTTCATCATACACCTTTGCATCTCCCGGATCGGATGGCAATCTTCCCCCGAAAAGTCCCATGACGATTTTCATCCCAATTCTCTCCGCAGCAGGCATCAGGTTCTCAATAATAAGATGATCCTCTCTTTTCCATTGTATTTCATCGGTCTTATAGAAAAAGTTTGGATATTCCTCCGCTTTTGGTCCCCTGGCGGCATACTGAACAATCACGGAATCAATCCCTATCTCACGATAGGCATCAAACAGGGTGTCCCAATCATACTCCACGTGTTTTGCGGGGTTTAGCGAGATAAAGATGCTTGAAAACTGATGAACGCCCTCAACTTCTGGCTGATAGGATGTATTTTGCTCAAAAGCATCGAAGTGGATGGAACCAGAATGTTCAGTTTGGGAGAGATTCTCAATATCAAAGCGGTATCCATTCACCCGTGCAAGATTGAGTTCCTGATCAGGATTGCTGTCAGATGGCTGAAACTGATCGTAGGAGATTTCCAATTGTTGCCATCCCCCCCTGGCCAATATGGTGTCGTTTGAATAGGTGAATGAGTAGTGATTCGCTGATCTTAAGGTAAAATCCTCGTTCTGCTGAAGCAGGTGCAATGAAAAACGATCATTAGAACCACTGCTGTTGATCCAGAGCGAGAGTCCCACGGGATGAAAGGATAAATCTGTACGGAATCGATGAGTCCAAATTTTCTCAAGGCTGATCTTTTCATGTGGCTTATCGCCCTTGTCGCCAGTGAAGGAGTAGTCGCACCTAAGGCTCCTCTCCCCCTGTTGCTTGACTTCTGAATCAAAACGGAGCTTGACCGCAGCATCGCTCACACCATCAACATCCTTGACATTAAGCCTATAGACCCAATTGTCATGATCAAAGGTGTTAACATATCTGCTTACGCCTGTCGATTTGTACTTCTCATCAGTCTCATCTTCGCGCTGTTCAGAAAAACATCCAAAGGAGAGAAGCAAGATCATTAAGAACAATGATTTCCGTGAAAAAAGATATTTCATAGGATCGTAATATCTTGATTAAAAATTGAGCAAACTTGTTTCAATTGTCATAATTATCGTAAAGTAACATGATTATTTTTACTGTGAGATTCCTCATTACGTAAAATACTCCTCGAAAACCTACATACGAGAAAACAACCTGCACCCTATGGTATGATTCCTGCGTTTTTTGATGATAATTGTATATTAAAAAACAATCATTCAACCAATAATTCCTTACATTTGCATATCATTGATAGGTAATAAACAAATCCAACAACTATAAATTTCAACCGGGTCATTAAGTGTATTTGATCTACTCTTCATATATTTTCAGTGTAATCCATTTCACCCATTCTTGCGATTTCTGTTTAACCTTTCGAGGGACAATTTTACTAGAGAAAGTAGTCAATTCAGCTGTGGTGAGTTCTTCGGTTGGCGAGATATCGAACGCTTTTGTCTTATCCCTGTGATGATTAAGCCATGTTGAGGTAAGAAAATCCACAGGAAATGCCAGTAAATGTTATACATCAGGTGTGTATTCCTTCAAATTTTCCAGGGTTCTCTATACTCGTAGGAGAGGTAGCTATTCGCCTCGTTGCAATTGGTGAAACGTTCCTTTAGCCCATCCCACTCAAGTCGCTTGCGGGTTTGCATAGCGATGGTACCCAGGTGTGCCAGTGTCGTGGAGCGGTGACCAATCTCAAGCGTTGCGGAAGGTTGTTCACGCGATTTCACGCAGTCAAGGAAGTTGCGGATATGACTGGTGGTACTGTCCTTGTAACTGTTTCCAATTGCCGGGTTATCTTTTTTCAGGTTGTATTCTTCCGCCTGTATTAACTCTTTCCAGGTCTGAAATTGTCCCGCCTTTGCCGGCACGATCTTGTAGTCGTTCTCTCCTGTGTAGAGGGTACCGTTTGTGCCGCGTAACTCCAGGAACCCAAAAGGGATGAACGAGCCACTACTGGTCTCCAGGATACTGATGGTCACCAGGATCCCGGAACCGAACTCATAGGTGACATGCATGGTGTCGGGGATGGTGCGGTCGTCGTCTATCACGAACTTGCCACCATGGGCGCTGACAGCAATGGGTGCCTCCTCGTCGATCAGCCAGCGAATCAAATCCAGGTAGTGGATACCGTTGTTGGAAATCTGGTTAGCATAATCCTCCCACCAGCGGAACATGTAGGGAGCAATGTTGTACTGGTAAGGTCTGTAACTCCTGGGGCCAAGCCACATGTCCCAGTTGAAGTTACTCGGGGGGGGCTCACTCTCCTGTTTACCGATGCCGTTTGGGAACATGTTGCTCACGTGACATGCCTGGGCGAAAGTAATTTTCCCGATCTTTCCAGCGGGGATCTCTCCCGCCAGCTTCTGGAAAGTGGGTGCTGAACGTCGGTTCAGGCCCACCGATACGATCTGCTTGCTCTTGTTGCCAATCTCCACCATTTTCCTACCCTCGGCGATCGTCTTGGACAAGGGTTTCTCCACGTAAACATCCTTGCCTGCCTGGATGGAATCGATCGTCTGCAAGGCATGCCAGTGATCAGGAGTGGATATGCAAACCGCGTCAATCGATTTATCTTCCAGCAACTTCCTGTAGTCTTCGAACTGCTTCACACTCCTGGGGAAATTCTCACCCATCTTGGGAATGCGTCCGATCTCTTTGATATAGCGAGGTTCAACTTGCGAATAGTCACGTATTACATAGGGCTTGTAGACGTCACACAAGGCTGCCACCTCACAGTCGGGTTGTGCCATGAACCCATGCAAAAGTTGGCTGCCACGGTTGCCCACGCCAATAAACCCAGTGCGAACACGATCGTTGGCCCCCATGATCCTGTTGTCACGATCCACGATGGGAAAACCTTTCTGGCCAATGGTTACCCCCGCGATCGCCAAGGATGACCTCTTCAAAAATTCTCGTCTGGTTTTCTTGCTTTCCATAACCGGTATGATTATTTCTGTTTGTTAAATAACTCTTCGTAATGAGGAATGGGGTCAAAAATCCCACCACCTTGCTGATAATAATTCTTTGTCGTTTGGTAGAACCCTTTCTTAACCTTTCTCCAACTGCTTCTGTAAAAAGGAGTTCGTTGTTCCATGCTATCCCAGTTCAGGTAATTCTGGTGTCCGTTGCTTTCCATTAGCCCGATGGTACCGATCCCGGGAAAGGGTTTCAAACGTGCAGCGATGTTCTTGTTCCACTCCACCAACACCGGGTTAACGGTTAAGTCGGCACAGAAGCAGGGTACCGAACGTTCGGTGGCTGCCTTGGCGATCTTCAATGTCATGCTTAGTGTTTTGGCAATAGGTTTCAGTGCTACTGCCCTGTATCCCATCTCTATCCGTTCTACCGTATCCAGGTCGGTATGTGCGGTTTCATCTGCAGCCAGCCGCACCGGTATGTCGGTGACATCGATCGTCATTTGCTCGGGAAAGGGCTCCTCTACAATAGCAATCTGATCAAATGCGCCAATCTTGCGCGCGTGATCCAGGAAACGCAAAAAGGTCTCCTTGCTCTCGTAGCGGCCGTTGGCATCAAAATAGTAAGGCAGTTTACCCGACTCGGTGTGAAGGGTGCGAAAATCCTTCAACACATCGTGGATCTCGGTTAACCGATCCATGTCTTTTTGCAACATCTCGGCTTGCGTCCCCGGCTGCCCAATCTTGATCTTCATGAAAAAAAATCCATCCTGAGCTTCCGCAAGAATCTCCGAAGGTTTCACATTATAGGAAATCAGCGGGATGGCTGCCACCTTCTCATGTTTTTCAGAGAGCGTAGCCTGATATGCATCGGGTATGAGTTGATCAAAATCACGAATGCCGTATTCCTTGGCATATAGCAACCAGAGCGCATTGTCAACAGAGACCAGCGCATTCAAAGCGAAGGTCTTTCGCAGTGAAGTGTTACCGGTGATCTTGACACCTTGACGGTAGATCTCCTCGTAGAGCGAATCGATCAGCTCCATCGGTGAAGTGTAGGTGCTGCCCCGCAACAGTTGAAGTGCTCTCTCGGTGAGCAGGTACATGAGTGCGTTGCCACCACTCTCGGTATAGGTGGAGAAAATCTCTGCATCGGACCACAACACGCTTTGTGTTCCCAGTCCAATGGCATGATGCCCAGACGATGCCTTCAGGTAGCTTACCGATTGCCATAATTCAGATAAGTAGCCACCTTTGAAGCCAAAGGATGCACGTAATGGCTCCCGCTCAAAACAGGTATCCACATCCTCGATTTTGATCGATTTCAATCGTGTCCTCCCGGCAATCATCTCATCTTTAAATACTCCCCTGTTTCGACTGTTCATGCTAATAATGGGTGATTGATAGAAGTATAAACCTCCCAATGAAAGGAGACTCTTCTTGAGGAAATCGCGTCGGCTCTTGGCATCCATTTCTGACATAATGTAACTTCACACAAGTTCGTAAGTGATCCCATGCATACTAAACATTTTACTACAAACTTAAACAATTGACAACTTAAAAGGTGGCAGTTCCCGCACAGGTCACCTCATAAAGCGAAAAATAAAAATAAGCCTTGGACAATTTCAAAAACCTGCAGCAGGCTTTTGAACGAGATCCAGAAATCAAACACTGTGACTTAGTATGAAAATTCAACAATCAGAACTACAAGAAACCGTCATTGCCAAAGTGATATATAAATCTGAATCGAAATACCTCTATATCCTTAACTTAATGAATGAGGGATACACAAGGAGATACCCCCTCCTTTAGTCGTTGGAAAATAAAGGGTGCAATCACTTTTGTAGTGACCCCAAAAAGTTGGA
>DGZP01000070.1:11138-12584 GCA_002398565.1 Proteiniphilum sp. UBA4977
GAGGGTGTATCACAATGTGTAGTGACCCCAAAAAGTTGGACAAGATTATAAATTAAGATTCTTGTAATAGAGCTCGGTATTGCACCGGGCTCTTTCCATTTAACCTGTTTTTTATCCTTTCATTGTTATAGTAATTAATGTATTGTTTTAAAGCCGTTATAAACTCTTTGGACGATTCAAACTTTTCCGCATATAGCAATTCGGTTTTCATGATTCCAAAAAAGTTTTCTGCCACGGCATTATCAAGACAGTTTCCTTTTCGGGACATGCTCTGGATAATTCCATGTTCTTCAAGGATCTTGCGGTAACTATATTGCTGGTACTGCCACCCCTGGTCAGAATGAAAGATAATCCCACTGGTTTTCCGCACTTTACCAAAGGCTTTGTCCAACATTTCATTTATCATTCTCATATTCGGACTATTGGATATACTATAGGATATTACCTCGCCATTAAACATGTCAAGTATTGGCGACAGATATATTTTCTCATCTCCAATCTTTACTTGTGTAACATCCGTAGTCCATTTCTGGTTGGGCCGGCTTGCCTTGAAGTCCCTTTCAAGCACATTGGGAGCAATTCTGCCAACTTCGCCCCTGTATGAACGGTAGCGGACTTTCCTAATCCTGCATTTCAGCTCCAATATCCCCATTAATTTTTGTACCGTCTTGTGATTTATCCCGTACCCCCTATTCCTCATCCCGGCCGTGATGCGTCGATAACCGTACCTGCCCTTGTGCAGGTCGTATATGTTCTTGATCTCCATTTTCTCACGCTTGTATTTGTCGGCGGAATTCAGCCGATTACGGTGGTAGTAGAAGACAGGACGTGCCATCTGTTTACAATCCAGCAGGATTGTAAGATCATGTTCCTGCCTTAGTCCTTCGATGGCTTCCGCCCAGTCATGCATTCGTGGGCTTCTCTTTCCTCGACTAAAGCTTTGACTTTTTTTAATAATGCATTCTCGGCTCTCAGCCTGGCATTCTCGCTCTGAAGTTTCTCCAGTTCTGTTTTCGGTTCCTGCTTCTTTGCTCGACTCATATCCTTTACCGGTCGTCCCTGTTTATTCTGTACGTGCAGTACTTGATAACCCTCTTTCCTGACGGCCCTTACCCAGCTTTCCAGCGCAGTCATACTTACACCATACTGTAAAACAACCTCCCGTAAAGATAATTTATTTTCAATTACGAGTCTTGCTGCTGCCACTTTAAACTCACCGTTAGCACGAACATTTGGCCGCTTTTGCAGACCTTGATCCCCAAAACGGTCATGTTTGCGCACCCATTCCAATATCATCCCCTCATGAATATCGTATTCTCTGGATAGGTGAGATATGGGCGTTCCGTTCCTTACCCGGAATACAATAGATAATTTCTTTTCAAACGTGTGTTTAGACATAAAAATAACCCCCAAAAGTATTTTGTCTAACTTTTGGGGGTCGGTTCA
>DGZP01000044.1 GCA_002398565.1 Proteiniphilum sp. UBA4977
TGTTTTTGGTTCACGCGTATTGCTAGGATAAACGTTGTGGCGAGAGATATCTACCCCACGTTGTGTGTGCACGTCAAAAACGTCACAAATACCTGTTACCTCTACATTCAGATCTTCTTGCGCCATCAGGTTACGCAACCAGTTTGATGGTTCACCATTTTTGGTGTGTTGCTCGATCACGTCAGAATGTAAATAACCAAATTTCTGCAGCAGGGCTTGTCCTCTCCAGCCACAGCCTACCAGTCCGATTCTGATTCTTTTGCCCTTTGTGCCCGTGGGAGGCGTTAGCTTCTCAAGAGGAGCTTCCAACCTGTCAATCTTTAGTCGCTTGTAGTAATCAATTGTCTTTTTCTCAACCTGTTTCGAAATGTTCCCTTTCACTCCGGCAGCGAAGAAACCTAGCACGGGTACGGCAACCAAACCTTTTATAAAATCCCTTCTTTGTAATTTCATGGGTCTATTCAACTAATCAAATGAAAATTTAAAATATCTTTTCCTTAAAAAAATGATAAAGTTGGGGGAAGTATTTTCCCCAACTTTATCGGTTCCGCTTAATCAATTCCTTCCCATCCTGGGTTCTGAATCAGATTAGGATTTAAAACCAGCTCTGAAATGGGAATTGAATTGAGATAATCCCTTCCCAAGATAAATCCGTATCCGCTGGGCAATGCTTTCTGAAAAGGATCCAAAAACCCTTCTGCGTCTACCGGATAAGGATTTTTCGCTACCTGCGATGCTTTAAATCCTTTGGGTCGTTTTCCTACGATAAGCTCGTCAGCAGCTGCCCAACGTGCAATATCATCCCACCTGTATCCTTCACAGGCAAGTTCTACTCTCCTTTCCCTTCTTATTTCGTTGATAATTGGCGACAAAGTAGGGAAGTCCCAGTTTGGATCTGTAACAATATTATCCAGTTTCAAATCCGGCATACCCACTCTCTTTCTGAGTTTATTGATGGATAAATCCAAATCAGCCTGTGTAATTGAACCAGATTCCGCCTTCGCTTCTGCGTAATTTAACAACGCTTCCGCATACCTGTAGATCAGACCGGGAGATTCTTCATACTGCTGTACATGAAAATTCATATCGGGGTTGTAACCCTTGATATTTATATAGCCGGCAGGAGAATTGTGATAAGCATCAGTATTTAATTTATTGTAAACTGCACTCCAATAAACTTTCGTCCCGTCTTTATTAATCTTTTGGATCCCGTCATGCGGAGCTATATTCTGGAAGAAGCGGGGATCCCTGTTTTTCATCTCGTCAATCAGCGTTTCATGTCCTTCAAAAAGAGGGCTCACACTAATAGGCAACCCGTCGTTACACAAGTAAGAGTCTGCCAACTGTTTAGTAATGGAGTTATTGTTGGGAAACTCCATTCTGTGATTCCTATCGTTAGTGAAAGCCGATTCTCCCCTGGAAAGATCGTTGTTGTATTCCCGCCAGAACATTACCTCCGGGCTATTTGACCAGTCCTGCATTGCAAAAAGTTCCCTGTAATCGTTTAATGGATTGCCTGTGCTGTATAGGTTGTAAGGGCCATCCTTAATAAGATTGAGAGCAGACTCGGCGGCTTTTTGGAAATATTTATTCGGATTTGACCCGGTTACGCCAAAAGGCGTTCCTGCATGATATTTTTGCCAGGTCCCCTCAAAGAGAGCCACACGACTTTGAATCAACAGGGCGATCCATTTATTTATCCTTCCCTGTCCTTTGGTTTTTTCAGGAGTCAGGTACATTACAGCTGAATCAAGAGCCAAAATAATATTGGTTGCCACCAGGTCCCTGGAATCCCGTGAATTGTACAATTCGGGAGAATCTGTTTTCAACTCGTGTGTAACCCACTGCATGTCGCCGTAGGTCTGAAGCATGTTGTAATACGACATTGCTCTGAAAAAATATGCCTCTCCCAAGTATTGCTGATAATCTTTCAATGGATACTTCTCTTCTACTTTTTTGTAATGATCAAAGAAGTAGTTTACACGCCTGATCCAACCAAAGCCGATACTACCGCTTGTGGATACCACTCTCGTTCCCTGCATGCGTGTATCGATATTACCACCCACCTGGTTATCGCTATTAAAATCCGCACCATGGTTAGGGTATTTTGCAAAGAAGGCCGTGCTGTAAAAACTGTTCATATAACTCTTTAAGTCCTGAGGAGACTGAAAAAAATTCACGTCTGAGATGGCATCCTGTGGATAGCGATTTAAAAAATCCTCGTTACATGAGAGTAGCAGAAATGCTACCAGCAAACTTATATATATATTAATTCTTTTCATAATACGATAAACTTTAAAATTAGAATGTCAAATTAACCCCTACTGATAAAACTCTTGAAAGAGGATAAATCCTTCCTGGCTGATACCCTCCATTGGCCGGATCTGACTCTATCGTTGTTTCCGGATCGAAAGTACCTGGTAACCCAGTAAATGTCAATAGGTTTTCACCTGCCAGATAGATTCTTGCTCTCTGGAGATAAACCTTTTCGGAGATATGCGCTGGTAAAGTATATCCTACCTGCAGGGACTTTAACCTGATATAAGCAGCATTTAGCAGAAAGCGAGTCTGGACTTGTCTGTTCTTGTTAGTTTCTGAGGAGAAATATGGTTTTGCCAGATATGCATCTGTATTCGGTCCCAGTATATTTGCCTCATCAGCAGGACGCCAGTAATCAAGAATTGGAGAGTTTTTATAAATACCTGAACTTCCATAGCCGTTGGTCATCCCCCAAAATAGCTGTAAATTAGCGTGGGGGTAATAATCTCTTTTGCCTACTCCCTGCCAAAACATGTTGAAATCAATGTTTTTCCAGTCAAATCCGCCGGATATACTGAAGTTGTAACGAGGTGTAGTATTACCGATTTTTCTCAGATCACCGTAATCATTCAGTGTACGGGTACCATCGTTGATCTTCCCGTCATCATTTAAATCCTTATACTTGATGTCTCCCGGTCCCCACTTGGCATAGAACTTAGACTGATCAGGCATATCCTCTCCAGCCTCCTGGATGATACCGTCCGTAGTATATCCCCAAATTTCTCCTACCAATTTACCCGGATACCACGTATCGATAATTTCCTTTTCGTTGTAATATTTAAGAATCTTAGCCTGTGAATCACCTATACTCACCTTGGCATTGTAGGAAAAATCAGAAGAGAGCTGATCCCTCCAGGTAACCACCAATTCAAATCCTTTGTTCGAAAGTTCTGCATTATTTCGTTGCGGAGCACTTACACCCAGTGGATAAGGAAGTGTTTCGGAGGGCCCCAGCATATCGGTGGTAACACGCTCATACATATCAAAAACAACCTGCAGCCTGTTATCAATAAAACCAGCATCAAATCCAACATTGGCGGTGGTTATGGTTTCCCACGTCAGGTCACTGCTTACCAAACCGGGAGGGGTCACATACTGTGGTCTTTCGCCATTGATAATCCAATCAAGCTCTGCTCCCAACCCCATTGTGGTTAAATAAGAATATAAGCCCACATTCTGATTTCCCAAAGACCCGTATGATCCCCTGATCTTGAAACTGTTTACAAAGGGTTGTATGGGCGTCCAGAAATCTTCTTTCGAAATAAAATATCCGGCTGAAGCCGACGGGAAAAACCCCCAACGTGTGTCCTGTGAAAAGCGAGAAGAACCATTATATCTTGCACTGAGTTCAAGGAGGTATTTTTCCTTGAAGTTATAGTTAACGCGTCCGAAAACGCCCTGTGTTGCCCAATGATTCATAGCATCCGACACTGTTTTTTCTCCCAGAGCTGTCTTCAGAGATGGGACCTCATCGGTAATCAACCCTGTTCCGGTTGCAGAAATAGAAGAGTAATTTCTGTCTTCTTGCTCATAACCTACTAATCCATTAAAGTAATGATCCCCCCAGTTTTTCTGATAGGAAGAGATCAGATTAACCAAGGTATACGCGGTTGTGCTGTAATCAACACCCCAGCTCGAATTGGGTTTCCCAACATTGCCGAATGTACCGTTTCCAAGCTCTACCATAACAGGCTTCGGGTGTGAAAAACTTCTGGAATTGATGGCATTGTGATTATATGAAAAGCTGGTAACCCAACCTTTAACCGGCTCTATGTCTGCACCCAGGGTAGCAGAAAAGTCATTGGATTGCCATTTGTCCCGTCCCGAATCCTGTTGCCACCGTATCAACGGACTTTGTATGGTTCCATTGATGTTGTATTTAGGCATCATCGGGGCAAACGTAAGAATTTCACCCATCATATGTTCCCTTCCAACAGTTGTCTGTCCAACCGGATAATCCGACATTCCTTTGGCATACTTGATAGCTGTCCTTACTTTCAGCCAATCGTTTATCTGAGAATTCAGGTTTGAAAGCAAATTTACTCTGCTATAATTGTCATATGCATAGCGGTAAATACCGTCCTGGCTAACATAGCCTCCGGATAAATAGTAGTTGGTTTTTCCCGTGCCTCCTGACAAATTCACGTGATGCTTCTGATTAAAAGAATTATCGGCGATCAGTTCTTTAGGCCAGTTGTAATTGGCATTTCCGATACGCCTCCCGGCCCAGATGTTGGTAACGGGGTTTTCCGGATCATATTCATAAAGAAAAGTGCCGTTCATGTACCCTTTGATTCTTTCCATTTGTTCATCACTATAAACCGGGGCTGCAATACCTGCATTTGCATTTGCCTGGTTGTACGCTGTTGCCCATGTGAGGGCATCCACAAAATCAGGTACACCTATGGGTGAGTTCATGGAAAGATTATTGGTATATTCAATACTTACTTTTCCTTCTTTTCCTTTCTTTGTGGTGATAAGCACAACACCAAACGGGGCCCTGGACCCATAAATTGCTGAAGCAGATGCGTCTTTCAATACCGAAACACTTTCTATGGTTTCCGGATCGATATTGTTGATGTTTACTTCTACCCCATCAACCAAAATGAGGGGTGAAGCATTGGCGCTTATGGAGCCCAGTCCCCTGATGTTCCAACTGGAAGTTGATCCGGGCTCACCACCCCGCATGCCCATTTCAATGTTCAGGTTGGGGGAGGCTCCTTTAATCAAATCACTGACCAGTACCGCCGACCTGTTTTTGATGGCGTCCCCGGAAATTGCATCAACCGATCCCGTCAGTGTCACTTTTTTCTGGGTACCATAACCTACAACAACCAATTCGTCTAACTCGCTTGAGGACTCCCGCATGATTATGCTCAGTTGGGATTTACCGGCAATATTGACCTGTAGTGTCTCATAACCAATATAAGTGAGTTTAAGAACCGCATTCCCGCCAGAGGCAGTCAGAATGAAATTCCCATCAACATCGGTAACGGTACCATTTACAGTACCATCCTCCACTACATTGACACCAATCAATGGTTCGCCATTTGTGTCAGACACATTCCCCCTTATCGTGAAATCCTGGCAATATGCATTCCATGATAACAGCGACAATAGTATGAAAAAAATCGCTCTTTTCATCTGCTTACTTTTTTTAAAAATTCTGTTCATAAGATTTTTCCATTTAAAATCCAAATA
>DGZP01000105.1:0-5387 GCA_002398565.1 Proteiniphilum sp. UBA4977
GGAGAAGATGATGCAAAAGGTACCATCCTGGCGTATAAGGCATATGATTATATGGAACTGATGGGCGAAAAGACCGATCAGACTGTTGTTTATAGCTGGTTGGGGGAAGCTCTTAAAGAAATGAAAGGAAACATGAATCCTCTCGATGCCTACTCTTATTACATGGTTGCCTCGTTGAGCCAGTACCTTAATGACAATTCCAAGAAAGATCAGTATCTGCAAGACTATTTCACAGTCGTTGGGTATGTAGACCAGGCAATTGCCAGTGCGAAGAGTGCCAACGATCAGGCCAATGCAGATTATCTGACTATGGTGAAAGACGGTATTGTGAAGGGTTTTATAAACAGTGGTGCCGGCGATTGCAAGACACTGACCGAGTATTATGCCGACAAGGTGGAACCCAATAAGACAAATAAAGAATTCCTGAATGAAGTGATCAATGCTCTTGGCTCTGTTGGCTGTTCCGAAACAGACCTTTATTTTACCGCATCGGAATATCTTTATCATCTCGAGCCATCTGCCGGTGCAGCCATCGGGCTGGCCAACAAGAGCCTGAGGGACAAGGATTATGATACTGCATTGAAGTATTACGATGAAGCTGCAAATTTGGAGAAAGACAAGAACAAGGCATCTGATTACATGATGCAGCTGGCTGGCATCTTCTCCAATCAGCGAAATTTTGCCAAGGCAAGACAAGCTGCGAATGATGCATTACAGTATAATCCCAACAATGGTGAAGCCTATATCCTGATAGCCCAGCTTTACGCAAGTTCGGCAAATAACATCTTCTCGGAACCTGAGAAAGCAGGGTTGGTGTATCTGGTAGCCGTGGACAAATTACAAAAAGCAAGAGCTGTAGACCCGAGCGTGGCCGGAAAGGCAAACAGCCTGATCAACCGTTACTCTGCTGCATTCATGGATACGGAGACCGCTTTTATGATGGGTATCAAACCAGGAGAAACGGTATTCATTCCCGGCTGGATCGGTGAGAATACTACGGTTCGCCTGAGGTAACAATAAAACCAAAAACGTGTTGAAAAGACAACACAGCATATTGCTTGCAGAACGCATAACAACCACTGTTTTAGTGATTGTTATGCTTCTTTTTTTTCTGTCTTGCAGGGACAAGAATGAAAACCTTGTCTCCTTTGAGTATGATCCCGAGACGGTACCCACGATGATCACCGATACGGTGACCACTCTGATATCCGATTCAGGCATCACGCGCTACAAACTCGTGGCTGACGTATGGAAAGTGTTCGACAAGGCGAAGGAGCCATACTGGTTTTTTCCGGAAGGGATCTATCTGGAACGTTTCACTCCCGATTTCAGCATTGAGGCCACCGTTACAGCTGACACAGCCTGGTATTATAACGATAAAGAGTTGTGGAAACTGAAAAAGAACGTACATGTGGAAAACATGAAAGGAGAACTGTTCGATAGTGAGGAGCTCTACTGGGATCAGAAGGAAGAACGTGTTTATTCCGATAAATATATAGAGATAAAACGGGGTGTCACCGAAATAAAAGGTTATGGATTCGAATCAAATCAGGCAATGACCGATTACCGCATTTTCCGGCCACATGACGGTAAATTACCTTTTTCCGACGAGGTGGAGAGTGACACATTGCAGATCAATTCACAACAAATAGTCTCAGAACCTTAAAAAAAGCATGTCTATATCTGTACAAACCGGTTGGTGGATTACCTTATTTCTGTCTGTTTTTTTTTCAGGCATGGAAGTTGCGTTTGTCTCATCCGATAAGTTGCGTTATGCTGTCAAAAAGAAATCCACAGGAATATATAACTACATGATGAACAGCATTTACGGACATCCGCGTCAGTTTCTGACTACCATCATGGTAGGGAAGGTGATTGTACTGGTGTTATTGGTGTATTTTTCCAGTCTTATAGCCCGCGAACAATTTTCTTTTGGTACCGACAGCCAATTACCGGAGATATTGATCTTCATTGTGGTAGTGGCTTTCATTGTTCTGCTCACCGACGAATTTTTGCCACGCACATTTTTTCAGAAAAATGCAAATTTTTGGGTCGGTCTTTTTGTAATTCCCGCGTTCATCTGTTACATAGCATTGTACCCTGTTGCCAAAGTATTTGTAGGGATATCGAAAGGTGCACTCAAGCTGTTTGGCATCCGGGATATGCGGTCCGACAAGGGAACATTCAGCCGGACAGACCTGGATACTTACGTAAAGAAAAGTATCGACGATATGTCGAAAGAAAAAGAGGTGGATTCGGAAATGAAAATCTTCCGCAACGCACTCGATTTTTCGGCCATGAAGATAAGAGACTGCATGGTGCCTCGTGCCGATATTGTGGCAGTGAGTATCGATACAGACGCGGATATTCTGAAAGAGAAGTTCATTGAAACGGGTATTTCCCGGATCCTTGTTTTTAAAGATGACATAGACAACATTGTGGGCTATATTCATATGTGGGAGATTTTCAATAACCCCGGGGACTGGACCCACAATATCGCTTCCGTTTCTTTTGTTCCCGAGAGCATGCCGGCCAATCAACTGATGAGTGATCTGATGCAACAACATAAAAGCATCGCCGTAGTAGTCGACGAGTTTGGCGGGACCTCGGGTATTGTGACAATGGAAGATTTGGTGGAGGAGATATTCGGTGAGATTGAGGATGAATACGATGTGGAATCGAAGTTTGTGAAACGTGAAGGAGAGAATGAATTCGTGCTTTCCGGTCGCGTGGAAATAGACCATCTCAACGAAATATATGGTCTTGATATTCCCGAGTCTGACGACTACTCTACAGTAGCCGGTTACCTGCTCCATCACACCCGGCGTTTTCCCAAGACCTATGAGACCGTAATCATCGGGAAATACACCTTTAAAATACTGAAAGTTACCGCACGCAAGATTGAAGTAGTGCGTCTGATTACGAAAGACACTCCCGAAGTGAAGGATCCGTTTTAACATTGCCTTCTCACACATTTCAATAAAAAAAATATCTTTATCTGCTTTATTTTTACTAACTTCGTGCCCTTATTTGAAACAATTTTACTTTTAACGTTTAAACATAACTAAAAAATAGTTAAATGGCTACTTTACAGAAGATTAGAGACAAAGGTACATTGCTGGTGATCGTGATTGGCGTGGCACTGCTGGCCTTTGTTTTGGGAGACTTGTTTACTTCAGGCACCACGTTATTCGGAAAAGCACGTGACAGGGCATTCGTAGTAAACGGGGAAGTGATTTCCACGCAACAATATGCCGATAAAATTACCGAATTCGAAGAATTTCAGAAAATGGTCAGTGGCCAATCCTCTCTCGATGAGAACACCACATCTCAGATACGCGAAGCGGTATACCAGCAGATGGTGCGGGAACGCCTGCTCGATAATCAGACCAGAAAACTGGGACTCACCGTGACCAAGAACGAACTCAATGATCTGGTGCATGGGGAAAACATTTCGCCGGTCTTACAGCAACTCCCCTTCTTCCTTGACCCGCAAACACGTATGTTTAGCCGCAATGCGCTGATCGAATTTATAAATACAATCAACACGCCCAGTCCCGGGCCACAGGAACAGGCTCTTGTGAACCAGTATAAATCATTGTGGTTATTCATTGAGGAGATGGTACGCACGCAACGACTGGAGGAAAAATATATATCGCTGTTGTCAAACGCAGTGATCGTGAATGACCGCGAAGCCAGGACAGCATTTGATCTTTCCCAGCAGAATGCCGACATTGCTTATGTGATGCAGAATTATTTTACGATTTCCGATTCGACAGTAACAGTGAGTGATAAAGAAGTACAGGACTATTATAACGCACATAAGGCATTGTTCAGGCTGGAGGCTCCCCTGGTAAAATTGTCTTATTTTTCAAAAGAAATTGTTCCCAGCGACGAGGATTTTGCCGAAGTGGAAGCTGAGTCCAAAAAGGCTTTTACTGAACTGCAGAATGCTGCCAACCCGATGAGCGTTGTGGCCGATTATTCCGATACGCCTTATCGTGATGTGTTTGTGAGTGAATTCATGCTGACTCCTTCCCAGATTGAATTTGTTCGCAGTGCTGCTGTCAACGAAATAGCAGGCCCCAAGCGTGAAGGGGATGCATATCAGATCATCAAGCTGATTGACAAGACAGTCTCTCCCGACTCGGTACGGCTTCGTATGATGGCAATACCCGATGCTTCCATGGTGGGACAGGATTCAGTAGTTACCAATTTTGTGGACAGCATCTACGGTTTACTGCAAGGTGGAGGTTCTTTTGCCGAAGTTGCCAATAGCCTTAATCCAAGCTCCAATGGAGGTGAAGTAGGCTGGGCACGTGAGATTGATCTCGCTCAGATGGGTTCCGGCCTTGTTCAGGCTGCTTTCAATACACCGGTAGGGCAACCCGTGAAATTGTCTGTTCCGGGTCAGCAGCTTATTCTTCAGGTAGAAGAAAGAACCAGTCCCGTAAATAAATACAAGGTTGCCATTATAAATATGCCGGTTGTTGCCAGCGAGAAGACCTCTAACAATATCGACAACGAACTGAATCAGTTTATCTCCGCCCCTGATGTAAAAACCAAATTTAATGAACTGGCGTCCGAAAAAAACTATATGGTCATGCCAAATGTCACGGTTTCGGCCAACGATTTTTCATTGGCGCAGATTCCCAGTTCGCGTCAGATTATCACCTGGGCTGCCAATGAAAAGGAACGAGGCAGCGTGAAGAAGTTCGATCTCACCAATCTGCGTGTCATTGCACGTGTGGAACAGGTAATTCCCGCCGGAACAACACCTCTTTCTGAAGTCTCTTCCGGCATACGTACTCAGTTGATGAATGAGAAGAAGGCAGAGAAAATAATCACCGACCTGCAGGCGAAAAATCTGACATCTCTTGATGCCTATGCTGCAGCAATGAACACTGTTGCAGATACGGTCCGTTTTGTGAACTTTACCACCCGCAACATTACGGGGCTGGGAGTGGAACCCGTATTGAATGCAGTATCTGCCTTTGCGCCTGTCGGCAAGGTGGTTGGCCCCATGAAGGGGAATATGGGTGTGTATGTTACCCAGGTTGCAAACAGGACAGCGGGAACAGAAACATACGACGCTTCATCTCAGAAAAGAAGTATGCTCAACAGCAATGCCTATCGTCTCCAGATGCAGTCTGTTGAAATATTAAAAGACAAAATGGTTGTGGAAGACAACCGCTACAGGTTCTTCTGATCTTCCTGATCTGCAGGGCTTGAACGAATCTGACAGTGTAAAAGGAGGCGGCCTCGACGAGGTCGCCTCCTTTTACGAAATGGTTCATGAAAATTAGGATATTCTTTGCCATGGTAAAAGGCAAACTTATTTGCATTGTACCCATTTGGCTTAACAGAATAGTTCATGAAAATTACCC
>DGZP01000105.1:5670-8539 GCA_002398565.1 Proteiniphilum sp. UBA4977
AGTAGCATTTTTTTACTGAAATTCTACCCGGGCAGTAGTGTTTTTAATTAGTAGATGTGACGATAAAAATAGGTCGATAGATTAAACAGTATATCTTGTGCCAAATTTTTCTGCTTGTTCGACCGTCTGCATTGTACATTCTTCTCCTTTTTCCATGATTGAATAGAGACGGTGGAGTATATTTGAATATACCATGTATGTCCTTTAAAAAGGTTATATATGCGTTCAACAAGCGCGGTACTTATTATCTTTTCCCCTTTCTTCATATGCCCGACGATAAACTCCCGGTATTCTTTTGGTGTGTGATAGGCTCAAGATTGATCAATAAGACACTTTGATAAAAAGGCCTGGAGGGAGGGAGAAAGAACAGACCCAATGGATAAACAAAAAAACAGGAGAAAATGAAAACCATTTTCCCCTGTTGATTGCTTTATGAAAAAGTTACTATTATAAACTGATTTTGCCGTTTTGTTCCAGCTGCAATGTTTTGCTTGGCTGATCGCACACTTCCGTAGGTCCGAAATACTGGATCGGGCCGGGATATACATAATCTGTTTCAACTGCCCATTTATCACGCTGGCTTTCAAAGTACCTGAAAGGAGCTCCATCAAGTTCCACCAGCGCCTTCTGGATGACCGGCTTCATTTCGCCGTGGCGGCGCTCCATATTCATCATCATGGTGATGGGTATACCGCCTGCAACCCATTCGGCAGCAGGGCCGGTGGTATTGCGTACCGAAGACATGTAGCCGGTCTTGCCTGCTGCAATGAGCATCGATGCAGTATAGCCGAGTGAATAGCAGTAGTCTGCGTCGTAATTCGACGGCGCTGCGCAACGGCCTTCATATCCGAAAAAGTGGGTGACGCTGGCAAATTTACCTTTGTATCTGCCTTCCTTGCTCCACTGATCGAGTCGTTTTTTAACCATTTCGGCCAACAGTTTCTCCGTTTCAATCTGCGACACCTGCACGTTGCCATGCGGATCACGGTCGAGTGTGAGCTGGCGGGCAACCGTCTCAGGGAGGCTGGCGTAGATGTCGGCATTCTCCTGGGAGAGTTTGCTGATGATATAATCCCGTTTACCGGATCGGCGCACCAGATCAAACTCTTCCTGATTGTGTACGAGGAAATCGTTCAGTTCACTGATCAGTTTCTTCATGGCAGGAATGAATTCAATCAGTCCCTCGGGAATAATCACCGTGCCAAAATTCAGTCCCTGTGCCGCTCTTTGGGCAATGACGCCGGCAATGTAATCAATGATGTCGTCGAGTGATTGTTCTTTTTCAGCCACCTCCTCCGATACGAAGCAAATGTTGGGATGTGTTTGCAAAGCACATTCCAGCGCGATATGCGATGCCGAACGTCCCATCACCTTAATGAAATGCCAGTATTTTCGGGAAGAGTTACAGTCGCGTTGAATATTGCCGATTAACTCGGAATAGACCTTACATGCCGTATCGAATCCGAATGAGGTTTCAATCTGTTCGTTCTTGAGGTCTCCGTCGATGGTTTTGGGACAGCCGATGACCTGTACGCCGGCATTGATGGCGGCGTAGTATTCTGCCAGTACACATGCGTTGGTGTTTGAGTCATCACCTCCGATGATTACCAGCGCCCTGATGTTGAGTTTTTTTAATATCTCCAGTCCCTTGTCAAACTGTTCCCGGGTTTCCAGTTTGGTCCTTCCCGATCCGATAATATCGAAACCGCCAGTGTTGCGGTACTCATCGATGATATCACCGGTAAGTTCCTTGTACTCGTGGTTGATAAGTCCGGCCGGGCCGAGGATAAAACCATAGAGCTTACCGTCGGGGTGAAGCCGTTTTACACCGTCATAGATTCCGGCAATCACGTTGTGTCCTCCCGGCGCTTGTCCGCCCGACAAGATCACTCCAACATTCAACGGATTATCCAAACCTGGTTTGCCGGAAGTCTGAATGAACTTCACAACGGGCATCCCGTATGTGTGGGGAAAAAGTTGTTGAATCTCCTGCTGGTCGCGCACCGATTCAGTGGCAGCTCCTTCTTCAATTCTTACATTGCCGATTAATCCCTCGGGCACCTTGGGTTCATAACTTGCCCGTGCAATCTGTAAAGCACTTTTTGTCATAGAGTTTGTTTTTATGATGATTTATTTATGCAGTCAGCATCGTTTGGAATGTCAAAAATAACACTTTTTCGGGACATAGGAAATGAAACGAGAAACTCTTTTAGTCTAAAATTGTTGGATTGAATGAACAATTTAGTCATCTTTACTATTTATATCAAAATGATGAAGGATTGACCGATGAATGCCCAAAATGAATTAAGTACAACAGACATGGAAGCCATTGAGGCTTTATACCAAAAATACAAAGAAAACTCCCTGAATGTGGATGAAAGCTTCCGTTATTTTTTTCAGGGATTCGATTTAGCCACCAACCACTTTCCGGTGAAACCCGCAGATGGTAAGGAGGTTTTAGGAAACTCTCCCAAAGAACTGGCGGTCATGCGGCTTATCACAGCTTACAGACGTCGCGGCCATCTCTTTACCAAGACCAACCCTGTGCGTACACGGCGAAGCTATACCCCTACGCTGGCAATAGAGAATTTTGATCTCACGGGGGATGATCTGGATATTTCTTTTGAAGCCGGCAAGGAAATTGGTCTTGGCAAAGCTACGCTGAGAGAAATCGTGGCACATCTTGATGAAACTTATTGCAAGTCTATTGGTGTGGAATATCGCTATATGACCAAACCTGAAATTGTAAAGTGGCTGCAGGAGAAAATGGAGGGATCCAGAAATCAGGAATCACTTTCGGATGAAAGGAAACTGCGTATTCTGGATCATTTGATAGAAGCCTCCGGTTTCGAAGATTATATGCACAAAA
>DGZP01000041.1:0-1333 GCA_002398565.1 Proteiniphilum sp. UBA4977
TATTTCAACGACCGTTTCCTGGCGGCACTGGATGCACACATTGCCGATCCTGAAAACAATCCCGCCATTCTTGTTGATACCGAAGGCATTCAAAGCCCTAACCATACACCCAACAACCCCGGGTGGGCCTATGTGGGTAATACGGATTGGATTCATGAGTTTTATAAGGATGCCGCATTTATGCAGCAGCATAATCTGAGCATTGCGGGTGGGTCGGACAAATCAAGCTATTACCTTTCGGGCGGTTTTAAAGATCAGGGAGGGATCTTTCGTTATGGGAATGATGACTATAAACGTTACAACCTCTCTTTTACCTTCGATACAAAGATGACCGACTGGCTTGACCTCGGTTTTTCAACCAAATACAATTATACGAATAATGACGAGCCGTATAAGGCCGGCTCATCTGCCGAGACCTGGTATTATGAAGTATATAGGATGTTTCCTACACTGTCGGTCTTTTTGCCCAATGGCGATTTTGCAGGAATGTCGCTGAGCCGCGGTAACTTCAATGTGATCGGTCATATGGCTGAGGCAGGACGTAGTATTAGTACCGGGAATGACATGTGGTATACCGGACGTTTCGACCTGCATCCATTCAAAGGCCTCTCTATTAAAGGAAACTATACCTTGAATAAATATTTCGGAAGAAGCAAAATACATCGTAAGACGGTTTACCAGACCATGCCCGAAGGGGTGGCTCCGGTTGAGAGCCAGACACCTAATTTTGTGTCTAACGGTAATACCGAAAATAATTATCAGACATTCAACGTGTGGGCAGAATATAACTGGGATATAGACAAACTTCACAATTTCAAGGCGATGGGTGGATATAATCAGGAAGGAAAAGATTACAAGGGATTGTCATTCAGAATGTCAGACCTATTCGATAATGAAACTCCTATTTCCGATCTGGCCATAAACTATGTCAGCAATAACGAAACCGATACGCGATGGAGGGTACAGGGTCTATTCTATCGGTTAAATTACGATTTCAAATCAAAATACCTTCTGGAATTGAACGGTCGTTATGACGGATCTTCAAAATTTCCTTCCGGCAAGCGCCATGTGTTCGTACCTTCTGCATCTGCCGGCTGGAGAATATCGGAAGAGAGTTTTTTCACTCCCCTACGCGGTGTGATAGATAACCTGAAACTCAGGGCATCTGTAGGGGTTCTGGGTAACCAGGCTATCAGTTCCTACTTCTCTTACATAGCATCTCTTACTGGTGGAGCCATGAGTAATTATATGATGAATGGCGAACCTCTCACCTATCTGTCGGCTCCCTCGTTGCCAAACAATGTTACATGGGAGAAAGTAATCAGCAGTGATG
>DGZP01000041.1:1639-8195 GCA_002398565.1 Proteiniphilum sp. UBA4977
GTGGAGGGCAGGAAAATCTTGCCGATATGCGAACCAAAGGATGGGAACTTGAAGTTTCCTGGAGGGATAAGATCAGCAATGTCCTGGGTAGCCCCTTGACCTATTCTTTATCGGCAGGTCTTTCTGATTATCAGGCTAAAATTACCAAATTTGATAACCCTACCGGTTCTTTGTCAATGTATTACAAGGGTTGGAAAATGGGAGACTATTGGGGATATGTTACTGATGGGTTTATAAGGGATGAGCATGAGGCTGCCCGCATGAATTATATACAAAGTTATATTTACCATACATGGAAGCCTGGAGATATCCGTTATAAGGATGTTAACAACGACGGAGTGATCAATATCGGTAAAAACACGTTGGATGATTCGGGTGATCTGGTGATTATTGGAAACAATACACCCAGATACCGCTATAATGCACAGCTGGATATCAATTGGAAAGGAATTGGCCTGTGGGTGATGTTCGACGGAGTAGGAAAGCGTGATGTGTGGACCAGCAGCGACCAGTTCTGGGGATTCCCGCGCGGTATCTACAACGGAAATATTTTCCAGTACCATATCGATAATACCTGGAGCCCGGAAAATCCGGATGCATACTATCCAAGAAAGTCGTTAAACAACAGGAATATACAGCGACAATCGAAATATTTATTGAATGCAGCCTATTTAAGATTGAAAGGCCTGACCTTCAGTTATAATCTTCCGAAGAAATACGTATCCAGTTTATTTATAGAGCAATTGAGAATTTATGTGAGCGGAAATAATTTGTGGGAAAAAACACATATGCCTCCGTTTATGACTCCCGATATAACGGAGAGCCTGAGCGATGGAGGGTCCAATTCAGGAAAAGAGTATGCTTTTATGCGAAATTTTTCTCTTGGAGCAAACATTACATTTTGACGATAACATAATTTAAGACACAAAAGTGATGAAAAAATATATATATTTATTGACCTATATAACACTAACAATGATAAGCTGCAACTACCTGGATGTGGAACCTGGGGACACTATTACCGATACCCGGTTCTGGGCTACGGCCAACGGGGTTGCACTGGAACAGTATTGTCATACCTATTATCCAAGCCTGGTAATCGGACATGGGAACCCCAATTCGTGGGACGGCAGCCCCCTGATTACCGCCGATCTGCAATCCGATAACCTCTTAAGTGGAGGTGCGAATCAGATTGCATTCGGTAAAAATGTGAAAAACCATACCGATGGGGCATGGAGTTGGGGCGTTATACGCGGATGTAATGCATTTCTGGAGAATTACATGCGTAGCCCGGCATCGGCGAATGATAAAAGACATTATGCGGGAGAGATCTATTTCTTCAAAGCTTGGGATTACTTCAATAAAATGAAACGTTTTGGCGATCTGCCCTGGTATGACAAGGTGCTGGATAAAAACGATCCGGACCTTTACAAGAAAAGGGATTCACGCGTGCTCATAACAGACTCCATACTGATGTGCCTGGACAGGGCAATAGAGTACCTGCCCAAGCAGACCGATGTGTGCAAGGTGAGTAAAAATGCTGCTTTATTACTGAAAGCAAGAGTCTGTCTGTATGAAGGGACCTGGAGGCGTTACCGCGATATGGAGGGCGATGAAGAACTGTTAAAGAAGGCATACGATACCGCGGGTGAATTGATGAAGACCGAATATGGACATAATCTATATACTGGTAACGGCACGGAGATGAGCTATTTCAACCTCTTTATACAGGATCATTATCAGGGAAATCCTGAAATCATATTATCTCGTGAGTATGATCCCGCAATAAATATGGGACATCAGATCTCCAGGCAATATCCGATGAGTAATTACGGTATGAGTAGGGATTGTTTTGAAGAATATTTGTGTTCCAGAACAGGGAAACCGATATCTGTCTGCGGATGTCACAATCCCCACATGGGATATCTGTCGGAGATGATGGATCGTGATAGACGTCTCGTACAGACTATCTGCGTGCCTGATCCGAACAGTCCTCATGCACAGTATCTGTACAGGAAGGACGGAGGTCTTATGAAAGGAGGAGCTCCCAATATCTTCAATCTTTTTGACGGAACCAATGAACGGCCGTTTTACGGAACATCCGTTACAGGATATTGTATTAGCAAGTTCTATAAAGCTTCGGAATGGGAAGGTACCGAGGCTTTCAAAGGAACCACCGATGCACCGGTAATGCGTTATGCCGAGGTGTTGCTCATAAGAGCCGAAGCAGGGGCTGAACTGGGACTGGACCCGGAACTGGATAAAACGATCAATGCCTTGAGGCGGCGTGTAGGGTTCTCCTTCGACCTGACTGCCAACCCTGTTGAGGATCCTGACCTTGCCAGTAAATATCCCGATATAAAAGGAGCCGACAAAAATCTTATTCGCGAGATCAGGCGGGAACGTCGTATCGAACTGTTTGCCGAGGGCTATCGATGGGATGACCTTTGTCGCTGGAGAGCAGGAGTGAACCTGTTGAACCGTGAGCGGAGAGGAGCGATTATGGATTCCAAATTCTATTCAGCAAAAGAGATCAATATGATCAGGGAGAAAATAGGATTCGATGAGGATGGATTTATTACGCCTTATGCCATAAGGGTTACATATAAACCCTCTTTCACGGAAAAAAACTATCTGTTCAATATTCCCATTGAAGAGACTTCACTTAATCCTAATCTGTTACCCGATAATCCGGGATGGTAAAACAATAAAAAATTGAAACATGATACGAATAAATGATTTAAAATCGAATAAAAAATATATTACCCTCTGGTACGTTGTATGTATGCTGTTTCTCAGCTGCTCTTCTTCATCTGATGAGGTGATGGTGTCCGGCTTGCACAAAGGGGCGAAAACCCCGTTGATGCAATCGGTTGCCGATTATATGGATAAGATCCAGGTGGTGGAAAAAGATTCGTCCTATCAGCTTACGGAGGGATTAACAATTACAGAGGTGAATTTCAGGTACTTGACCCGGCCTACCCGGATGTTTGTTGCCGAGATCGATTTAGATAAAAATCTTTCGGTTGTGACCTGTACGCCTAACAATGAAAATATTCAAGATCAGCCTCAGGTCATGCCGGAACAAATGATTTGGGCAGAAAAAGCGGGGAAAGACATATGCGTAGGTGTGAACGGCGATTTTGCCGGTAAATATACCGACAAAAATAAATTTTTCACCATGAATATTTTTGTGAAGGACGGGCAGATACTGAAAGAGACCTATTATCCCGGGTATGAAGGCTTGTTTGTCGTTTTGAAGAATGGTGAAAGCAAAATAATTCACCCCAAGGACTTTGAGGGGATAAAAGACGATGTGCTGGAGGCCATGGGCGGATACCATTCGTTGGTAAGAGACGGAGAGGAAAATAAAGAGATGCCTGTGGATGATATTACCATGCAGTTTGGGCCCCGTACTTTTGTCGGGTTATCGAAAGATAACAAAAAATGTTTTCTGTTTGTGATAGACGGGCGTCAGGAAGGTTATTCTTCCGGGATGCGGCTGGAAGATGTCGCCACTTTATGTAAAGGCGCCGGATGCTACAATGCAATCAACCTGGATGGCGGAGGATCCAGTACTTTTGTCATCAAAGATAGAACAGGCAGTTTTAATGTATTGAACAAACCGTCCGACGGTCAATTGCGGCCGGTTATCAACGGATTAGTAGTTATAAAAAAATGAATAAATCATGAAAATATATAATTCCATATATCGAACTCTATGGGGAGTAATTGCATTTGCCTGTGTGTTGACGGCTTGTGACGATTCGTACGAAGTCCGCAGGGTAGAACCTAAAATAGATGTGCAGGAGTCCGTAACAAGCAGTCCGCAGACAATGCGTATGGTTGTGCCGTTAACCTCTTCATATCCTTGGTTTGCCGAGGCTTCCGGCGACTGGATTAATATGACTAGATACAGAGGACAAGCATTGAAAGCCGATTCCATTGTCTTTTCGTGCGAGGAGAACCAAAGTATGGACGATCGTGAAGGCTGGATTGAAGTAAGGCTGATGGATCAGCTCAGTCAAGGAATAAAGGTAGTGCAAAAAGGGCGGGGGTCTCTTATCACGCTGCCTCAGAGCCTGGTCTATTTTAACCGGCAGGGCGGAGAGGTGATCATCGAAGTGGTCACTCATCAGGAATGGCAGCCGGAAGCGGCATCCAGGGACGGATTTACCTTTACCAAGGTTGATAACGGACATTTAAAGATTACTGCTTCTCCAAACGCTTCAGGGAAGGATCAAACAACAGAAATAAAGTTGTTTGACAAAGACAGGACAACTGATGCCACCTTGTCGATTATTCAAAAACCGGTTGATAAAATCTTGTTTATCCCTCTGGAAAAGGAGAAAAAAGATATTGTTATCAAGAAGGAGAGTTTTGCGATTGACATTCCGGTGACGTTGAATGTGGATTACGAGTGTGTTTCTTCCGGTTCGTGGATTGAGATAAAAGCTGATCAACAGCTGCAAGGCCATAACGTACAAAATGTAGTGGTTTCGGTAGATATTGCGAACAATCAGACAGGAGTGGAACGGGATGGATTTGTGGTGATAAAGAACAAAGGCAGCGTTGTTGAGGCATCCGACACCCTTTTCATCGCCCAGAGAGGAAAAAATCAGATAATTTACGTTAAGCCCGGCGGTAACAGCGACGGGACATCCTGGGAACAAGCCTTCGGCTCAATACACGATGCTATGGGGGCAGCTTCCAATAACGGAGATATGGAAATCTGGGTTGCCAGTGGGAATTATCAGTTTTCTTCTACGCTTACATGGAAAGCAGTGAATGTATACGGGGGCTTTTCGGGAACGGAGACAAAACTTAAAGAGCGGAACCTGAAAAATAAACCCGTATTCAAAGGGGGCAATTTTAATTTCATGAATGCCTGGAATAACAATGGCGATATCTGCTGGATGGACGGCATTGTTTTTGCCGATTGCGACAATTATGCCAACACAGGGGTGGGGTGTTTTGAAATCTACAAGAATCACGGATTCCGTAATTGTGAATTTCGCGACATCCGTCACGGTAAGGCTATCGGCTATTTCGAAGCATGCAAGATGATGAATTGCCTGTTCTATAACCTTCATTCTCAGAATTATTTAATAAGGGCAAACAATTCTCAATTATACAATGTTACCATTGCAAATAGCTTATCCGACGGATGGAATTCCAATTATTTCCATGGAGGCACCAAATTGTATAACACGCTTATCTGGAATATTAAAATAACGGGAGGATCTCGTACGCGAGCAGTAGTATGTGGAGGAGATATTCCGGCTGTTAATTGTGCCATCATGAACGGTCTAACAGAAAAAGGACTCGTTTGCAGCAGTTGTATTGAACTGTCAGCTGATAATAGTGCACCCGGTGGTCCTCATTTTACCAATCCTACGGACAATACACCGGACTTTTCACTCGCGGCCGGCTCGATATGTATTGATGCAGGTGACTCCGGATATCCGGGTATATCCGTCGATATTGTGGGAAACACCCGTATCATTGGTTCATCCGTTGATATAGGAGCCTATGAGTATATGGTAAAATAGTTTGAATGGATAGACAGTAAATCGAAAATCTGAAATAGCAGGGAAAAACCTCTCTGCTATTTCTTTAAAATTGAAAAAATGAACAGAAAATTAATTTCCTGCCATTTTATTTTCATGTTGATTGGCATCGTTATCATGAGTTGCGGATGCAGCTGCAGCAAAGAGGCCGTTATAACGAATAAACCGGAAAAAAAATTTACATTACCGGAAAAAGCTATTGTGGTCACCAATCAGGCGAATGCCTCTATTGTGATAGCAGATATGGTTACGCAGAAGATTGTATGGGAGTGGAACCCACTGTCGGGAAAGATACCGCAGGAAAGGAGATCATGGTTTAGCAACCCCAGCGAGGTGAAGCCGGTATATGATAACAGCTGTATATTGATGACGGCATCAGGCGGCGCGGTGGCACTGATCCGCATAGCCGACAAGAAAGTTTTGTTCTACGGGCATGCCGGCGTTAATCCGCACTCGGCGGAACTGCTTCCCGACGGGAATATTGTTACCGCCTCTTCCACCGACGGGATTCTGGCTACATTCCGTACCGATACCCTGAAAGGATACGGCGAGATGGTCGCCAAATATGAGCTTCCGGCCGCTCACAATCTGTTTTGGGATAAGAAACGGGGCAAGCTTTATTCGGCGACACATGTGATGAATATTTACGATTACAACGGACAGAAAGACAAACCGCTTCTCAAGAATCAAATGAAGGTCGAAGTAGCTTCGAGCGATGAACCTCTTCGCTCTTCACACGATCTGTTTCCCGTAAACGGTGAGGAAGATATGTTGTGGCTTACGACCAACGAAAGGGTTTGGAAATATGATCAGAAAAGCAATAGAATCCAATCGGCATATCGTTTTCCGGCGGTAAAAAGTATTTCCGATTCCCGTTTCGGAACAATCATGCTGTGTCCCGACGAAGAGTGGTGGGCAGATCATTTGGTGGACGAAAACGGAAATGTTGTATTTAGGGCTTATGGGTTTAAAATTTATAAAGCTCG
>DGZP01000041.1:8421-23107 GCA_002398565.1 Proteiniphilum sp. UBA4977
TGGATCGTTAAATAAATATATGTGCAGAAGGGATAGTTATTGCCGATTTAACATGATAGCCGGCTAAAATATACCATCTTTAACACTTTGAAATGATTTTAAAACTAATTTTTATGATTCGATTTTACCCTCTTGTATTCTTACTTTTGATAGTGGGTTGTTCGCAACCTGCCCAAACTTTTAAAACATGTCAGACCTATGACGAAGCTGATCTTCCCGTGACAATCAGCTCTAACTGGGAAGCACTGGCTAAAGGTTTGCAGGTGTCTGTAGGAAGCATCGATACACGCTACCTGAAACATGAAATACCGGAAATAACCCCACATAAACAATGGCAAGGCGTTGCATGGAGGGGAGAACGTGTCTCGGCTCAGATGATTGTTTGGAGTAAGGATAGCGTTTCCCGGGTTGAATGCCTGTTTAGCGATTTTAAAACATCCGACGGGAAAATTATTTCTGCAGATGCCGCAAACATTAATTTTGTACGCTATGTAATTACAGATGAGTTTGCAGAAGGGTGCGGGCACCGAAAGCCTGAAGATTTCGCTTCATCGCTCAGTGCCGATGTTCTTGATAACGTATCCTGTTTCAACCTATCTCCCAACACAACACGCCCCGTATGGATAACGATAGATGTTCCCGCTGATGCGGAGCCCGGTATTTACATATCTACGCTACAGGTTTTTGCCGGAGGAAAAAAGAGAGATAAAATCTCATTCCAGCTTGAAGTGCTTCCTCAGATCCTGCCCCCAGGAACAGAATGGGCTTTCCATTTGGACCTGTGGCAGAATCCCTATGCGGTGGCCCGTGTTGCAGGCGTGGAGCCTTGGTCGCGAGGACACTGGGATGCTCTTCGGCCTGTAATGAAGATGCTGGCCGATGCAGGTCAGAAAGTTATTACCGCTACGTTGAACAAACGACCATGGAACGGACAAACCGAGGATGCGTTCGACAGCATGATTGGCTGGACAAAAAAACCGGACGGCTCATGGGCGTTCGATTATACCTTTTTCGACAATTGGGTTCAATTCATGATGGACTTGGGTATAAAAAAGCAAATCAATTGCTATACCATGGTCCCGTGGGGAAATACATTCTACTACTTCGATGAAAGTGAAGGGAAAGAGGTGAAGATTACTGCTGCACCGGGAACGAAAGAGTACGCAGGTTTGTGGAAACCTTTTTTGGCAGACTTTGTGAAACACCTCGATCAAAAAGGGTGGCGCGAAATTACCCGTATTGCCATGGACGAGCGCAATCCTGTAGAAATGAAAGCGATGCTGAAGTTGCTGGAAGAAGTAGCACCCGGAATGGGGGTGGCATTGGCCGACAACCACAAAAGCTACAAAGAATATCCCGACCAGCTGACCGATTTGTGTGTAGCACACGGAGCGGAGGTTGATCCGGAAGACCGTATATACCGGGCAGAGAAGGGTTATGTCACTACCTGGTATGTCTGTTGTTCAGATGTATTTCCAAATGTGTTCACCTTCTCCGATCCCGCAGAAGGAGCTTTTATTGGCTGGTACACCATGGCTGCCGGTTTCGATGGATTCCTGCGTTGGGCATATAACAGCTGGGTAAAAGAGCCGCTTATCGACTCGCGTTTTCGCACCTGGCCCGCCGGAGATACTTATGTAGTTTATCCCTATGGACGCAGCTCCATTCGTTTTGAACGGCTTCGTGAAGGTATTCAGGATGCCGAGAAAATTCGCATTCTGCGGGAAAACCTGCAGAACGAGCCTGGGAAGTTAAAACAACTGGAAGAAATATTAAGACGTTTTAATATCATAGAAAGGCCGGAAGATCTGAACAACCTGATGAGGGATGGCAAGGAGCTTCTGGAAAATTTATCACGGTGATAGACATAATATACAGTTGAGCCACTCTCATCCAGAGGGTGGCTCAACTGTATATTGGGCTACAACCACTTTTTCTTTTTGAAAAAGTAGAGAATGAACAGCGACGAGAGCACCATGAAGAGGATGGCTGCCGGATAACCCCACTTTTTGTCCAGCTCAGGCATGATGGTGAAGTTCATTCCGTAAATACTCGCAATAAGGGTGGGGGGCATGAAGATGACCGAGACGATGGTGAAGATTTTGATGATCTTGTTCTGCTCGATATTAACATAACCCAGGAAAGTGTCTTGCAGATAATCAAGCCTGTCAAAACTGAACTTGATATGCTCCACTAGTGAATTGATGTCTTTGATGATGATGGAAAGCTTGGGTTGCAGTTCCGTGGGAATAAATTCACTACGTAACATACTCGATACCACGCGCTGTTTGTCGATGATGTTTTCGCGTAGCATCATGGTTTTCTCCTGCAGGTTCTTGATCTCCGACAATAGTTCCTCATCGGCTTCCTGCAGGGTGAGGGTATTACTTAACTGGGTAATTTTCTGCGTCATGTTTTCAATCATGTCCGCATCAAACTCTACTCGTGTTTCCAACAGTGCCACAAGTACATGTGCCCCCGTAGGATAGTTTTTAGGATTGGCTGATATTTTTTTTACCGTCTCATGAAACGATATCAGCTCTTCGCCACGGACTGTGACCAATATGTTGTTTTTCAGGATAAACGATACCGGATCGGTCTCGAAATTCGATAAAAGGAAGTTCGAGTTAACCACAAGGGTGTCGTTGGTCTCGATATAGCGTGAAGACATCTCAATCTCAATCATCTCCTCTTCTTCCTGTATATATATCTTCAGGAAGTCCTCCAGTTCGTTTTCCACCTCTTCGTCCACGTCGTTGAGGTCGATCCATAGAAAATTCTGTATGGGGTTAGATTTCAGGAAATCGAGGCTGCGGCTTAATCTGACGATACCGTCTTTATGATAAAATAATTTAATTTCCGCCATGATCTCTTTTTTTTGAATCGTGAATAATCAGTCATTTTTTTCTTTCGGGGGAGTCTGTCTGACCAGCGGTTCCAGCAAGTTGGTAAGCTGTTCGAACTGCTTTATTGACAGTTGCTCAGGTCTTTTCGTGAGCATAGGGTCGTCGGGCATGGGGCTCTCATCCGATAGCAGTGATTTGATGGAGTTGCGCAGCATCTTTCGTCGCTGATTGAAGCTCGTCTTGACTACGGTTTTGAATAATTTTTCATCGCAGCCAAGCTGCTTTCGCTTGTTACGCGTAAGCCGCACCACCGCCGATTTGACTTTGGGCGGAGGGATAAACGCCTGTTCATTCACCGTAAACAAGTACTCCACTTCATACCATGCCTGTAGCAATACAGTCAGTATTCCGTAGGATTTACTGCCGGGTGAGGCAACCATGCGTTCCGCAACCTCCTTTTGGATCATTCCCGAGCAACAGGGGATTTGTTCCCTGTAATCGATTACTTTAAAAAAAATCTGTGAGGAAATATTGTAAGGATAATTACCAATTACACAGAATTCGCCGCCGTAGTATGCGGAGAGATCCATCCGGAGAAAATCCTTTTGAAGAATTCTCTCCTGCAGTGCGGGAAAATGTGTCTGCAGGTAGGCCACAGACTCGTGATCTATTTCTACCACGGTAAGATCCCTCTCTCTCTTCAGCAGGAATTGCGTGAGCATACCGGTACCCGGCCCCACCTCCAGAACAGGAAGTAAGGGGAAATCGTCGAGCGTAGCCGCGATGCGGTCTGCAATCACCTCATCCCTGAGAAAATGCTGCCCGAGGTTTTTTTTTGCTCTTACCGGAATCATTGCAATATGGCGTTTATTCCTTATCTTTACGGCCACAAAGGTAACATTTTATTATATATATTAATTCAAACATCATCTAAAAACAAGTTGCCATTATTGATTTATAAGTGTTTGAACGGCTTTGTGTAATAGAGGTGATTCAGATTGTACAAAAATAAACAGCTGTGTGGTGAAAATAAATACAGAATCCGTGAAGAGTGTACTGAAGACAGTACTTTCATTGCTGCTGGGATTGTTGATTATATGGGCGATGTACCGTAATACCGATATGGGTGAGTTGTGGGTGATTGTACAATCTGCCAACTTTGGCATTATCGCCGCATCCCTGATTTTCGGTCTTCTAGGTAACGCACTCAGAGGATTGCGATGGGAGCTTTTTGTGAAATCGCTCGGTTATCATCCCCCCCGCGCGAGCATTGTATTTGCCACACTGGGTAATTATGCTGTCAACTTTGTGCTTCCGCGTGCCGGTGATATCTGGCGATGCGGGGTGGTCAGCAAATATGATAAAATACCTTTTGGAAAAACATTAGAAACCTTTCTTGTTGATAAGGTTGTTGATGTGTTGGCGGGATTACTTGTAGTCTTTGTAAGTGTAGCTCTTTACATCGACTTTTTTATATCCTATTTTCAAAATAATCCCAAGTTGGCAGAGAAGATGTCTGGAATTTTTTCTTCCATTTGGATCTATGTTTCCTTTGGTACATTGCTGCTGGGAGTGGTGTTATTACTGACTGTTTTCAGGGAGAGACCCTTTATGCTGAAAATTAAAAATCTTCTTTATACGGTGAAGTATGACCTGAAACTGATATGGAAGATGAAGGATAAGTGGCATATAATTATTTACACAATTCTGGTTTGGTTCTTTTTTTATTTGTATTTTTACATTTGCTTTTTCGCATTCGACTTTACCAAAGATCTTGGGCCTCTGGCAGGACTGATTGTATTTGCGATGACCAACATTGGTATTTCCGTGCCTGTACAGGGTGGGATTGGCCCATGGCATTTTGTGGTCATCTCTTCGCTACTGATACTGGGGGTAGCTGAAAATCAGGCGCTTGCTTTTGCCGGGGCAGTATTTACCATTCAGTCGGCCTGGCAAATACTTTACGGACTTTTCGGTGTAATTGCCATGCCTTATGTCAAAAGAGGGAATAGGGTAACAGATACGAATAAATCATTTAATTAGAATAATATGGCTACAGCAGAAATACTTGGTTTAAAACCCGAAAGTGTGTGGAGACATTTTTTTTCCCTCACTCAAATTCCCCGTCCCACAGCACAGATGGATCAGGTGACCCGTTTCGTGTTAGATTTTGGCAAATCACTTAATCTGGAAACAAGACAGGATAAAGCGGGCAATGTGCTGATCAGAAAACCAGCTACGAAAGGATATGAATCAGCCAGGACAGTAATATTGCAGTCTCATCTCGATATGGTTCCGCAAAAAAATGCTGAGGTGGAACATGATTTTGCGAAAGATCCTATTGAAACATTTGTCGATGGGGAGTGGGTAAAGGCGCATGCTACCACACTTGGGGCAGATAATGGCATTGGATGTGCCATGATGATGGCTGTCCTTGAAGACACTTCGCTACAACACGCCACCATTGAAGCTCTTTTTACCGTGGATGAAGAAGTGGGTATGGATGGAGCCAACGGACTTGAAGGGAGCATGCTCGGAGGCTCGCTGATGCTGAATCTGGATACTGAGGAAGAAGGAGAATTATGTATTGGTTGTGCGGGGGGGAGAGATGTGAATATTTCCTTCCGCTTTCAGGCCGACAGGAATATAGACCACGGTGATATTGCTTTTAAAATCAGCCTGAAGGGATTAAAAGGCGGTCATTCCGGGGTGCAGATTCACTTGGGGCGTGCCAATGCAAACAAGCTGATGAATCGCTTTCTGAAAGATGTGGTAAGAAACTATGAAGCCCGTATTGCAGGCATTCAGGGAGGAACGCTCCGGAATGCAATTCCACGTGAATCGTTTGTCGTGCTTACCATCCCCGAGCAGCTTGCCGATGATTTGATCGATCTCGTAGCGGAGTATGAAGCACTGTTCCGTGAAGATTTTGCCGGTATCGAAGATGGTATTTCCTTTAAGGCGGAACGAACCGATATTCCGGAAACAATCCTTCCCGAAGAAATTCAGGACGATCTGATTAATGCCGTGGAAGGGTGTCCCAACGGCGTGATTAGTTATCTTGCCGATTTTCCGGGGGTAGTGGAAAGTTCTCTGAACCTTGCCATGATACAAACATCCGAAGAGAGTATTGAAGTGAAGCTACTTGTACGCAGTTCCTCGGAGAGTCGCAAAGAATGGGTCTGCTCTTCGGTAGAAAGTCTTTTTCTGCTGGCCGGTGCAAGGGTGGAATTCGATGGGGATTACCCCGGCTGGCAACCCAACGCCGGTTCCGAACTGTTGCATCTGATGGAGAGAATTTATCTGGAGAAATATGATCAGCGCCCCAGGGTGATGGTTATCCATGCCGGTCTGGAGTGCGGTATTATCCAGTCGAACGTGTCTCAGAAACTCGATATTGTCTCTTTTGGACCCACTATTACCGGTGCACACTCACCCGATGAGGCTGTAAAGATTGACAGCGTGGGAAAATCCTATGAATATCTTCTGACTATTCTGGAGAAACTGAACTGATGCCTATGGACAATACACTGATCGTTTTCGCGTCGGATCACGGAACTGTAGATAAATGTGCCCGTGAATTGTTCAGGCTGATAGACGGTAAAGTGGACATCTGCAATCTGAGCGAGCGGGAAATGGTACCTGACCTCACCAAATATGATTCCGTCATAGTGGGCGGTTCTATTCATTCCGGGAAAATACAGGAGGAGATATCCCGGTTTTGTGAGAGACATCTGGATGAGCTTGCAGTCAAAAGGCTCGGGCTTTTTATTAACTGCCTCCTTACAGGTGAGATGGCACGTAAGCAACTCGAAGATGCCTTTCCGGAGAAATTAAGACTTCGCGCCATTGTCCTTGATTGTTTTGGAGGTGAAGCTAATGAGTTGAAAATGACTGTTTGGGAGCGAATTGTGACTACGCAGATGATCGAGAAAGATGATCTGATGGTAGAGCTCTCAAAAGAGAAAATTCAGCGCTTTGCCAGATTAATGTCTGAAGCAGACAATATTCCCCAATAAGAGGAAAAAATGAATCGAAAAATAAAAAAACAGTTTCTTCTTCCGGCTGCATTGTTAATATACCTCGGTATCATGGCTTATGTCAGTTACCCCCGCTATAAGGAATCCGGCAACTGGAGTGAATATTTTACTGTGACAGGTATCAGTGTCCTGCTGGTGGTGCTGTTGTTTTTTTTACTCAGGAGAAAGCAACAGATAAGAGATAGGTTTGCCAGGAAGGACTAGACCTGAGGGAATAACATCTTTTTTATGCGAAGCTTATTCATACTTATCTTATTTTTCTTCTCAATACATTCTTTCGGGCATTCATCTTTACAATCGCTCAATTACAGGTTCCGTGTCTATCTGAAAGACAAGGGGATCACAACATATACTCTTGACCAGCCTGAACGGTTTCTTTCTCTTAAGGCAATAGAAAGGAGAAAGGACCAGAATGTAGCAGTCGACGAAACCGACCTTCCTATTTCGCGGGATTATTTCAAGTTATTAGAGAAGGCCGGAGGGAAGGTGGTCTCCCACAGCAAGTGGTTCCGTACTATAACAGTGCAGGTTGCTGACAGCCTGTTGATAAATGGGGTGCTGTCTCTTCCTTTTGTGGATACGGTAAAATACGTATGGCGGGGAAACGAATGGAGAAGCAGCTCCCAGCTGCGCCCCCGGCTGGAGAAAAGTGATAATTTGCAAACAGTCCTTTCGACTCATCCCTTCGGACTTACGCTTGATCAGTTTGCCATGCATAACGCCGATAAGCTTCTGGTTGCCGGATTTCAGGGCAAGGGTATTGACGTGGGTGTAATCGACGCCGGATTTACCAATTTCGATGTGATTCCCTGGTTCGAAACGGTGGACCTGCAGGGATTTATGAATTTCGTGCCTGAGGGCGACCTGTTTGCGACGAGTGATCATGGTACCAAGGTGTTGTCGACCATGGCCGTAAACCAGCCGGGACTGATGATGGGATCGGCACCCGAAGCTGCATACTGGTTGTTGCGTTCCGAAGATGTACGTAGTGAATTTCCGGTGGAGGAAGATTACTGGGTGCGGGCCATTGAATATGCCGACAGCCTGGGACTGGATCTTATCAATACTTCGCTGGGTTACAACCGGTTCGACGACAATCATCTCAACTATAATTTTTCTGATCTTAACGGTGAGGTATCCTTTATGTCGCGTGCAGCAGACATGGCTTTTAATAAGGGGATGTTGATTGTAGTCAGCGCAGGAAATGAAGGAAATAAGCCCTGGCGGAAAACCACCCCCCCAGGTGATGCCAAAAATGTGCTGGCTATTGGTGCGGTGGGAACAGACAGCCTCATAGCCTCATTCAGTTCGCGCGGACTGATGGAGGACGGTCGTATTAAGCCGGATCTGGTTTCAGTAGGAAAAGGCACTGTTACCATTGGGCAGGAGGGGCTGATTGGATACACAAACGGAACGTCACTTTCATCCCCTTTTCTGGCAGGGCTGATGGCTTCGCTCTGGTCGGTGAACCCCAAATTGCATCGGGAAGAGCTAATTGACATTATCAAAAGATCATCAGACAGGTATTCGATGCCCGATTCTATATATGGAAACGGAATTCCCGATTTTCAAAAGGCTTATGGCGAGGTCCTCGCCATGCTGCATGTGGAACAGGGTCCCGTTGCAGAGCAATTTTTCTCTGTCTCCAGGCCTTCAAAAAACCATTTCCTAATCACTTTAAATCAACCCGATTTCTCCTTCGATACGTACGAAATGCGGTTGCTCGACGAGTCAGGTCAGTTGATCTCTATCCACACTTTTGAAAAAGAAATACTGCAAATCTCTGTTCCCCACTCATCCAGAGAAACCGGCAAATTTATCCATCTTCTTTTTAAATCTCCCTACCAGCAAAAAGTATTGCGTTTTTTGCTGTGATTCTCTTCTTCTTTAAAAACCTTTTACTGATCATGAAATCTACGCGGAATCCTCTTCGCTGCCATTTTACCCGCCTGAAAGGTTGAAATATCGTTGAAGTTTTGTTATTTTTGTTTACAATTACAGGGGACCATGTCTGAAAAATCGTTATCATTGACCGAACTCAATTACCGGGTGCGCGATGCCATTCGCGATCATCTGCCTGAGACATACTGGTTGCGGGCCGAGACCAGTGACGTGCGTCCCAACAGAAACGGACATTGTTATCTTGAGTTTATCGAGAAAGATCCCGCCGGGCAGTCCATTGTTGCGAAAGCCAGAGGTGTGATCTGGTCGGGTGTCTTTCAGATGCTCTCTGCCTATTTTGAGAAGGAGACCGGGCAGCCGTTCACATCGGGGCTCAATGTACTTGTACGGGTATCGGTTGACTTTCATGAGCTGTATGGTTACTCCCTCACTGTGGCCGATATTGATCCTTCGTTCACCCTCGGTGGGATAGCCCGCCAGCGGCAGCTTGTACTGAAGCAACTGGAGGAGGAAGGTGTACTCACCCTCAATAAGGAACTCACGCTGCCCGAACCGTCAAACCGCATTGCCGTAATCTCTTCGCCTACTGCTGCGGGATATGAGGACTTTCGCGATCAGTTGCTGAAGAATAAGCCCGGTCTGGTTTTTTACACCAGACTGTTTCCGGCAGTCATGCAGGGCGAGCGGAGCGAAGCATCGATCATTGCAGCGCTTGAGAAGATCTTCCATTACAGGGATCTGTTCGATGCTGTGGCAATCATTCGTGGAGGAGGGGCCACATCCGATCTGAGTTGCTTTGATTCTTATGGCGTAGCAGTCCATGTGGCCCAGTTTCCTCTGCCGGTGGTGAGTGGAATTGGACATGAACGCGATATCACCGTGCTCGACATGGTGGCGCACACCCGTGCCAAGACCCCTACTGCCGTAGCTGAGTTTTTCATAAATGATACCTGGAAAACCTTCTCTGATCTCATCGCTTTACAGGATAGAGTAGTGTCGGCGAGTGAGACTATCGCAATGAAAGAAGAAAATCTTTTGTTTTCATTGTCCAAAGAGGTGATACATCAATCGATGCGTTTACTACAAAAGGAGACGGCAGGGATGCAGCAGATTATGGAAACAATGCGGCATGCTTTGAAACGGCATCTGTTGCAGCAATACCATTTAATGGAAAACAGAGAGCAGTTTGTACGGATGATCTCTCCCGGAAATGTGCTCCGGCGGGGATATACACTTACTCTGAAGGATGGAAAAATTATCACCTCGCTACAGGATCTGGGTGTAGATGATATCATTGAGACCCGCTTCAGGGATGGCACCTCATTTTCCAGGGTTACTGGCTTACACTCGTCAGATAATCCGCCTGAGAAAAAACAAGCCTGAATTTTAGCTTATCAAATGAAATGAATGAAAGATGGAAAAATTAACTTATAATTCGGCAAAAAAAGAGTTGGAAGCCATTGTATTGGCCATTGAGTCAGGAGAAATGGATGTGGATCTCCTTACCGACAAGGTGAAGCGTGCTTCGCAACTCATCGCTTTTTGTAAAGAGAAGCTGACCAGGACGGAGAAAGAACTTCAGAAAATTCTGGACGACATCGTATGAGCTCCGCAAGAAAAGAAAGTACGATCATTGTGGCAGGCGGTAAAGGACTGCGTGCCGGTGGTGATCTGCCGAAACAGTTTCGGCTGATAGGCGAAATGCCCATGCTAATGCATACAATACTGGCTTTTCACCGTTACAATCCGCAAATGAAAATCGTGTTGGTGTTACCGGATGGATTCCAGTCGCTATGGAACGAATTATGCAGGCTTCATGATTTCAATGTATCACATAAGGTGGTTATGGGCGGTGAGACCCGGTTTCACTCCGTAAAAAACGGGCTGGTGGAGATCGCAGAGGAGGAGATTGTGGGTGTGCATGATGCGGCCCGCCCTTTTGTTGGTACTGATCTGATTGCACGGTGTTTTAATACTTCAGAACGGCATGATTGCGGAGTGATTCCGGTGGTGGAAGAAGTAAACAGTGTACGTCTGCTCACAGAGAACGGCAGTCGGATAATTGACAGGCAGCTGTTGAGGGTGATTCAAACCCCACAGGTATTTCCGGCAAGACAATTAAAGAAGGCTTATGAAGCTGTTTTCGATCCTGTCTTTACCGACGATGCTTCCGTAGTGGAAAAGAGCGGAATGCACATTCTTATGATCAAGGGGGAGGAGAGTAACATTAAGATTACCACCCCCTTTGATTGGATCATAGCCGAGACGTTGTGGCAAAATTATATCAAAACGACAAAATGATGGCCATTGTTCCCATTAATCTAATCAAAAAGTTCGTTTTTAGCAAAATAATTCTTCCAAATTGTCATAATATAATAGATTTTTATTACTTTTGCAATAATTATAAAGTGAGTATTTCATGGAGAAAATTGACAAACTGGACAGACAGATTCTGGAGATTATTTCACAAAATGCCCGTATTCCATTCAGGGACGTGGCAGAACAGTGTGGGGTTTCACGTGCCGCTATTCATCAACGTGTACAGCGGATGATCGAAAATGATGTGATCACCGGTTCCGGCTACCATGTGAACCCGAAAGTACTGGGTTATGCATCAAGCGCTTATATTGGTGTGAAACTTGAGAAAGGCTCCATGTATAAAAATGTAATTCCTGAGTTCGATAAAATTCCGGAAGTTACGGAGTGTCATTTCACCACCGGCCCTTATACGTTGTTGATCAAACTTTTTGCGCGTGACAACGAGCATCTGATGGACCTGCTCAATAATCGTATTCAGGAGATACCCGGGGTGGTAGCTACTGAGACTATGATTTCGTTAAGTCAGAGTGTAAAGCGTGAAATACCAATTGTGAAGGATAGTACTGTTAAATAAAAAAAGGCTGGGTACCAGCCTTTTTTGTCGGGATGAGGTGACTCGAACACCCGACCTCCACGTCCCGAACGTGGCGCGCTAGCCAACTGTGCTACATCCCGATCAAATTTGTGGCTGCAAAGATAATAAATTTTCCCTACAATTCGAAAAGCACACTTTTTTTTCTGTCTTTAAAAAGAACAAGTATTGGTGCTTACATGTAAAGCAGATACTCCGGATATCCTGCACTGTTTGTCAGATCTGCTCAAACCGGGCAGTGAAAAAACGCAATTGTCCCGGTTCATATACAAGTTGTCCGGGTTTGATGGCTATTTGCGAAAGTATGTTTTCGGCACCCCGTCCCTGGTGGGTTGGTACAACATACTTAAAGCCATAATACTCCCTTATGGTTTCCTCGAGATGCTGAAAATTCCTGCTTCCGGCATATGCCTCGTCTCCCTGCATGATGGCTACCCATTGTTTGTCGCTCATGGCATTGGTCCCGCTGTCTGTCAACAGGTCAATGTAAACATCTTCCGAGGGAATAAGAAAAGTGTTGTAACCGGCTTCTTTTATTACTTTTTCACGCTCCTCACGCGAAATCATCTTTACCGTTTCAACCGCCTTGATGCGGAATGGTTCGGCAGTGTACTCCATAAGATTCATAAATCGCTTTTTAGTGTGGAAGATTATATTTTAAATATATAACAAAAGGTGAATAAACAGCCTGTTTAATCCTTGATTTGGAGATGGAGGTTGACATATTGAGCTTGTTTTATTTCTTTCTGGTAGTTTTATGAAGAGATGACTTTTTGTTGCAGGGTTGTGTATGCCTGAAATGAGCCCTCATTTCGGGATGAAGCTGTCTGTAACGATCGAAAAGCGTCATTTTTTCAAAATAAAAAATAGTGAGGTGTGGATACTTAATAAAAAAATATTTACATTTGCAGGATATTTCTGCGGCAATAGCTCAGTCGGTAGAGCATTAGCTTCCCAAGCTGAGGGTCGCGAGTTCGAGTCTCGTTTGCCGCTCCCTCATCATCAAGCACTTATCGGTTTATTCCGGTAGGTGCTTTTTTCTTATAACAAACAAATAACAAACATGCGCCCAGAAAAACAATGAAAAGAAAAACAACGTTATCTACTGAAATCGAATAATAAATAGTATGTTTGCTATTCAAAATCATGGATTATGGCACGTCCCCGCAAATATACCTTTCCCCTTTCCGATCTGAGAGGATTTGAAGATGTAAGGCTGGAACTTAAATCCAACCCTGAACTTGATGGTCTTGATATTGAAAACGCAGTTATAACCCTGAAGCAACGTAAGCAGTCATATACCGCACAGCCTGAAAACCTTAAAAGAGCCCTTGTATCACTTGAACGATATATTTCCCGAAACGGTATCACCGAACCGGTCGAGTTGAGCAAGCGTGAAATGAGCGATATATTATGCATTTCCCGTCCGACCGTTGATAAGTGGATCGATGCGGAGATTATCAAGGCAGAAATCCCTGAAACTGCAAGTGACAAGTTCAGCAGCATTCAGTATTATCCGCATATCTTTACTACCCGATCCATATTGCAGGGATTGAAAAAGTTGGTAGATAAATTATAGTTATACAGTATCTTATAACTGTTGCCACCTCTCATTTCCAGATACTCCCCCTTTCTATTTATATTTATTTAACCGAAAATAATTACCACTTTACGTTTGGCATCGAGTGGCTTCGACTGTCTCCGGATTGACTTATATAGTTGTTAAAAGGTAAAGTTTAATCCTTATTATTACTTTACATTTGTCTATGAATGGCATCGAGTTACTTCGAATAAAGACATTTGTAAACCGATTTTGTGATTTGATTTTCAGTAATATACGACTTTACTTTGTGCGATGGATTTCTATTTATAATTTAAAAGAAAACGTAATGGAGAAAATTATTATCACAACACCCGACGAATTGAAAGCGCTGGTAAAGGAGGCGGTACACGGGTTGCTACCGGCACCGGCAGAACAAAAGAACGATACGGATGCCGCCAACCTTGTGGAGATACTCGCCTTCCTGAAAGAAAACGGTTATCCCACATCCAGAGGGAAGATGTACAAGCTCACTTCCGCAGGAGATATCCCGCACCGGATGTATAACGGCAAACTTGTCTTTTCACGGAAAGAGGTACTGAAATGGGCTGCAAGCCAGACACGAAACCGACATGACTATAGTGAAATCACCCGAACCGTTGCCCGTAGCGCACGCAGGAAAATGAAATGAGGTCATGGGAAATAAAAGAGAATATATCCGTGTCGGGACAACCCTGTACAAGAATGTAAGGCGACCACTGATCAGTGGCGATTTTATCGAGGAGAAGATTGTCTGGAGCTATGAAGCACTACGGCAGGATTACGGGAAAAACAGTCTCCCCGAAATCGGGAAATACGACGGCTTTTGCATCATACCCAGTCATATAGACTACCGGCAGGTATATGGAACTTTCCTCAACCAATACGAACCTATTGGCCATACACCATGCGAGGATGATTTTCCTTATATTCGGCTATTTCTGGAACACATTTTCGAGGAACAGATAGAGTTGGGATTTGACTATATCCAACTATTGTATGTCCGTCCGACACAAATGCTGCCCATCCTCTTACTCGTTTCCAATGAAAGGGAAACAGGCAAGACAACGTTCCTGAAATTCCTGAAAGCATTATTCGGGAAGAATGCCACATTCAACACGAACGAGGATTTTAAAAGCCAGTTCAATGCCGACTGGGCAAACCGGCTGTTGATCCTTGTTGATGAGTTGCTGTTGAACAGGATGGAGGATACCGAGAAGATAAAGAACCTGTCAACAGCCGGAGATTACAAGATTGAAGCCAAGGGGAAAGACCGTCGTGAGATCGAGTTCTTTGCCAAGTTCGTACTCTGTTCCAATAATGAAAAGAACCCGATTATCATCCCGAGGGAAGAAATCCGTTTCTGGGTTCGTAAAGTCAAACCGGTCGAAAAGGATATAACTTCCCT
>DGZP01000041.1:23395-46915 GCA_002398565.1 Proteiniphilum sp. UBA4977
AAGATAAAGAAATACAATTCGAGCAAGGTCGAGATTGAAATGGCCGCCTATTGTGCAGAGGTCATGGAGCGGCTCAACCTGACCAGAATCTATTGTTGTCCGAAAGATCTCCTTGATGTCGTACGGAATGCAGGATTGAAGGCAGACCTTCCTCAAATCCGGAACATTCTAAAGGATAACTGGAAGCTTCGTTCGGATCATAACAGTGACTATACATTTTATAGTATCGGCCTTAGCGGGGAGATAAGTTCACTGGATAGAAAAGGACGGTATCTGGAGGTAGGGAAAAGCGTGATCGATAAAATCTTGTTGTAATGTTTTCCTTTCATCGTTAATTGATTAATAATCAATGAAAACAAAATGACAACAATAGCACAACAACCGTACCACAAAATAGGGATTGTCGGGAACAACCGGCAACGGAAATGATATTTGTTGTGGATATGTTGGTGTTGTAATTTATTGTGATACAATAGGTATTGATTAAAAAACAACAAAACAACAGAAAAAATAGAAATATGAATACGGACAATATAAAAAACATACAAATAAGGGATTACCTGAAAAGTCGAGGATTTAACCCCGCAAAGGAATATTCCGGTTATGGAATGTACAGGAGCCCATTCAGGGATGAGAGTACACCGAGCCTCAAAGTCGATTATGCCAAAAATCTATGGTACGACTTCGGAAGCGATGAGGGAGGGAGCATCATCGACCTGGTGATGAAGATGGACGGATACACTTTTAATGACGCCATCGAACATCTAAGGGAACAGCCGTTCATACCCGTGGAGGAACAACTATCCCTTTCCTTTCACCGGAATCCTGAAAGGAACAGCGGGATCACCCTGATGGAAGATAAACCGCTGGAACATCCCCGGCTGTTGGAGTACCTGCAAATCCGGAAGATCAATGCGGATATCGCACTGGAACAATGCAGGGAGATACACTACAGCGCAGCAGGAAACATCTACTATGCCATCGGCTTTGCCAACGATGCCGGAGGCTATGAACTACGCAACCCGGCATTCAAGGGATGCATCGCCCCCAAGGATATCACCCGTATCCGGCAGGAAAGCGGAAAGGAAAGCTGTTTCGTTTTCGAGGGATTTATGGACTACCTTTCCCTACTTACCATACGCAAGCAGCTCAATCCCGAATATCCAAGTTCGAACCGGCATGACAGTATCATTCTCAACTCGACGGCAAACCAGCAGAAAGCATTACCGCTATTAGCGGACTACCAACAGATACATTGTTTCTTTGACAATGACAAGGCAGGGATGACCGTTTTCAGGAAACTGCAAAAGGAACTGGGTTGCCGTGTGCGGAATTCCTCGCACCATTATTCGGGGTACAAGGACTTGAATGAATACTTGTGCGCAGGGGCACATTTGAAACACAGCCGATCCCCTAAGCAGCCAGTCCAAAAACCAAAAAGGGGATTAGGAATTTAATGCGGCAAAAAATGGGATACCTTATGTTTCCGGGAGTAGCAAGTTTATGTTTTGGTAGTACCAAAACCCGCTTGCTCCCCGAAAAGGGAGAAGAAATCCCGATGGTCTGGAATGAAATCATAATGAAAAATGACATTGAAAACTAAAGTATGAACACGATAAAAAGGGGAGGGAGACCCGCCAAGAAACTGGGAGAGAAACGCAGGTACACCGTCAGCGTGAAACTCGACACGAGGGAGTATTTCTCGCTAAGGACAAAGGCAAACAGTGCGGGGATCAGCACGAGTGAATTTATCCGGCAGTCCATATCTGGGAGCATGATCCGTCCACGGATGACACCCGAAATGAACGACCATATCCGCAAACTGTCAGGGATGGGAAATAACCTGAACCAGATCGCGAGGAGAGCGAATGCCGAGGGGTACGCCAATGCAAGGGGAGAATACCTCCGTCTGGCAGTCAAGATCGACGACCTGATAGAAGCTTTACGCAATGATGGCTAAGATCACACAGGGAAGTTCTTTTAAAGGTGTGGTGAAATACGTCATCGATGAAAGGAAAGATATGCAGATACTCGCAGCGGACGGGTTACGCCTGAAAAACCTGAATACCGTCATCGACGGCTTTGTAACGCAGGCAGGCATGAACGGCAGGGTATCGAAACCGGTCGGACATATATCCCTCGATTTTTCAGCACAGGATAAGGACAAGATAACTAACCAAATGATGGTGAAGATCGCACACGATTATATGCAGCGCATGGGAATCACCGGCACGCAATATATCATTGCCAGGCATTTCGACAAGGAACACCCGCACATCCATCTTGTCTTTAATCGGGTTGACAATAACGGCAAGACCATATCCGACAGTAACGACCGTTACCGGAGCGAGAAGATCTGCAAGGAATTGACGCACAAGTACGGATTATACTATTCCACGGGCAAGGAGAATGTGAAGCAACACCGCCTGCGTGAGCCGGACAAGACCAGATACGAGATATACGAAGCCCTTAAAACTTCCGTCCCGAGGTGCAGGGACTGGAAACAATTGATAAGAGAACTTGAAAGATCAGGAATCAGGACGGAATTCAAGACCAAAGGCAATACCACCACCGTGGAGGGAGTAAAATTCAGAAAGGGAGGGTACACGTTCAACGGCTCGAAAGTGGACAGGATGTTCAGTTACTCGAAAATCGACTACCAATTAAAACAGAACGTCCGACAGTCCATGCGGCAGGATCAGGCACAATCGATATCGGCAACGGTACACAACAGTACAGAATCCATAGTATCGGGATTGGGAGGACTGTTCGACATCCGGCCTGCAAGCGGGCATGATGACGATCAGGCATACCTGTACCAGCAACCGAAAAAAAAGAAGAAACGCAGGTACGGCCGGCAGATGTAGTCTACATAATGCAGTCAATATCTCAATAAGTCATGGCATCATGATCTCATTAAATAGTACTTCAATGCATAAATGCAAGGGTGCAATAAAATATCAAGGTAATAACACAATAACACATTAAAGAAATGAAGAATAAAGACGTAAACGAGATATACACGCTTTTCGAGGAAATCAGGGAGATTGTAAAGGCAGGGAACAGTAATAGCGCTCCCACCCAACCCGAAATACTCGGCTTGTCGGCCATCGACGAGTTATCCGGTAAACTGGATGAAGCCATCAGAGAAATCCGCAAACCGGTTAGGACTGAATACCACCATATTTTCAGTATCGCTTCCAGTAAGGTATTTTACGGGATGATCGGGTTATGTATCATGTGCCTAATTTTATTTTTCATCGTATTCTACCAGCAGAAAGAAATCACTACCTGCAAGGACAACGATTTAAAGTACCGTTACGTCCAGATGCAGGGAGAAATCACCCCTGCAGGTGTAAACGATCTCGACAGTATTTTCGAGAACCGGAGGGATAGCGTGAGAATGATCCGTAAACTGGTGAAACAGCACGAAAAAGCAGTTATCGAAAAAACCAGAAGGTTGGAAAGGGCAAGGCTGAAAGAACTGGAAGCAGAGCAGTTGAGACAGGATGTGGAAAATTTCAAACACAAAAAATAAATTTCACAGCGATCAAAAAACACACTTTTGTGTGTTGTGTACACTATTTTTCTTCACGACCTTTGTTGCAAAAATAAGACAATATGGAAGAAAGATACAGTAGGAACCGAATTTATGTCCGCCCGGAAGAACAGCAACTCCTCAAGCATTTCCGCATCCTGCTGGGTGGTGCAGGTATCGGCAGTATTATAGCCGAGTGCGCATTGCGGTTCGGATTTGAAACCATTACCATCGTGGATGGCGACGTGGTGGAAGAATCAAACCTCAACCGCCAGAATTACCGGATGCAGGATATAGGTAAACCCAAAGCCGAAGCTTTGAAAGAGCATTTATTGAGTATCAATCCAAATGCTGACATTACGGCAATAAATACATTCATCGATGCCGGCAATGTGGAAGAACTGGTTAAAGAACAAGATGTTGCCATAAACGCATTGGATTTCCAGTCGGATATCCCGTTTGTTTTTGATGAATGGTGCCAGAAGTATAATGTCCCGGTCATACACCCCTATAATCTCGGTTGGGGCGGATTGGCATTTGTGGTGGAGCCTACAGGCCCGCAACTGAAAGACTTTACCGATAAATGGGAGAACTTTGAAGTACAGCTTATAGAGCGCATTGTGAATTACTTTAAACTCTGGGTACAACCCAAGCCGTGGATTGAAAAAATCATCACCCAATACAAAAATGAAAAAAGTATACTTCCGCCACCGCAACTTCCTATCGCTTCGTGGATAGCCGCCGGATTGTGCACCAACCTGTTGTTTTGCATTGCCACGGGGCAAAAGACAAAACGCTATCCAAAATTTTATCTGTCATCCATTATAGATGACAGGAATTAAACAGGGGAGACAAGTAAAGGTATTGTAAAGCTTCGAGCTCCACTTTGAATTATACTATATCAGCCTGTGGTGAATGGCAAAACCAAGGGCTTCGGTTATGTTACCCACGTTTAATTTCTCAAACAGTAACCGTTTATACCCCTTGATGGTATCGACCGACTTATGGATCTGTTCAGAAATTTCGTTCATCGTGCAGCCTTGTGCGGATAACCGGAGCACCTCTTTTTCATAATCCTTCAGTTCTACACCCGCATATTTGACCCATTTTTTATTTTCCGGATGATACCTCCAGCGCGAATTACAACCCTGACGGGAAATCTCGATATTACCGGCTTTCGTCTGTGAGGAGAGGGATACCGAGCATAACGCCAACCATATCCTGCCGTCCCTTGTCAAATGTAGCGGTGTGATTTCATGGTGGACAAGCATAGCCTTGCCTGACGGTTGTTTCATATGGAAATCGTAACCAAGCGTATATTCCAGCCGGTTCACAGGCGGAACAGACTCCGAGAACAAAAAACCTGCCCGGTTGATTTCCAGTAGAAGTGGCAGGTCTGCATCCGTCACACGTTCAAGATAAAAATCGTATCCCATATCCCTGATCTTTCCGGCAGGCATACCACAAAGGAATAAAGGGTTTTCAGACACATACAGGAAGTTTTTCCTGAAATAGTCAATGACGTAAATACTTACATAAGTAGTTCGTGAGAACGCATCCAAAAACTGAATATACCTTTCCATGGGTGCATAGTCCTCATCAGGGACAAAAAGAATTTCATTCTCCTGAATGAAAAAATCCTCTTTTTTAGCCATACAACACTCCTTTTAATAAAAACAGACGGATCTTACATCCGGAACTTAAGAAACACACTTTTGTGTCATTCCCTTTTGCCCCGACAACTGTACTTTTGTGTCCGTAAATATAAAAAAATAAATCTAAATAATGGATAAATTCATTACATTTTACGACAAATATACCATCTGGCAATTGTCGGAGGATAGTTTGCATGAACTTGCCGGATTTGTGGTGCGGGAAAACTACAAGCATCATTCCAATAGCCGGCCCAATATTCATTTCGATGCAGAAGTCGAAGCAGTATATCGGGAAGAAGTGCGTTATTTTAACCATTCACGGATATTTGTAGCAAAAAATAGTGAGAATAACATTATAGGAGCCATCCGCCTGATGCTGTGGGATGGGAGAGAAACACTGCCCATACAGTCTTTATTCGGCATTCAATGCCTAAACGATATTTCACCCGATGATAGTTGTTCTGCAATTTGGCATATAGGACGATTGGCAGTCAATACCGATATCGGCCGTCATGGATTGTTACTGTTCAAATCGCTGTTGCTCTATGCCATGTACCCGATTTGCAACAGAAAGAAAGGGATTGTGTTTGCAGAATGTGATAGCAAACTGCTGCGAACAATGAAACTAATGGGTATTCGGGTGCATAGCCTTGGCAATGGGATCGAATACCTCGGTTCGGAAACGATCCCCGTTTATTCCACATATGATGACCTTGTCGGTTTTTTTCGTGAGAACCAATCTTTCTACGGTATCAATCAAGCCAGTGTAGTTGCTTGAAATACAATTGTAAGGAACAACCAAGTGTCATTACGACGGCTTTTTTGGATCAGAATTGAAAAATATTCCGTAAAACCAAATGTTTTTTGCCCAAAGGAAAAAACACACAAAAGTGTGTATTTCGATAGTGTATGCCAAAAACACACTTTTGTGTATAGTAAATGGAAAAACAAGGGTATAATTTTGCATCAGTAAAGCAAAAAAATGAATTAATCAACAGATTTTTATAGTGCGCAATATGGAAAGAAGGTTGTTAAGATAGTTCATTGACAAATATTTATTCATACCTTGAGTACTTGAATACAATATGTACTGTATGGGGACAAAAAAATTACAATTATGAGAACAATTCTTTTTACATTGCTGGCATTAACATGCATGCTACTATCCTCTTGTAATAATGAGTTGGATGAACAACAAGTAGCGATCACCGATGAAACTAATACAGTTTTTAGGCAATCGGATGGAATTCTTATGTTTGATAATGAAGCAGCATTTTTAGAAGCTGTCGAAAAAGTGAGAAATAATGAAGTTGGAACTGCCTCTTTTACCCGTTCTGCTTCCGGGGAAGAATTTATTTCTTTATTTAGAGAATTTGATCAGGCTATGACTGAAGCAGACGATTATTACCAACGTGAGGGAGGATATGAAGAATTTAAGGTGAAATTCCCCAATCTGTATTATCCTGAATACGAAGAAGATTATGCAGCGTTCCTGCCAGTAAGTGACGAGGCTATTGCAAAGCTATTAAATCAGCAAGGTAAAGTTATAATAGCTGGAAAAGAGATAGATATGCGTGATGTTTTTTCTTATGAAAAAATTCAAGAATTAGGATTAGGTATGCCCGAAAATGTAAATGTTGATGTAGAGGAAAATCCCAATACTCGCGCATTTACAGATATAAAGTATCTTACCTTGGATAAAGAAAATATGAATAAAAAAAGAAAAGCTTGGATTACTTTGAGAGGAATTGAGGTTAGTGATAAAAATTCAAAAGACGGGTCTAAAGTTAAACTAGGAAGAGTTGATTTATGTTTTAGGAAGAAAGGGGCTGTTCATTGGTATAATGGGAAAATGACATCAAGGGGTTATTGGTATTCAACAAATGGCGTTCGAACCCCCATAACAAGTCAAGGTCTAAAAGAACTTGAATATTCCCCCCATAAATATTATGTTTCTGCATCCAGGTATTATCAAACTATAAAGCCATCAGAAGTTGATAAAATTAAATTGGAATTCGCATGCGGAGAAGATTATCCTAAATACTCTTTTACAGGAATTTATACTGTAGATATAAATCATTTAATGTCACTAGATAACGGTACGGGTTTTGGGGAAGACCTTGCAAGTTTTTTGGTTAATTGGGGCCTGTGGTTAATACCTGTAGCAGTAACCATTATTTTATTATAAATATAAAAAAAAGGATTATGTTTTCGATTTTAAGGACATCATTATTTGTGTTATTTGTTTTCGCATGCACATACATGAACGGCCAGAACTTAGAAAAGATGGAATTTTTTTTTGAAGCAGGTTCCGCAAAGGGGATAAATGACGTTTTTAGTTATAACTTCCAGTTTTCTCCAGGATATAAATTAACAGAAAATTTCACATTAGGAGTAGGAATTGGATTTGTAGACTATAATAATAGAACGGATTTAAAAAATGAATTAATAGATAATCATTATTTTCAAACAGGCTGGCATAATGCGTGGAAGCCTTATCTACATGGAAAATATAGTATTTCGTCAAATCATCGGGTAAACCCCTTCATTAAGGTTGACATTGGCTATGCATTCTTTTCCCATAAGAAAAAACTTTCTTATGTAGATGAAATTGAAAACGATTATGTTACTATACCGTTTGATATAAAGGGGGGGATTAACTCTACTATCAATTTAGGCATTTTAAAACATTCAAATCATTTTGGAGAGGCATTAACTGTATCCGTGTTTTATCTTTTTCAGCCTGTAACATATAAATATATGTCGAACTCTGTAAGGAAAAACATATCTTCCATTGGATTTAATGTAGGTGTTATTTTTTAGTCTCCTGCGATTGTATCGCATGGATGAGCATGAGCCATATGAATGTGAAATATACGTTCTCCTCACGTGGTAAGATCGCTCCTTACGTCAAAGGCCGGGTAGGACATGGGATTCTCTTATCCACTTGCGGGAGAAGCTCGTATATTGTTAGCTGTTTCTTATCATTATCAGCGGTTAACAAATAGATACCTGGAGCATCCATGAGAATATAGCCGGTTGCAAGACAATTCCTCCGTAGGATTAAACGTCGATATTCTTTTTTAAGACAAATGTCTATTGAAATAGTAGCACTATCATTTCAGCATGCTGCCTTTTAAAAATTTTATGGAAATGAAATTGATTAAGTACTTTTATTTGACAGCTATATTGTCCCTGCTAGTAAGTTTGGGGTCAAATATTACTTTTAGAATATATTTGATTCCAAGCCAATTTCTCTTTCAGAATTACCCGCAGGAGTTTTGTTCTTACATTCAACAATGATCACGGCACTATGTGGGGGGAATTTGAAATTAATTGATAAGGTAGAGTTGAGACTTTAACTAAAGTTTCTTTGTAAACTCTAAATGACAATATTGGATAAATACTCTATCCTCTTCTCAATGGCAGCAAGCTTGTGGCTGAAATAAGACAAGCAATAAAAGCAATTATTAATTTCGTCCTGAATGCGTAGGGACATAACACAATTTTACAAAATGAAAAAGTTTAATGTATTCATGCTTGTAGCATGTTTTGTTGTTTTTCAGTTTTTGTCTTCATGCAATAAAAGTGAAGATAATTTTGAGAATGAAATTTTGGTTAAACAGACAGAATCTGTTTCTGAGATCAATGCTTTTAGTAGTAAGGAAGAATTAAAAAATGCGATAAACAATACAGGTTATACTCGATCGGCATCTTCTGTTTCAGCATTTGACTCTGATATTTCCGAGGTACTCGTTCCAAATGAAAATTTCAGAAAATTATTGAATGAAAAAGGACAAATTATCGTAGATGATACCTTATATATGATTACAAGACAGGGTACACTATTTACCCATATGTCAAATCAAACAGTTGTTGACACGCTTTCTGATTTTTCAGTTTTTGAGCAAGTTTCTACCGATTTAAAAAAATTCAATGAAATATTTCTTTTTGATACTTTCAAAGATTTGTCAGAAGAAGATTTTTATGAAGAACCGGATGGAGATGAAGAGGATATTTCATCTATCTCTACACGTGCAACCGCATATAATCTACAAAGAGATCCTGTAGATATAAAGAATTTTCCTGTTATGTCAACAGAACCGTATACTTTGGTTGGGAAAGGACTTGCAGGTTTATTCGGAAATAACAGTGCTCACAAAATAGATATTCAACATAAAAGAAGATTGAGTGCTTCTTTATATAGTTATAATTATTTGGTCTATAGTGAAACAGGATTAAAAGCGGCTGTAATAAGAAGACGATCGTTGCTTCATAACTGGACTAAAGAAGCAAGTTGGGGGCCTGGAACAGTTATGGGATGGGAACATATTCATTTTGTATATGATAAGTTAGATATACCTGACATGCCTGATTTACATGATCAGACTAAGAGAATGACCTACGGCAAATTCATGGGAAATTTAGCTAAAGTCTCTACATTGTATAAATTTGACAAGAAAGTCTCGGATGGTAATATTATTACCATACCTATTATTTTAGGAAAAGAGATTGAAGTTAATTCACTTGATATTGCAAATGCAGGTATAGACTTAATGACAAAAGCAGGATTAGATTATCTGAAAAAATTAGGAGACCCCTATCTTACTCAAGCTCTTGAGCAAAGAGAAGCGGCGATTAACAAGAGTATATGGAATACAAATCCTTTTCAAAAAGTACCGATTCCGGGTATTTCAATACATATTATAGATTTGAAGAAAAAGCAGATGCATGTTTTTATTGGTTCCGATAAAATTTGGAAACCCGGGCCAAGCCAAGTGAAAGTTTTTGATAGTGGTGTTGTATTTGAAGTTGAATACAATTCAAATTTAGGACTGGTTGGAAGTGCCCTTAAAACTTTAGCAAAAAATGTCAAGAATAAAGCTCCTAATGTGGAATCTGCATTTGTTTACGCATATACAACAACTGATTCCGGCGGTGAAGTAAAAGGTATGATTCTTAAAAAGACAAAAGACAAGTAATAGAATCATAGTAAAATATTATATTTAAATTTTATATCCGGCGTGAGTGTTTATTTGCTTGCGCCGGATTAAAAGTAAAATAATCAAAATAATACGAATATATAAATGGAAACGAAGAAACTACTTTTTAGATACTTTTTATTTTGCTCCCTTTTTATTACAAACACTTTGTATTCACAAGAGTTGCAAACAGTATCCAGAATAGGATTGGGAATAAATGGACTTGATCTGGCGGTTGAGTTACCCATAGCGAAAAAAATAACCATTGAACCGAGCATTGGTCTTGGGCCAAGTTATGATTTCGGTGAAGGTGAAGCCCTTACGTTCAGGATGGATTGGCATTGGACATTATTGAATCCGAGCGTACATTTAGGAGTAAATGGCAAGTTTATTTATAACCATAAAAGTGAACCGAAATTATTCAATTCGGGAAACTTTATCGGTTTAAAAGTGAAATATGTATCAAAACCATTAACTGATGAGATACATTATTTGACCAATACATTGCTAACAAATCTGAATTGGGGAGGACAGCGAAATATTGGAAGACATTGGATTTTCAGTTATTCGTTAGGAGCAGGATACGGCTACAACCTCGATGAACCGTATGGTTTATTCTATCCGGCTTTCGATCTCAAATTTGCCTATGTATTGCCCTACGGAAGAAGCAATTAAAATTTAACTATAGCAAACAAAATACTAAATAGTCTCTTAGCTAATAAATTAATGTTTTCACAATTATAATTAGTATGAGGGACTATTATTTTACTAATTGTTTCTTTCTGCAAAAATAGAAGAACAAATAATGATACAAATATCGGCATGAAACGTATAATATTTTGTACTTTGGTTTTGGTTATGTTTTTTCTTAATTCAGTTTATTTGAATGCGCAAATCCAAAAAACTTTAGGTATGGATGGCGGTTTTTACTTTAATTCCAGTAACATAGCATATCATTTTTCGTTGACTTATAGCCTTCAATTCAATCAGTATTTTGGAATTTCTGCTGGAACTATGTTCCTTTCCGTTCCATTGGATATTGCTGGATGGTCGGATAGTTCAAGAAATAGCAGCTATTATTTTGATGAAGATAATATTAAACGTTTCAATCTGTTTTTTTCTACTTTTTATTCACGACCACTTTTCCAATCTACAGGTGTTTACACGAATTGGTCGGTTTCATTCGAACCAATTCCATATGAGTATATATCATTAGAGAAACGGATGAACAATGATATACTATCCGAGAATGTAGGTAAATACCAATTTACTGGATTTTCACCCGGTACATTTTTAGAAATGGGCTTAGTTCAATATTTAAATAGAGATAATAATGGATTAAGGCTATCCCTCGGGTTTGGTTATGGCTGGTATGATATGTATGCCGGTTATAATAGAGCTATTATTGATGGACAAAGAATATCGACATATATTCCTAATAATAATCTTTATAAAAGGATAAGTCTAAAGTTAATTGGACTTTAGACGATTAATGACTTAAAAATAAATGTAATTACACTTTCTAAATTCTAACGCGCTCATACCATATTTTCATTAAACAAATAGTTGGGATAATGTTTTCATTTAGCGAAGGTGCCTAAAATATCACATTTTACAACCAGTTCGGTGTTATACAGGAATTGGTTTCCTTATCTTTGAAATTAACAGACACAGTCTGTCATATTTCGGGAAACGATCATCCGGTTACAGACAATAGACTTATCGTATTATATTTTTTGTTTGGGTTTAATAGTTTAGAATTCACCTCTCTCCTTTTTTTGGGGGATGGATTATTATAGCCGGCGGTTACATTCTTTCCAGTACTATGGCCAACCATTTGTTTAACGAAAATCTCACTAATATACATTTCGCTTGTAAGATGAGTTACGTAGCTGTTACGGGTATAGGCGGTCGATAAATTCCGGTCTATCCCTAATTGTGCTGCTATTACTTTTAATGAATTATTTATTGGGTTTAATGCCAGTTGAATAGCGTCTTTTATCTTTCTTTCGTTTTGATCTACTCGTTCGATGCCGTTAAGAAATGGAAAGATATATCCATTCTGTTCTTTATTGCCGTGTCGGTTAATTATTTCTACCATTGGAGGTAGTAGCGGAGCGCAAATAGGCTCTGGATTTTTTTTCTTTTTTGTATCTCTGGTTTTCTTACGATGAAATACAATCTCTTGGGATGCTCCGTCGATGTCTTTGTATTGCAACCTGCATAGATCACCGAAATTTAGTCCGTTACAATAGAACATGAATATGAAAATATCCCTTGCAACCATCAATCCTTGATTGTCAGTCTCAAAATCCTCTATTTTCCAAATGTCCTCAATGTCTAAAGCGATAGATTTTCTCCCACCTTCCGGAATAGAATATTTATTCTTGCCCTCTCCAAATGGATAGCGAGTTCCGCTTAAATAAGGGTCTCCTCCATTGTTTATTATTGCCCTAAGTGTTCTCATATAAATCCCGATAGTAGCGTATTCTATACCGGTCGCACTCCAAAAGTCTTCGCAGTCAGATAAAAATTTCACCGTGATATCGTCAAATTTAATATCAGCGATGACGTTTAAAACATCCTTACCTTTTGTCTTATGCTTTTTACTTACACATTCTTCAATAAATAGTTGTTTGGCTATTTTACTTTTGATTTTTCTGTAATACTGAAAACGTATAAGAGCGTTTAATGTGGTTCTGTATATTGTTGCATTCCCGACCTTGAAGGTGTTGTTTAAAGTGTTTATTTTGGCCGTAAACGCATCATTTACGGTTAAGATATCCGACTTGCCTAATTTGTGATCGAGTGCTGCAAAAGAGAAATTGTCTGCAGTCTCTTTAACTGCGGGTTTAAGAATATCATCAAAATATTTTTGTATGTCGTCTTTATGCTCTCTTAGATGTGCCGCTTTAGTCTTAAAATTAAAATCAGCTTCCTCTGAAGCTTCAAATAATTCCCAGTCCTCACGATCTAATACTTTTCCTGTAGAGTAGTAGTCGCTATCTCTTTTATATGTTACACGCCACCGTAGTGGGCATTCATTTTCGGGATTTTTATTCCTTATATCTCGAACAAGTTTAACGGTTATACCGTTATTGGAATAGTAGAATTTCATATCAGTATATTTTTAGATTGTATTCGATATATAACAAACAATCATAACAAACAAATAACAAACAAAAGTAGCAAAAATATACAAATAGAAGAAATAGGAAAGAGTTAATAATTTATTATATATGCTGTTAAACAGGTATTTATGAATTATTTGAAAATAGAGAAAAAATACAGAAATAACTGTTTAAAAGCTTCCCAAGCTGAGGGTCGCGAGTTCGAGTCTCGTTTGCCGCTCCAAAGAAGCCCTTCAGGGTTTCAGGAGAGCATTCAAAGAACGCTTTCATCAATACTTAAACGTCCTAAAATTAGTGTTTTAGGACGTTTTTTAGTGTACCGTGCATGGAAATTATCTTGTCCTTAACCGGAACACCTGTGAATTGAAAAGTGTTGATTGTTCAAAATGAATATTCCATGAGTGCGTGACTTTTTCTACTTTATGTCAAAATGTTATCTATATATCGTCATGATATGCAATATTTTTTGTTCTTTTGTAAGAGAAAAGCTTCAAAATAACAGTTGAAATGATCCGCGATTTAAATGAACTGACAGAGCGTGCCAGGAGAGGACTGAAGTGTATCGTGGCGGTTGCTGCGGCGGAAGACCGGCATGTGCTGGAAGCACTGCAGAGCGCTGTCCGGCAGAAGATTGTGCATCCTCTACTGGTGGGCAGTAAATCTGAGATTGAAAATATTGCGCAGTCCATCGGTTTTGATCTGGAAGGGATTGAGATTGTGGATCATGATGGCGATGGGGCAGCCTCCGCGCGGATCGCTGTCTCCAAGATACGTCGGAGGGAGGCCGATATCCTGATGAAGGGTCGCGTGGCGACGGGAGATCTGTTGAAGGCGATACTCGACCGGGAGGAAGGGTTGCGTACGGAGCATCTGTTGAGTCATGTGGCATTCTTTCAGTCACCCTACTATCATAAAGTGCTATGTGTAACCGATGCGGCCATGAACATCGCTCCTGTTCTGGAAGAAAAAGTCCAGATCATCCACAATGCGGTGAATGCATGTCATCGCCTGGGTATTGAAAGGCCCAAAGTGGCCGTGGCCGCAGCTGTGGAGAAAGTAAACCCGAAAATGGAGTCTACCGTGCATGCTGCCCGGCTGAAGGAGCTGAATCAGGAAGGGCAAATAAAAGGATGTATCGTGGAGGGACCTTTTGCGGTTGACATTGCCGTAAATAGGGAGGCTGCGCGGAACAAAGGTATTGTGAGCGAAGTGGCCGGCGACTGCGACATCATCCTGGCACCCGATATCGAGGCAGGAAACATGTTCTATAAAGCACTCAATTTCCTGGGAGGAGCGGTAGTCGCTGCGGTGCTGATGGGTGCAACCGTACCCGTTGTGCTTACCTCCCGCTCGGACGATGAACGGAGTAAACTTTATTCCATCGCCCTGGCAGTCTGTCTCAGATAGCATATGCTAATATTTCTTCGTCGGAAGATATTTATAGTAATCAAAGAATAAAAATATATGGGAACAGATACACGCATTCTGGTCATTAATCCTGGCTCCACATCGACGAAAATCGCCATTTATCAGCAGGAGAAGGTAATCTTCCTGAAAACTATCAAGCATGTACCCGAAGTGCTACACAAGTTTGAGAAGATTACTGATCAGTATGAATACCGGAAAAACATTATCTATGAGGAAATGAAAAGTGCCGACGTCCCTCTGGAGACCATCGACGCGGTGATTGGCCGGGGCGGACTGGTGAAGCCCATCAAATCGGGTGTTTACCGGGTAAATGAAGCGATGCGGAAAGATCTTCTGGAATGCAAGCGGGGTGAACACGCCAGCAACCTGGGAGCATTGATCGCACACGACATTGCAAAGATGCTCCCCTCTGCCGAAGCCTTTATTGCCGATCCGGTGGTGGTGGATGAATTACAGCCGCTGGCAAGATATTCCGGACATCCGCTCTTTGAGAGAAGATCCATCTTTCATGCCTTGAATCAAAAGGCAATCGCCCGCTCACACGCCAAATCCATCATGAAAAAATACGAGGATCTCAATCTTATTGTGGTACACCTGGGTGGTGGAATCACTGTGGGCGCTCATCAAAAAGGAAAGGTAATTGATGTAAATCAGGGTCTGGATGGCGATGGACCCTTTTCTCCGGAGCGTTCCGGGTCACTGCCTGTGGGGCAGTTGTTGAAAGTCGCTTTTAGTGGCCTCTACAGCTACGAGAAGATGTCGGAGATGATTGTCGGCAAAGGAGGAATGATGGCTTATCTGGGTACCAGCGATGCTTATGTGGCTGAACGGGAGGCGAAGGAAGGCGATGAGAAATATCTGCGGGTGATGGAGGCAATGGCTTATCAGGTAGCAAAGGAGATAGGAGCGATGGCAACCGTGCTCAAAGGTATGGTAGATGGTATTCTGATTACCGGTGGCATAGCCAACAGTAAGTGGTTTTGCAACATGGTCATCGAAAGAGTCTATCGCATTGCACCGGTTTACGTGTATCCCGGCCAGGACGAAATGGGTGCCCTGGCCGAGAATGCACTTCTCGCTCTCAATGGTGAGATCGAGATCAAAGAATATAAATAGATGTACTTTTTTAATCCCTGGCACGATCTTGCATTGTCGAACTTCGCGGCCAGCTACACCCCCCCCGCTTCAGCCGTGAAAATGGCGGACGATATGGCTCTGTTGCCTGTATGGTATGGCAATGGAGAGGCGGTAATTGCGGAGGGGGAGGCGAACCGGTCGTTTTTGGATGCCTTGAAGAGTGTGCTTCCCGTTACAGCTGAAATGATTTCCTCTCAGGAGATTGTTTTGCGTCGGAAGGAGAGAATCATTCCCTGGGGATGGAGTCCGATGCTGAGGAGAAAAATGGCCTCCCTGGGTGCCGGTGAACATCAGTTGCCTTCAATGGAGGAACTCGAACGGCTAAAGGAGTATACGAATCGTAAAAACGCGGTGCGCTTGTTGCGGGAACTGAAAAAGGAAGAAAAAAGCTTTTGTGGGGAATCATACTATTTTATCCGGCTTGAAGAACTTCTTGAATTTTTACAATCGGTGCCGGGTGATAAAATATTGAAGATGCCGGTATCCGGTAGTGGTAAAGGATTAATATGGATACTGGGTAATATTACCGACAAGCAGACCGACTGGTGCCGAAGGGTAATCCGTGAGCAGGGAGGTGTTGTTGCAGAACCAGTATTGCGCAAAGTGCAAGACTTTGCCATGGAGTTTTATGTGCAGGAGGGAAAGACACAATTTGCAGGTTACTCACTGTTCCATTCCGCCGCTTCGGGTGCTTATGCCGGAAATGAGCTGCTTTCCGACAGTAAGATAGTGGAAAGACTGTCGGGATATATTAGGACAGACTTGCTACATGGATTGCGCGAATCACTCAAACAAAAACTCAGCCTTTTTTTCCCTTTTTATACCGGTTACGCAGGTGTGGACATGATGGCGTGTGAAACGGAAGAGGGGTACATGATTCAACCTTGTGTGGAGATCAACCTACGGATGAATATGGGTGTGGTGGCACGAATATTCCACGAAAGATACATGGAACGCGGTGCAGAGGGCAAATTTAAGGTGAATTATTTTAAAAATCAGGGCGATGCCCAGTCATTTCACAAAAAAATGCAGCGCGAGTCTCCACTTAAAGTAGCATACGGAAAAATACTTTCCGGCTACCAGCCGTTGACCCCCGTTACATCGGATACCCGTTACATGGCATATGTCCAAATCTGCTGATCCGGAATAATTATCCCATTCACCGGAGACTTCTTACTTCTGTTCAGAAAGTTTCTCGATCAACTCTGTCGTTGCTGTCTCGGAATAAATACCATAGGCATTTACCAGTAGCCCTTTCATATTATTTTGTGATGAGGAAATAGCATAGAGGATGCTTTCGTTGTCGAGATCCGACATCTCCTGAAATCGGTAAATCTCGTCGATCTGAAACTCATCAGGATGAAGCCGGATCATACTTTCAGCACATACGATGCAGTCACTCTCTATGTTAAAGTTCGTGGTATATCCTCTTTTAGCCAGATCGTTGATCGCTTCAGACAATGTTGTATAGGTTCTCATACTTCCTGTTTTAATTGTATCCTTACAACTATTAAACAGCAGGCACCCTGTCTGGTTCATTTATTTTTTTCATCTCTTCGGCGAAATATCTATAGAAGAGCGGAATGGTTCGGATGCCATTGAAGAACTGTTCCAGAGGGAAATTCTCATTTGGTGAATGAATGGCATCTGATCCCAGTCCGAATCCCATCAACACAGACTTGATTCCCAGTACTTCCTCGAAGGTGGCAATGATTGGAATACTGCCACCTGAGCGTACGGGCACGGGCTCCTTACCATATACCTCTTTATAGGCTTTTTCGGCCGCTCTGTAGGCGGGAAAATCGATGGGGCACACATAGGAGGGGCCGCCATGGAGGTATTCCACCTTCACTTTTACCGATTTTGGGGCAATGGATTCAAAATACCTTACAAAGAGTTTCTCTATTTTTTTGTGATCTTGGTTTGGAACCAGTCGAGTACTGATCTTTGCATAAGCTTTCGAAGGAAGCACCGTTTTGGCTCCCTCACCGGTATAGCCGCCCCAGATGCCACACACGTCGAAAGAGGGTCTGATGCCTGTCCGTTCATTGGTTGTATAGCCTTTTTCTCCCGATACCTCCTCAATGTGAAGTGATTGTTTGTATGCTTCCAGAGAGAAGGGTGCTCGGGCCATCAACTCCCGCTCCTTTTTGGATACCTCCACCACGTCGTCGTAGAAACCGGGTATCAGGATCTTTCCATCCTCGCCCATCGTTTGTGCGATCATCTTCGAAAGCATATTAATGGGATTGGCTACCGCCCCGCCGAACAAACCGGAGTGTAGGTCGACATTCGGCCCTGTCACCTCCACCTGCCAGTATGCCAGACCACGCAGTCCGGTAGTGATGGAAGGCACGTCGGGTGCGATCATCGAGGTGTCCGATACCAGGATAATGTCAGCTTTCAGCATCTCTTTGTACTTCTTACAGAACTCAGGCAGGCTGGGAGAGCCTATTTCCTCTTCTCCCTCTATCAGAAATTTTACGTTACATTTCAACTGCCCCGATTGAACAAGGTACTCAAATGCTTTGGCATGCATGAACGATTGCCCTTTGTCGTCATCCGCACCCCGGGCCCATATTCTTCCATCTTTCACTACAGGCTCAAAGGGGTCTGTATTCCAGAGTTCAAAGGGATCTGCCGGCATCACATCCATGTGGGCGTATACCATCACGGTGGGTGCTTCGGGATTGACAATTTTCTCACCATAGATTACCGGGTTTCCAGCAGTTTCCAACAACTCAGCCTTGTCAGCGCCGGCTGCCAGCAGAATCTCTTTCCACTTCTCTGCGGCACGGTACATATCCGGTTTGTGTACAGGGAGCGATGAGACGGATGGGATACGGATCAGTTCGAAAAGTTCCTCCAGGAAACGTTTTTTGTGGGTCTCTATATAATTGTTTATTTCGTTCATATTGATATTCTTGTAATTTACAATTAGGACAAACTTACAAAAAAATAACTTAAAAATTGAATTCAGAATCCTCAGTCTACTCCTTTTACATTCATTGTAAGGGTATAAACCGAGGTACGGGCAGTGATGAACAGCGTCTTTTTCTCTTTACCCCCGAAACAGATGTTCGACGGGCTCTCGGGTAGCTCAATCTCATGGATTAACTCACCTTTGGGAGAGTAGACCCACACTTTCCCCATGGTCAGGTAGATATTTCCCCGTTCGTCTATCGTCATGCCATCTGATCCTTTCGGGGCAAAAAAAGTTTTGTTTGTAAGTGATCCATCGGCCTCAATATCATATTTCCAGATTTTCCGGTCATTGATATCTGCCACATACAATACTTTTCCATCGGGAGTGCCTATCAGCCCGTTTGGTTGGACATAGTCATCTACTACGCGTGTAATCTCTTTTTTTGGAGAAAGATAGTATACACCCCTTTTATCCTGCAGTTCGGTATGCCCCTCCTCCCAGTAGTTCCTGTGATAATAGGGATCAGTAAAATAAATTCCTCCATTGGGAGCAATCCATAGGTCGTTGGGACCATTCAGATGGTTGCCTTCATATTTCTCAAATAGTGTATGTGCTTTCTTATCCTTATCAAAATACACTATCCGGTTGTTTAAGTCGGCACAGGCAAAAAGCTTATCTTTGTGATCAAAATACATTCCATTGGATCTGCCTGTCCCTTCCAGCCAGAGAGAAATACCTTCATTTTCATCCCACCGGTAAATACGGTCGTTGGGCTGGTCGGTAAAATAAACAATCCCCTTTGAGTCTACTGCGGGTCCTTCGGTGAAGGAAAAACCGGAACCTGCTTTCTCTATCTCGGCATTTTCAGCGATGATGCTTTTCTGTTTCTCTGAAACATTTTGTTCCGCGATACCTACTTCAATAATATTCTTTGCTTCCGGTCCGGAAACAGTCTGGATGGTACTCCCGGATTTTCCTGACAACGTAAGAAACGTAAAAAAAAATGATATGAATAGTAGCTGTTTCATCATGATGTTTTATCTGTTTGTAATGAATAAATATACTGAATTTATCAGATAACCGGTCTCTTGTATCCCTTTCTGTAGGGCCTTGCCTGAAGTTGTTCCGCTTCCGGGTTATTAATAATATGATTACCATTACTATCCCAGTTCAGTTTGCTTCCAGTTTCATAAGCTATCATTGCCAGTTGTACCGACGCAGTGGATTGATAACCGTCTTCCGGAGAACAACTTATAAGGGTCCTGTTTCCTGTTTTTACAGCTTTAATAAACTCTGCCACATGCTTTTCCTGCATATCGGGTGTGGGCCTTTCAATAATCTCCTGCTTTTTGTCGCGTCCTGCAGGTATCAACACAAGCCTGGTATCTGAAGAAAAGAGAGTCCCTTTTTCTCCATAGAATATTACTCCGTTATTGAATTGAGGATCCAGGTCTCCCGTTCCCCAGAGGCGATGCTGCCAGATAACAGGGATATCATCGAACAACAGTTTCGCAATAAGCGTGTCGGGAGTTGTAACTCTTTCTTTCAGTAAAAAGATTCCTCCTGATGCTTCAATCATATCAGGCATGGCAAAATCCATTGTCTTTCTAATTATATCGATATTATGGATTCCCCAGTCCACCAGATGTCCATTTCCATACTCCTTCTCCAATCTCCATGCCCGATGGCCTATGGAAGGCCGATACGGGAGTTTGGGCGCCGGCCCGCACCATGCATCCCAATCGAGTGAAGCGGGAGGGGCCTGGACCTTTGTATCCACTTTGCCAGGGTTAAAATGTATCTGGGCCGCAACTTGAAGCACATTGCCAATCTTACCCCCATCAATTATTTCCCTGGCCTTTCTGAAAGCCTGATTTTGTCTTCTCTGAAATCCTATCTGTACAATGTTTCCAGCCTTTTGTGCAGCTCTGACCATGGCTTTTCCTTCGTCCAGGTCATAGGCAAGTGGTTTTTCACAGTATATGGGCAACCCTTTTTCACATGCTGCTATAAACTGAAGCGCATGCCAGTGGGGGGGCGTGGCAATCATGACTGCATCGAGATTTGCAAAACCGATCAATTCCCTGTAATCCTGAAATCCTTTTGGGTAGCTGCCTTGTAAGGATTTCAATTCATTTATACTTTCGGAAAGATGTGCTGAATCAACATCCGCCACGGCGGCTATCTCCACACCTCCGGCCTGAAGTGCCGCCTTCGCAATGACCATACCATACCATCCACAGCCAATAAGACCAATTTTTAATATGCTATCCTTGGCCCGGACTGGAGCAGCTAACCCTTTTGCATTTAACTTTGATACGCTGATACCCGATACTGCAGCAACTGTAGCAATAGATGTGTTTTTGATAAATTTTCTTCTGTTCATACAAGATATTGTCAAATTTTAATTAGAATTTCAGATATTTGATATTTTGATTTCCAGATTTTGTTTCATAATAATACACCATAATGTTTTAACGTATTTAAATATTGAATTGTTTTGATTATAGATAATTCAAGTGATATGTTTTGTTTTTTTTAATGAACACACTATATTTGAGCCTATATTGGAACACGTGAAAATTGGAGATGTAATAATAATTAGTATAATATAAAAGATGAAAAAGTCACTTTTTTTTATCATTACCCTTTTTATTTTTGGATTGATTGCCTGTAACAAAGAGAAGAAAGTTATGAATAGCGCTGAGTTTATTTCCGAAACATATACCAGGAGCGTGATCTCACAATTAAAAGATTCACTCGGCGAGGAAAATGCCTTCCGCATTGAACGCGGAGTAAAGCAGGTGGCTTCTCTCTGGCAGGAACAGGACGGTACGGCAGATGATTTTGTACGGTTCTGCACCACCTCATTCGTGGCCGATACAGCAGAACTCTCCTCTCTCTATGCCACACTGGAGCGCAGTTTCGAGATGATCAACGGTTATTATCACAAGATGGATGTAGAACTGAAAGCACCGTTGCAGCTTGTGGGTCCGGATATCACGCCGGTAGATATGCAGTTTGGCAGTTACAATGCCTCCGCACATCTCACCGATGATCTGTATGACAACAAGATAGCATTTCTTACGATACTCAACTTCCCCTTTTACTCACTTGAGGAGAAGACCGGTCGGGGTGGACAGTGGAACCGTAAGGAGTGGGCTTATGCCCGGATGGGCGACCGTTTCATCTCGCGTGTGCCGGCGGCGATACAGCAGGATATCTCGCGTACGGTGACCAAAGCTGATGCTTATATTTCCGATTACAACATCTTTATGGGTACACTACGCAACGGACAGGGTGAACAACTATTTCCTGACGGCATGAAGCTGATCTCCCACTGGGGCCTGCGCGATGAACTGAAGTCGAACTACGCTGATCGGGAGCGGGGTCTGGAGAAGCAGAGAATGATCTATAAAGTAATGCAGCGTATCGTGGACCAATCCATACCTCTCGAGGTAATCAACCGGGACAGCCATACTTGGGATCCGGAAAATAACGTGCTGATGAAGGGGGGTAAAACAGTCAATGCCACACCGGAGGAGACACAGCGCTACGAGGTGTTCCTGAAGAATTTTCAGGCGATGCGTATGCTCGATGCATACTCTCCCCATTATCCCACACAACTCTCCCGCGCGTTCGATGGTACCATGGAGGTGACACAGAAAGAGGTGGAGGAGCTTTTCAAGGAGTTACTCTCCTCCTCGCAGGTAAAGAAGGTGGCTGCCTTTATCTCCTCCCGGCTGGGACGTGAACTGGAGCCGTTTGATATCTGGTACAACGGTTTTCGTGCCGGTGGAGGAATACCCGAAGAGGAGCTGACTGCCATCACCTCCAAAAAATATCCTGATGCACAGACATTGGAGCATGATCTTCCCAACATCCTGATAAAGCTGGGATGGAACCCGGAGAAAGCAAAGGAGATTACTGCCCTGATCACGGTCGATAACTCCCGTGGGGCCGGCCACGCCTGGGGGGCAGAGATGCGCAACGACGTGGCACGACTGCGTACCCGCATTGGCGTGGGAGGCCTGGATTACAAAGGCTATAATATTGCAGTACACGAGTTTGGTCACAATGTGGAGCAGACCATCACCATGAACGATGTTGATTATTATATGCTGAACGGCGTGCCCAACACAGCCTTCACCGAGGCGGTGGCATTTCTATTCCAGAAGCGGGATCTGGAGCTGTTGGGGCTGAAAAACCCCAATCCCGAAGATGCGTATTATCTGGCACTGGACAACTTTTGGTCGAGCTACGAGATCATGGGAGTCTCCCTGGTCGACATCCAGGTGTGGGAGTGGCTCTATGCCAATCCGGACGCTACACCGGCTCAGCTGAAGGAGACAGTGATCCGTATTGCGAAAGAGATTTGGAACAACTACTATGCCGATGTGCTGGGTGGCCCGGATGAGATGCTACTGGGTATCTATTCGCATATGATCGATTATCCGCTTTACCTGCCCAACTACCCCATGGGCCACCTGATTGCTTTCCAGATTGAACAGCAGGTGAGAGGCAAAAATATGGCGGAGGAAATTGACCGGCTGTTTACACAAGGACGTATCATTCCTCAACTCTGGATGAAAGGGGGGGTGGGATCACCCATCTCAGTAGACCCACTGCTAAGCGCTACCAACGAAGCATTGGAGGCATTGGCCAAATAACTAATTTTACAGATTCTTTTCCATAGTTGAGAGAAATATTGTAATTTTGCATG
>DGZP01000022.1:0-52688 GCA_002398565.1 Proteiniphilum sp. UBA4977
GTGGCACAGAATTACAATAAAGCGTTGCGCAATGAACTCTCTTTTCATGTCGTGACAGACGAACAATCCATTCAGGAAGTGTACACGATTATTTTCAGGAATCGCGAGGTACAAGGAAGAAAAATACACATGAGTTTGAATGACATTGTGCAGGTAAACCGCATTATGCCGGTCGATTTTTTTCTGATAAAAGATGAAAACGGAAATCGCTTGGGAGCAGCTGTCTTTTACCGCGGTCATGAAAAAATTGCACAGGGAATCTTTATGGGAGACGATCTGGAGAACAGGTCTGTTGGAGTGATGGACCTGTTGTACGGAAGCATATATGATTATTACAAAAAAATGGAGTACGATTTTATCGATTTGGGTGCTTCCGGACTCAACGGAGAACCCAATATCGGATTACTCAGATTTAAGGAGATACACAATTGTACCACATCTCTAAAGTATACATTTACATGGGGTCCCGATATAGAACAGATAGATACTGAAAATTATGCTGCAAAAACTTGAAATATACAGTGGCCCTTTGCAGGAGATTCAACCCTCAAAGAAGCTTATTAGTACGCTCAATGCCCATTCCTACAATACACTGAGGAAAGATGCCGTTTTCAGACAGGCACTTCAGGCAAGCGACATGTTGTTGCCTGACGGTATTAGTGTGGTATTGGCAATGCGTCTACTGAAGGGAGAAAAAATAAAAAAGATTGCAGGTTTTGATCTTTTTCAATACGAAATGACACGCGTGCAGGAACGGGGCGGAAAATGTTTTTTCCTTGGCAGTTCGGAGCGAACGCTCGAACTTATTAAAGCAAGAGCTCGGCAAGAATACCCCGGACTGCAGGTTTACGGCTATTCCCCGCCATTCAAGACTTTGTTCGACGAAGAAGATAACCTGGCAATGATCAACGCAGTGAATGAGGTTGAGCCTGATGTGCTTTTTGTTGGAATGACTGCTCCGAAGCAGGAAAAATGGTCTTATGAATATTTTGGCCAATTGAATGCGGGACATATTTGCTGTATTGGTGCAGTGTTCGACTTTTATGCCGGCACGGTGAAACGCGCACCGGGGTGGATGATACACATCGGGTTGGAGTGGTTGTATCGTTTGATTCGAGAACCACGCAGGATGTGGCGAAGGTATCTTATCGGAAATACTCAGTTTGTAATAGGGATTTTAAAAGAAAAGTTCAGGAAGTAATTATTTAACAATCACAGCTTATGGATTCTGAACATGCAGGGATAAGATTCTTCTATCTTATCTTCGACTTATTACTCTTAAACTTATCGGTTTACATGGTTTATTACAATAGCCCGATGTATAATTATGTGGATCTTCCGGGAAGAAATCTCTATATTTTGCATGCCAATATTTCGGAGCTTTTTGCATACATCATCTACTCAAAGAGAAATTATTTTTTTAATGATGCCTACGCTGAAAGGGTGAAAGCATTCAGCATGAGGTTTCTCATTCTTCTCATCACTCTTTTCCTGTTGGCAGAGATATTTCTCCCGAAAGGGTATCACAAGGGATTTCTGGTAGAGTATACCGGCTTCTTTTTTGTGACGAAAGTGATTGTTTTTTATTTTATCTATAAATTTCACCAGTACCGCTATAAAATGGGATATGCACACCACAGAGTTGCAATATTGGGAGTAGGTGATTCAGACCTGGTACTGGGCAAATTATTAATGAATAATCCTTCTTTGGGTTATAAACTTGTGGGTTATCTTTCCAATAATGAGTACAAGCCAGATGTTGAAATACTTGGAGAACTTGATGAGTTAGCCTCTTTGGCAGAGAACTACAAATTGAATATGCTTCTTGTAACTGATCCCAGGTATTTTACCAGGGATAATACCAAAGTACTTCTCTCACAGTGTAACGAAACCGGGATGCGTATACGGTATGTACTCATGAAAGGTTTTTGGAGTAACCACAGCTATACGGGTAAGAAAATTGACTCGTCACGTTTGTTCGAGATGTTTAACCCTCAAGAGATTCCGTTGGATAAGTTGACATTTCGATTTGTAAAACGCCTGTTCGATATCCTATTCTCTTTCGTTGTTATTATTTTAATATTCAGCTGGTTATTTCCCGTAATAATTGTGCTGATAAAGCTGGACTCCAAAGGCCCCCTCTTCTTTAAGCAACAAAGGACAGGAATTAACAACAAAACTTTCACATGCCTTAAATTCAGAACGATGACGGTAAATGACGAGTCCGATAATAAACAGGCACAAGTGAACGATTCAAGAATTACCTCAATAGGCAAATTCCTCAGACGCAGTAATATCGACGAATTGCCTCAGTTTATAAATGTATTTCTCGGCAACATGTCGGTGGTTGGACCCCGACCGCATATGCTGAAACATACTCAACAATACTCTGAGCTTATACGGCATTACAAAGTCCGCCATTTTGTAAAACCAGGGATAACCGGCTGGGCACAGGTGAATGGATACAGGGGGCTGACAGACGAGCTTTGGAAAATGGAAAAAAGGGTGGAGTACGATATGGAGTATCTTGAAAACTGGGACTTGATGCGGGACATCAAGATAATATTTATGACACTCTTTGGAAGTAATGCCTATAAAAATGCAGGGTGATTCTCTGTCCGGCTGGTCAGGCATGATGAAAATTTGTGAAAAGGCTAAGAATTATGAATGCAATTGACTATGAATAAGAATAGTAAAATTTATCTTGCCGGACATAAAGGCCTGGTGGGATCGGCTATTTGGAAGTGTTTTCAGAACCAGGGATATACCAATCTTATCGGCCGCTCTCATAGCGAACTGGATTTGATGGATGGTGCTGTTGTAAGGGATTTCTTTGACCAGGAGAAGCCGGAATATGTGATTTTAGCAGCAGCCTATGTGGGGGGGATTATTGCAAACAATACTTACCGTGCAGATTTCATCTATCGTAATCTTCAAATTCAGAACAATGTGATTGGCGAAAGTTTCCGCCACAAGGTGAAAAAACTGTTGTTTATAGGGAGCAGCTGTATTTATCCCAAAGAATCCCCTCAACCCATAAAAGAAGAATATCTTCTTACCTCACAGCTTGAATATACGAATGAACCTTATGCGATTGCAAAAATAGCAGCATTAAAAATGCTGGAAAGCTTCAACCTGCAATATGGCACCAATTATTTGGCCGTTATGCCTGCTAATCTTTATGGTCCTCATGACAATTTCGACCTTGAAAAGAGTCACGTACTTCCGGCAATCATCCGGAAGATGCATTTAGCCAAATGTCTGCAGGAAAATAACTGGAGTAGCATTCAGAAAGATCTGAGGAGAAGGAGACTGAATGATGTGAACGGTATGAGTACGATAGACGATTTTATTTTTACACTGAATAAGTTTGGGATTTTTTCGAATCATCTGGAGTTGTGGGGATCCGGAAAGCCCACAAGGGAGTTTCTGTGGAGCGAAGATCTGGCCGAAGCTTGTCTGTTCATCATGAACAATGTGAATTTTGTGGATTTAAAAAAGGGAATGGAGGAGGTACGTAACTGTCATATCAATATCGGCACCGGAAAAGAGATCAGCATCAGAAAACTTGCCGAGCTTGTAGCCGGTATCGTAGGGTATACAGGGAAAATCAAATTCAACCCTTTTCAACCCGACGGAACAATGAGAAAACTTACGGATGTCTCCAAAATAAACGCTCTCGGCTGGAAATATTCTGTGGAACTTGAAGAGGGAATATCTCTTTTATATCGATGGTATCTTAAAGATCAGGAACAGAAGTAGGGCTGATTTTGTCTTTACTCTAATCATGGTACGGCCAGGAACCTGGTAAGAAAAACCAAATAACAACCGACACAATGAAGGAAAAGAAAACCGCTTCTACTCCTTTCCAAAGGATCGAAGTTATTGACGCTTTAAGAGGTTTTGCATTGCTGGGAGTTATTCTTATGCATATGTTGGATTATTTTGGTTATGCCTTCACCAGCTTATCGAATAATTTGTCTCCTTCTGTATTGGATATATCTATTGATCGGTTTTCTGATATGGTGATCAGAGGAAAATTTTTAAGTATCTTTTCCTTCCTGTTCGGATTAAGTTTTTACATCCAGATGGAAAGAGCCTCAAAAAAAGGTGTGGATTTTCGTGGCCGTTTTTTGTGGCGTATGTTGTTGCTGTTTGCAATAGGCCTCATAGGGATAAGTTTTACTTATCTCGACATACTTACTATTTACGCACTGTTCGGGGTGATTCTGGTCTTCTTGTTTCCCTTGAGAAACTGGATTCTTATGCTCATTGTATTTTTGATATTCACAGGCGTTCCGAACTTATTTATTATCGGTTTTGATCAGATAAAAACGGAGCGTTCCATCCTTGTCGCCGGTGTGATGACACCAGGTAAGTCCGTAGCTCGTTCCGAAGTTTCGAAATCAAATGATGGAGATAACAGAACAAAGAGTCAGATTTTTTTTGAAACGGCAAAAGAGAATCTAACCGTTCGGACAATTGACAAAATAACGTTTCAATTCTTGCATACCGATACCGGTTTTTTGGTACTGGCACTGTTCATTACCGGTTTCATTGCCGGCAAGCTTCATTTTTTTGAGCAGGTACATATCAGGAAAAAGAGAAATGTTGTTCTGTTTGGTGCATTTATGCTCGTTTCTCTGGCAGCAGTGCTCATAGCCAGAATCATTGGACCTGAAGCACCGGTTAATTTGCTAAAATTAAGAGCGGAGAAAGGTGACGTACCTCTAATCGCACTCCTTGTGTCCTCCTTGAATAACATCGGTACAATAGCCATGTCTGGGGCGTTGGTAACCGGTTTCATATCCCTTTATCAAGTCGCTGGTATCAGAAAATACCTGAGCCTGCTTACCCCGTACGGACGCATGGGGCTGACAAACTACGAGATGCAAAATATATTGGGTGCAATTTTCTTTTCTGCATGGGGATTCGGCTCGTTCTTCGGAGGCAAGGGACCTGCATTGCTTTTTGCTTTAGGCCTGACAATCTATACACTGCAGGTGGTGATAAGCAGGTGGTGGATGAAACAATTTGTTTATGGTCCGCTTGAATGGCTCTGGCGATCGGGGACCTACTTGAAATGGCAACTGTTTAAAAGAAATTTGAATCCTGATAAAATGGAGATCGTACGGGAATAACCAAAATATATACAGAATGAAGTCAACATAATATTACACACTAAAAAAGAACTTATGGAATATAGAAAAATATTTGAGGTTGAATTCAGAGAATTCAATCGTGATGTACTGGAGAAGTCGTGGAAATGGTTAAATGATCCTATCATTAAAGAATTAACCTCTACATCGGAATTTGATCCGGAGTCCCAGGAGAGGTGGTTCGAAAGCCTTAAGGCCCGAACCGATTACTATATAAGATCTATCTGGTATAACGGCAAGCCTATCGGGGTGATGGGTATCAAGCATCTTACCGATAAAGATGGTGAGGCATTCGGTTATCTTGGTGAAAAAGAGTACTGGGGTAAAACCATCGGAGTTCAGGGATTGCAATATATGATTGATTATGCAAAATCGATAAAATTGGAATCGCTCTATGCCATTGTGCTGAAAGAAAATATCAATTCGTACAAATTGATGCGAAGGCTTGGTTTTGAAAAAGAAAAGGAGATAGACGAGAACGCTATCGTCATGAGGCTTTATTTGTTCCCCAAAGAAAATTGATCGGAATGTTTTCGTACGGAATAACGCTTTTGAACTTCTCTTTTTATGACAACGATAAAGTTTTTTATGAATCTGGCACCGCACTACAGGGCGCCTCTCTGGAGAGTTTTACTCAACAATCCAGGGTGGAATATGCATTTTTTCTACGGTGATCATGCGAACGTTGTGGAAACAATCGATTTCGAAAGAGAAGGGCTTTCTTTAAACAGTAAACAAATTCACAAAGTAAAAAACTACTGGTGGAAAGGCACTGTCCTGATTTGGCAAAAAGGAGTTATTCGAGAATGTATGAAAAGTCAATTTGAATTTGCGGTTTTCCCGGGTGAAATGTCCCGACTCTCCACGTGGGTAGCTGCGATAATATGTCGGCTACGTGGAGTCAAGGTCGTTTTTTGGGAACATGGTTTGTACGGGAATGAAAAAGGGTTTAGGTTGATCCTTAAAAAAGCGTTTTTTAGCCTTGCACACAAACACTTGCTTTATGAGAGAAGAGCGAAAAAACTGATGATTGAACATGGGTTTGCTCCGGATAATCTATACGTCTTTTTCAACTCATTGGATTACGATGTCCATAAAGTATTACGTCACAAACTTCAAGCTCTCGATAAAAAGGATGTTTTCCCTTTTTTTACGAACCCTTATTTGCCTGTGGTCATTTTTATCGGAAGGTTGACTGGCGTGAAGAAGCTGGACCTGCTCTTGCAAGCAGTGAATCAGATCAACGACAAGCAAACGGATGTAAACCTGTTGATCGTGGGAGATGGAGCCCATAAAAACAGTCTGGAGGAACAGGGGAGAGCAGGAATACAAAATGGATGGCTGTATTTTGCAGGTGCCTGCTACGACGAAGAGGAAAATGGCAGGTATCTTTCGATGTCCGACTTGTGCGTATCACCCGGAAATGTAGGTTTGACTGCAATCCATTCGTTGAGTTTTGGAACTCCCGTATGCACACATGACAACATGTATCACCAGATGCCCGAATCGGGAGCCATTCAGGCAGGGCATAACGGTTTTTTCTTTAAGGAAAATGACGCGAAGGATCTTAAAGTTAAAATAAATGACTGGTTGAATCTGATGGACAGGCGGCAAGTGAGAAAAAACTCATACGAAATAATCGATAAATATTATAACCCACATTATCAACTCACAGTCTTTAACAGGTTGGTTTCGGGAGAGAGTCCCGAACTATAGAAACTTCCTGTTTCATCGTGAACGATCATGCAGACAATGGGTATGCTGAATGCGTATTACAGTAAAAATGTATAAAGTATGGCAATCAATTCGTTCGTTTCTTGCTTTTTTTTAATCCTGCTGCTTGGAAAAAATTGAGTTCTCATGCATTTTTGTGACTTCTCCTATGCATATTTTATTAATTTTGCTGACCAAAGAAGATTTTTACAACTTATTTGCAAGAATTTAGTCCTATCTTTGCTGTCGAATAGCAGAAAATTATTTGAAACGCATTGTAAACATATTTGTTATTGCCTTTGCGAGCATGCTGATGCTGGCACTCTCCGCCATTCCGCATCATCATCACGATGACGGGGTGCCATGCTTTCAGACGGATCAGGCTGCACATGATTCTGATCATCAACATTCACACAATCATAACCCTGCATCGGATGCCGGTTCTGAAAATTCAAACTGTGTTGCGCATGCCAGTTTCATTGCCCAACAAGCCGATTCCGGGGGGCGTTTCAAATCATTCCCGTCTGTCCACGCTGATTATTCATTTCATCACGACTTGTTTATATATGTTTTGGCGGATTTAACGATTCCGCTCCCCGATGAAAAATCGGATTACGGCGAATTAACCCTTATCATTCCTGATACTGAAAAGTACAGCCCTACTGGCTTGCGTGCTCCTCCTTTTTCGTTATTATAGATTATTTATCCAAATAGTTAGACCGGGGATTGGCTGCTTTTGATCAATCGTTTTCAAAAGCAGGGAATCCGGTTATTCATTTGCCTTTTGTTTATCTTTCATTCAACAATTTATGAAAATATTTATTGTGTCTTTTTTATCCATCATCCTGGCTTTATTGCTGTCGGGTTGTAGGAATAAAAATCATGAAATGACAGTCACCCATGATACACCCGAACATGCCGAAGACGAGTTGCATGACCATTCGACTGCAAAGATGCATGTCGATGAAATACACTTTTCCAAAGCCCAGGCCGACGCCGTGGAACTGACTTTGGAAACCGTTTCAGCCGGAACCTTCCGGCAGGTCATCAAAACAAGCGGACAAATCCTCTCTTCGCAAGGAGATGAAACTACCATTGCCGCCACTGTAAACGGGGTGGTGTCATTCGCAAATAGGTCAATCGCACCCGGTACGACAGTTCGTGCCGGTGAGAAAGTCGTCACCGTCTCACTGCAAAGGCTTCCTGAGGGAGATCCCGTAATAAAAGCAAAGATAGCTTATGAAACCGCGCTGAAAGCATTTCAACGCGCTGAGAATCTGGTGGGAGAGCAAATCATTTCCGAGAAGGATTTTGAAGAGGTCCGTTTACGCTATGAAACTGCCAGAGCTGCCTACGAGTCACAGGCCGCGAGCTACAGTGCCGGTAGTGTAAGCGTGACTTCACCAATTGATGGATTTGTGAAAAATCTTTTTGTGAGCCAGGGCGATTATATTTCGGTGGGACAACCTATTGCCATGATATCTCAAAATAGGAGACTGCAACTCCGCGCCGAAGTACCCGAGACTCATTATAAAACCATTCCGGCCATCCGGAGCGCAAATTTTAAAATGGCATATGATGACAAACTTTACGAGCTTTCAGGAATGAACGGACAGTTACTTTCATTCGGAAAAGCATTGGATGGAAACTCCTTTTTTATCCCTGTAACATTTGAATTCGATAATGTGGAGGGTGTTATTCCTGGATCGTATATTGAGGTATATTTACTTTCCTCACCGCTGGAAAATGTTATATCAGTACCCTTATCAGCAATTACCGAAGAGCAGGGACTTTTTTTTGTATATGTTCAACTCGATGAAGAAGGATACAAAAAACAGGAGATTACGCCCGGACAAAGTGACGGGAGGCGAGTGCAGGTACTTGCCGGATTGAGACAGGGCGACAAAGTAGTTACTCACGGCGTGTATCAGGTGAAACTGGCAGCAACCTCATCGGCTATTCCCGAAGGACATACCCATTGATAAAAGTCGGAGATAAAACCATGCTAAATAAAATCATTCAATTTTCTCTACGTAACCGGATGGTTATCCTGGTAGTATCCCTGCTATTGATTCTGGGTGGAGTTTACACTGCTTCCAATATGGAAGTGGATGTCTTTCCCGATTTAAATGCACCTACCGTGGTCGTGATGACTGAAGCACAGGGGATGGCACCCGAAGAAGTGGAACGTTTGGTCACCTTTCCCGTGGAAACTGCCCTGAACGGGGCGACGGATGTAAGGCGTGTCCGCTCGGCGTCTACCACCGGCTTTTCGGTTGTCTGGGTCGAATTCGACTGGAGTACGGATATTTATATAGCCAGGCAGATCGTGTCTGAGAAACTGGCAGTTGTAAAAGATGCGCTGCCTTCCAACGTAGGCAATCCAACCTTGGGACCGCAATCCTCAATTATGGGCGAGGTGATGATTATCGGACTTACGGCCGATACGACATCGATGCGGGACTTACGAACGATTGCCGACTGGACAATCCGTCCCCGCCTGCTCTCCACCGGAGGGGTGGCGCAGGTCACCGTGCTGGGAGGCGAAATAAAAGAATACCAGATCTTGCTTAATCCGGAAAAAATGAGACACTACGATGTACAACTCTACGAAGTGCTCGACATAGTAAGGGGTATGAATAAGAACGCATCGGGCGGAGTTCTCAATGAATATGGAAACGAGTATATCATTCGCGGGATACTCTCTACAAATAATCTGTCGGAATTAAAAAAAGCGGTGGTGAAGGTCGGGCAGGAGAGCCCTGTGCTTCTCGAAAGTATTGCAGAGGTGAAGGTTGGTGACAAAACACCTAAACTGGGAACAGCCTCGGAGCGGAATAAACCGGCAGTATTGTTGACTGTGACCAAGCAACCTGCAACCAGTACCATGGTGCTGACCGATAAATTAGACCAGTCTATTGCAGAGCTCCGGACGGTCATGCCACATGATGTGAAGATATCGAACGACATTTTCCGCCAATCCCGTTTTATTGAAAGTTCCATTCGCAACATACAAAAATCGTTATTGGAAGGTGCTGTTTTCGTAGTCATCGTGCTTTTTATTTTTTTGATGAATACACGAACAACCATTATATCGCTTATTACTATTCCCATATCTCTCGTGGTGACCATTCTTGTATTAAAAATGATGGGACTGACGATCAATACGATGAGCCTGGGAGGTATGGCAATAGCCATCGGCTCGCTCGTGGACGATGCCATTGTGGATGTGGAGAATGTATTTAAGCGGCTGCGCGAAAACCGACAGAAGCCGGAAGAGAAAAGGAAAACGGTTAAAGAAGTGGTTTATCATGCCTCAAAAGAAGTGCGGCTTCCCATTCTTAATTCCACACTGATTATCATTGTAAGTTTTGTACCGCTTTTCTTTCTTACGGGAATTGAGGGACGCATGCTGGCTCCCCTCGGAATTGCTTTTATCGTGGCGCTGACGGCTTCTACAATTGTGGCGTTGACGCTCACCCCCGTGCTGAGTAGTTATTTGCTCAGCAAGGAAAGGAGTAAAAATGGCAATGTGGAGCAGGAACCCGTTGTTGTAAGATTTCTCAAGAAATATTACGAAAAAGCGTTGTCTTGGACGTTACAAAATAAGAAATGGTTGTTGGGTGGTACCGCTGTGCTGCTGGTGGTGGCGCTTATTATGTTTTTCTCGCTCGGAAGGAGTTTTCTACCCCCTTTCAACGAGGGCTCTTTTACCATTAACGTCAGCACCCTGCCGGGGATTTCACTCGAAGAGTCGGACAAAACAGGTCGTATGGCCGAAGAAATACTGCTCTCCATCCCGGAAGTGCAGACAGTAGGGCGTAAGACAGGGCGTGCCGAACTGGATGAACATGCGCTGGGAGTGAACGTGTCGGAGATTGAAGTACCTGTGATGTTGGACAAACGTTCAAAAGATGAGATACTTAAAGAAATCCGTGAGAAAATGAAGGTAATACCGGGTGTAAATATCGAAATAGGACAACCTATTTCACACCGGCTCGATGCTATCCTTTCGGGAACACGTTCCAATATTGCCATCAAGCTATTCGGAACCGATCTGAATAAAATGTACGGGTTGGGCAATCAAATCAAAGCTTCCATACAAGATGTGAAAGGTGTTGTGGATTTGAATGTGGAACAACAGGTGGAACGTCCACAACTGAAAATAACTCCAAAACGGGAACTATTGGCAAAGTATGGCGTTTCTCTGCCTGCATTCTCTGAGATGGTGAGCGTCTTGCTTGCAGGTGAGGTGGTTTCGCAGGTATATGAAGGAAACAGATCGTACGACCTGACACTGAAGGTAAATGACGATAACCGTGCATCGGCTGAACGCATCAGAAACATTATTGTTGATGCCAACGGACAGAAAGTTCCATTGGGAAATATTGCGGATATTTCGTCTGTAACCGGACCTAATACCATCAACCGTGAAAATGTATCCCGCAAAATCGTCGTTTCGGCAAATGTATCCGGGGGTGATCTACGTGGAGCGGTAAATGAAATCCGTCAAGTTATAGACCGTGAAATTGAGCTTCCCTCAGGTTATCATATTGAATACGGCGGTCAGTTTGAGAGTGAACAGAGAGCATCGCGCACATTATTCATTACATCTGTTTTTTCTATTCTGGCAATTTTTCTGTTATTGTTTAATCAGTTCCGAAGCGTTTCACAATCTGTGGTTATCCTGCTTAACCTGCCGCTGGCACTCATCGGCGGCGTTTTCACCCTTTTTTTTACAAGTGGTAATATCAGTATCCCTGCCACCATTGGTTTTATATCACTTTTTGGTATTGCCACGAGAAACGGCATGTTGTTGATATCGCGTTATAACGATTTGCAAAATGAAGGATTGTCGGCACGTGAAAGCGTGATGCATGGTTCGTTGGATCGTTTGAACCCGATACTAATGACGGCTCTCACTACGGCCCTCGCATTAATACCTCTTGCCGTGGGTGGAAGCCTGCCCGGCAATGAGATTCAAAGCCCCATGGCAAACGTTATCCTGGGAGGCTTACTCACTTCCACGCTCCTCAATGGGTTTATCATTCCGGTGATCTACCTTGAGACGAACAAAAGGACTCCTAAAAGGATTATAAGAGATGACCAAACATCAGAATAATAATAAAAAAAAAGTGGCATCGTTTCTTTGCTGTTTATCAGCTGATTCATGAATAACGTATGCGATGCTGTGATTACCGGAAGTATTACTCGACCGGTTATTAATTTATCATTCAAAGTTTCATTTTTTTCCGTTTTCTTTTGTGCCGGTTTTTCGTTATCTTTGCAGGAAATGAACGCAGGGTTTATTAGCAGGCTGTCGCTGCATCATAGGTTATCTTCAAATAAAAACGGGTTGCTGATCTTGTAGGATGCAAATGCGTTCCAACACCTCCTTTCCCACGAATCAATAAATATGAGAAAAGATAAATTGGGTTTGCGCATCCTGCTGTTGCTGGCGGGAATCTTCGTAATTGCGTATGGGGTAGCACTTTCCATCCGGTCAGATCTGGGAACAAGCCCCATCTCCTCTCTTCCTTACGTCTCCAACCTGCTCTTCCCAGGTGTTACGGTGGGAATTTTCACCATTCTGGTAAATGCCCTGCTGGTTTTGATCCAGATAATGATTCTCAGGAAGAAAAGCAGCCTACAACAGTTGCTGCAACTGCCTTTATTGTCGGTTTTCGGCCTCTTTATCGACCTGAACCTCTATCTTACCCGTTCGTTTGTTCCGGATCATTACCTGCTGCAATTGTTGACAGTAGTACTGAGCTGCTTTGTGATGGCTTTCGGTATTTTCCTGGAATTAAAGGCCGATGTGGGTTATCTCCCGGGGGAAGGACTTACACTGGTCATTTCAGAGAAGTTCAATAAAAACTTCGGAAAGGTCAAGGTAACGATCGATTCTATAGTGGTAGCCATTGCAATTTTTGCTGTATTGTTTTTTCATGGAAAATTGGAAGGTGTGCGCGAAGGCACTGTGATTGCCGCGTTTCTGGTGGGTGCGGTGACCCAGTTCTACAGGAAAAAAATTACTTTTGCTGACAGATTACTTGAGACTAAAACGTCCGTGAAATACGTAACGGAACCCTATATGTCCACAAATAATTTCGTGATTACCATCTCCCGACAGTATGGAAGTGGGGGACATGCCGTGGGAGAGCGTATCGCCAGGAAACTGGGGATTGCATTCTATGACAGCAAGCTGATCGACCTGACCGCAATGGCCAGTGGCCTCACGCCGGAGTATGTGGAAACACACGAGCAGAAGCTGCCAGACAGCTTGTTGGAAAGGCTTTATAACAATAATTACGCTTATGTGAATGAGGTTATCCCTCCCAACGATAAGCTCTTTATGGTACAAACACGGTGATACGTGATATTGCGGCCGGGGAGTCCTGCGTAATTGTTGGGCGTGCTGCCAACTTTATCCTTAAAGGACATCCAAACAGCTTCAACGTCTTTGTTCATGCCGACCGTGAGTTTCGAAAGAGACGTGTGGTACTTGAATATCTGGTAAAGCCTGAGGAAGCTCTGAGAGTGATGGAAACAAAAGACAAAGAACGGATGAACTATTACCGCCATTATACCGGAAAGGAGTGGAACGACCTGAATGAATATGATATGACGATGGAGACCTCCCTCTTTGGCATCAGGGAAACCGCCGATATGATCATCGAAGCAGCAAAGGTCCGAATTTTAACAGATCAATGAAACATCCGCTTAGAACAGCTATGGGAGTTGTAAAACACGAAAGAGGTACAAAATCAGGTATGTTGGTGATTATTCGGAGCAACCTGTGAAAAATCATCAATAAGATTGATATTTTTTGAGAGAATGTACCGAAGGGGAGTTTTGCATGTGTAAATTGTGTATAATTGAAAAGGCAGCTACATTTTTTATTTTGCAACTGCCTTATTATCAGGGTAGCGAGAGGGGGGCATGATCCCCCGACCTCATGATTATGAATCATGCGCTCTAACCAACTGAGCTATCTCGCCATTTTCAAATTCGAGGGGCAAAAGTAGTATATCTTTTTTAATTCTGCAACTACAAAAACAAAAATGTGGATAAAAAGAAGTGTGCTTCTGATAATCCTACTACTTGAGTTTTTTGTGAGAAATATGGGAATCTACTGACCGGAATAGAAATAGTCGGCATAAAATTGTAATTTTGCGGAACAAACAGATATATAACACGGCTTACAAACAGAGTAAAGTGATCTATCCAGATAATTTTGAACAGAAAATAGAATTCAATAAAGTGAGACAGCTGATCTCGGACAGGTGTTTGAGTTCACTGGGCCGGGAGAAGGTGGAAGATATGAAATTTTCTGCTTCTTTTGATGAGATCAGTATGTTGCTGTTCCAAACAGAAGAGTTTGTCCACATCAGGGAAGAAGAAGATGCATTTCCGGCTGATCATTTTTATGATCTGCGCCCGGTGCTGCGACGCGTGCGTGTGGCAGGTGCCTGGATCGACCAGAGTGCACTCTTCGAGCTACGACGTTCGTTACAAACCATTCACGGCATTGTGTCGTTCCTGCGCCGCGACGAAGAGAAGACACCCCGGTATCCGCATCTGCTTGCGTTGACAGGACACGTGATGATCTTCCCGGAGATCACCAAAAAGATAGATAACCTGCTCGATACATTCGGACAGGTGAAGGACAATGCCTCTGCCCGTTTGTCGGAGATACGGCGTGAACTAACTTCCACCGCGAACGGCATCTCCAGAAGCCTCAATGCCATCCTACGCAGAGCACAGGCTGAAGGATTTGTGGAAAAGGATGTAGCGCCAAGCATGCGAGACGGTCGCCTCGTGATTCCGGTGAATCCTTCCTTCAAACGAAAGATCAAAGGAATTGTGCACGATGAATCGGCATCGGGTAAGACAGTTTTTATCGAACCTTCTGAGGTGGTGGAAGCCAACAATCGTATCCGGGAACTGGAGAGTGACGAACGGCGTGAAGTCATACGCATACTGGTCGACTTTACCGACTATCTGCGTCCCTTCCTGCCCGACCTGCTGGAGTCATACGAATTCCTTGCGAAGATCGATTTTATTCAGGCCAAAGCGGCCTTTGCTCAGCAAATAGGAGCCATCAGACCCTCCCTCGAGAATACAAGGCTAATCGACTGGGTGGAGGCAGTGCATCCGCTACTTTACTTGTCACTGAAAAAACAAAATCGGAAAATTGTCCCGCTTGATATCACACTTGGAGAAGCAAATAGAATCCTGGTGATCTCGGGACCCAATGCGGGTGGTAAATCGGTCTGCCTGAAAACGGTCGGCCTCCTCCAGTATATGGTGCAGTGCGGGTTACTGATTCCATTGAAAGAAAATTCAAAAGTGGGGGTCTTTGCAGATGTTTTTATCGATATTGGCGATGAACAGTCCATTGAGAATGATCTTTCCACATACAGTTCCCATTTGATGAACATGAAGTTCTTTGAACGAAACAGTAATGCAAAATCATTACTGCTGATCGATGAGTTTGGAAGCGGTACAGAACCACAGATTGGTGCAGCCATTGCGGAAGCACTGCTTGACAGGTTCAACCGGCAGCAATCGTTTGGCGTGATCACCACCCATTACCAGAATCTGAAACATTTTGCTAACGAACATGAAGGAGTAGTGAATGGCGCCATGTTGTATGACCGTCATGAGATGCAACCCCTTTTTCGCCTCTCCATCGGTAATCCGGGAAGTTCCTTTGCCGTGGAGATCGCCCGCAAGATCGGACTTCCGGAAGAGGTGATTGCACACGCCTCGGAGATTGTGGGAAGCGATTATATAAACATGGATAAATACCTGCAGGATATAGCCCGTGACAGGAGGTACTGGGAACGAAAACGCGATGAGATACGGCGTGAACGCAACAGATTGGAAGAGACAGCCACGAAATATGAAGCCGGTCTGGAGGAAATAAACAAACAGAAAAAGGAGATTCTCAGTCAGGCCCGGCAACAGGTAGAACAGATGCTGGCCGAGAGCAATGCACGCATCGAAAATACTATTAGGGAGATCAGAGAGGCAAAGGCCGATAAGGAAAAAACCAAACAGGTACGAGAGTCACTGAGTCGTTTTAAAGAGCAGGTGACAGCAGCCGTGACAGACGAGAAGGAGCTTACGATATCAAAGAAACCTGTCAGGAAAACGAAAAACCAGACTACTGAGTCAAGGGTAATCCACGAAAAGCTGTCAGCAGGAGATGTGGTTCGCATCAAAGGGCAAACTTCTGCAGGTGAAGTGATGGAGGTTTCAGGAAAAAAAGCAACCGTTGCCTTTGGGATGATCAAAACCACCGTCAACATAGACAGTTTGGAGAGGGTAAGCAGCAACCAGCTTAAAAAGGAGAAGAAAGCCTCCAACACCCGCGACCTGCTACACGAACGAAAACTGAATTTCAAACAGGATATTGATGTCAGAGGCATGCGAGGGGATGAAGCGTTGCAGGCGGTTATCTATTATATTGACGATGCAATTCAGTTGGGCGTTTCACGGGTACGTATACTACACGGAACAGGTACGGGCACATTGCGGCAGATTATTCGTGAGTATTTAGGTACCGTAGAGGGTGTCGCCCATTTTCAGGATGAACATGTTCAGTTTGGCGGAACCGGAATTACGGTGATCGATCTGGCATAATATTCAAATTATTTTTTATCTTTGTCCCTGATATTAAAAAATCACTCAAATAGAAATTAACATATCCGTAGATGGTAAAATTTTCAAAACCTTTCTGGGTAGCCAACTTTGTAGAGCTTCTTGAGCGACTCGCGTACTATGCGGTATTTATTGTCATTACCCTTTATCTCTCAAATGTATGGGGCTTCTCAGATATTGAGGCTGGGGTGATTGCAGGACTCTTTTCGGCTTCTCTATATCTGTTACCACTGTTTGCAGGAGCTTATGCTGATAAAATAGGGTTCCGGTCGGCAATTATTCTCGCATTTACCCTGCTCACGGTTGGTTATGCCGGGCTGGGTATTCTGCCCACGATGCTCGAAAATGCCGGACTGGTTAATTATGAGATGACAACCACCTACACAGGGTTGAAGGAGAGTTATCTCAGATGGTCCATTGTTGCCCCCCTCATATTGGTAGTTATAGGTGGAGCATTTATTAAATCGGTCATCTCCGGTACTGTTGCCCGTGAAACAACACCTGAAAACAGGGCGCGGGGATATTCCATCTTTTACATGATGGTCAATATTGGCGCTTTCACCGGCAAAACAGTGGTCGACCCTCTGCGACGGAGCATGGGTGATCAGGGCCTGGTTTACCTGAATTATTTTTCAGCCGCAATGACCCTACTTGCCCTTCTCGCTGTATATTTCTTTTACAAATCGGTCAGAACGGAGGGTAAAGGAAAAAGTTTTGCCGAAATAGGGCAATCACTGGTAAAAGTAGTGCTTAACGGGCGATTGATGGTGCTGATCCTTATTGTCAGCGGTTTCTGGATGATTCAGAGTCAAATGTATGCCACCATGCCCAAATATGTAATACGGCTCATTGGAGAGAGTGCCTCGCCCGGATGGTACGCAAACGTGAACCCTTTGATCGTTTTCGTAAGTGTTAACTTTGTGACTTCACTGATGAAAAAGCGAAGTGCCATTACCTCCATGATGGTGGGAATGTTCATTATTCCTGTCTCGGCACTGATCATGTCTTTCGGAACACAAATTGGGGAAAGTTATATTCTGGGTTTGCATCCCGTGGCTTTCATGATGATTATAGGGATAGCCTTCCAGGCAATTGCCGAATGTTTTATTTCACCCCGTTACCTGGAATATTTTTCACTTCAGGCTCCAAAAGGAGAGGAGGGATTGTATCTGGGCTTCAGTCACCTGCATTCTTTCTTCTCATTCCTTTTTGCTTTTGGATTGTCGGGATTTCTGCTGGATAAATATTTACCCGATCCGCGACTTTTTACCAATGATGCAGGGGTGATAGACAGCGTGGCATATGCTGCCGCCACGCAGCATGCACACTATATCTGGTATGTTTTCGTGGCAATTGGTGCCATATCTGCTATTGCGCTATTTATTTATGGACGTATAACACGTAGAATGGATCACAGGAAAGTCAAAGAATAGTAAAATAAAAACATGTCATCACTTCAAATGTTATATTAAGTATAAACAACATTTTTTTAAAAACAGAAAATATGAGATTAGATTTGAGTTCACACATTGCGTTTGAAAGGGTACCCAGAAAATACTACCGCCCTGAAAACGATTTTGAAGAATATAATCTGGCGCGCTTTGAGAAATTACCCCTGGCAATCTATGAGGAATCAAAAAAAGCAGCAAAGAAGGTGGCCGGCGATATTGTAGCGGAAATGCTGCTAAAACAGCAAAAGGGAGAAATGTTTGTGCTTGGCATCAGTGGAGGTACATCTCCCATGCCGGTTTATGAGGAACTGGTCAGGCAGCATAGGGAAAAAAACGTAAGTTTCAAAAATCTGGTCATTTTTAATACGTACGAGTTCTATCCCGTACTAGACTTTTCTTTCAGTAACCTGCAGATGCTGAAGGATGTTTTTTTAAATCAGATCGACATAGATCCTGCACATATTTTTTCTCCTGATGCTACCATTGAAAAAGATCTGATAGCAGAAAACTGTGAAGCCTTTGAACAGGATCTGAAAAAAATGGGTGGACTCGACTATCTGTTACTGGGACTGGGTAGTAAGGGAAATGTAGGCTTTAATATGCCAGGTAGCGGCCTTCACTCACAAACAAGGCTTGTCATGCTCGATGGGGATTCGCGTAAAGATATTGCCCGTAACTTTGGATCACTCGATAAGGTACCGGTGAGTGCAATCACAATGGGACTTTCGGATATGATGGATGCAAAAAAAATAACTCTGGTTGCCTGGAGTGAACAAAAGGCAGGAAGTGTCTCCGATATTGTCGAGGGAACGGTAACCGACCTGATTCCGGGCTCTATCCTGCAGACACATCCCGAAACAAAAGTGTATGTGGACCTGGCGGCAGCATCGGAGCTTACACGTATTAGTCGCCCCTGGCTGGTTACAAACTGTGAATGGACCAGCAAACTCATCCGTCGGGCCATAGTTTGGCTTTGTGGAGTGGTGGATAAACCTATTCTCAAGCTGACAAATAAGGATTATAATGACAACGGACTGAGTGAGCTGATCACTCTTTACGGATCGGCCTATAATGTGAATATCAAGATATTTAATGACTTGCAACACACAATTACCGGATGGCCTGGAGGAAAGCCCGATGCGGATGATACTTATCGTCCCGAGCGGGCAAAACCCTATCCGAAACGAGTCGTCATTTTCAGCCCGCATCCCGATGATGATGTAATCTCTATGGGAGGCACGTTTCAACGTCTGGTAAACCAGGGTCATGAGGTGCATGTGGCATATCAGACTTCCGGAAACATTGCGGTGGGAGATGAGGAGGTAATCCGTTACATCTCGGTGTTGAACAGCATGCGTAAGAAATTCACTCCCGGTAACACAGATCTGCAGGAGAAGTATGAGAAGATACGTCATTATCTTTTGCATGAAAAAACGAAGGAAGATGTGGATACCCCCGACATCCTTTTCATCAAGGGGAGGATACGACGTGAGGAAGCCCGTTCGGCAGACCGCTATGTAGGTCTCTCTGAAGACAATGTCCATTTTCTGGATCTTCCTTTCTATGAAACAGGAAAGGTGAAGAAGAATCCTATTTCGGAAAAGGATGTAACGATTGTCAGAGATTTTATTGAAACCATTAAACCCCATCAGATTTACGTAGCAGGAGACCTTGCTGACCCGCATGGTACTCACAAGGTTTGTCTCGACGCCATCCTGGGGGCAGTTGACATCCTTAAAGAAGAAGAATGGTTTCAGGATTGCCGTATCTGGATGTATCGCGGTGCATGGATGGAGTGGGAGATAGATCATATTGAAATGGCTGTGCCACTCTCGCCCGAAGAGCTACGCCAGAAAAGAAATGCCATCCTGAGGCATCAGTCACAAATGGAGAGTGCTCCTTTCCTGGGCGATGATGAACGTTTGTTCTGGCAACGTTCGGAAGAACGTAACCGTGCCACGGCCGATATGTACTGGAAACTGGGACTAGCCTCGTATGAAGCCATAGAAGCTTTTGTGGAATATATTCCCGTTCAGTAAATTAGCAGAAAAATAAGTTATAAAAAGCTGTCTGAAAAGACGGCTTTTTGTTTTTTGGCGACTCAAATAGTCTAACTTTTGTGAACTTTTGGCAATGGAACCAAAAAAAAGTTGTATATTGTGGGCCTGTTTCTAAATATACATGTCGAAAGAAAAATTCCATATCGAGTTCCTGATGGGAAACGCGACCCAAAGTAGTTTATGGCGCATGGTCAGTCAGATAGACGGTCTTTCGGAATGGTTTGCTGATGAGGTATCAATGGATGAAACCGAAACTATCTACACATTTTACTGGGGAAAAACAAATAATCAGGCAGTTATTGTAAATCAGAAACCGTTGTCAAACATCCGTTACCGATGGATAGACGAGGAGGAAGAGAATTGTTATTTCGAGTTCATGTTACGTAAACTGGATCTGTCGGGCGACATGACCCTGGAAATTACCGACTTTGCTGAATCTGATGAAAAGGGAGATGCCATTGCCTTGTGGGAGTCACAAATAGACGAGATGAAAAGAAGACTGGGTATCTGAGCTCATCACATCATCTTTTACTGTCTCAATTAATCATCTTTACACTTTCGAAACCGCGATTGTCCGTTTGATTTTATTATCTTTGTCCTAAAATTAAACGTCTCTTTTTTGTGCTGTCCGATGAAAAGATTTTTCCACATAAAGCGGTTATATGGTTACATTCTGACAACATTTATTCCGCTTTTTCTAATGACTTTTGCCATCTGCCTTTTTCTGGTATTGATGCAATTTTTATGGAAATATGTGGAGGACATGGTGGGCAAGGGACTGGGACTCGATGTGATCGGGGAGATGTTCTTTTATGCTGCCCTTAATCTTATTCCGATGGCGCTGCCGCTGGCTATCCTGCTGGCATCACTGATGGTCTTCGGAAACATGGGAGAAAATCTGGAACTACTTGCCATTAAATCGGCCGGTATTCCCCTGTTGAAAACCATGAAACCACTCATTATCCTCATCTTTTTCATCAGTGTGGGTGCCTTTTTTTTTCAGAACAATGCGACTCCGAAAATACAGACCAAGTTTTATTCACTGCTTATTTCCATCCGTCAGGCTTCGCCTGAACTTGATGTGCCCGAAAGTGTTTTTTATAAGGAAATTGACGGCTATAACCTCTATGTAGAAAGGAAAGACCAAAAGACCGGTATGTTATATGATGTACTGATATACGATGTGGCGAGTGGATTCAACAGTATGGCCGTAATCATCTGTGATTCTGCAAAAATGAGCATGACGGAAGATAAGAGAATGTTGATATTTACGATGTATAGCGGTCAGCAATTTCAAAACTTTACACAGGGAAACAGGGTCAGTGATGCGGCTGATTTTGTCCCTTATGCAAGGGAAAACTTCGATGAGAAAACCATGATGATCTCCTATGATGCCAATTTCAACCGCATGGGAGAAGAGATGATTGAAGGAAGCTCAACCAGCAATTATGTTTCTAAGAATTTGACGGCGTTAAGCACCTCGATCGATTCCATGACAATGATCATGGACAGTGTGAACAGGCTGGACCGAAACTTGATGAAAAATTATTCCTATCTCACTTTCCGCAATAGCTATCCTTCCGAAAAGAAGGATTCGCTCATTGCGGGTACACTGCTGTATGCCGGTGTGAAAGTTCCACGTCCCGATACGCTGCTGCAGTCAAAAGAACTTGAACAACAGTCGGCTATCCTGCAAAGTGCTTTCATGAAGGCCGACAACAATAGCAATGAGTTTCTTTTCAGGTCACTCAATAAAACCACCACCCAAAAAACCATCAACCGCCACTGGATAGAATGGCACCGCAAATTTACCATCCCTTTTACCTGTCTTATTTTCTTTTTCATTGGAGCCCCATTGGGATCTATTGTCAGAAAAGGAGGCTTGGGCACTCCCATTGTCATATCTGTAATCCTGTTCATCATTTATTATATCGTGGAGAATGTGGGTTACAAAATGACCCGCGACGGAGTCTGGGAACATTGGTTCGGGATGTGGTTCAGTTCGCTCATTCTGTTGCCCATCGGTGTGTTTCTGACCTACAAGGCTATGAATGATTCTGTAATTATGAATGCCGACACCTATGCGCAATTTTTTAAAAGATTGTTCTTGATTCGTGAAAAAAGGAAATATCCTGTAAAAAGTGTAATTATTGACAGTCCCAATTATGAGGATATCGTCCGTTCATTGTCGGGGTTGTCGGATGGAATAGACCATTGGTTTGAGAAATACAACCATTTGACATATAAGGACTTTTGGATGAATAATACCAGCGATAGAGAATTGTTCTTGATCAAAAGCTCTATGGAGATCATTCTCAATCAATTATCCAATTCCAGAAATCTGGAGGAGTTGGCAAAGGCTGAAGCATTTCCGGTGCTCATCACTAAAATCGGACCGTTTAAAGCCGGTACACCTGGAGCCATATTCAGCATGTATTTCTTTCCGGCAGGAATTCTGTTCAGACTCCTCTCTATTCCATTTGAACTAAGGACTAAAAAAGATTTGAGAGAGGTGCAACGGCTGAGCCGGGAAATGATTGAGTTCATACAGAACACACATTACACAGATAGCATAATAACAGCATAAAATTAAAAACAAGATATGCATAAACAAATTAAATTAGACACTATAGAGGAAGCTATTGAAGAGATTCGCAAAGGTAATTTCATCATCGTGGTCGACGATGCGGACAGGGAGAATGAAGGTGATCTGATTATCGCAGCGGAGTGTATCACCGCGGAGAAAATAAATTTTCTGGAAACCCATGCACGTGGCCTTATTTGTGCACCAATCACCAAAGAACGTGCCGAAGAGCTGGAGTTGCCGATGATGGTCACTCATAATACTTCTATACATTCTACCCCCTTTACCGTGTCTATTGATTTGCTCACACATGGATGTACAACCGGAATTTCGGCATACGACAGGGCACAGACCATCCTGGCACTTACCAGGGAGGAGACGGCACCCGAGGACTTTGGACGTCCCGGACATATTTTTCCGCTCCGTGCACAGTCGAAAGGAGTGCTCCGCAGGGCCGGACACACAGAGGCGACTATCGACTTTGCCCGGCTTGCCGGCTTATATCCTGCCGGAGCGCTTGCTGAAATTAAAAATGAGGATGGTTCCATGGCACGTCTCCCCAAATTGATGGATATGGCTAGGAAATTCAATCTCAAGATAGTGTCTGTGGCCGATTTAATCAAATACAGACTGCAGACCGAATCGCTTATTGAACGGGGAGAGGCGGTGAAGCTCCCTACCATGTACGGTGAATTCACGATGATACCCTTTCTTCAGAAAGCCACAGGGCAGGAGCACGTGGCACTGATCAAAGGGGAGTGGCACGATGATGAGCCTCTCCTTGTACGGGTACACTCCTCTTGTATAACAGGTGATATTTTTGGATCCATGCGGTGTGAGTGCGGAGAGCAGTTGCATAAAGCACTGAAAATGATAGAACATGAGGGCAAGGGGGTATTGGTTTACCTGAATCAGGAGGGACGCGGGATTGGTCTCATGGCCAAGGCTGCGGCTTACAAGTTGCAGGAACAGGGCCTCGACACCGTAGATGCCAACCTGCACCTGGGTTATCAGGCCGACGAAAGAGATTACGGCGTAGGCGCCCAGATACTACGCAGCCTTGAAATAAAAAAAATGAGGCTGATGACTAACAATCCCAGAAAACGGATCGGCCTGGAATCATACGGCCTTGAAGTGGTGGAAAATGTACCGCTCGAAATCACACCCAATCCATACAATCATTTCTATATGGAGACGAAAAAAAAGAAGATGGGACATGTACTGAGGAACATAAAGTAACAGAAATTTTTGAATTGATCATTTTTTCCGTGGAAGATTACGCGAGTTTCCTTTATGTACTGGCAGGATGCGGAGTGGGAGGTATTCTGGGATGGATCATTGCCACATTAAACTGCAAATCCAAAACTGTTTCCCGAAGGGACTTCGAGATGATGGTGCAGGAAAATCACCGGCTGAACACCCAACTGGAAGTTTCAAAGGGTAGAATGGGGGATATTGAGCTGCAGAAAAAAGAAATGGAAGCCATTCGTAAACAGTTTAACCTGGAGTTTGAACAGATTGCATCGAAGATACTGGAAGAAAAGTCTGAAAAATTCACGAATCTGAACAAGTATAATCTGGATGCGATTCTGAAGCCGCTGGGAGAAAATATTAATTCGTTCCGCAAGAAAGTGGAAGAGGTATATATTACCGAAGCGAAGGAGCGCTTTTCATTGGGACAGGAAGTGAAAAATCTGCGTGAACTGAATGACCGGCTCAGCAGCGAAGCCAACAATCTGACCCAGGCGCTGAGAGGTGACTCCAAAATGCAGGGCGACTGGGGACAGGTGATTCTGGAGAACATACTGGAACGTTCAGGATTGACGGAGGGTAGGGAATACTTCGTACAGGAATATCTAAAAGATCCCGACGGCAATTATTACACCGGTGAGAATGGCTCCAGGATGCAGCCCGACGTGATTGTTGTGTATCCGGACAAGAGAAAAGTGATCATAGATGCAAAAGTGTCGCTCACGGCATATGTCAACTACACAGGCAGTAGTGATCTGACGGATCAAAAAAAGTTTATAGGAGAACACCTGCGTTCGGTGAGAAAGCATATCGATGAACTGAGTCGGAAAAACTATCAGGATTACGCCGACACACTCGATTTCGTGATGATGTTCATTCCCAATGAACCTGCTTACATGCTCGCTTTGCGTCACGAGGAGAGCCTTTGGCAGTATGCATATGAAAAGAAAATTCTACTGATCAGTCCCACGAATCTGATTGCCGCATTGAAATTAATTGTAGATTTGTGGAAGCGTGAATATCAAAACCGTAATGCGATAGAGATTGCGGAACGTGGTGCATCACTTTACGATAAATTTGTTAATTTCGTGGACTCTCTTACCGATATTGAAATTCATCTCGACAGAGCCAGACGAAGTTATGAGAATGCATACGGGCAGTTGAAAGCGGGAAGAGGAAACCTCATCGGACAGACTGAAAAACTGCGTGAACTGGGTGTAAAGGCAAAAAAAGTGCTTCCCCCATCACTGCTTAGTAATTTGGAAGAAGAAAGTGAAAATTGAAAACCAGGTAATTAACTCTAAATGCTGAGAGCCAATCGCTGAAAACTGAAATAAATATGTACGGAAAAATGCAACAACACCTACAGGCTGAGTTGAGAGCCATAGAAGAAGCCGGTCTCTATAAAAATGAACGGATTATTGTAACGCCGCAACAGGCTGAGATAGAAGTGCAATCGGGACAGCAGGTACTCAATTTTTGTGCCAACAATTACCTGGGTCTGTCCAACCATCCCCGTTTGATTGCTGCGGCAAAAAAGGCCCTCGATGATCGCGGGTACGGCATGTCGTCGGTGCGGTTTATTTGTGGTACGCAGGATTATCACAAGGAGCTGGAAAAAACCATCAGTGATTTTTTTAAAACAGACGATACCATTCTCTACGCTTCCTGTTTTGATGCCAACGGAGGCCTCTTTGAGCCTCTTTTCACTGAAGAAGATGCCATTATCTCCGATGCATTGAATCATGCGTCCATCATCGACGGGATTCGTCTGTGCAAGGCGAAGCGCTATCGTTACGCCAATGCCAATATGGCCGATCTCGAAGAGAGACTGAAGGAAGCACAGACACAACGTTTTAGAATCATTGCTACCGACGGTGTTTTCTCCATGGACGGTAACGTGGCCCCCCTCGATACGATAATGCAGCTGGCTGCCAGATACGACGCACTGGTGATGGTAGACGAAAGTCACTCCGCCGGCGTGGTAGGTAAAACAGGAAAAGGAATTTCGGAACAGTATGGTCTCATGGGTAAGGTGGATGTCATCACCGGAACGTTGGGCAAAGCATTTGGCGGTGCCATCGGTGGTTTTACTACCGGCCGCAGTGAAATCATCGACATCCTGAGACAACGCTCCCGACCGTATCTTTTTTCCAATTCTATTCCTCCCATAGTGGCAGCTGCGGGTGTGGAAGCTTTTCATCTGTTGCAGGAGTCCAATCATCTGCAGGATACACTGCACAAGAATGTGAATTATTTTGTGACAAAGATGAGAGAGGCCGGGTTCGATATAAAACCGACACAATCGGCCATTTGTGCCGTGATGCTCTATGATGCCAGGCTGTCACAACAGTTTGCTGCTGAACTGCTGGATGAGGGGATCTACGTAACAGGATTTTACTACCCTGTGGTGCCCAAAGACCAGGCACGCATCAGGGTGCAGCTCTCCGCAGGGCATGAGAGGTCGCATCTTGAAAAGGCCATCGCAGCATTCGTTAAAATTGGAAAGAAACTTGAAATCATTTAACAACTGAACTTGCTGTACGCTTCATCTTTCAGCACGTAAAGCTGAAAGATAACCGCTGACCGCATAAAGCTTAAAATATGAAAGCACTGGTGAAACTTCGGCCTGAGAAAGGCATCTGGATGGAAGAGATTTCCGTTCCTTCCATCGGTGTGAATGATGTCCTGATCAAAGTAAAAAAAACATCTATTTGCGGAACTGACCTGCATATTTATAAGTGGGACGACTGGTCCCGGAAGACCATCAGAACCCCCATGACCATTGGGCACGAGTATGTGGGCGAGATTGTGGATATGGGCAGTGGCGTAGAAAACCTGAAGGTGGGTGATCGTGTAACAGGAGAAGGTCATATTGCCTGCGGGCACTGCCGCAATTGTCGCCGGGGCAAGTTGCACGTATGTGAAAATACCGTCGGCGTGGGCGTTAACCGCGACGGCGCTTTTGCAGAATATCTCTCACTACCGGCATCGAATGTTGTCAGGCTCGATCCCCGTATTCCCGATGAAATCGCTTCCATCATGGACCCCTTTGGCAATGCCACACATACAGCCCTCTCTTTTCCGCTGATTGCCGAAGATGTACTGATCACCGGCGCGGGCCTGATTGGCAGCATGGCTACAGCCATCTGTCGCTTTGCGGGAGCACGATACATTGTCGTAAGCGACCTGAGTGAATACAGGTTGAAAATAGCCCGTAAGATGGGGGCCACGCTCACTGTGAATCCTTCCCGGGGGGAAACCATTGCACGGGCAGTGGAAAAGCTTGGCATGCGCGGTTTCGACGTAGGGCTGGAGATGTCCGGTTCTCCGGCCGGTTTTCGGGAGATGATCGACAATATGTACAACGGATCAAAAATATCATTGTTGGGTATCCTGCCCAACAACACCACGGTAGACTGGAACGAAATTATCTTCAAGGCGCTGACTTTAAAAGGGATTTATGGCCGCGAAATGTGGGAGACATGGTATCAGATGGAGCAGATGCTTATTTCAGGTCTTGATCTGACGCCTGTCATTACGCACAGGTTTGGCATCGATGAATTTCAAAAGGGATTTGACGTGATGGAGAGCGGAGAGTGTGGTAAAGTTATTTTAAGCTGGAACTGATATGAAACAACTGATAATCCTTCGTCACGGCAAAGCCGAACAGGATACAATGGCCAAAGATGATTATGATCGGGTACTTACCGAACGTGGCCGTAAAAATGCTACCGCCATGGGAAGCTATATCATAAAAAGATCAGGTCCTCCCGACCTGGTTCTTTCGTCTTCCGCAAAGAGGGCTCATGAAACGGCCATTATTGTTGCACAACAGCTTGGCTATGCTGAAGATCAGATTAGGACAGATCAAAATCTTTATTTTGCGCCAACCAGATGGATACTGAATGTTCTTTCCAAACTGTCCGATGAGGTGGAGAGCTGTCTCTATGTGGGGCATAACCCGGGAATAACAGACCTGATCAACACTTTGGGAGTCAGACTGGATAATCTTCCCACTTCTTCGGCTGCCTGTTTTGTATTTCATGTCGACGCATGGGCAGATATCTCGGCGGAACGTGCCAACTTTATGTGGCTGAAGCTGGCAAAAGAGCTCTGATTATTCCTCTGTACTGGTATTTTGATTGTATGAGTCGGAGAGAATATGATAGGCTTTCGTACGGAAAGCGAGAAGTGACAAAATGAGCATGAAGACACCTGCTATCACGAAAGTGAGTGCGATGCCGCGTGTGTCACCTCCCCCCAGCAGCCAGCCAAATGCTTGTATGCCGGCGTTGCTCTCCATATAAGGAATGATGAATGATTGAGCCATTGGCCCGATGATAAAGATGGAGACGGGTGTAACTCCTGCCTCCACGGTTTGTGCAAATCCGAAAACCCGCCCTTGTTTGGGCTTTGGTACAACGGTCTGGATGATGGTCTGTTCTCCCGCTTCAACAATCGGCGCTATGAGCATATAAAGAAACATTCCTCCTACAAATAAAACGGATCCTTCCCTCAGGGTGAAGAGGATGCAGATGATGCTGATGAAAACGTAACCCAATAGCAATGAACGGAGTGGTTTCCTGCCCAGCCCCAGCCTCCCGATAAGCAACCCTCCCAGAATAAATCCGGTACCCGTGAAGCCCAGAATAACCCCCCATACTTCCACAGGGAAAAGAGTAAGCCCATAGGGATCAAGCAGTACTGCGAAGGCTCCCCCGATGAAGTTGTTAAACGTAGTGAAGAAAATAAGCGCCATTAGCCCGGGTACCAGCTGTATTGCCCGGAAGGCACCATGGAAATCGATCTGACTGTTTTGCAGGTGAGGATCATGTACGATATGTTCTTCAGGGATGGAGAGAAAAAAAAGGTGTACCAGCGTGCCGCCCGACAGCACCAGGGTGATGACAATAGCCCAGTCCATACCCATATATCCAATGATAAGTCCGCTGAAAACGGTATTGGCAATCATGCCAAATCCCTGAATAGTTCCTATCAGCCCGTTGGCACGGGCATACTTGTGTTTCGGCACGAGTATGGAAACAGTTGTTGAAAGCGCTATTCCCCGCAGATTACCACTTAGCGCACTCAATAAAAGAGGCAGGGAGAAAAGCCAGAATGCCGGTGATGAAATGTCGGCAATATGCGTTGTATCGGACAGTAAAAAAATGGCGCTTGCCAGCAGCAGGAGTGCCATGGTCACTACCGAAGCACCTGTCATTACCCTTTTCTTTTTATGTTTGTCTACAATGGTGCCAAAAAACATGCTGGAGAGGGTGACCAGCAACATGTAGGTACCACTTAGCACCGAGAGTACCAGCACTGACCTGGTTTCGAGGTATATCCAAAAAGAAAAGGCGCTCCAAAGCAGATAAGTGCTTGTATTGGCTATGGCTGTGTTGACAAGGACAAGAATGAATCGTTTCATTAGGGAGTTACTTGCTTCACTTCTCAGGAATATTTTTACCCATTGTTGAAAAATATCTACCGGAGAAATTATGATCGACAGGAACCCTCAATCAACGCCCGAAAGCGTTGTTTTGTTTGAAAAATATTTTTTAGATATTTTTAAACAACAACCATGCGACCAGCAAAGTGAGTAAAATATTAAAAGTCTGTGCGCTGAGGAACGACCAGATATATATAGCATTCTCCTTCCTGAATATGTAACGAAAGTCGGTTTCCAACCCTATGCAGACGAATGCCAGTGAGAAGAGCAGGCTACGCGCACCCTTGTTGGCTACACCGGATAACGCTTTCCCGGTTCCTGCATCGAAGGCAAAGCTGAATATCAGTGAAGCAATCAGAAATCCAATTACAAACTTTGGAAACCTGTCCCACAATACACTACCTGAGGGACGAATGTCGCTGTGGGTTCCCTTATATGACCAATAGATGGAAATCACAAAGGCGGCAACCCCCAAAAGTACATTCTGTGCAGATTTAATGATCACACTATATTGCTCGGCCGTTTCGCCGATAAACTTGCCAGAGGCTACGACGGCTGCGGTGGTGTCGATGGTGCCGCCCAGCCAGGCGCCGGCAATTTCTTCGCTCAGCCCCATCCATATAGCCAGATAAGGCAAAAGATACATCATGGGAATGGCAATAATCAATACCAGGGAAATCACAAAGGAGAGTTTCTTGGGATCTCCCTTGATGGCACCGCTGGTGGCAATTGCTGCTGAAACACCGCAAATGGAAACTGCACTGGAGAGTAAGATGGACATCTCTTTGTCAATTTTAAATACCTTGCCGGCAATCCAGAAGCTGAAATACCAGACTGACAACACAACAATAATCGCCTGAATCATTCCCAGTGCACCGGCTTTCATGATTTCATTGAAAAGGATGGAACTACCCAGAATTACCAAGCCCGCCTTGATATAATATTCGCTCATCACTGCCGGAGCCATCCAGGCAGGTAGTCCCACAGTATTACGGATCAGAAGACCAATAATGACAGCGAAGAATACTGACTCCAGTCCCATGGTTTTTACAGGTGTAAGTCCTGCAATATAGGTGGCCAACCATGCCAGCAGATAGACTATTACGAATGAAAGAAGAAAGCGGCCATTGTCTTTTTTCCCCATAAAGAGATAACCAATGTAAGCCAGAAGAGCTACTATCCCAGACATATAAGCATAATTCTTCATTACCGCAGGCAAAAGAATCACAAGAAGGAGAACAATGGCGCCAAAAATCGTAGCTACCCAGTCTTCGCTTTTTAAATATTTTAACATAAAAACAATGGATTTATTATCAGGAAATATTTCAGAATTCTTATATGACAATTGCAGCGACTGCAAAAATAAATATAATTTACCAACAAAAAGACAAAATGTAACTTTTTCTTTTCTTTTATTGTAATCCTGTTGATTGTCTTAAATCCTTTATTGGTCGATGAAATCAGGGAGTTTGTCTATTTCTTTTGCCAGCATTCTCTGCCGGTTCTATTTTTGTGTAATGTTTCAATTTATAAGGAGGACTTAGTAACAGCTTACTACAATGAAGAAATTACTTGTTATTGCAATATCGTTTACTCTATATTCTTTTTTAATGATTGCGCAGGATCAGCCGGGCAGTTCCATTTCCGGAAAACTGGTAGATAAAGATACGGAAGAACCGGTGGCCCTGGCGAACATACGGATATTGCAGCGCGCAGACAGTGCTTTTGTGACGGGCAAAGCTTCCAATGCCGATGGTGTCTTTACAATTCCGGTACGAACAGGATCTTATATACTGCATATCTCTTTCATTGGTTACACTGATATTTATCGCGATGTACAGGTAACCTCTTCACAACCCAATGTGAAGTTGGGCAATATCATTTTAAGTAACGACAATATTTTACTGTCGGAGACAGTGGTTACCGCCAAGGCACCGGAGATAACCGTGAAAGGTGATACATTGGAGTATAATGCCGACTCCTACAAGGTGACAGAGAGCGCAGTGGTCGAAGATCTGTTGAAGAAAATGCCTGGTGTGGAAGTAGACAGTGAAGGAAAGATTACTGTCAACGGGAAAGAAATAAAAAAGATATTGGTGGACGGGGAGGAGTTTTTTAGCGACGACCCGAAGGTGGCATCAAAAAACCTGCCTGCAAAGATGGTTGATAAGTTACAGGTTCTTGAGAGAAAGACGGAGATGGCACAGATGACCGGATTCGACGATGGAGAGGAAGAGAATGTGATCAACCTGATGGTACGCCCCGGAATGAAAGAGGGCCTTTTTGGCAACGCTTTCGCCGGATATGGCAGCAAGGAACGTTATGAAGGAAATGCCATGGTGAATTACATGAAAAACAAGGATCAGTATACGTTTCTCGGAGGGATCAACAATACAAACAATGCCGGTTTTTCTGATTTGGCTTCCTCCATGTTTGGGAGTATGGGGGGCCGCGGCGGCCGCATGCGTATGTCTGGGGGACGTGACGGAATTGCTACGTCGGCAAATGTAGGAGGTAACTTCAGCAAACAGTTTACACCAAAGTTAAAGTTTGGGGGAAATGTTCGTTATGGCTATACCGACAACGAGGTGCTCTCCGGTGTTTTTACTCAAAACCTGCTTAGCGCCGGGAATACACTGGAAGAGGAGAACAACTTTGCAAATAACAAAAGCCAGAATTTTAATTTGGATCTCCGGCTTGAATGGAATCCGGATACGCTCACCAAAATTATTTTCCGTCCCGAGATATCATTTTATAATAATAACCGCCTTGAAACAGGCGACTTCCTTACTGTGAGTGAACTGGCAGGCGATACTATCAACTATGGCGAATCGGATTACTTTTCAGAGGGTAACGGCAAGGAAATAGAACTAAATCTAGATGCCAGCCGTGAGTTGGGTAAAAAGGGCCGGGTACTGAGTGTCCAGCTGCGTGCAGAGAAGGGTGATTCGGAAAACGGCGGTACAAGCAAATCGGGCACCTTCTATAACGGAACACGTCCCGACGATCTCATCGATCAACGTTTTACCAACATCAGTAACAACCAGTCGTGGCGGGGATATATTTCTTATGTAGAGCCCATCGGGAAAAATAATTTCCTTCAACTGGCATATCAGTACAGACAAAATATCTCGGAATCGGATAAGGATACGCGCTCAAAAGATGAATCCGGAAATTATACGTTATTTGATTCACTCTACAGTAAGCGTTTGGAAAATGATTTTGTTAATCAGGAGCTGGAGGTCAATTTCCGGTCGGTACGCGAGAAATTTGACTATCTGTTCGGCTTTTCTGTACAACCTTCTTCTTCGCGCAGCAAGACATTTGTTGGTTCGGATATGATCTATGACGGAAAGCAGAATGTGGTGAACTATGCTCCCATGGCTCAGCTCAATTATCGCTGGAGCCGTACGCACAATCTAAGACTCCGGTATTACGGCAACACCGATCAGCCATCGGTGTCTCAGCTTTCACCCGTTGTGGATGTATCGGACCCTTTAAATATCAGTTATGGGAATCCCGATCTGAAACCCTCGTTTCAGCATCGTTTAAATATTCTTTACCAACGATCGAACCCCGAGAAGGCAAGTTCAATGCATGCATTCATTGATGGGGGATATCTGACCAACGATGTTGTCAGTTCCACTTTTACCGATCACGCCACGGGACGCAAGGAAACTACCTTTCGTAATGTGTCAGGGAACTGGAATACAAGCGGACGTATCATGTTCAACGTGCCTTTAAAGAATATAAAATTTTCGGTCTTCTCCATGTCCTTTGCCAGTTATAATCACACAAACGGATTTTCAAACAACGAACAAAACGTGAACAAAAGATCGACACTGGCTGAAGTGCTTGGTCTTAATTATCGGTCCGATTTGTTTGATTTCGGCATCAGGGGGAATATAAACTTTAATAATGTCACCAACAGTCTCCAGGGACAGAGAAATCAGCAATATTTTAATTACGGCGGAAATACATCCACCTCGATTTACCTTCCATGGGACCTGACACTGGAGAGCGATATCAATTATTCGACCAATTCGGGTTATACCGACGGTTTTGAACAGAATGAATGGTTATGGAATGCATCTTTACAAAAAACCTTGTTCAAACAGAAAAACGGTACAATTCGTTTCAAGATATATGACATTCTGCAACAACGCAGTAACATCAGCAGAAGTGTCACGTCAAACTATATCCGGGATACGACTACCAATACTCTCACCAGCTATTTTATGGTACATTTCGTATACCGGTTTAACATTTTCAAGGGGGGGGCTACACGGGAAGAAATGTTACCTGACCGACGGGAGTTTGGTGGTCCTCATCACAGGGGAGACCACGGCAGATAGACAATAATGAAATGAGCTACTACAATAACTGTAAAAATTGAGGAAAATTAATAAATATTGATGACATATCGCTACATTTACTGAATATTTAAAATATGACCGAATGAGTAAGGTATTTAAACTGAAGGTACGAAGCAGGTGGAACAATGTATTTGTTCACCTGTTGTTGTGGGGAGTAATTTTTATTCTTCCTTACTTTTTCATGGATACCGAACGCGTGTTTACTTGGCGCCCTTTTTTAAGATCGATTCCGGAGATGCTTGGATTCGTACTTGTTTTTTACCTGAACTATCTCTTTATGATTGATAAATTTCTTTACAGGGGGAAAACAACCGAATTCATCATTTATAATTTGGCGTTAATTCTTGCCATGGCTTTTATAATGCATTACGGCCGGGAACTTCTCGAGCAGCTTATGCCACATCTGAGACCGAGATGGCGCGGAAAGGGCAATCATTTTTTTCCATTTTTATTTATTGTACGCAACTCAACCTCACTCTTTTTGGTGATGGGTCTGAGTGTGGCCTTGAAAATGACGATGCGGTGGTTTGAGGTGGACAATGAACGTAAAGAGCTGGCTAAAGCCAAATCGGAGGCAGAGCTTCAGAACCTGAAAAACCAGATAAACCCTCATTTTTTGCTCAACACCCTCAACAATATATATGCGCTGATTGAATTTAATCCCCCAAAGGCACAACAGGCAGTAGTGGACTTAAGCAGGATGTTACGTCATTTGTTGTACGATAATAACCAGACTTATGTGCCGTTACGACAGGAAGCTGAATTCATGCGGAATTATATTGAGCTGATGCGTATCCGTCTTGCTGACAACGTGAAACTTACCACAAATTTCTCCTATTCTCAAACGGGCAATACATTAATATCTCCTCTCATTTTTATATCTTTGATAGAAAATGCATTTAAGCACGGTGTCAGTGGCGACAAGCAATCGTTTATCGATATTTCGTTGAAAGAGCATCCCGATGGAAAAATTGAATTTGTATCAAGCAACAGTTATTTTCCCAAATCGGAACAGGATAAAAGCGGCAGTGGGATTGGTCTTGATCTGGTAAGACGAAGGCTTGAACTGTTATATCCGGACAGTTATCTCTGGCATACGACAATAGAAGGTGATATCTATTCCACCGTACTTGTAATAGACACCAAAAAACAACAGGATGATACTGAATTGCTGGATCGTGGACGATGAGCCACTGGCCTTGTCACTCCTCGAATCGTATGTACAAAAAACCGCCTTCCTTCGGCTTACCGGCAAATATAGCAATGCCTTGTCTGCCATGAGACAAATCTCCGAAGAGAAGGTCGATCTGCTTTTCCTGGATATACAAATGCCCGGAATCAACGGAATGGAGTTTGCACGGACTATCAGTCACCGCACACGGGTCATCTTTACCACTGCTTTCAGCGAATATGCCCTGGAAGGATACAAGGTGAGTGCGCTGGATTATTTGCTGAAACCCTTTTCGTTTGATGAGTTTCTTACGGCTGCCCGGAAAGCATTGGAGTGGTTTGAAATGGCAGCATCCAAGCCTGCGGCCGAAACAGCACGCGAAAATATCGGTATTTTTGTGAAGTCGGAATACCGGCTTCTTCATGTGCTGTATGAGGATATACTCTACATCGAAGGGCTCAAAGATTATGTAAAAATATATATCGAAAGTGAGGTGAAACCCATCTTGTCACTGATGAGCCTCAAACTACTGGAAGAGGAGTTGCCTGCCGATCGTTTTATTCGTGTACACCGCTCTTACATCATCCACCGTAACAAAATCAGCAGCATCAATAAAAACAGGATTATTATTGACAAAAAGCAGATTCCGATTGGTGAAACATACCGAAAGCAGTTCAAGGCAGTTGTTGAGGGAAAGTAAAGACAGCTGACGGGATCCAGGTTCATAAAAGATACCATAGAATACAAAATCAATTACAGCATGCAGCACGTGCAAGCCCGAAAGGCAGGGATTAATCTTACAAAAACAGGATGACTATAAAAACGTCCGGGTAAACTTTGTAGAACGTGAATCTGTTTAACTTCTATACCGGTAAAGAAAGAGGGCTATACAAGTACAGATACGCTCGTGCCCGGAAAGATTGATACATTGATTATATAAATTACAGCTATGGGAACAACAAAGATCACGATTCAAACGGTAGTGAATGCCGATACGGTGAAAGTATGGGATTATTACAATCAACCGGAACATATCACGAAATGGAATTTTGCCGACCCGTTATGGCATTGTCCCACGGCGACCAACGACCTCCGCGTGGGAGGCAGGTACAGCGCGAGAATGGAAGCAAAAGACGGGAGCTTTGGCTTTGACTTTAATGCACTTTACACCGAGGTGACGGAATACGAGAAAGTTGCCTACATGCTTGATGATGGAAGAAACGTGGAGATCACATTTGATAGTGAAAACGGCAGCACGTTGGTGATCATAACCTTCGACGCGGAGAATCAAAATCCCGTCGAGCTCCAAAAGCAGGGATGGCAGTCTATACTGGATAATTTTAAAAAATACGTGGAGCGATGAAAATAGGACATTAGAGCCAGTATTTTCCCGTAATTAAGAGGAAACGCTGCAAGAAAGCCGTGATAGCCAGGTTCAGCCAACTTATCCGGTACTCCCTGGCTCCTGAAAGAAAATGGGTGGCCACCACATTCGCTTTTACATCCATTCAAAAAAGCACGGAGAAAAAGAAACGGAAATCTGATAAAAAACGGTTTCGCTACCGGGGTATTTATTTTTGATAAAATATGATCCTGATCGCGTTGAGGATGGCTATCAGGGAAACGCCCACGTCGGCGAAGACGGCTTCCCACATGCTGGCAATGCCAAGGGCTCCTAACAGCATAATGAGAAATTTTACGCCCAGTACGAAGACAATATTTTGAATGACGATCGTGCGGGTGGAGCGTGCTACCTGTATGGCGGTCGCGATCTTCGAGGGCTGACCGGTCTGAATCACCACGTCGGCTATCTCGATGGCGGCATCCGAACCCATTCCTCCCATGGCAATACCCACGTCGCTCACCGCCAACGCCGGTGCGTCGTTGATGCCATCCCCGACGAAGACCACCACGCTGGACGGATCTTCCTTCAGTTCCTCGATATATGTCATCTTGTCTCCCGGTAACAAATCGCCATAGGCCTTATCCACGTTTACCTTCTCTGCCACCTCCTGTACGATGGACGATGTGTCGCCGCTCAACATCACGGTGGTATGGATGCCCATCTGCTTCAACCGCTGGATGGTACTCCTGGCATCTACCTTTATCTGATCGGCGATCACGAGGTACCCTGCGTATTGCCGGTCGATGGCGACCAACACCACAGACTCCCGGATATCATCCACGTCCGGATCGTACTTTACGCCATGCATCCGCATTAACTTGGCATTTCCTGTCAACACTGTGCGACCATCCACAAGGCCACTCATCCCGTGGCCGGCAATCTCTTCCACCTTCTCTACGCGGTGGTCTCCCGGTACGATCTCCGGGAAGTGCTCCAGGATGGCCTTGGCAACCGGGTGGTTCGATTTCGATTCGAGGGCGACGACGTACTCTGCCATCTTTTCCTCCCCGCCGTAGGTCGATTTCATCTCCTGCACCTGGAAGACCCCTTCGGTGAGGGTGCCCGTTTTGTCGATGACTACCGTCTTTGCCTTGGCGATGATGTCAATGTAATTGGCCCCTTTGAACAGAATACCGTTTCGGGACGCAGTACCGATGCCGCCAAAATAACTCAGCGGGACGGCGATGACGAGGGCACATGGGCAGGAGATAACCAGGAACACCAGTGCCCGGTAGAGCCAGTCGGCAAAAATATAATCCGAAACAAAGAAGAAGGGGATCACCGTGATGGCCAGCGCAAGAGCAAAGACAATGGGGGTATAGACCCGGGCGAACGAGCGTATGCAAAGCTCCGTCTTCGCCTTGCGGGAGGTGGCTTCCTGCACCATCTCCAGCACACGAGTCAGGGAACTGTCAGCATATGCTTTATCTACGCGAACTTCTACCACGTGATTGAGATTTACCATGCCTGCAAGCACAGTTTCGCCTTCGTGGATGGTGCAGGGAACGCTCTCGCCGGTAAGCGCGGAGGTGTTGAAGCTTCCCTTTGGCGATAGCAACGTTCCGTCGAGAGGAATTTTCTCGCCGGCCTTTGCCTGTATGATTTCGCCGATGGAAATCTCTTCGGGTGAGACGGTGGAGCTTACCCCTTCTCGGATGACCGTTGCCGTGTCAGGTCGTACACCCAGCAGTGTTTTAATGTTCCGCCGTGCCTTGCGGACGGCCGACTCCTGGAATAGGTCACCCACCGTGTAGAACAGCATCACGGCGACTCCCTCGGGATATTCGCCGATTAGGAACGCACCTATCGTGGCGACGATCATCAGGGTGAATTCGTTGAAGAAGTTTTTTTGCGATATGGCACTGACCGCGTGTCTGAAGGCAGGTAAAACAACCGGCAGATACGCGGCAATATACCATACCAGGCGGGTGGTGCCGGTGAAGAAAGCGGGTTTCACCAGGAAGTCAAGGAGAATACCCAAAATAAAAAGGATACCGGTGGCAGTCACCGGCATATATCTTTTCCATGCTGGTTTGCCGGGCAGATTTATCGGACTGGGTTTTGCGCATCCACACGCGCTTTCTCCTTCGGAAAAAGGAATTGTCGGACACGTATTCTTTTTATCGGGTGAGCAACAGCTTTCAACGTTTAGTTTAGCGTTGTCCGGACTTAATTTGATGCTCCTTGCTGCTGTTTCTTTCTTTATCATTACAGGATGTATTTTTACATGGCAAAGGTAAAAGGATATACTCGCAACCTGGTTGCAATATTTCATTTCCGAGATGCATTATCTTTGCTGCATAATAGAAACAAAATGGGTGTGTACTTAAATGGTTTACATGCCTGAACACTGGTCGCACAGTCCTTTCATCACAAAATTGATGTTTTCCAGTAAGAACTTTTCGGGGAGTTGCACAGGGGGAATCGATATACTTTCCAGGCAGAATGTTTTATGGCAACGGGTACAATTAAAATGAACGTGTAGCTCGTTGAGCATGCACTGGCAATCATCGTTGCACACTGAATACTTCATGGAGCCGGAACCATCGTCGATGCTGTGAATGAGCAGGTGTTCGTGGAACAGCGTGATGGCCCTGGAGATGGTTGATTTATCGACAGTCTCCAATGCCGTTTCCAGGTCCGAAAGGCTAAATGCCTGAGGGTATTCCAGCATTGCCTTGAATATTAACAACCTTACAGCTGTCGGTTTGATACCCCTGTCCACTAATTTATGTTCAAGTTCCATAATAGAATTCGCTAAACCACTGGTAAAAACTTTGGATTCCAGTTCCTAACGGTGTGGAGGGTTGGTAATTGAAATCTTTTTTCAGGCGCGTTGTATCGGCATATGTGGAGATGACATCTCCCGGTTGCATTCCCGTCATTTCTACGATTGCTTTTTTGCCCGTCACTTTTTCTATCTCGGCAAGGAAATCAGTCAGTTTTACCGGTGAAGTGCAACCCATATTGTATATTGCGTGGGGTGTCTCCATCGATGAGGGTGAAGGTATGATTTTCAGGACACCCATCGCTATATCATCCACAAAAGTGAAATCCCGCTCCATGTTTCCATGATTAAAGAGCCGGATGGTTTCTCCTTTCAGAATGGCTGACATGAACAGGGAAGGAGCCATGTCCGGGCGTCCCCAGGGTCCATACACCGTAAAAAAACGTATACCGGTGGCCGGAATATGATATAGCCTGGCATAGGAGTATGCCATCAGTTCATTCGCTTTTTTTGTGGCTGCGTAGAGGCTTACCGGTTGGTCGGTATTGTCGGACTCGCTGAACGGAGTGTCGGTCTTGTCTCCATATACACTACTGGAGCTGGCATAGACAAGATGTTTTACCGGATTGTGGCGACAGGCTTCAAGGAGATTCATGAATCCGGTTATGTTGGAGTGAATATAGGCAAACGGATTTTGTAGTGAATACCTTACCCCGGCCTGTGCCGCAAGATGAATGACATGCGAAAAATGTTCCTTTTCAAAAAGATCATTCAAGGCTTCCCTGTCGTTTAAATCCATCCGGATGAACTGATAGGAATCAAAAACTGTACTTTGCACATATTCTCCGGGTTTTATATTTTGCTCTTCAATACCTGTCTCTTTTAGACGGGCATATTTAAGCCGCACATCATAATAATCGTTGATATTATCTATGCCCGTTACCGCGTGTCCCTGACTAAGTAGCTCCCGGGAAACATGATATCCTATAAATCCGGCTGATCCCGTAACCAATATTTTCATTTTACTCCTTTTAAAAAATAACCACAGTATGATCACCTATCTGATACTGCTCCCTGTTTGACAAGGCAGCACGTATATCAGAATCGTTTTTAATATCCTTTGCCCGTAACATCAGTATCTTGTTGTCGGGCTGCGCGTTCAGGATATCTTCTTTTTCTACTTTGATGATATCTTTTCCAAGGTAAACATCCATATTTTCAGCACGCTTTATGTTGTATACCCAATAGTCGGGAATATTGTGCTCTTCAGACAGTTCCACTGCTTTTTCGCACAGATCACCCCATCCAAGCCGGTTGTTTATCTGTGGCAAGGACCAGCTGACAATAAAAATAGCCAATAAAAAACCCAATGCCAGTGTCTGGATTGCGCGGAGTGTATCACTTTTTCGATAAAGAAACCAGACCATGCACAATCCGGTGAGCGTGATTACACCCGTTCCTGCATAAATAAACGGGTTCGACAGATATTGCATTTCCCCGGTACCGCTCAGATAGATGACTCCCGGCATGACAAAAACAAATATAATAGCCGGAATAGCTACCGTCAGTTTAATCCACCGGTTTTGTATATCGAATTTATTGAAAAGTAACACCGTGAGGAAAATGAAAAAGGGGACAACAGGCAGTGAATATATTGCTATTTTAGAGCTGATGGACGAAAGCAAAACAAAGGTAGACAGGATCATGACGGCAAAAAATTGCTCCAATGTGTTGTGAATTCTTTTTTTTACCAATCCCGCAACGAAGAGGGCAATCACCAGAAAAGACCAGGGTGCCAGTATATACCAGACAGAGATCAGATAATAATAAAAAGGTTCTTTGTGGTGAAATGAGTCGATACCGCGTCCCACGGTCTGATGTACCAGTAAATTATTGAGGTAATCATTCCCCCCTTCAATGTATACACCGGCAAACCAGACAATACTCCCTGTCAGAATAATCAGGAAACTCTTCCATCCCCAATAGTTTTTAAAATCCGATAATTTCTTTTTGTAAATCAAAAAAGTAATGGTTGTAATGAAAGGGATCAAAAGTCCCAACGGCCCTTTTGAAAAAAGTGCCAGAAAAACGTACACAGGAAAAAGCAGGCTGTTTCGTTTGATGTTTTCTCCTTTGTACATCTGGTAAAAAGAATACAGGGATAAAACAATGAACATATTCATCAGCATATCCATACGGACTATTAAGGCAGCACCGGTAAACAGCCCACTGGTCATCAACATCAGCGAAGCAGTTGTCTGCTTTCTGCTGTACTTGTCTGTTATCTCGTTATTTTCAATTTCATTGTTCATCTCTTCTTCCCGGCGGATCCATTTTGACATGGTGGCAAGAATAATCAATGCGGGAATAAAAGACAACAGTGAATAATACCACATCCGATGTTCTCCCAGGATAAGCTTACCTGTCATCATCAGCCAGAAATGGAGTGGGGGCTTGTCCGCATATATTTCACCCTGGTTTGTGAATGTAAAGAGGCTTCCATTCTGCAATGCTTCGTCCACAATACTCAGGTAACGCAACTCGTTGTTGGGCGTATAATCACGTAAAATCATTGCCGGCAACAGCGCGATGAACAAAATCAAATAAATATGCTTATTCTTCATAGACCGTGATTTTTCTGCTTTTATAAGCAATCATTAAATTTCTGATGTATGCTACAAATCCAAATGATTGCCCCAGAATCAATACCGGATCTTTTCGGAAAAGAGCATAGCTGATGATTATGATGGAACCGACCAGGCTGATGATCCAGAAACCGACAGGGAGAATGGATTCATGCCGGACTGCCGAATAGAGAAACTGATAAATGAAACGCAACGCAAAGATGACTTGTCCGACAGATCCAAAAATCAACAGCCACAAAGGTACATCTTTATTGTTAAAAAAAGTATCGAAAAAACCGGATGCATCGCGAAGCATAATTCCAATCGCCACAATGGGTGTCAGTATCAGAAGTATTTTGATGCTTTCTGCAATTTTCTTCCATTGACCCTGCATCTTCAGGTTCCAGAGATAGATATAATAGGAGACAAACTGGCCGAGTATGATGGCGAAATCATTTCGCAGCACCCCATAGATAAACAACAGGTATGAACCTGCGATACTCAGAATCCAAAAAGCTGGCGGTGAAAGTACTTTTCCTGCTTTTTCAGAAGCAATCCACTGATACAGGATGCGGGCGGAAAAAAAGAGCTGCGACAAAAAGCCGAGACCAAAGATCCAAACATTACTTCCCTGCATATTTAATCCAGGTTATATTTATTCACATGATAGTTGATATACCTTTTTTTCATCCAACGATAAGCGAAACAGTCGATAAATGGCCCTGAAAGCCTGTTCCAGAGATGATATTTCGATGTGCCGGCCACGCGTGGATAGTGACGCACGGGGGTCTGCTTCACCTTCCCGTTTTGAAGCAGAATCAATGCAGGCAGGAACCGGTGCATCCCGTTGAAAAAAGGGATGCGTCGCGCAACATCGGTATGCATCACTTTCAAAGGACACCCTGTATCTAAAACACCATCATTTGTCATCATCCGGCGGTATCCGTTGGCAATTTTCGACTGAATATTTTTGAAAAACGAATCTTTTCTGTTTGCTCTTATACCGGTTACCATTTCATAATCGCGGATATCTTGGAGCAATAGATTGAAATCCTCCGGGTCCGTCTGCAAATCGGCATCCATATACCCTACATACTCCGAAAAACAAGCGTCAATACCTGCTTTCAGGGCCGCGCTCAGTCCTCCGTTTCTGTCAAGGCTGAGGTAAAAGAAATGACTATTCCGTGAACATATTTCATCGATTCTGTGCAGGCTGTCGTCTTTTGAACCGTCGTTGACAAACAAAACACAGGCAGAGAGAATAGAGTGGGGCAGAAACTGTTTTAGTTTTTCTTCCAGCGTGTAGATGTTTTCTTCTTCGTTATAAACAGGAACAATGATTGTAAACCTGTATTTGGTAGTACTATTTTCTCTTATATTCATTTAGCTTATTAAAGTGTTAATTTTTTATTGCAGGGTTTGATTGATTGTAATTTTGTTATGCAAATATATTCATTTTATCTTTAACTTCATTTTCTCCCGTTTCTATTATTTTTCGTACTGTTCATTCGTTTTTTCCAATAAGCTTTACATGGGATTTTTATTGTACGTTTGTCCTTGAGGGAGGAATTCTTGCGACTCACCGATAGTTTCGCGAAAAATCCCGAATCTTAAAAATAATGTAACAATATCATCCTTTTTCTTTCGGTTTGTTTGTTTAAATTTGCAGTAAAAATTTTAATCATGTAATCTATCAGATTGAAATGATGAATATCACACATGCGGGAAATCCCTGGAAATAATTTTAAATGTAAATAATATTTTATGAAACAAAGAAATTCATTAATTATCGGCCTGTTGTTGATACCGATATTAGCATTTGGACAGAGAAAAGAAGTGGAGGGAATGAAATATCTGGATGAGCACAGGCGTCCCGTCTACAGAGAGAATATAATTATTCCCGACGTGGGTAATTATCAGGTGCTCAAGTGCGACTTCCATATGCATACTGTTTTTTCAGACGGTCAGGTATGGCCCAGTGTCCGCAATCAGGAGGCATGGCAGGAAGGCATAGATGCTTTCGCAATTACGGATCATATTGAGTATACACCCCATAAAGAGGATGTGAGTGTAAATCATAACCGCGGATACGAATTGCTAAAGGAGAGTGCGGCAAAGAGTAACCTTATTCTGGTGAAAGGCAACGAGGTAACACGCGGTACCCCTCCCGGACATTTCAATGCACTCTATATCGGTGACGCTTCAGAATATATTGAAAGTCGTGATGCCGCACAGGACAAGGCAGCAGTAATGAAAGCTGCCTCACAGAATGCATTTATATTCTGGAATCACCCTGGATGGCAACCCGGTATAGCAGGATCGTATGACTGGATACCTTTCGTGGATGATTTATATAAACAAGGTGCATTGCACGGCATTGAAGTGATCAACGGATTCGGATTTCATATGAAAGCACTCGACTGGTGTATCGACAAGGGACTGACCGTGATGGGTACCACCGACATACACAACCTGGTGGCACATGAATATGATTTCAGCAAGGAATATGTGCATCGTACCATGACGCTCGTGATGGCCAAAGAACGCACAGCGGAATCTATCAGGGAAGCTCTTGTTGCGGGAAGGACTGTGGCCTGGGCCAGCAAAATACTTGCAGGCAAGGAGGAGCATGTGCGGGCACTCTTTGATGCCTGTGTAAAACTCACGCCTGCATATTATACCGAGGAAAAAAAGAACGGCGACAAGATCAATTATTACGAGTTACGCAACAACAGCGATCTCTATTTTGAGCTGAAACTGAAGGAGGGTAATAATACCAAACTGGTCGTACTTTATCCGCGTTCTGTACAACAGATCACTGCATCAGCGGAAACGACTTCGCTCTATGGAGAAGTTATATCTACCTATGTGAGAAGCGATCAGCATCTTTCTGTGAACTTTCAGTTGAAGTAAGTCATGATTTATCGGCCGGAATAAGGGATCCTGTGGATGTGCAACGCAGCAGATCCTAAATTGTCAGGGGCGTTCCGTTTTTAAAAACAGAACGCCCCTGACCAGTGAAAAAGAATCAGTTCATTTAAAACTGAAGATATCCGGGATTCTGTACAAGGTTGTTGCTTGTTTCCCATGCCGCTTCCGGAATAGGAAAAAGCAACAGGAGTGCTTTTGACATAATCAATTGTACACTTAAAACACGCTGTAAAAGTCGGGTTTTATACCAATTCCTACACGTAATTGTACGTCCTTTCTTTTGTAGTCGAGCAGACTGTCGCCGGTACCACTGTAAAATTCCCCGAAAATATATTGATTGAATCTTTCGGAGATTTTGTAACCGGCACTGAATTTGAGATTGATGGATTTCACACTCTTTCTCAGACTATAGGTGCCTGTCAGCCACCATTTATTGTCTGAAGTTTTGTAGTCTGCTGTGAAGTACCCTGTTCCTCTGTAGTCATATAAATCGCTGTTGTTTTCGTCCGTCATGAATGGAATTGTTATTTTGAAACTTGCAGCGAAATTTGAAGTTAAAAAGTACTTTCCCGAAAATCCAATCCAGTTGATACTCCGTGATTCGATGCTATCCCGGCCGTTTGATTCATGTTCCAGCTGAAGGAAGGTCGCACCTGTAAGCCGGTTGTCAACAATAATATATCTTCCCAATCCTATTCCCGGGTTGTAGTTGGAATCCCTGAACGGAGCGGACTCCCGGTAAATATCCCAGAATGATTTTTGTGTATAAGTCAAATACAGGAAGGTGTCGAAAGGCAACCTGCTTCTGGTAAGACGATGTCTGAAACTGACCTGAAACTTGGCATCGGCGGTCTCTCCGTCGATGCTTTTGTTTAGCGGAATACCGGTAATAAAATAATTGTCTTTATAGATGGAAAAAGGAGGCAGGTTATCCATGTAGTTGATAATCTCCTCTTCAGACATGGCCAGTTCCTGTCGTTCATGCTCTATTTTCGACTTCACTCCTTCTATAAGGTGTTTAATCGACCGTTTGGTCGTGTCGGGCATCACGGTTTCTGATTGAGCCTTTATTTCCGGAATAGATGAAATCAGCAGCAGAAAAATGAATAATAAAAATTTTAGTTGCATTTTGGGTGTTTTTTTCATAACTACTCACTCTTTTTCCTACTGCAATGACTACGGGGATATGATAGATACAGGAAGAGCAACACACAATATATATCAACAGCTGTTTTCATTTTATTCAATCATCGTACCAGCATTATCCTCTTTTCTTATAACTAAAGACTGCCCATCCATTTAATACAATAGCAATCACTCCCAATGCCAGTAGATTTCCGGTGACATCGGCCAGTTTGCTACCATTCAGATACAGCATCCTGAATGTGTCTGTCAGATAATTGAACGGGTTGATGACTGCAATCAACTGTGCCCATGTTGGCATGCTCGAGACAGGGGTAAACATTCCTCCCAGAAGGATCAGTATCAGGATAAAGAACATCACCAGAAAGCTGGCCTGTTGCATCGTCTCAGAGTAGTTTGATATGATGAGTCCCAGGCCAGATATGGAGAGGATAAAAACGATGGCAGAAAAAAGTACCGCCATCACACTTCCAACAGGCCACAGGCCGTACAACAGATATGCAGCAGAAACCGAGATAATCATTACAACCAGTCCTACAACCCAGAAAGGGATCAGCTTGGCCAGGATAAAGTGGATTCTGTTAACCGGGGTGACGTTGATCTGTTGAATGGTGCCGTTTTCTTTTTCCATCACGATATTCAATGCTGGCAGTATGCCACATATCAGAGTGAGCAGCAGCACCATAAAGCCGGGGATCATAAAGTTTTTGTAGTCGAGGGATGGATTAAACTTATATCGAGGAACAATTTCAATCTGCGGCATGCCCATCATGGAAGCCCTCGATTGTGGCGGCAACGTATGCATCAGTTCAGCACGCAGCTCCGACGACAGGTCGTTCACAATCTGCATGATGTAGTTGCTTCCCAACAGACCCTGGGTGCCGTTTACCGAGTTGACTGCCATCCCCACGCCGGAGGCCTTGTTCTTTACCAGGTCCACATCGAATGAGGAGGGGATCTCAAGGATCATATCCGTCTCGCCATGCTCCATATTCAACATTGCAGTCCGGTAATCGGGTGGGGTGTCGTTCAGGATAAAGTATCGGGAAGCTTCAATTTTGTCGGTCAGCCTCCTGGAATATGTACTTTTGCTGTGATCGACGACATCAATTTTTATATTTTTTATTTCAAAACTGACAGCCCACGGGAACACCAGCAACACCATGATGGGATACATCACGATCATCTTCGGAATCAACGGATTCCTGAACATCTGTTTAAACTCTTTCTCTATGAGGAATTTTAATGTTTTCATCTTTTTTGGTTTTCGACTGTCAGCCTTCGGCGTCCAGCGTTGAAACGTTCAACCTTTATTCAAGTCGCTTTTTGGTTTTAGCAATGGTAACACCCAGCAGGAAGAGGATCATTCCAATCAGGATGAGCATTTCTTTCCAGATCATTGTGATTCCCAGTCCCTGGATCATTACTTTTCGCACTGCTTCAATAAACCAGCGTGCAGGCACGATGGCCGACAATGTCTGCAGTACCATGGGCATATTGTCTATAGGGAAGATCATCCCTGACAGCATAAGTACCGGGATCATGGCTGTAGTGGCCGAGAAGATAACTGCGTTTACCTGTTTGTCCACCAGCGTGGAGACAGTCAGTCCATACGACAATGTCAGGGTTATGTAGAGGATTGCAACCACAAATAGTAACAAAAGGTTGCCATTCACAGGCACACCGAGTATGAAGTAGCTTAGCAGCAGAATAATGATGAAATCGATGAACGATATGACCATGTAGGGAACGGTCTTAGCAAAAATCATGGTTCCCTGTTTCAGAGGCGATGCAAGAAGTACCTCCATGGTACCACGCTCCTTCTCCCGGACGATGGAGACCGATGTCATGATGGTACAGATGATCATCAGTACCAGTCCCATAATCCCCGGTACAAACATGTAGGATGATTTCATCAGCGGGTTGTAGATCATCCGGTTTTCGGTCTCTATCCGAAAAGGAATCTGAATTAAATCGGTATGTTCCTGTTGAAATCCTGCTATGATGGCACTCGCATAGGTAACCGAGATGGACCCCCTGTTAGGATCGGAGCTGTTAGACAGCAGTTGTACGGCTGCCTTGCCGGAGTGCACCATGCTCTCCTGAAATTTTTGCGGAAATACCACTGCCAGATCGAGTTTCCCTTTTCGCATCGATTCCTCCATTTCCTCCATCGACTGCATATTTCCCTGATAATTAAAGTAAGAGTTCTGCCTTATACGTTCTGCAATACCGGTAGTGAAATCATCGGGGGTAGGGTCGTAGAAAGCCACGCGAATGTCCTGTACCTCCATGTTGATGGCAAAGCCGAACAGCAGGATTTCCACCACGGGCATTCCCAGGATGATCAACAATGTCCGGTTGTCGCGCATGATGTGGTGGAATTCCTTTTTTACAAATGCGATAAATTGTTTCATTTTTTGATGTTTTTATAATGTGGCTTTGTACTTAACCAGTGCACTGTCTGTTAATCGCCCCGTTTTGCCTTGCGTGCCAGCTGCCGGAAAACTTCATCCATAGAGTCGGCGCTGAACTGGCGTCGCAATGCCGCGGGTGTATCCAGCGCATCGATGTGTCCGTCCACCATGATGGATACCCGGTTGCAATATTCCGCCTCATCCATGTAATGTGTGGTGACGAAGACGGTGATTCCCTGGTCGGCAGCCTCATAGATCATCTCCCAGAACTGTCTCCTCATGGCCGGGTCAACACCACCGGTCGGTTCATCCAAAAAGACAATTTTCGGCTCGTGAAAGATGGCCACCGAGAAAGCCAGTTTCTGCTTCCAGCCCAGCGGCAGATATTTCACCAGCGTGTTGCGTTCTTTCTGGAAGTTCAATTTTTCAAGCAAAGCATTGGTCTTCGTGGCGATCACCTTGTCCGAAAGGCCATAGATGCCCCCGAACAGACGGATGTTTTCCCATACTCTGAGGTCTTCATACAACGAGAATTTCTGGCTCATGTAACCAATGTTGCGTTTGATCAGTTCATTTTCTTTGATGATATCATAGCCCGCAACTGTTCCTGCTCCTGCCGTGGGCATGCTGATGCCACAAAGCATCTGCATGGCCGTGGTTTTTCCTGCACCGTTGGCACCGAGGAACCCGAAAATCTCACCCTCTTCCACGTCAAAGGTGATGTGATCTACGGCGGTAAAGTTGCCGAACTTTTTCGTCAGGCCCGATACTTCAATTACTTTTATGCTCATATTTTTAGTTTGTCAATGCCATGAAACAATCTTCTACTGTCGGCCTGATCGGAGCAATACGCACGTCGCTGAACTCTTTTTCTGACAGGTATTGCTTTAATTCTCCGGCCTGCAGCCTTTCGGTCACGGTGATGTGAATCTTGTCTCCAAAAGCGAAACTTGTTTTTACTTCGGAGTGACCACGCAATGCGTCCAAAAGGGCAGACATGCGGGATCCTTCCACCGACCACAGTATATCGGCATAGTTATCAATAATGCCCTGCGGTGTGTCGCTTGCGATAAACTCCCCCTCCCGTATCAACGCAATCCGGTCGCAACGGCTTGCTTCGTCCATATAGGCCGTGGATACCAGGATGGTAATCCCCTGCTCCTTTAACCGTCCCAGCATATCCCAAAACTCCTTTCTCGATACAGGGTCCACACCGGTGGTGGGCTCATCCAGAATAAGAATTTCCGGCTTATGGATCAGTGCGCAGCTTAATGCCAGTTTCTGTTTCATTCCGCCCGAGAGTGCACCGGCCCGTCGGTCTTTAAAAGGCTCTATTTGCTGATAAATGTCTTTGATCAGGTGGTAGTTCTCCTCGATGGTGGTGTTGAAGAGGGTAGCAAAAAACGTCAGGTTTTCCTCCACGCTCAGATCCTGATAGAGCGAAAACCGCCCCGGCATGTAACCGATTATTTGTCGTACCTTCCGGTAGTCTTTCACCACATCATTCCCGTTCATGACAGCACTTCCACCATCGGGCAGCAGGAGCGAAACAAGAATGCGGAAAAGTGATGATTTTCCGGCACCGTCGGGACCAATCACGCCGAATACCTCTCCGTCTTTCACTGAGAATGTTATTCCGTTCAGCGCATTCACCTTCCCTTTGGCGTAACTCTTATATAAATCTTTTACTTCAATCATTTTGTTGTCCTTAAAAAGGATGTGGGTTTTTGTTACTTCTTTCTCTTCCCGATTTTAGAATTTTACTTCGCCATACATTCCTATCTTCAGAAAGCCATCATTGGGGACGGCAATTTTAAGTGCATAAACCAGGTTTGCACGTTCGTTTTTAGTCTGTATGGTTTTGGGTGTAAACTCCGATTTGCTGGAAATCCAGGTGATTTTACCGCTGTAGGATTTCATATTTCCTTCTCCGTCGTCCACCCGCACTGTGACTTCATCGTTGAGTTTAATCCGCGCAAGCTGATCATTGGTAACATATGCCCTCAAATCCATCGTGTCGGTATCTGCAATTTTAAAGAGGGGAGTACCTATTGTTGCCAGTTCTCCAGCTTCAGCATATCTATTGATGACAGTTCCTGCAATCGGACTGACGATACGGGTCTTTTCAAGCTGGTCATCGAGTTGGGCAACCTGTATTTCGAGCGTTGAACTCTGTGCGGAAATATTTTCGCTATTTTTTTCAAGGGTGGATGTCAATGCAAGCAGTTGTTTCTGAAGTACATCGATCTGGGACTCTATGTCGTCAAGCTGTTTTTGATTGGCTGCGTTAGATTCAAGAAGTCTTTTGACACGTGCTTTTTCACGTTCCTGCGTTCTTATTTGTTCCTGAATAGATGCTGTTTGTTTACGAATGTCAGGCTGTTGTGCCCTTACGCCGCGTGCATTGGAGAGGATACTCATTTTTTGAAGATGGAGCTGTGTACTGTCGATGACACCCACCATTTGTCCTTGTTGCAACCGATCTCCCTCGTTCAGGCTGAATGTCAAAATACGACCGTTTGCCTGAGAGGAGACAACAATTTCTGTAGCCTCGAACGACCCGGTTGCATCGCAGTTATCTTTATCGTTATTGCAGGAAAGCAACAGTAATGAGGTTGATAATGTGGTTAGTAATGCAAATAGTTTCATAATTTTATATGTTTTATACTTATATTCTGTTTCTAATTTCCGCTGAAGACAGAAAGCTGACCGTTTAATTATTCGTTGTGTATTTAAGTGCATACACAGACATGAGATATTGAATTTCATGCAAGGTCTTTGCTTGTTTGGCCGCTTCCTCTGAATTGATTTCCTTTATCAGATCGGAGACAGTCATTGTGCCATTCTCAACCTTTACTTCTGCTGCTTTACGTATCTGGCTTTGTAGCAGAATGATTTCGTTATCATCCCGCATTGTTTTTCTGAATTTTTCAATTTCTATTTGCTGCTGGGGGATTACTATGCTCAGATTATACAGGAATGTCTCACGTTGTGAATTGACAGACTGTTTTTGTAAGTCTATTTTTTTCTTATCGTTTTTTAGTGTATATAAGTTGCTCAAGTTCCAGGAGACACGTAAGCCACCTAAAAAATAAGGAGAAAATTTGTTGTCGAACATATTAAGACCGGGTTTTCCGTAGCCTCCCTGTGCAAAAGCACCGATTGTGGGTCTTATCCTGGCATTCAGAAGTGATCTTTGGGTCTCAATGCTATGTTCCCGTGCCTCGAATATTTGCAGTTCCGGCCGGTTGATAGCAGATGAGGTGACTGTGTTACCAGGATCCGGTTTGACAAATACAATGTTTCCGTTCAGTTTTTCACCTATAAGTACCGACAACATACGGATATATGCTTCCAGCGTTGATTCAAGATGAATACGTTGCTGCGATGCTTTCAACTGCTCCACTTTCACCACGTTCAGGTCACCTTCATTGGCTATACCGTTTTGTACATATACCTTCACATTATCATAATTACGCCGAAGTTCCTTCTCCAGTATTTCATGCTGACTGAGTTGCCCTTTCATTAGCAGGATACCGAAATAGAGATTGTTCACCCGCTCTCTTAGAGTGTATATTTCACTTTCAAGCTGTTTTCTCTCCAATGTTGCTTCAGCTTCTATATTTTTTTTCTGTGCCGCTATTTTTCCTCCATCCCAGATAAGCTGGTTCAGTTCGGCCACAAGTTTGTACTGATCCTGGTCAATGGATGGAATTTCCAGCCCCGGCATGCTGAGATCAATACTCGTAACATCAGATTGCCACGTTCCCTGTGCACTTAGCGTACCTTGCGGCAAATAGGCTTTATTGGCATTGGCAATGTTAAAGTTTTTCGTTCGTTGAATGAGGTCATACCGGACAATGGCAGGATAATTGGCTTCAGCCTTTGACTGAGCTTCCTCAATTGTGATCATCTGTGCCGAAACAAACCGGGAACTCAGTCCGATGAATAACACAAGTAGCAACGTTTTCATACGCATAATTTCACTTTTTATTTGGTTGTTTTTATGATCCAGTCTATGATCTTTTCTTTTCTTTCGGTTACAAATTCCACAAAATCATCTTCCTTTACCAATCCAGAGGAGATAATCAGTGGTTTTGCCACGAATGTAAACATTGTAAGGCTCAGCGTATTGATTATTAAATCTGTGGCGGATATTTCAGCGCCAGTCTCTTTCAATTGCTTTTCGAGAACCGGCTGGGCAATCAGCCGTGTATTTTGGGTAATCTTAGCAAAAAGTTCCTTGTTTACCGTAAGTTCGTTGAGGATAAAAATGGGGAGTTCCTCGTTTTCGAGTAGCAGGTTGGTATAGTTTTTCGTGATCAAACTGATTTTTTCTTTCAGGGAAATTTGTTCATCAGACAAAATCGGCCTCAAAGCATCCAGCAATATGCTGAATTTCTCCTTAACCACCTTTTTATAGAGATTTTCTTTGCTACCAAAGTAGTAATTTAGCAGTGCCAGATTGGTACCTGCCTCCTCCGCAATTTCCCTCGTCTTTGTGGCAGCATAACCTTTCTGGGTAAAAAGTTTGTCGGCTGCCCGGATAATTTT
>DGZP01000022.1:52776-72409 GCA_002398565.1 Proteiniphilum sp. UBA4977
AAGTAGTAATTTAGCAGTGCCAGGTTGGTACCTGCCTCCTCCGCAATTTCCCTCGTCTTTGTGGCAGCATAACCTTTCTGGGTAAAAAGTTTGTCGGCTGCCCGGATAATTTTCTGTTCTGTTGAGATTGTTTCCATTATTTATTTTTTATCCGTACAAAAATACGTTACTCATTTGATTTAAACAAATGATTAAATCAAGTGTTTAATCATTTATGATTATTTACACCCTATGATTATTTTTTCACATTTGTTTTCGAATTGCTTTTTGGATTTCCATTAGAATATCAGTTCGTATTGCAAACGATAGACTGTTATAACGTATGATATGCTTCAACTGGTGGAAAATAATTACTGTAATAGGGTTGTTAATGGAAAATAAATAGGTACCGTCACTGTTCTTCAGGATGTTTTGATCATACTACCCGCCAGTCCACCGAAAATCCCTCCATAGGTACAATTTACCCAACACTCCGAGGAGAGGGGGAGGGTGCCGTAATATATACCCCAATTGATCCAGTATATGTAGCCTGTGATAATTCCTGAGAATATGAAAATCACGACAAATAAATTCTTTTTTAAAAAAGAAAGGAACAGTTTCATACATTTTCATTCAAGGATTGAACAATCTTCTTTAAATTTTTGTATGATACGACACCCATAATTCTTTTAATTTCTTTATTGCCTTTAAAGACCAGTATATTGGGAATTCCGGATACATTATGTTCATAAAAAACTTTTGGATTTCTGTGTATGTCTATCTCATAGAAACATATTTCTTCCTGTTCATTTTCAATAAATTGTTCAATATTGAATCTCATTTTTCTGCAGAGCTGAGAATTTCTGTCATGGAAAAAAACAAAGTGTACGTCATCGTCTTCAAATTTTATCTTATCCAGTTCAATTAAATTTGTTTCAGCCGACACGTACGACATTTCTTTCACACGAATCCCGGAAAGAACAACAGTCAGGGTGTAAAACGCCACTGTAGCAATAATGAAATGCCATGGTTTCAGTTGGAAGGCTTTATACGACATACACGCTACTATTTATTAAGTCAATCTTTTATGCACTTTCAGGAGTTCGAGCAGAGAGGACAACAGTGACTCGACGTTTTGCTCTATATCTGACTCAAAATAAGTTATCTTCCATTTAAACATTTGATGCCGGAAGGAGGGAATGATTATTTGTGCTATTTGTCCAGATGTAAGGGAGTCTGTAATTAACTGCATCCTCTGGCCCTCTTCAATGAGGGACTGCACATGCCTTGTCAGGGTGTTCATCAGTTGAATAATTTTTTCACTTATTTGAGTACTCTCATCCAGTAATCCTTCGGAAAATACAGCCACCACATAATAAGGGTTCTCCTTAAAATAGCGGGTCAGTCTTTTGAAGAGGGAATAAAATTCTTTTTCAAAATCACCGGATATGGACGTATTATTCATGATCCTGGCTACATTTTCATGTAAATATTGCAATAACGTGAGAATTATTTCCTCCTTACTGGTAAAATGTCTGTAAAGGGCACTCTCTGAAAAATTCATTTCAATAGCCAGATTTTTGATTGTAAGTCCGCTTACTCCGGAGGTAGTCAGCAATTTTCCGGCAGCTTCAATAATTTCCAGTTGTCTAGGTTTTATTTCCATTTTAATATTCATCATTCTTTATTTTAAGAGGAAAAGATCATTCTCCGTGTAGCCACCTCTCTTTTTAGCTTTATTTTTTCGTACTTCTGTTTAAAAAAATGGTGTTGACAGATAAAGTGTATTCAATAGTTTATCATTTTCCAGCATCGATGCAGTTTTTACCTCTATGCCGTAGTAGATAAACTTGTTTTTCGTTTCCTCATCCATTGTGGACACATAGACTACATTGATATATATTCTTCGTAAATAAAGCAAAAATTCTTCCATCGGCATATCGATCTTTTTAACAGCAATCGTCTCTACCCCGACAACACGGTTGAATTCCAGATCAAAAATCACCAATATTTTATTTTCGTTCCGGAGATGGGTGAGTTTGTCTTTTGAAAAGAATATTGCTTTTCTTTCAATCATAGAATTGCATTTTTTTGCTTGATTCGCCACATATCAAGTATGTAAGTGAACGATCACTCACAAAAGTAGAAATAAAAAATACATCGACAAGTGTCTTTAAAATATTTAACCCGTTATTAATGAACTTTAAAATTTGAATGTAGTTATATCATTTCTCAATGACTAAAATCATAATAATTTATCAACTTTAAAATGAAACATACAATTTTGGGAGCAGGAGGCTCCATAGGAAATGCGTTGACGTATACTCTGCTGAGAAATGGGGAAGAAGTAAGACTGGTATCCAGGGAGATACATCCACTGGAAGGGACAGAATATCTGAAAGGAGATTTAATTTCCTATGCCGATACCCTGGAGGGGGTAAAACGGTCTGACGTTGTATACCTGTGTGTGGGACTTCCTTATGATGTAAAGATATGGAAAGAAAGGTGGCCCAAAATTATCAGAAATACAATTGATGCTTGTAAAGAGGTGGGCGCTAAATTAATTTTTTTCGACAATGTCTATATGTATGGTAAAGTAGACGGCATCATGACAGAGGAAACAGTCTATAACCCGATCAGCCGGAAAGGGGAGGTGAGGGCTGAGATAGCGGGACTTCTGGAAGAGGAAATGCAGAAGAACGAATTGGATGTAATCATTGCAAGAGCTGCGGATCTTTATGGCCCTTTCGGCACCCCGGTTACCAGTGTGCCCTACATGATGGTCTTTGACAGACTGATGCACGGGAAAACTGCCCAATGGATGGCAGATGTGAATCAGCCTCATTCCTATACCTATATACCCGATTGTGCCGAAGGACTTTATTTGCTTGCCAAAGAAAATATTGCCTGGAATCAGATATGGCATTTGCCGACCCATAGTCCGGCCATAGACGGCAGAACTTTTATTGAGCTGGCTTCCCGGGAGATTGGCGTTAAACCGAAATATATGATTCTGTCCAAATCGTTGATGCGATTTGGAAAATTATTCAGCAAGATTGCCGGAGAAGCATATGAAATGCTGTACCAGAATGAATATCCTTACCACTTTGATTCCTCAAAGTTTAACCGGCATTTCGACTATGTACCTGTCGATTATGAAGAGGGAATCAGAAAAACCATTCAATGGATCAATCAAAAGTGACTTCCGGTGAATTTTTATTGAAGTAGCTGTTTCTTCCGTAGGAATTGTATATATTTGTCATTTCATAATCACAGCTATCTGATTCTTCGAGTTTCTGGTTTATCTTAACTGGAAATCCCGTTACGTTTCAGACCAAAGACAAATATATTTCAATGAACAACAAACTATTATCCAACGACCGACAATCGTTGTTGGGCGAGAAAATCCATCAATATTTTTTCATCACTGCGCTGGTTACCATATTTACACTTGGATGTATGTGGGGAGCCATCAACCTGCTCCTGATCGGACTGGAGGAAAGTTTTCACGGAATAGACTACTCCTGGGTGCTGGCACACGGACATGCCATGGTATTCGGTTTTGTCGGGCTCTTCATCATGGGTTTTTCCTATCGGGCATTGCCACACTTTAAGGGAACAACCCTATGGAGCCCCCGGCTGGCTTTGTTCACGCTTCCTTTGATGATTGTGGGCATTCTACTGCAGGCTTATGCGCATGTGATTGTTCCGCGACAGCCTTACCTTACGCTGGGGATTTCCGCAGGCATCGTGCAGATTATCGCTGTCGCCATCTTCGTACTGGTGATCGTGCGTACCTTACAAGGTGCTCCCGCAGGGCGAAAAAACGATGGGTTCGCCTATTCAGCCCTTGGCTGGTTTCTTATTGCGGCAATATTGAATCCGGTTATTTTTTGGCTGTTTGAGTCGGCGGCGACGCAAGAGGAGTTTCTCTTCAATGTCTCTTCATTCAATATTCCATATCGCGACATCCAGACACTCGGCATTGCCGTGGTGATGATATTGGGTGTATCCCTGCACATTCTGCCCCGTGCATATGGCCTTCGAAAACCTTCGAATGTCTGGAGAAGATTCCTGTTGTGGGGTATGAACGGAGCCGTTCTTTTCGGTGTGATTTCTTTTACTGCCGGGATGACTACCGGGGTACACTGGTGGCATGCCGCGAACGGCATCTCCTACATCATTATCCTGGTAGTAGCCATTGGCACACCCATCCAGTTCCGACTGTTCCATCGGGTGCCTGCCGGCTACAACGACCGCAGCCTGAAGTTCATCAGGGCAGCCTACTTCTGGTTTATTGTCGCCGCGCTGCTCCTGGCGTTTGGTCCCTACTACATGTTCGGCATCTATCTACCCATGACGGGTGGGGAGAACCCCTTCTCGCATGCTTACTTCGGAGCCTATCGTCATGCATTGACAGTCGGCTTCATCATGATGATGATTGTAGCCATTTCCAGCAAGGTGGTGTCCGGTTTTGCAGGTATCGATGTCCGGAAGGCCAACGCCCTATGGGCTGTTTTCGTTTTGCTCAATCTGGGCAACACTTGGCGCATCACCTCTCAGATCCTGACCGATTTCTATCCCGAAGCATTTCGGTTTATCGGCTTCTCCGGCTTTATCGAACTCACCGCTCTGGGCTTGTGGGGTTACGAGTTAATGAGAAATATACAAGCAGGTAAACGGATTCAAAAAGAGAGTTTTCCGGTCAAACGAACTTTTTAACGTAGACAGTGATTTATTAAAATATGCCCGCCCCGGCATTGCGATCATGGGAGTAGTCTAGCCTGGTGTTGGAGGAAGATGTCTTCATCAGTGAATCTTATTCTCCTTTGCGAGTCGCATGACTCTTTTTGCCGCATCGTCCACATGGGCGGTCGACTCCATTCCCAGAGTCATACAGTGGATATTTGCATCGGTCAGTGCAAATCTGAGCGATTGTTCCCGTTCATCGTCACTCACGTGGCGTCCTTCTCCAAATATCTTCATGCCGATCACCCCGATACCGTTCTTTTTGGCTTTTCCCAGCAGTTCTTTCACCACGTCGGGAGTCCCGTCCATATGACTCTGGAAAGGATTGATGCGCGCCATGATCACATCTACCCATGGATTATCCACAGCCTCCACCATGGCATCCCAATTATGACAGGAGACACCTACAGCTTTGATGATTCCATCTTGTTTGGCCTTTGACAAACCCTCCATATAATGCTTGCGGTTGTTACTCCAGCCTCCCTTCATCAGACAATGCATAAGTACTATGTCAATATAATCGGTGTTCATCTCCTGCCTGTAACGATCAAGAGATTCACGTACAGGGACAATTTTATCTGATCCGTCTTCATGGGTCCATATTTTTGTAAGCAGGGTAAGCTTTTCGCGGGGAAGGGATTTAATTGCATTTCCCACATATTGATGTGATCCGTAGGAGTCTGCCATATCGAAGAAAGAGATCCCTTTTTCGTAGGCATGGTGGGCCATCTTTGTGAAACTCTCCATCCCGAGGCGGGTCTGATTTGATGCCTTCGCCCCCCCCTTTGAACCTGTACCCAGTGCAATCCGGGAAACATCCAGCCCGCTGTTCCCCAATTTCACCTTGTCAACCCTGATTTCAGATGCCAGGGTCAATTCAAACGACCCCGGCCGTACCATAGTCAATCCGGCAAATCCCGCAAAACCCGTACGGAGAAAGTCGCGCCGCGATAATTTCTTCATCTGTTGTTCTTCTTTTAATGTTTACCGTGTAAAAATAGGAAATAAATTCAAGTAATCAAGTAGTTGTTCAATTTTTTCTTTGATATTTCCTTTCAGTTTTTTGATCAAGATCTCTCGCCACCTCCTGTTTTAATTTCATCACCACTCTTTCTTATTATATCCATCATTGCAGTAAATTTCATGATGTTCTGCACTTTCATCTTTCATTTATTTGGAAGATATGAGGTTTAAGAATACTGCTAATCTCTAATTTGTGACTCATGATTTATTTATCGCAATTAGTAAATAGTGAATATCACCCTAAGATTGTAGGATAACATCATTAATCCGAAAAATATCAGTATATCGAGAATAATAGTTGAGATCCAAAGAGCTTTTTTTAGACAGACCAAAATTGTAAAAGTAGAAATACTCATCTTTCCTGTACTCGTTGGTAAAATATACTGAGACTCCCAACGTGAATAATTTAAACCAGAATAAGGCTGAATATGTGTCAATACCATTCTTCCATAAAATGAAAATGCATGCAAGATCTATAAAAATAGAAACCCAAATCAAGTTCCGGTAATAAGTGAATATAAGACGCAGCTTTTGAAGGTATTTCATTATTTAACCAATTTCTCTATAGCAGTCCTGGTCTCCGGTAAGGAAGGAAGCAGGTGGTGACCAAAATCTACCATTACGCCCTCTTTGTTGAACAGGAGATAATAGGGAATACCCCTTGCATTGAATCGTTTCATTACATCTTGCCATTCTTTATCTGTTAAATAGAGATGGATGCCCGATAGTTCATACTTGTTGATGGTCTCTTTCCACTGCAGATCCGTGCCGCCGATATTCAAATAGACAAAAGTAACCGGTTGATCGGAAAAATAATCGGAAAGTTTTTTGCTGTCGGGCATCTGTCTGATGCAAGGTCCGCACCATGGAGCCCAGATGTCGATATAGAGCACTTGCCCCGGATTTTCATCAATAATTTGTTTGACAATGTTGAATGAATCTTGCGGATGTACTCCAGCACCGGATCTCTCCAGTAGATCTCTCCCCATTACTGTATTGGAATAGATTGTTGGATTTGCTTTGTACGCTTTAATTCGGTTGTATTCCTTTTGCAATGCAGCACGCAGGAAAGGATGCGTGATCAGTCGGTTCAATTGCGCTTCGTTCTCTTCTATTTCCTGCGTATTGTTTGCCTTGGTACTGAACCCAAGATGCGTAGCAATTGCAAATTGGGAGAAGAAAGGATTATCGGGAACCTCTTGAAATAGCTTCAATGTCTCCGTTATTGAGAGGGCTACCTTGCTCTCTTTGGGTACGGGATCGGAACCCATTCTCTTCCTTAGGATGTATCGTGCCATGACATCAAAATAACTGCTCAAAATCATCGTTTCATCGATTGTCTTTTCAACTTCCGGAAGGAACGCATAATAGGTCTCCCTTTCTGTAAACTCCTCTTTCGTTCGCAAGAAATGCTGAAAAGGGAAGAAAAGTAATGCATGATAATAATCGAGTCTGATTTGTTTCTCAGCCCAACGATTAAACAATTCCGACGTGTTGAATTCTTTCTGGAAGAGGCTCAGTTTTTCAACGGTCTCTTCCAACTGTTTATCGCACGCCTCTTTGTACTCCAAATAGGGGAGATCATACGAAAAATTAAAACGTCCGAGGTATCTGTTTCTGAATTGTGCGATTTGTCGGTTTACCTCGGCTGCCGAGCCCGAAAACCGAGAATTGGTAATATCGGAAAAATCATGTTCAATGTAGAGCGTATCACCCGGTGCAATCATCAGTTGATCTTCTATGGGAGTGAGAAAAAGCTCGCGCGGTACTATGGGATAAATTGTAAAACGAAACTCACCGGAAGAGTCTATGGGCGACACGTGCACTTCCCCGGTAACAGAAAAGTCGGGCAAGGTAAGCGTTACCTCCTTTATATGCGGATAGACCTGCAGGTTCAGGATTTTACCCTCAACAATGGCTGCTTCACCCCTGTCCGTTTCCTGCTGAGCGGAAAAGGGAGGATATTTCGTTGCTTTTTCCTGATTACAGGCTATTCCTACAACAAGCATGAAGGAAATAAGAAAATGTCTGCTCTTCATACGATTTTTTTATTTTTCAGTATGGTGAATGGAATTTGTTCTATCGACTACGAATTTTACACTTCCGACTTGAACACTTTCGCAGGATTAATCCTTGTTGCCTTTCTCACCTGCAATGTGAGAGTCAGCAGCGAAATCCCTGTCACAGCAATCCCGGATAACGCAAACAGCCACCATGAGATCGTTGCTTTATAGGCAACAGTTTCCAGATATTTATGGATGGCAAGGCAGGATAGGGGAACAGATATTAAAAACGAACCCAAAAGAAGAAGTAGATATTTTTTTAACAACATGATCATAATATCTTTTCTTGTGGCTCCATTTATTTTCCGCAAAGCTATTTCACGATATCTTTGCTGGATATCGAACAGGGAAAGGGCAAGCAGGCCCAGACAGGAGATAAATATTGCCAACATGGTAAATAGGGTATATGCATTGCTCACCCGTTTGTCCTTTTCGTAGAGTCTGGCAATATTTTCTTCGAGTAAACTGTATTTGAAGTCGGCATTGCCATTTATTTCGCTGTGCAACTCTTCTAAATAAGCCGCAGCCTCCTTCTCTTTTCCGGGTATGTATCGTCCCATCAAAAAGCTGAATGGATTTGCCCGCTCATAATAGATAAAAACCATTGGTAACGTGGATTTTGAAAGATGCCCTGTATTGAAGTCTTTTATTATGCCCACGATTTCATAGGGGGGATTAAGACTCATGTCAAGTTCAGTTTTAGAAGTTGTCCACATTCTTCTTTGAAACTGCAGGCGTTCTGCATGAATGTCTTCTATGTGAAACATCCTCATGGCAGCTTCGTTGATAATGCATTTGTACTGTTCAAAAACATCGGTGGAGTCCCAGAGGCGACCTTCTACAAGTTGAAAGTCGAAGAAATTCATGTAGGGGAGATCAGTAAACTCTACGCACACCTGTTTGTAATCCTCCTTACCGGCAAGACTAACCGGGTAAATCGCTTCTGACCTATAAGGTGGTTTTCCTTTCGCCCATTCAGTAAACAGGGGAGACCCGTTCATTTTCTGATTGATAAGCTGTTCGTTGTTTCTTACCGTTTGCGCATGTCTGCTCAGGGACTCCGGAGACGACAGGTCCAGCAGAGGCATGCTCATCAGGGTACACATCATTACGTTTTCGGTATTATATCCCAAATCGGCACCCAACATAAAACGCAATTGTTTTACAAAAAATAGGGATATCACCAACAGCCCAAAAGTGATCATGTACTGAAGGAATAGAAATATTTTGCGCGATACCATTGAGCCTCTTCCCATATGAACAGATTGTAAGGAAGTGATGGATGGCGTGAAGGAGTATCGTAAAAATGGGTAAATTGATGTGATGAAAGGTAATAGCAATAGAATGGCAACTGAAAGGAAAATATTATACTGAATATTTTGTATTACTTTGAATACCAGCTTATTGTCAAGCAATGTCTCAAAAATTTCTATGAACCACCAGCTGAAAAACAGGGCTACGACTGTCATGATCAGATTCTCAATGTAGATATGGCCAAAGATATGGAGTGGGCTGGCACCATGTATTTTATGAACCCCAAATTCGCGACCACGTCGCATGGATACTACCTGATAGATATTGATGAAGTTGAAGACTCCGACCAGCAAGATAAATATTGCTACCAAAGACAACACTTTCAGGCCTCCCGAACCACTTCGTAGAAACACCGGATTTTCATATTTATACAGGGTATGGGTTTGATTAGAATAAAAATCATCGAAAGGATAGAGTTGAAATCTGCCCTGTTCATTATATGCCCGAATATGAATAAACTCACTCTGTTTTTGATTTATCTTTTTTGCGTCAGATCTATCGTACAGCATAACAAGTTCTTGTCCTGACCTATACCAGTTTTCCTTGAGGTCGATGTTGAGTAGTAAATCGAAATTAAACGATGTTTTGGTTGATGGTTCACCCATCACTCCAATAATTTGCAGAGGTTCTCCCTGCGTGTATGTGATCACTTTTCCTATCGGATTTTCATGACCGAACATTTTTTTTGCAAGCTCCTTTTTAAGGACCACATCATTGGGTTGCTTGAATTCAGCTGTTCCCAAAAGGATAGGGTAGGGCAAGATTTTTATGAAATTGCTGTCTGCAACGATTGAATTAACGATGTATCTGTTTTCATCAAATGAAATTCTGTCATCTTCCAGGTCCATAAAATAGGAAGCCATTTCAATGGCAGGGTCTTCCATAATCTTATTCTCATTGAATGTATTTTCAACATGCTCTATGGCGGCAAATAAAGGTTGTCCGTTCTGAAATTCTATGGAGGAGATAAAGGTCCTGTCGATATCTTTCGCAAAATGATTCACCGTTGTCTCCTGATGCACGTACCGGGCAACGATGATGACACATGCCAGACTGATTGCCAATCCCAGTATATTGACCAACGTGTATATCCGAAACTTATTTAGTGCACGGAGTGATGTTTTAAGTAGTTTCATCCTGCTGAATTTTACGAAATGATTTTGGACAGGACCTTTCTCCCTGAATAGTTTAAACTGACTTATGAGGTGATATTCAGATTTCTTTTTCAAGAGCCTTCATCAATTCCCTTTTCATGGTATCCGGCCCCGGAAATCCTACAGAATGGAATGAGTGATTTCCTTCCCTGTCGATGATAATATAAGTGGGCACTCCTCTTGCGTTGAGGCTTTCACTCAGGTAATCCCATTGAGCCTGGTTCACCCTGTAGTGTACTCCTTTTAAATCAACAATCATATTCTTCCAGGTGTTTTCAGGAGAGTTTTCACCTGCCAGATACAAGTAAACCAAATCCTCTTCATCTGCCAACTGCACCTTTAGCGGCTCCATGGAAATGTTGGCAGAGCGACAGGGTCCGCACCAAGTAGCCCATACATCCACCAGGATAACTTTGCCTTTAAAAGGCTTCAGCATCTCCACAAAGAGTTCCTCATCTGCGTTTGTGGGCGTATTCAGTACCGTGAAGCCGGTTTTCTTTTTATTCTCCTCTATTTTAGCAAGGAGCATCTCGTTCTCTTCCAGGATTATCTGTTTCACGATCTTCGGATATGTGGAAAGTTTGCCTTTCTGCTCGTCGGTTAAAGGATTAAAATCCTGTATGGAGGTGCCTAACTTTTGCGCTTTTATCAAATCGAGTAATAATGCCGTATCGGTTCTCCACATCCGAGATAAATACCCTTCTCCAAATTGAGATTGTGCAATCTCATCCGATAATGATTTATATTTTCCCGACAACAATCCGGTGGCGTTGCTATTTTCCATTTTTTCACCCTTTTCCAGTTGTGAAAGATATCTGCTGAAAACCTCTCTGTCGGCCTCCTCCACGTCTTTATGCTGAATCAACATACGAATAACAATATATGGATCGCCGACATCTTCCCGTGCGTAACTTATACTGCGTACATACTGGGAGATGTTTGGGAGCAGCAGCAGATACATTTCATCGTAAGGTAAAAGGCGGTAATAATCGTTGTAATCATTTTCTCTTTTTTCTGCGACATATGCTTTTTGCGCTTCTTCCCAACTGGTTTTATTTTTAATTGCGTATGCCTGCAACCATTCACTCTCAGCATAAGTAAGCTTGTTGGTCAACAGGAATGTTTCCGTGGCATTTGCTATATTCCTTGCAAGGGGGCAGATATCGAGCGTATTGTTGTGTGAAATACTTTCACGGTATTTCCCCATCATAAAATCTTTGTATTCGTTCACGCTCATTTGTAGGGTCGTGTCAATATAATCTTGCTGAAGCTTTGTGAACGAGATCTCTTTATTTGCCAAGTCTTTGTTCAGTTTTGCAAGATAACCGGCATAGTAATACTTTTCTCCGGAAGAACGTTTATCCTGAAGTAATCTACTGCTTTCACGATATATTTCAGGCAGATTGACAAATATTTTGGATTCTTTCCCCGGTGCTACTTTTATGGGAATGTATGCAGCCTGGGAAGAAAGAAACAGGTTTGTCGGACTATATACGGTGATCAGGGTACTGAATGCGCCATTGTCATCGACCTCTACCGGAACTTTGTTCTCTCTCCCGGTGATGGGATTGGTATAAGTCAACTCCCAATGCAGCGTTCCCGGCAAGTACTCCGCGATTGTGCCACTTACTGTTGCATCACCCTTGCTCCATTTTATCTCAAAATCCTCTTCCGACTGATGTGCTTGCAAATACTCTTCCGGAATCTCTGTTAAAACTGAATATTGGTTGCTCAGGTTAATACCCCATATCTTGAAACAATCTTTGCAGTCGCTTTCAATAAAATCGAACGATTCCGTATCCATTGGTAGTGGGTCGAATGTGAGTGTGAACGACGCCTTCCCCGATTTAGGCATCCAAAACAGGGAGTCCAGCTCAATTCCTTCTCCATTCCGGATCATGTATTTCTTTCCATCGGCCTGCAGATAGCTGTCCGATACAATTTTAATCCAGTAGCCGGGTCTGAAGAATGCCTCCACATTGAGCACCGTAGCCGTGTCGGTCAGCACCACCTTTCCGATTTCAACGATTCGGGTATTGGAAAACGAGGCCCCGGGTAATTCCACAGTTTTTGTTTGTGCCTTTATACTTGTTGCTGCCAGTATAAGTAGCGTGATCAACAATAAATGTCTGGTTTTCATTTTGGTCTGATTTTAATTATTTATTAAGAAGTCCATCAATCTCTTTTCTTATTTCGTTATCTGTTGTGTTTTCTGCATAACCTTCAAAAACTTTCGTGATTACACGTTTTTCATTTAAGATAAAAAATTGGGGTACCCCCATGGCATTATATGCCTGAGTAATACTATCCTCTGATTTTAAAAATAGATATGTAAATTGATTTTTTTTCTTATAGTTCTGTAATGTTTGAATTTTTCCACTCCATGTTTCAATGCTTGCTACAGTTAGTAGATCTTCCGGATATTCTTTTGATATTTTTTCCATGAACGGTATAGACGCATAACAAGGACCACACCCGATTCCTGTAAACTGCAGAAGTATTGCTTTGCTTTTCATATCTTGTAAAGAAACCTTATCATCTTGGGTATCAATGAGTTCAAAATCAGGTGCAATTCTACCCTCCAGTTCGTTACTCTTTCGATTATTTCTATTTTCCAATGCATCATTATAGGATAAAATTTTATAATCAGAAGGGAAATAGTCGGAAACGTGAAAATCTTCGATTTTCATTTTGTTAAATTCTGGATTGGATACAATGCTTTCGGTTATGTTATGTGACATTTCTCGACGAAATTTATACGGGAGATTTGTTTTTTTATCAATCCAGATTTCGTAAATGGATGTAGGATCCTCACCAAACATTGGTGCATCTGGAATTTTATATGCTTTACCGAAAAATTCAACTTGTCGATCTTCATGAATGGTTAGTTTTACATGCCAGTAGTTGTCATTTTCCAGTTTATCGACTGTTATGCTGTCCGAAGTAGTCAAAATATATTTAATAATATTCTTGGTATAATTGTAAAATGGAGGAGAAACAAGGCGGAATGGCAAATTAAATCTATTGACACTAAAATTATCAATTCCTAAAGTTTTTGATTCATCCCAAACTACTATTCTGACATTTCCATCGTAAGCACTAAAAAGAGTTGTGTCGTCCGCTTTCAAACTAACAAAACTGGCACCTATGGTTGTATCAACAGGATTATGGTATTCATATACATAGTAACAAAAATCATATACCGGATCATCATCATAAGGATTCCATGCTAATTGTTCTATTTGATAAGTAGCTGATTCAATTTTCTCAAGATTATTCAATACCGTTTCAAGATAATTATCTTTGTTAGTTTGTGAACAGAAAATAAACGCGTTCGCAAGAACGAATAGGAGTAAAAATGTTTTTGCTTTCATAATTATTCGATTTGTACAAAGCAGATACTTTTTGCATGAGATGTAATTTTTCACTAAATATCTTTCAATTTCTCTTTTAAAGAACCTTTACCATAACCAGACCACATCTCTTGCACGATGCCATCGGGAGAAATAAGTACATAAAAAGGAATCCCATAAACACCGTAAAAACTTGGATAACCCTCCATACCTAAATGATCTGTCAGGTTTACCCAAGGCAGTTGGTGCTTTTTCAATCCCTCTTCCCAAATTTCATATGTATCAACAGTTATGCTGACAATGGTGAGCCGTTCTTCTTTCTCCTTATACAACTCCTTCATTTCAGGAAAAGCCTCAATACAGGGCCTGCAGCCGATACTCCAGAAATCGATCAGAATGTACTTTCCTTTATACTCCTCTGCGATTTTGTGAGGAATGCCTTCCGGATCGAACAGTTCTGCAGATGCCATTTTATCACCCGGTTTTATTACTTCAAATGGAAAAATATAGCGATAAATTAGTTTACCCTTTCTGCTTTGTTTTTGTTTATCACTCATTTTATTATATAGGTTTTGTAGCTGGCTCCAATTTTCTTCCGGGTAATTGGAAATTATTGAGGATGTGGATGCTGATTGGGCATAAACAGCCAGACGACTTATCCAACTTTCCGTAATTGGCTGAGATAACATGATTTCAAAGATTTTACGATGTTCTATAAAAGATAAACTTTGAAATTCTTTATTGAGTCTTTGTCCTTCGGATCTGAATGCTTGTTTTTCACTTTCATCGACAGTACTTCTACCCTTACTTATATTGTAATAATAAAGTACAAAAAGAGAATCAGACTCTGCTCCCGATTCCTTTAAAACATTCCGATACAACTCTTCCTCCTGTTGTTCTTTTAAATTACCATCTACATCCCACGTACTAAGATAATGCCCTTTACCCGATATTTTAGTTTGTGAACCCGGTGCAATCCATATCTTAATAGATTTCATGGGATATTTTTCACCAAACGCGATTAAACTGACTTCTTCCAATGAATCGACTACACCCTCCAACAAAAATGTCCCGTTATAGATGGTATCTCGCATAAAAGTGATTCCAACCGATCCTTCTACCTTATTGAGTAGAATAATTCCCCCATCCGGTACTCCGGCAATGTTGCCTGTAATTTTAAAGGTATTGTTTGACTGACTGTAAGCATTAAATGAAAGAGATGTCAGCAAAATACATAGTAAACAATCAATTGATTTCATCTTATTCTTTTTAAATGAAGATTCACAAACTTAAAAATATAGTTTATTCAGATTTCACCACTTCTGCCGGGTTTTGATTGGCTGCCCGAATTACCTGTGTTATTATAGTGAGAATAACGATTGCTGCTACAACCAGAAACACCACTGCAAACATCCACCAGGAGATGCCGATCCTATAGGCAAAGTTCCGCAACCATTGCTCCATAAATAGCCATGACAAGGGAAGTGCAATTAAAGCGGAGACAAGAGTTAGAGTAAGGTAATCACGAAGAAACATACTCATTATTTCTTTCGATTCGGCACCTGCTGTTTTACGGATGGCAATCTCTTTACGCCTTCTTCGGGTCTCGCGCTGCGACACCGAATAGATACCGAAAACGGTAATTAAGATGCATAGGATAGCCAACGTGGTAAACAATTTCAATTGATTCTTTTCGGTACTACTTAATTCGCTTAATATCTGATTCATAGACGATACTAAATTTTCGTTTATATCATCAGGGTGGAAATTCGGAATAAGATTATTTATTGCTTTAATGGCTTCTTCTTCCATCCCCGGTAATACACGAACATAATTTAAATAGCCGATATCATATCTAGCTCCTTTGATAATTAGAGGAGGTATTTCACTTTGCAAACCTACTGTATGAAATTCATCAACCACTCCCACAATTTCGAAACTCTCTTTTCCTCTACCCTCAGAAGTAAACCAGTTGGCAGGAACAGTAATAGTTTGGCCTATAGGATCATCCATTTCCATTACCTTCTGAGCGCTCTTATTAATCACGACCTTGTCAGCTTGATAGCCACGCGTGAAATCTTCATTTATAAAACCTCTTCCAATAATTATTTTCAACTTCATTTTATCAAAAAAATTCTCTCCCACCTCAACCGTCTGGAAAAGCGGATTAAGATCCATCGGTTTATTTTCCCATTCAACACCTGATACACTAGTTGGTCCTAACTGATCTGTGTTTTCATATACTGTAAAGAAGTTTGAGCTTATTATATCATCTACCATCGGAAGTTTCTTGATTTCCTCCATAAGTGGACCTCTATCTCTTACTTTCATTTTAACCTGTAGCAGATTTTTGGTATCAAATCCCCAATCCATATTATTCATAAAATCTACCTGTTTCCATGTAACAAAAGCACTCATTATGGCAAACAAGCTGATTAGAAGTTGTAATAACAATGTAGTTTTACCTGTTGTAATACTGTTCTTTTCCGTGTGGTTATTCTTAAAAGATGATCTTTTTATAGATCTGAAAAGAATAATAAAGGTCATGAAAAACAAGAATATAGCAGTAAACAAGATGGTGATAGCCAAAACTTTATTAATTGAGCATGAAGATACAATCGTTCCGAATATACGTGAAAAAAGTCCCGATGTAATCTCAATACTGCAGAAAGATAACATTCCCACTATAACAATAATAAGAGATATTTCTATAAATAGTTGTCGGTAAATATTACCGATTGTCGCTCCAGTCACTCTCCTTAAGTTGATTTCTTTGAACCGGGCTACCGTATTGCTGTGAAATGTATTCAGAAAGTTGAATAATGCAACAAATAACAACAACACCCCTACGAAAATAAACATTTTAATATATTTCAGATCATAGTGTATTTTATTTCCTGGCAAATCCTGTATGGAGAACCGTACTAGTGAAAGCGGTTTTAAATCTAAAAACAGATCTTCATTATACTCGTTATCCATGGCAAACGTGTAGAGTTTGTCTCGAAAATCACCCAAATCAACATTTTTTTCTAACTTTATATAAATACGAGTATCGTGAAAATCTCTCCATTGAGTTTCTTCATCAGCATTGGCTAAAAATGATCTGGCATGGGTATCCGGAACGTAACCTCTTTTCTGAAAAAAAGAATTAGCTGGTGGATCGGCAATCACAGCTTGTACAACATACGAATCATTGTACCCGGAAATCAAAGTTTCTCCTATTGCATCCTCAGGTGTTCCCAAGTATTCTCGTGCAAAAGATTCTGTGACAATTATTTCATTTTTATTGAATAGAGAGTTTTCGTTTACCAGACCGGTTACTACTTTGGGAGGAAACATTTGTAAGAATCGTTCATCTACAAATTCTAATAAAGGATATCCTAAATCACGCTCACCATGTTTAAAAGCAGATCCATAGTTAGGATATAATACTGCAACAGACTCTATTTCAGGAAATGTTTGAGACAGTTTCTCAGCCGCTATGTAGGGTAAGTGTCCACGTTCGATTTGCTTTCCTGTGCTTTTCAGCGTACCGTATAAATGATATATTCTATCCGAATCGGGATAAAAGCGATCATAAGTAGTTTCATATTTATACCAATGAAACCCATAAGTAAAGAAAACGATTCCTATAGTTAACCCCAAAACACTAATAATACTTTGTATTCTGTATTTCAGGAGGTTCCTCCAGGCTATTTTGAGATAGTGCTTGAACATTCATTTAAAGTTTTATTCCGATTTAACCACCACTGCCGGATTCTCCTTAGCAGCTTTTACAACTCTAAAAATCATACTTGTAATCACGATAAGCAATACAAGTGCAAACACCCCTATAAAGAGCCACCATTCCAGGGATACTCGTCGGGTATACTGCTCGAGCCATCGCTGCATAACATACACACCAACAGGGAATGCCACTGCCGATGCAGCAATGGTAATCCAGAGATATTGTTTAAAGAAGAGCATAAAGATCTCTTTAACGGTAGCCCCATTTACCTTGCATATGGCGATCTCTTTGCGGCGACGGTTGCATGCGAGTGTGACCATCGAATAGATGCCAAATACAGCAATAAGAATGGCTACAGAGGTCATTATAGATAATAGAATAAGTAGATATCGTTCAGAACGAGTGTATTCGGCATAAAGCTCTTCCATATTTCTGATATATAATTCACTGTCACCTTGATCGGTAATATGCTTTTTTAATTCATGTTCAGTTGATTCTTTGAAGCCATCAATATACTTATATGCAAAATAATTGGAACTTATGGAGTTGCTTTCCTCTTTCGATGAAGGTACATTGCTAGTTGTTAAATCATTCTCACCGGTTAAAGGATTCTTCTCAAACGCTCGCGTCTGCATATTATCTCTTAATATATAAATTGTTGGAAGTACCGGTAAGGAGGGAGGATCGATATGTACGTCGCGAATTATGCCTACAACAGTGTAATTCAAAACTACTTCTCCCAATGGCTTTTCTAATTCAAACTTTTTTACTGCAGTCTCATTTATGAGGCATCCATTCTTTTCACCGTAATGTAAATTTCTTCCGGCAGTAATTTCAAATTCAAAGAAATCGACAAACTCGGGCTCATGAAATTGAATAAACTCGGCTGTTACTTTCTCATTCGATTGTGTATTATATTGTGCAGATGAACTTACTGTACGAGGTAAAAACTGACCCTGGAAGAATATCACATCTTCAACTCCCGGTATCTTTTTCACTTCTTCCTTGGAGAGCCATACATCACTCATAAAAGTGTTTATATTATACCTGTTGAATCCTAAATCGCTACTGTTAAGCATTTTATATTGATATAAGAATATTGAGGTGCAAAAGCATAAAAGTATGCCGACCGAAAGTTGCAAGAACAGACTAATCTTAGTGAAGCTATGGTTCACATTCTTCGATATACTTTTATTCAATAAATAGATGGCAATTAGCAATATAAGAGTTGTGAAAAGCAGAATGAAGATCCCATATAAAATCATTTCATGTATAAAGAATGATTTAGGTGCATCTATTTCAGATAAGATTGTGAATGGTGAAAAAAGGAGTTCGATTAAGATTGTACTTACAAAAAGAGAGAACAATAATAGTATATTTATTTCCGTAATAAATTGTACCAAAAGTGAAACGCCGGATGCTCCGTTTACTTTCCTTAGTTTTAGCTCGCGACCTCTTACCGTAAGGTTATTCACAAAAAGCATCAGGTAGTTGAATAGGGCACAAAGAATTACCAGGATAGAAACAATGATAAAGATCTGCAGATGCGCGTATCTGATTTTTGCTTTATCTGTTGGGTATGTGTAGTGAGTTTCTCGTAAAGGCACAAGTATAAAAGTCATTACACCTTGCATAGAGCTTTCAATTTCAATTGATTCAAGCTTAGATTGAAGTGACTTAACATCAACATTGTCGTGTAAACGAACATACATTGTATTTGAAAAGTAACACCAAGGGCATTCAGAATCTTCAAATAAAGGAGCAATTGTCATTAAATCAAAAGGAACATTCGTCTGTACGGAGGGCAACCCCGATACGATATCGATTAATTTTATACCTTCAGTAGTTATATAATCACTACCCACAATCTGTGCAGCTCTATCCGACAGAATTATCGGTCTGTCTGATATATCACTGGTAAAATTAATTTTTATATCGGGATAAAAGACCTTAAAGAATGAAGTGTCAGCCAATATTACATCTGCATTACTGATCAATAATTCTTCACCTTTGAAAATGTCTCTTTTTGTTTGATTTATTGCTGTGACAGCATCAACCTCAGGAAACCCTTCAAGTAAACTTTTTAGTGGAGTAGGGAGCATATGCTGTACACCATCTTCGTTTCTCTCGTTTAACTTAAATACTTTATAAATTCTGTCGGCATCCCTAATCTGTTTGTCATACCCTCGCTCAAAACGAATCCACGACATCGTAAAGGCAAACGCAGTGAATCCAATGGCCAGCCCCAAAACACTAATGATGCTTTGGGTT
>DGZP01000022.1:72675-81326 GCA_002398565.1 Proteiniphilum sp. UBA4977
TGTATTTCAGGAGGTTCCTCCAGGCTATTTTGAGATAGTGTATGAGCATGAATGTGTTATATAAAGGACGATCGATTAGAGGACTACTTCCGGCACAACTCTTCCGTCGAATAAATTGATTATCCTTCCGGCATAACCGGCATCGTGCATGCTGTGTGTTACCATCACGATTGTAGTTCCTTCACGATTTAGGTCTGTGAGCAGATTCATCACCTCCGCGCCATTTTTACTATCCAGATTACCGGTGGGCTCATCGGCAAGAATTAGATCGGGATTGGCTACTACGGCACGGGCAATGGCTACGCGTTGTTGCTGTCCACCGGATAACTGCTGAGGAAAGTGCTTTTCACGATGTGATATGGCCATTCTGTCCATCGCCTCTTTTACACGTTTCATACGTTCTGATGCCGCCATTTTCATGTAGAGTAGGGGCAGCTCGATGTTTTCATAGACGTTGAGTTCCTCTATCAGGTTAAAACTCTGAAATACGAATCCTATTACTCCTTTCCGGAGGTTTGTTCGCTGATTCTCTTTAAACCTTGAGACCTCTTTTCCATTCAAATAATATTCACCCGAGGTAGGGTTATCCAACAGTCCCAGGATATTCAGCAGAGTAGATTTACCACACCCTGAAGGACCCATTACGGCAACAAATTCACCTTCTTTAATTTCAATATTGACCTCAGTCAAGGCCCATGTTTCTACCTCCTCTGTGCGAAAGATTTTCTGTAAGTTGGATGTTTTGATCATAGTTATAATTTTTATGTCTTATTTTTTGTTTAAAATGTTATTCATATTTAACCACGTCTATTGGGTTTGTTTTTGAAATTCTATTGAGTTTATTCAGCATGACAATAGTGGTAAAAAGGGCTACAATAATTAAAGTAGCTATTAGTGAGAATAAAATATTAGGCCTATATTTCAATGGTATATCCAAAGATAAATTGTTCCAGGCCAATACAATTATTGCAGATGAAATTATAAAGGAGACACCTAAAAGGATTATATATAATTTTCCAAATAGCCAATAGATATCTTTTCGTCCCGCTCCATTGATTTTTCTAATTGCAACGCTTTTTTGTTTTCTACGTGTATCCACAGTAATAGCACTATATATTCCGAAAAGAGCTAAAATCAAACTGAAAAAAGAAATAATCCCTATTATGGAATAAAAAGCTAATGGATAACCGTTAACTCGCTCTTGATTCTCATATAGATTTTCTATTTTGTAGGGAATAGATTCCGGAACAAATTCACGAATGATCGACATTAATTCTTTTCTGGTTGAATTTTCACTCCCATCAAAACTTTTTACGTATAAACCTGGTGTAATATCTGGTATTGGGGGCTTTATCCATACACCGCCCTTTACTGACCTCACAAATGGCATTTCTTCCACTACTCCCGCTATATGATAAATTCCGCATCCCAAATCAATAGATCCTGTATCAGAATTACTTTTAATGTTTTCCATTAAACTTTGAGTTACAATAGCGTCATTAGGTGCTAATGTGGAAATATCAATCCCTTGTATATTTAAATTGAAAAATGAAAAGTAATTGTCCTCAGCACATATAATAGTAATTGGACACTGTATGCTGTCTGGTAAAAGATAAGATGTTTGAACAGTAAAATAGGATTGCATCTCATTATCAAAAGACTCGCCTATTGGCATAAACGAGCCTATTTGCAATACTTCTTCTACTACATTTATTGTTTTAATTTTGTTGATAATTTCCTGATGATGATCTGGAAGAGTAAAATCCAATAATGGTACAGCAAATATTCTGTTTAAATCAGAACGTGTTAGTGGAATCTTTTCTTCTGAGTTTATTTTCTGATAATAATTGAATAGAAGAATAGTACTACTTAACAAGAAAAACGCAAAAAAGAGTTGAACACCTAATGAGATATTTCTCAGGATCTTTTTATTGGGTTTTACTGTAATGAAACCCCGCATCCCTTCAGCGGCAAGCATTTTTTTTGTTTTATTGAGAAAGATAACAATTAAAACGATTGATAAAATTAGGATAAAACCTGTTGTACAAAGCTGGATATAATAAATTTGCTGAGGATATAGATTTATTCCTGGAAAGTTTTGTATTTGTAATTTTGTAAACTGTGATAATAATATTTCTGTAAAAGAAATTGACATTAATAAAGATATAAACAATACAGGGATTATTTCGCATATTAATTGCCGAAAAATGTACTTTTGGGATGCACCAGCTATTTTTCTAAGGGTTAACTGGCGATTCCTGGTAATGTATGAACTGACTAATATATTGAAGAAGTTAATTATTGCAGAAAGTAAGACCAAAAGTGACAGCAAAACTAAACCAACTGCAAATGGATCATATTGATTTAAAAAACTCTTCTTTTGAGATATTGGTTTAGCAGTTGGAATTAATTGACTATCAGAACCATTAACTCTTGGAATATTTTTCAATTGTTGATTTACTATTTCAGTTGTTGATTTATTATTTAGCAAGGCAAAAACACGTGGTGAAGTTGTAACCTCCGAGTCTGAAATATAAATATCAGCACCCATGGCATCCACATAAATATCTTTTATTACACCTACGACGCGGTATACTTCAAAAATATGATGTGTCTTATCTGTTAGCTCGATGTTCTTATCAATTGGATTCTCATTGCCAAATAGTTTTTCTGCAAAAGATTTACTTAGTACCGCAGTTTTATTCTCCCAATACAAATTGTTTCCTTGCAGGAATTCGGCATTGAATATATCAAAAAATTCATCATTTACCGACCTGATCCATGAGGTAGAGTGTGGTAAAAAGTCGCCGGTTGGTCTTTCAACATTCACATAACCATCAAAAGGGACAGGCGAAATAGTTGCTACTGTTTCAAAATCAGAAATGCAAAGTCTCATTATCCGATTTATATCGTCATTTGTAACCGGATAAGTCTTTTCTCCGCTACTATCACTATTTGTAATCTGCACAATTCTATCATGATTCTTAAAAGAAGTAACATCTTTTCCACGTGCTTTGAGCAAAAGAAAATAGGTAAACGAGAAAATAAGTAATCCAACAGAGATACCAAGTGTATTAAGCAGAAAGCGAAACCAATTTTGATGGATTTCTCTGGAAATTACTTTTAGATAGTGTTTAATCATAGGTGTAATTATTTAATAATTAGCTCTTCAGCTTCTCCAAAATTGGCATAACCTGTTGTAATTACCCTTTCGCCCGGTTCGAGACCGTTCGTAATTTCATACTGCACGGGATTTTGTCTACCAACAGTTATGGGTGTGCGGATAGCCTTGTCGCCTGAACTGTTTACTTTATAAATCCACTGTCCGCCGGTAACCTGGAAGAAGTCGCCACGCGGAATTACAATGGCACTGTCGGGCTGGTCGAGCTCCACCTGTAGACGATAGCTCTTGCCGATTCTCACGTTATCGGGTTTCTTATCGGTAAATACAAGATCGACTCCAAACTGGCGGTCCCTCACCTCCGGCACTACCTTGGATACTTTGAGCGGATATTTTTTTCCCTGATAGGTTACGGATGCAGGGAGTCCCACCATCACTCTGTCGATATAGTATTCACTGAGTTGTGTGTTAATTTTAAAGTTGTCCATCACCTTTATTTCTCCAATATTTTCGGATTGCCTGATCTGTTGTCCAAGTGTCACATTCAAAAAACTCAGCTGACCACTTATCGGTGCCCTGACAACCAGATTATCCATCCGCTTACTTGTAAGCATGGTGTTTTTACGGGCTCTTTCCAGATCGTTGTTCATTAGATCACGCCTTAACAGGGTAGCCACACTATCGTGCCGGAGTCCTTCCAGCTGCAGGGCGGTATTTTGGGTTTTATAGGTATATTCTTCTTGCTGCACATCCAACTGTGCCTTGCTTTTCACGCCCATGTTAAATTCTTCCACTCCCAGCGCATAGTCTTTTTCTAATCTACTCAGCTCATACTCTGCCCGCAATGTTTGTTGTTTCAAAAGTAGGGATTTTTGCTCCATTTCCAGCCTTTTCTCCTGATAAAGTATGCGTTGTGTTTCCCATTCTGCCTGTTGCTCATCAATGACACGTGCCAACTCATGGTTTTGAAGGATGATGATGGTGTCACCTTGCTTCAGCATGGTACCCTCTTCTGCAACGACTTGCAGCACTGTCCCTGATTCCAATGCATTCAGCTTGATGGTTAGAAGGGGCTGAACAATGCCTTCTGCATCAACGTAGTCGAGAAACGGAGCTTCTGTCACATCGGCTATGAGAATTCTTTCGCTATTTACGCGTAGTTTGCGGCCTCCTGAAACCGAAATCAGCACATATACAAGAAATCCAACAAATGCTGCTACGGCAAGAATATGATATCTGTATTTCTGCCAGGTGCTCCTTTGGGGAAGCGCCTTGTCCATGGAGGAGTCGCGCGACTCGTGAAATGAGTGATTATTTTCTTTGTTGTCCATCTTCAGGGTAACGTATCAAATAGGATTACTCTCTTCTTTTGTTGATTATCATTCATGCCAATTGAATTGATCTTCTTCCGGGATAATGAGACTGTTTGTCTCGAAGTCATAGCCTGTCATACTGCGTATCCCGTAATAGAGACCCCAATAGTTTTGTAACTCACGTATATATGCTTGCTGTGAGCGATCCTTTTCTTCTATCGCCGCATTCAGGTCGAGGAGGCTGGATTTGCCCAGCAGGTATAAACGATAGGCTACGTTGTTTCTACGTATGGTGCGGACGGCAGTTTTCTGTGCGATCGTAACCTTCTCGCGCTGCAGATTAAATTGTTTCACTGTCTTTATCACGTTCGCATCGAAATCGGTTCGAGCCTGTTCCAGATCAATCTTTACCTTTTCCAGGTTGCTTTTGGCCACTTCAACCTGCCCCTTTCCCACACCCCAGTCGAGAATGGGAATGCGGATACCCAGGCTCACCAGCTGCTGATCGAGCGGGTTTCGGTATGATTCGGTCAGCATATTGTTGGTCTGGGAAAGGCCAAACTCAGCATAAAGATCAGCTTTTAACCCGCGTGACGCTTTTGCTCTTGACACGGCACTCTCGCTTTCCATTTCCCGCAGGGAATAATATTCCATATCGGGATTGTTTTTATGGGCATACATTAGTGCATCTTCCACTGACACCGTGAAGTTAGGAATTTGATCGCTTACTTCCACAACGATCTCAACATTCCCGGTTATCCCCAGGAAGCTACGCAGGTCGAGAATCAAATCATCCATTTCGATGCGTGCATTCATCATCTTGGATTGTTCCGAGAGATAGTTTATTTCCAGTTGAAGCATCTCGTTCTCCGTGATGGTCCCTATTTCGTAACGACCTTTTGCATAGCGGTAAAGTGTATCGGCCGCCGCATAGTTATAGGCTGCCGATTGCCAGCTGTTTTGTGCCAGGGCTAGCTGATGAAACTTCATGGCTGCCGTGGCTGCCACGAGTTCCCGGGTTTCGGCATAGGCTTTTTGTGCCCGTGAATAGCGAATCGGTTCAATTTTTTTATTCCATTTAAGGGAATTATATCCCAATAGGTTTTGTGAATAACCAATTACCACCGGAGTCGATTTGTATGACAGGGTGTTGTCTGTAAATATATTGAGCCGTTGTAGTCCTGTTTTCATATAGATACTACCCCCCAGGAGCGGGATGTTTTGATTGATGGTCAGTGCACCGTCATTGAGCAGCTGATTGCGATGAACGAAGCTATCGCTTCCGTCGGGCAGGGTAACGGAGCTGATGGAACGGTTTAGCGTGGAGTAGCTATTGAAGGTGAGGCTGGGCAAATAGTTGGCTTTGTGTGATCGCCAGTTCCAATAAGATGCACGGTATTGGTGACGTGCCGCTACAGCCTGTGGTGATTGTTCACGGGCAAGCGCGACCGCCTCGTCCAGGCTCAGACGAAGCGTGTCTTGCGCTATGGATTGCCCTACAAAGAATGAAATAAAGAAAAGTACGATTGTATGTTTCATTACTAACAGATTCCCGATTTTATGTAAACAAAGTACATGCCAAACAAGTAAGATGCTGATATTTAGATGTTATATAAAAGCCGTCGATTGCTTCACTGTTCGTTTTCGCACAAAATAAGTTCGTATTCGCACATACATCCAATGGCTATTTTACATATCTTTGGAGAATGCTTTAAAAGGACAGGATATTTCAAAATTGAGAACTGGATCTTTCAAAGTTGGAGGCGTGTTATTTCAAAGTTGAGTAAAATAATGCAAAAGCAAGGCAAAATATTAATTGTTGATGACAACGAAGATATTCTTTTCGCGCTGAATCTGCTGTTGCAACCGCACGTAGATAAAATCAAAGTAACGACCAAGCCTGAGCGGATTGAGCATTTTATGCAGAGTTTTGAGCCGGACGTAATCCTGCTTGATATGAACTTCAACAAGGATGCGGACAGCGGTCAGGAGGGCTTTAATTGGCTTAAGAAGATAAAGAAAGCTGATCCGGATATGGTGGTGATCTTTATCACGGCTTATGCGGACATGGAGAAGGCGGTGCGTGCAATAAAAGAGGGGGCGACCGACTTTATCCCGAAACCGTGGGAGCGGGAGAAACTGCTGGCCACGGTGGCTTCGGCAGTGGAGCTGCGAAAGAGCCGCCACGAGGTTACGCAACTCAGACAACAGGTTGCCGCCCTGGAGAGCAATTGTGCCTACCCGGAAATAATTGGCGAGAGCGATGTCATTCGGTCACTCTTGGAAACGGTAGAGAAGCTGAAGGATACCGACGCGAACATCCTTATTCTGGGAGAGAACGGAACGGGGAAGGATCTTTTTGCAAACCTGCTATACCGGACTTCCCCACGGGCAGAGAAGCCATTCGTGCAAATCGACCTGGGTACTATTCCGGAACAATTGTTCGAAAGTGAACTGTTCGGACATCAGAAAGGAGCTTTTACCGACGCCAAACATGAGAAGCCGGGTAGATTCGAGATCGCTAGCGGAGGCACGCTCTTTCTGGATGAGATCGGAAACCTGACACCTCCTATGCAGGCAAAACTGTTGAGTGCGATCGAAAAGCAGCAGATTAACAGGCTGGGATCCACGAAACCTGTATCGATTAACGTGCGACTTATTTGTGCGACGAATGCCGATATCCATAAAATGGTGGCCGACGGAGATTTTCGTCAGGATTTGCTTTATCGGATAAATACCATTGAACTGCATATTCCTCCGCTCAGAGAGAGGGGAGAAGATATAGAACTTCTCGCAAACTTTTTCCATGATCGATACAAAAAGAAATACAAGAAGGATAGCCGAAATATTTCGGTCGCAGCCATGCGCAAGCTGAAAGAATATCCCTGGCCGGGAAACGTGCGGGAGCTGCAGCATGCCATGGAGAGGGCAGTGATCCTCTCTTCGGGATTCACGCTTACTCCGGAGAATTTTGTACTAAAACCGACTGCGAAGAAACAGAAAGAATTGAATCTGAACCTGGAGCAGCTTGAAATGAATGCTATTGAGCATGCACTGCTTCAAGCGGAGGGTAATATGAATCGGGCAGCGGAACTGCTCGGCGTATCCCGTTTTACACTGTACCGGAAGATTGAAAAGTATGGATTATAAATGAAAATCAGGTCTAAACATAGTTACTTTCTGAAAATAACGGCCCTCGTGCTGTTATCGCTGACCGGAGCCTGGTTGTGCGTAAAAGGGTTCTATTTTTCTGCAGCGTTGATGCTGGCAGGGGTGGTTGCTTTTGCCGTTTCTATCCATGACGACAGAAAGAGACTGATTGAAAGGATGGAGCGCATGATTGGCGGGATTCGCCATGCCGATTTTTCGACCTATTTCAGAGTGAATCACTCCAACGATGAACTGGACAGGCTGATGAGAGAGATGAACGAGGCTCTGGAGATGTTCAGAAGTCGTACCTACGACTCCATGATGGAAGAGGCGGAGACCAAAGCATGGCAAAAGCTGATCAGCGTGCTCACACACGAGATCATGAATAGCATCGCACCCATTATCTCCCTTTCGGAGACATTGGCAGAAAGGGAAATTGATGAAGGAAATGATTCGGAGGGGTACCGGGTAATGAAGCAGGCAATGGAGACCATTCACCGGCGGAGTAGGGGGCTGCTCTCTTTCGTGGAGAACTATCGTAAGCTTACCCGACTGCCACAGCCTTCGTTGCAACCTATCGCAATACGGCCGATGCTATCCTCGTTGCAACAACTGACCTCCACGTACGGCATCGCATTCTCTTTTAAAGTATATCCCGAGCAACTGATTCTGAAAGCCGACAAAGATATGATGGAGCAGCTATTGCTGAACTTGTTGAAAAATGCAAAGGAGGCGTGCGAAGGAATAGATGCACCCAAAATTGAGATATGGGCTGAACATGTTGGAGACAGTATACAAATAACGGTGTCTGATAACGGACAAGGAATCGCGCCCGAAGCGCTGGATAAGATCTTCATTCCATTTTACTCCACGAAAGCCAAAGGTTCTGGAATTGGCTTAAGTTTGTGCCGACAAATAGTAACTCGTCACAGGGGAAAAATGTCTGTACAATCAGACAATCACGGTACCCGCTTCCTGGTTGAATTTCCGGAGTAACTAATAAAAAAACGGCTTCAAGAAATTTCCTGAAACCGCTTATGGAGCTGGGTGGGCGATGACGGATTCGA
>DGZP01000064.1 GCA_002398565.1 Proteiniphilum sp. UBA4977
CAACTAATCTGCTAATCAATTAACTTCTCCTTTAAAAACAAAATGCGCATCCCCCGTAAGGAAAACCTGATTATGTTCTCTTTCCCACGCCACATCAAGTATACCTCCTTTAGCCTGCAGGGTAGCTTTCGGCTCACATCGGTGTGTGATTACCCCGGCAACCAGTGCCGCACAGGCACCGCTGCCACAGGCAAGTGTTTCTCCACTTCCCCTCTCCCATACCCGCATCATCAAATGGGTAGAATCGATTACTTCGACAAATTCCACATTGGTACGCTCCGGAAACAGGTTGAGATGCTCTATTTTTGGTCCGATCTTTTCAATCTCCAGCCTATCAATATCATTCATAAAAATTACTGCATGGGGATTACCCATCGAGACAAAGGTGATATGATACTTTTGTTCTTCAATCTGTACGGGATAATCGACCATTTCCGGTAGTATGGCCTGAAAATAGGCAGTCATATCTGAAGCAGAGGCAGCAGCGGCTGACAAGATAGCACCACCCATATTTACCCGTATGCGTTCCACCTTATCGGTATAGGGGTTTACCGACAACGAGAGATGCTTGATACCCGATTGTGTATGCAGGTCAATCTCCCTCCGGCCAGTCAATCCTCTCTCATACAAATATTTACCTACACACCTTGCCGCATTTCCGCACATCATCCCCTCGCTACCATCGGCATTGTACATCTGCATGGAGAAATCGCCAACCCCGGAAGGACCGATGAGCACAAGCCCATCACTCCCCACCCCAAAATGGCGGTCGCTCAGCCTGCGTGATAGCTCTTCGGGATTATCCACCCGTTCTTCAAACAGGTTGACATAAATATAATCGTTACCGGCGGCCTGCATTTTTTCGAACTTCATATTGCACGTTTTAGGAGTTAAAAAAACACCCGCGTGATTCCATAGAATCAGGCAAGTGTTCAAGATCATATCAAAAAGCAGCGTCTCTATGGACAATTGCTTATTTTTCTACAAAAATAATTCTTTTTGTTTGTTTTTTCTTATTTATGAAGCAAAATGTTTATTTATATTTCACCCATTTCATCATTTCCTTAAGCGTGGGTTTTTTGCCATACATAAGTATTCCCACACGGTAAACCTTTGCAGAGAAGATCGAAATCAATATGAATGTCCCATACAGTAATGCCAACGACAGTAGTTTCTCCCACAAGGGTATCCCGAACGGAATGCGTACCATCATGACAATGGGAGAGGTAAAGGGGATGAGTGAGGTCCAGAAGGCAAGAGGACCGTCGGGATTGCTTACGCTATAAAAACCTGCAAAGAAAGCAAACATGATCAACAGCGTCACCGGCGTCATAAACTGGCTGGTGTCCTCCTCGCTGTCCACGGCCGAAGCGAACATCGCAAAGATGGAGGCATACAACACATACCCGCCTATGAAGAAGGTAATAAAATAAAGCGCAATCTCAAACCAGTTGACACTCATGATGGCGTTCGTCAATCCTTCCATATTAAAATCTCCCATATCGGCCGAAATGGCTGTTGCCTTTTCGGGAGAAGAAATGAATAATGACATCCCCGTGAATAATACCCCCAGCAAAATACCCCAAATCACCAGTTGGGTTATGCCCACCAGACCTATTCCCACCACTTTTCCGATCAGCAGTTTCACTGGTTTCACGGAAGAAACCATTACCTCCACGATACGGCTCTTCTTCTCTTCCAGCACAGCCTGCATCACCATATTACCATACAACAGAATAAACATGTAAATGAGTATGGTAAAGATCATTCCAATGACGGTAGAAAGCTCTGTGGATGATTCCGATACGTCTCCATCCCCGCTCAGTCGCAGGGTTTTCAGAGATATTGCAGAACCATCTTCGACAATTGAGCGAACCCGTCTGATTGCTCCGGCATCCACCTCTCCGGCCGCGGAGAGTTCATCGAGTCTTTGCTGGGTAACCTTTTCATTCAGCGTACGCTTGATAAGGGATTGCAAATCCTGTGGCGCCTGCTTTTCCGATATGAGCGAGACAGCTTTCGGATTTTTATGCAGGTCCCCGGTTATCTGAAGGATAGCGAAGAGATCTTTTCCCAGACGAGACTCCTGAGCCCGTTGGTCAGAGACTCCTATAATCTGAAAATCATAATTTTCAGTAGATTGTAACAGCGGTGCATACACACCGGTGTCATCTATGACCGCAATATGCCTGGTTCCTCCCTCGTTCAGGGTAGAGAGCCAGAATGGAATAACCGACAGTGCCACCATCAGCAATGGCATGAGGAGGGTGAGGATGATAAACGATTTTTTCCTGACCCTTGTGATGTATTCACGTTGTATAACTAATCCCAATGTATTCATTGTATAAAAAAATATGGCTGGTAAAGATACAATTATACTTTTAGAGATAAGTTATTTTTTTAAACTAGTTTACAATCTCCCGGCTGCTTTGAGATAGCGCGTCTCTGATATACGGGCCGCACTCCGGGCACGTACCTGTTCAGCGTGTGCCTGCTGCCACATGGTTTGCGCCTCCAGGAGTCCCGATAGGGTCTCAAGGCCGGTTTCATACCGATCCCTACTTTCGCGTAAGTTCTCCTCAGCCTGTCCAAGAGAACGGGAGGTGAGCATTACCCGTGCTTCCGACTCGTTGTACGCTTGCAGCGCCTGCTCTATTTCAAGATTCATCTTCTCCACCAGTTCGTCCCGCTGGAGTTCAGCCATCCTCTTCTCAGATTCGGCACCATGCACTTTGTTGCGCCCCTCACCCCAGTGAAATAACGGTATACTGACCGAGATCACCGCCGAGAAAGTAGTGTTGTCGAGTAACTTGCTTCCGTTCAGCTCCAGTCCGTTCACATAGCTCATATTGCCGGCTATCCCTACCCTGGGTAGAAAGTCACTCTTCACCAGATCAGCCTGCATCCCCTTCAGTGCGATCTGCTTTGAAAGCAACACATATTCGGGCCTTGCGTCGAGATCTGGTAGCGGTACCTCGCCCATTGCAGGACTCTCCGGAGCACTTTCCACGACCACCTCGCTGTTCAGCGGAAGACCAATCACGTGGCAGAGATTCATCCGGGCAAGCCGTACCCCATGTTGCGCCTTCATCAGCTGAAGCTCCGACTCATTCATCTTCACCTGCACCTTCAGAAGGTCGTTGCGTGGTATCATCCCGGCATTAAATCCATTCTCCACATCACGCTGCAAATGAGCCACCAGTTCACTGTAAGCACAAGCTGTCTTCTCCAGTTCGAGCGTCTCCACGTAAGTCCAGTAAGCCTCATCAGCCTGCAGAATCACTTCCGCCCGGGTTTTCACCTCATGTAACTGCGCCATCTCCTCTCCAATGCGCGCCATACGGTAGGCAGCAGTGATTTTGCCACCCATATAAATTGGTTGCTCCAGCCTCAACCCGGCAACATAGGTGTTGTTTGGTTTCAGGCTCAACTCCATTCCGGGAAAGAAAGCATACTCCCTGAAGAGGGGTACCCCATCCACCGTAGTCAGAATGTTGGGTATTAGCTGCCCCCCCGCATCGGGCACGTAGGTGGGAAGATAAAAGGAAGGAATAGTTTTCTCTAACGAGGCGGTGGTGAGCAGATAGTTTCCTGTAGCGGTAATCCTGGGCAAAAAGTTTACCCTGTGGGTTTTCACCTCGTAGGCAGCCTTCTCGCTGTTTCCAGCAGCGAAAGCCATCTGCTTGTTGTTTTCAAGAGCCAGCTTCCGGCTCAGTTCCGGGGTGAGGAGCTGTTGTGCCGACAGGGATGCTACGGGTAGTACAGCCATCATCAGGCAGCAGGCTGTCACAATATGCAGAACTCTAGTCATTGTCTTGGGATTTTAATTTTAAAAAAGAGCGAATAAAGCAAGGGAATGACAATCAGCGTGATGAGCGTTCCTACCAGGAGCCCCCCCATAATAGTCACCGCGAGCGGTCCGAAGAGATCGTCACCCAACAACGGGATCATGCCGAGGATAGTGGTCAACGACGCCATCATCACCGGACGGAAACGACCCGATGAGCTGGCAAGAAGGGCTTCCAGGGGATTCACGCTGTTACGTAGTTGCAGCTCTATCTCATCCATCAGAACAATGCCGTTCTTGATGATCATCCCTACCAGTCCCAATACCCCCACGATGGCCACGAAACCAAAAGTCTTGCCGGAAGCGAGCATTCCGAAGATTACGCCGATCAGCAGAAGGGGTATGCAGCAGACAATGATCAGTGGTTTACGGTAGTCCTTGAACAGCATAATCAGGATGGCAATCATCAGTATGATAGCCAATGGAAAATATTTGAAAAGATAGGAACCGGATTGCTCACTGGCCTTTCTCTCGCCTTCCCAGTGCATCGAGTATCCTTCGGGTAGTTCAATTGCTTCTATTTGTGCAACGATAGTCTGCCGGGCATCTTCGGTGCTGATGCCTTTCACCGGGCTTCCCTGTGCCCGCATGGCACGCTGCCCGTCATATCGTATTACCAGCGGATCTTCCCAGATGAGGCGAATGCCCTCCGTCACCTGGCTCAGCGGTATGGTACGCAGCGCCTCCTTCAGGATATCCTCCTCGGAGTATGCTCCGGCAAGTAACCCCTGCAGCAGATCTCTGTTCAGGAATCCAAGCGCGGGCAGCATACTAAATATTTGGGCATTATCGAGTGACTCAATCGGGTTTCCCTCACTATCCACGCTCTTGAGGTAAATGGTCTGCTGTTGGTTGCTCTCATAAAACAGGCTGGCAGGAATACCTCCGGTGGCACTCAGTAACGACAGCGCCACATCCTGCCTGCTAAGTCCCACATTACGGGCAACGGGTTGGTTGTAGTCTACCATCAATACAGGCGTCTGCGGCTCCCAGTTTGTCTGCGTCAGGTGAATAGCAGGGCTCTCCTCCATGATCTGTAGTGCCTGCGCCGTCAGCTCGCGCAGTATAGCCGGATCAGGTCCATTAAACTGCACCTCGATAGGATGCTTTTTGTACATCAGGTTGTATCTTTTCAAACGGACAAAAGCATCGGGGTAGCTGGCGGTAAGATGTTGCTGTATCTCATCCATGGTGGCCACCAGCTCTTTGGGAGAGGTATAGTCCACGATCAATTCTCCGTATGAGAGCGAGGGATCGGCCATGCTCCTCACCAGGTTATACCGTGTGGGGGTACCCCCCATGGAGGTTGTGACATGGGTGATCTCCTCACGCGCGAGAAGGTAGTCGGTGATCGACTCCAGATCCCGGGAGACACGTTCACTCGAGTAACCCTCCGGCAGCTTGTATTCAATATAGAGCTGGTCGTAATTCATATCGGGAAAAAAACCTTGCGGCAGGAAACGGTAACAACCCAGTGCGATTAGCATAAGCAGTCCTGCGGCACCAATCGTAAACGATCGGTGCCGGAGCGTCCAGGTGAGTACTGCACGCAATGCGCGGTAAAATTTATTGTCGTAGGGATCCTCGCCCATCTTCTCTTTTTTTGTCTTCAACATCCGTTCGGCCTGTAACGGTACGTAGACCAGTGCCAGGATCCAGCTCAATAGAAGAGATACAGCCAGTACGATAAAGAGGTCACGGACATATTGACCTGCAGTATCAGGAGAAAGATAGATGGGAAAGAAGGCTAAAATGGCTATCAGCGTCGCTCCCAGCAATGGCATGGCAGTTTTTTTACCTATGGAAGTCAGCGCCTCCTTCCTTGACATTCCTCGCTGCATATCGATCAGTATTCCATCCAGAATTACGATGGCATTATCCACTAGCATTCCCATCGCAAGGATAAAAGCTCCCAGTGACACCCGCTGCAGGGTACCCCCTGTCAGGTTAAGAATCAGCAATGAGCCCAACACGATGACCACCAGATTAAAACCGATGATCATACCACTTCGAAAACCCATGAAGAAAATAAGCAGCAGTACTACAATCACCACCGACTCAACCAAGTTGATCATAAAGGTTTTGAGTGCGTCGTCCACCCTGTCAGGTTGAAAGAAGACCTTTTGTAATTCCATTCCCACAGGTAACCGGTTTCTGGTGAGTTCTCCGAGCCGCTTCTCCACCCGGTCACCCACCTGAGTGATATCGGTGTCGTAGCGTGCCGATATCGCGATGCCCACCGCCTTACGGTTGTCATATTTCATCTCGCTGCGTACCGGTTTTTCGTAGCCAGTCCACACCTTCGCTATGTCCTTTAGCCGGAACTGATCACCCTGGTATCCCTGCAGTAGCAGTTCACCAATATCTTCGGCGTTCTTGTAGCGATCATTCACGCTCACCCGGAGCGACATATCCCCGGCGTTGTAATAGCCCGAGTAGAGGGTCTTGTTCTGTCCGCTGAGTGTGGAGAGCACCTCGGCAGGCGATATACCCAGATTAGCCAGCTTGTCTTCATACATTTCAATGTAAATGCACTCTTTCCCCTGCCCGTAGATGTCCACCCGCGACACACCTTCCACCGCGAGCAGCTCCCGCTTGATCAGTTCGGCGTAGTCGCCCATCTCACGATCTGTATATCCGTCGGAAGTCATCGCGTAGAACATGCCCATCACATCACCGAAGTCATCCTTCACGACCGGAGCTGAAGCTCCTTCGGGAAGCTCCCTCTGCACATCGTTCACTTTGCGGCGCAGGATTGTCCAGCTATCATCCACCTCATCATTTGGTACCAGTGTGGAAAGGCCGACGGTGATCATCGAGAGGTCGTTCAAGGAGCGGCTCTCCACAAACTCTATATTCTTCATTGTGCGGATCGACTTTTCCAGCAAGTCGGTCACCTCCAGTTCCACCTGATGCGCCGAGGCACCCGGGTAGGTAGTTACCACCAACGCCTGCTTCACTACAATTTCAGGGTCTTCCAGCTTACTCATTCCCCGGATTGCCAGGATGCCGCCAATCAGTAAACAGGCAACCAAAAAAACAACCAGTTTCCGGTTTTGCAACCCCCACGTGCCATAATCAATCATAACATGCCTCCCACATTGGTAGCGGTCACCTCCGGTATCAACTTCACTTTTTGACCCTCCTTCAACGAATGGACGCCAGCTGTCACCACCAGCTCACCAGCCTCCAAGCCGCTGGAAACCACCACCCTTCCATCGGTCAGTATCTCTGACAAAGTGATAGGCCGCGGAGTCACTGTTCCGGTAGCAGAATCATAAATCCATACAGTGGAACGACTCTCTGACTGGAATACTGCGGAAAGGGGAATGGAGAATGTACGGGTTTCTTTGTTTCGGAACTGGATGGTTACCATTACCGACATCCCCGGTCCTGGTAATTCATCAGCTCTTCCCCTCATGCGAAAACGCATGGTATATAGCTGGTTAGCATTTGCCTTGGGGGTAATCCCGATCAACTCAAGCGGAAAGGTACTCCCTGGAAAGATTTCTGTCCTGCAATAATAGTCGGAAAATTGATCACGGCGGATATAATCGGCCGAAGGAATATTGATCTCTACCTCACCCGAACCAGTCGCGATCATCGCGATCACCGGTGTGCCGGCGCCCACGGTTTCACCCGGCTCAAAAAGCCTTTTCTGGATATAACCATCCACCGGGGCCAACAGTCTGGTATCTTTCAGTGCGTTGCGATGGGCATTCAGCTTCACGGCAATCTGCTGGTAGCCATAGCGTGCTTTGTCGTAGTCGTTGGGAGTGACCGATCCTTTTTCATGTAGTTCAGTAATCCGATCTACTTCCGCCTTGATCCGGTTATATTCCGCCTCGGTAGCTGCCAGCTGCAGCTCATAATCGCGCGGGTCAATCTGAGCGAGCAGATCCCCTTTTTTCACGTGGGCTCCCATCGGGGTATACACTTTCCCGATGGGGCCACTCACCCTGAAGGCCAGGTTGATATCGGAGGGTGCCACTACCTTACCGGGGAAATTGTTGCTACCGGCAAGACCATACACTTTTACCGTGTCGGCCTTGATACTTCTCACCGCATTATTTGTCTGCCGGTTCTCGCGACATCCCACGAGAAAAAGCAGGCAGGTTACTATGATCATACTTTTTTTCATTTTCTTTTTCAGTTATTTATTCCGGGATACAAAGGTAGGACGAAACCAACTATCCACTTTTGCCTAAAATACCTTATAATTGTCCAATATCTCTTATTTTAACCATATTATGTATTAAAAAACGATGAATAAATAGTATATTTATCGCTATTAACAAGTTCGGCATAAAAATGAAAACAGATATTAAGCTCCTGAAGAGAGATATCAAACCTGAAGAATTAAACGATTACGGCTATTTAATGCTCGACAGCACCTCTACCGATTTTCACTCACTAAAGGAGGAAATCCCATTCATTTTGGATGCAGGGGTGGTAGTCTTCGTCTGTCTCGCAGGAGAGGGAAAGATCGTGGTAGACATGCAGGTGATCCATTTCCGGAGAGGAAGTTTCGTGATTCTGCTTCCCTACTCTGTGATCCAGGTAACAGATATTTCGGAGCATGCACAGATCACGCTGATAGCCACCGGCATGGGTTTTCTGGAGAAGCTTGCCATGTCGCAGCCGGTAGAGAATTATGTGGAGAAGATCAGGGAGATGCCTTGCATTCAACTAAGTGAGCGGCAACTACTGAATGCCAGAGATATCTATTTTTTCGTGGAGCGGCTCTATAAAGAAGCCACGGGACCCTTATCAAAGGAAATTCAGAACACGTTGATGACATTGCTTTCTCTCAAGATCGTCACCCTATTTTCAGAAAACCACCCAGCCGGGAAACCACGTCTATCGCGTCAGGAACAGGTGTTTCGTAACTTCACCATTTCGTTGGCAAAGAATGTAAAAGAGCAGCGCACCGTAGAGTTTTATGCTACGGAGGCCTGCCTCACACCCAAATATTTTTCCACAGTAATCAAAAAGAGATCAGACAAACTCCCCATGGAGTGGATCACTGAGCGAACTATCCTCCTTATCAAGTTCCTGCTGGGGAACAGCGACAAGTCGATCCAAGAGATATCCAATGAGTTAAACTTCTCCAGCCAATCCTTTTTCACCCGTTATTTCAAGCATTATACCGGCATGACCCCCACCGCCTTCCGAAATCGGAAATAAAGAGGGGCAGGAAAGTCCTGACCGCGATAGTCAAAGCAATATCATCACTATGTCAAGCACCTCCGGTCACTGTTTTAATGAAGACATCGTTCATGGTGGGGAGCTCCTCGTCGTAGCTAACCACCTCATAACGGTCAAAAATCAGCCTGACCAGATCATTATTACTGAGTCCGCTTAGCTTCCTCAGTCGCAGATCGATAAACTCGTGATAAGGTTCTTTGGAGAGCAGCTCGATATCGGGGTGTTCAAAATCGAAATCGTGGCCCAGAAGACGAAATCTGAAAATATTGGGACGATGTTTTTTGCGAATATCAAACACATTTCCCTGCAAGACAACCTGCGACTTGTGAATGAGGGCAATGTTGTCGCACAGCTCCTCCACCGATTCCATGTTATGGGTGGAAAGAATGATGGTTTTCCCCTCATCTTTAAGACGCAGCATCTCATTTTTTACTATATCGGTATTAACCGGATCGAAACCGCTGAAGGGTTCGTCGAAAATAAGCAGGTCAGGATTGTGAATCACGGTGGAGATAAACTGCACCTTCTGCTGCATTCCCTTTGAAAGCTCCTCTACCTTCCGGTTGTACCAGTCCATGATGTTGAACCGCCTGAACCAGATCATCAGTTCACGATGTGCATCCCTCTTCGGGAGACCACGCAGTTGTGCAAGGTACATTGCCTGTTCGCCTACCTTCATTTTTTTATAAAGCCCGCGTTCTTCCGGCATATACCCGATGTTATATACATCTTCGCCACGTGAGGGCCGACCGTCGATTGTTACGCTCCCGCTGTCGGGAGCCGTGATGCGAGTGATAATCCGGATAAGGGTAGTTTTACCTGCCCCATTGGGGCCCAGCAGACCGAAAACTGTTCCCCTGGGAACTCGAATGCTCACTTTGTTGAGGGCCAGGTGGTTGGCATATTGCTTAACCACTTCATTGGTTTCTAAATACATATATCTTCGGTTAATATTTCAATACAATCCGTTCACCAAGCTCTTTGGCAAGTATTTTCTTTATTTCCTGTAACTGCTTCAATTGTGTGATAAGCGTCACGTAATCATCCCTGTTACCCGACTTCATCTCTTTTTTGAGTTCTTCGATCTTTTGTAGCACATAGAAATTTTTCAACTCGGTTGTAGCTCGTGGGACGTAGGTACTCAACATATTTCTTTCAAGTAGGCGTGAGCGTTTGTCGCCCATCTCCTCACCCAATATTTTTGCATGTATCTTGCTCAGCTGATACCGGTCGCTCATCAGTTCCGAAGCCAGTTTATTCACTTCAGGATCGGGATGTGCCAGGAAGTAGCGTCCCGATTCAAAGTTCGGATCCTTCATATGTGCGACAGCCTCCTCAAACATCTGCCTATAAAGATCATTTGAAAAACCAATTTTATCGCGCTCCAGATCGTACTGTACAAACTCCGTCACGCCGGGCCCCTCCTCCACCAATACATCTTCCTCTATCACTTTCTTTCCCTCTTTCCGTTTCTGCTTTTCAAACTTCCGGTAAAGAGGTGCATTACCATAGCGAACCACGTAACGCAGAATCTCCAGCTCATATTTATCAAAGGAATTTGTGGAGACGTTTCGACGGCTTTTTCCAATACTTTCCGCAGAAGCGGTTACCTGTTCGTCTTCCTGTCTATCATTACGTGCAGCATTTCTGTTGTCCTGCTCTTTTTTTCTCTCGTAATTCCGTTTTCTAATTTTGTTGATCTCGGCAATCAGCACCCTTTCCTGAATGTCAAGCAACTGCGAGCAGTCCTGGATAAAGACAGAGCGGGTGATACTATTTGGGATAAGTGCGATACTCTCTACCACATTGGTAATCATCCCTGCACGTTTGATGTTATCGTCACCCACTTCCTCCAGCAGAAGCTGTGTCTTGAAGCGAATAAAATCCACCTCATTTTCAGAAATATATCGATGAAAGCTCTCTGCATTCTGCTTCTTGGCAAATGAATCGGGGTCCTCTCCCTGCGGAAGCAGTACCACTTTCACGTTCATACCATCCTCCAGCAGTAGATCGATACCCCGCAATGCTGCCCTGATACCGGCTGCATCCCCATCGTAGAGCACGGTGATATTCTCCGAGAAGCGGTGGATCATCCGTATCTGACCATGCGTGAGCGCCGTACCTGACGAGGAAACCACATTCTCTATCCCAGCCTGGTGCATCGAGATCACATCGGTATATCCCTCCACCAAAAAACATTTATCCTGTTTTACAATGGCACTCCTGGCAAAAAATATACCGTATAGTTCATTGCTTTTCGAGTAGACTTCACTTTCGGGAGAATTGACGTATTTTCCCACATTCTCAGCTTTCCTGAGGATACGTCCTCCAAAAGCAACTATCTTCCCCGACAGGGTATGTACCGGAAAGATTACCCTGCCCCGGAAGCGATCGACCAGTGGCTGGTTATGTTCTCCTCCTGCAGCGAGTCCCGTTTTAAGCAGAAAATCTCTCCTGTATCCTGCCTTCTGCGCCTCCACGCTGAAGGCATCGCGTTGTTCCAGACTATATCCCAGTTGAAACTTTTTAACGATATCATCACGGAATCCTCTTTCTCTAAAATAGGTGAGGCCTACGGCCTTTCCTTCCGGATGGACGTGGAGTGTGTTCACAAAATAATCGCGGGCATACTCGTTCAGGATAAACATGCTCTCCCGGTCGCTCTGTGCCTGCTTCTCCTCATCAGAATATTCCTTTTCAATGACTTCTATTCCGTATTTTCGGGCCACATATTTCAGAGCCTCGTAATAGGAGAGCTGCTCGTGCTTCATTACAAAGTGAATGGGCGATCCCCCTTCCCCGCAGGCAAAACATTTGCATATGTTTTTCGCAGGTGACACATAAAAAGAAGGAGTCCGGTCGTCATGAAACGGGCACAATCCTATCCAGTTCACACCCCTACGACGAAGCGTGACAAAATCGGACACTATATCAACAATTTGCGCGGCGTCCTGAATACGTGATATCGTTATATGATCAATCATTTGGAAGTACGAAATTAATGATTTATGTTGTGAAAACAGGTTTTTATAAAATAAAATCCTACATTTGCATGGGATTAACCGAATCCAAACGATATTAAATTATTTAAAGATGGATGCAATCGATTGGTCGAACATTTCGTTTGGCTATATGAAAACCGACTACAACGTACGCAGTTATTTCACCGATGGAAAATGGAGTGCTCCCGCACTGGAAACGTCGGAGTATCTGAACCTTCACATGGCTGCTACCTGCCTGCATTACGGACAGGAAGTCTTTGAAGGGCTAAAAGCTTTCCGGGGGAAAGACGGGAAAATACGTATTTTTCGGATGCGGGAGAATGCACTGCGCCTGCAGTCTTCCTGCCACGGTATTATGATGGCCGAGTTGCCGGTCGACCTTTTTGAGGAGATGGTGTTGCTCGCAGTGAAAAACAATGAACGTTTTGTACCTCCCTATGAGAGTGGTGCATCACTTTACATCCGGCCGTTGCTTATTGGTACCAGTGCACAGGTGGGTGTAAAACCGGCAAAGGAATATACTTTTCTGATTTTTGTAACACCGGTTGGGCCCTATTTCAAGGAAGGATTCAAACCCACTCCAATGGTTATCATGCGGGAATACGACCGGGCCGCGCCACTGGGTACAGGCACCTACAAAGTGGGCGGAAACTACGCAGCCAGCCTTAAGGCAGGTGAGATAGCCCATGACATGGGTTATTCCGCAGTATTGTATCTCGATGCGAAAGAGAAAAAATATATCGACGAATGTGGGCCGGCCAACTTCTTCGGAATTAAAAACAATACATATATCACACCCAGGTCGACCTCCATTTTGCCCTCCATCACTAACAAGAGTCTGATGCAGCTGGCCGAAGACATGGGATTGAAAGTTGAACGTCGTGTAGTGGCAGAGGAAGAACTCGCCACCTTTGAAGAAGCGGGTGCATGCGGAACAGCTGCGGTGATTAGTCCTATCTTGCGTATAGACGATCTGAGTGAGAAAAGAAGTTATGAAATATCAAAGGATGGAAAAGCAGGTCCTATATGTGAGAAACTTTATCATAAACTCCGGGCTATTCAGTATGGCGATGAACCCGATTTATATGGTTGGGTAACCATTGTATCATAAAAAAACAGGTGCCAATAAAACAATTACTCTCCCCACTCCATATAGGGGTGGATGGAGAGGAATGAATTGTAATATCGCACATTGCCAGTTACTTCAGGCCCCAGCCATTGAGGTCTCTCGTAAGGTTCATCTTCGTTCTCCAACTCCACTTCGGCAAGGAGAAGACCTTGATTTTTACCAAAAAATTCATCCACCTCAAAGGTATGTTTACCCGCCTTCACCAGATAGCGTTTTTTCTCTATCAGACCGTCTTCACACAGTTTTAGCATCTCTTCCGCATCTTCCACGGGGATTTCATACTCCCACTCGTGTCGTTTTATTTTACCCTCTGGCAGAGCGCTCTTGACAGTCACAAATGCCTTCTCTCCCTTAATCCGGATACGGACTACGCTAGTCCCCGACAGTGAGAGATAGCCCTGTCTGATAATCATACATTTATAGGCATCTGGTTTATAGTCTCCCTTTACAAGAAATTTACGCTCAATCTCGTATCCCATATTACTTTATTTGCGATATTGTAACAATTTAAAAAATTAAGTGTTGGATGCCGTGGAAAAAAAATAACTATGTTTTTAAGTCCCCGTAATCTCTACGAAATAAATAAAAACATAGTTAAGATTTTGGTTGGATTAAATAAAAATCAATGCGCGTAATTCTATTCTTTATTCAATGAATCTGTAACAAAAATAATATGCCCTATTGAATTAATAAAATATTTTGCCAAATATTCTTCTACATTGAGGAATTTTTCCCCAGAATTCTGAAGGGCAGGATAATTACATCTTCTCCAAACTACCGAATAGATGTACAAGATCGGTTCCTATTCCCAAAATAAACGGGAAAAGATCACCTTTCCTTGTCGAGCGGGAAAATGCATCCTTTATGGTAAAATCATTTATTGTAAGGCCGTTACTCAACTCTATCCGATTTTCTTATCTTGAATCACTTTATAAAGCATTCCCTCTTATGACAACATCCATCTTTTAAAACAGTGGCTCAACAAATATGGTTTACGAATACTGCATGATAACAGCACCTTACGCCTATAATGTACGTTAACCTATCACAAATAAAATTATATGTAATGAGAACCTGGAACATTTGAGAAAGCGGTCTTGTTAAAAAAATGGAGCTTTCAACGAAGAAAACTCTACAAAAAATTATCAATTATGGATTATTTAAGAATCAAAGGCAATTGGAATAAGTTGAAAGGACGCGCAAAGCAAGAATGGGCCGACTTGACAGATGATGATCTTTTATACGAAGAAGGGCAGGAGGACGAGTTACTGGGCAGGATCCAGGCAAGAACTGGCAGAACCCGCGATGAAATACGAAAATGGTTCGACAGACAACTTGATACGATTTAGTTTGAAAAAAGATTATCCACCTGAGTAGTTGCCACGAAGCAACTACTCTTCATTTAAACGCTTGTTATATGAACATAACACCATACATCGATTATACATCCTGCATTGAAGCATGCCTGCTTTGTGCCAGTTCCTGTAACTTCTGCGCTTCTGCCTGTACCATGGAAGAAGATGTAAACATGATGGCCAAATGCATCAGAAAAGATATGGAGTGTGCAGCCATATGTTATGCTGCAGCAGAACTGATGAGTCTGGGAAGTTCAAGGGCAGCAGAAATATGCCGGCTGTGCGCGGAAATTTGCGATGAATGTGCCCTAGAGTGTGAGAAGCATTCATTCAGACATTGTCAGGAATGTGCCGAAGCATGCCAAAAATGCGCCGACGAATGCCGGGAGATGGCAGCTGCATGAAATCAGAGCAATTGCTGAAAAGCCAGGTAGACCAGGTAGGCAGGCCAGACGATGGCTTTGAGGATACCGAGCACGCCCACCCAAAAGCCTGTAGCTGTTGATACAAAGTAAATGGCGGCGCCCACGAATCCCAATCCGTATACTGCATCACCCGCCGAACCGCATGTTTTGTTATTTCCCATCAGAATCTCCTTTCTTAATAGAATTGAAATTGTGATTGTAAAGATATAAAAAGTAGAAAAAACATTCAGCTTTTCCTACTTTTTTTATTTTCTGCTTGAGTGATTTTCTTTTTCTGTTTCGGCACTTTATAACCCGCTTGTTTTGCTTCCGAAATACCAATGGCAATTGCCTGATCCCGATCCTTAACTTTTTTTCCTGCGGAAGTCTTGAGTTCTCCTTCCTTGAACTCTTTCATTACTTCACCGATCTTGTCCTGTGCTTTTTTCGAATACTTTGCCATAATACAATCAATTTAATTCAACCATAGTCTTATCATAAAACTCTCGTCGATATAAAAAAGTTTTGCCTCATCGTTTCGTTTTGTTGTTTTTTAAAGAAATAAATGATATAGACAGATGGAAATCAAACTAATTTATATGCCCATTTGTTCTAAAGCCAACAACACCCGTTTAACAGATTCCTATGAATTGGCAGGAGATTTTATTTGGAGATGAGAATTATTTTTTTCTGGCGGAAATTGCAATCCGTTCCCTTATCATGTTTCTGTTTGTTTTTCTGGGATTGCGCATCACCGGAAAAAGAGCAGTAAAACAATTATCGATATTTGAACTACTCATAATCATTGCCCTTGGATCAGCTGCTGGCGATCCCATGCTTTACAGAGAAGTTGGCGTTCTGAATGCCCTGGTGGTTTTCGTCGTAATATTTCTGTTATATTGGTTACTCACAAAGTTCATCGAGCACCATAAAAAAATAGAAGCCCTGCTGGAAGGGAAACCATTTTATGTTATCCGGGACGGCAGAGCATCCAAAGAATCGCTCACCCACAAGGAGTTAGCCATGGATGAGTTTTTTTCTGCCCTGCGTGTCAGCGGGGTCTTTCAACTGGGAGAAGTAAAAGCAGGAGTACTGGAAACAAGCGGTAACATGAGCCTGTTGTTTTACCCCAAAGAAGAGATCAGACCGGGCTTATCGGTATGGCCCGACTATCTGTCTAAAAAAACAGACTATGTAGCCCAAACTGATGTGTATGCCTGCACCACATGTGGTAATACACAAAAGGTGAATGCCGGTGAGAAAACCCGGTGCAGCCACTGTCTACAAAACGATGAATGGGTGAAGGCCATCTCTGAATCGGCATCGCAAAGTGAATATTTTTGATACGGAACTACATTGTGATTAGATTTTCACCATAATTCCTATGGTGGGCAATACGGTACCGCTGTAAGTTTCTATCTCCCGAAGTCTGTGTCTTTGCGGGTCATCAGGATCTTCCATGACTTTCCCGTTTATATCCTTGTTTGTATAGATCGGAGGATTTCCCGACTGAAAATTATAGGCATTCTGCACATCCACATAGAAGTTTAACATCCATTTGTTGAAATAAAACTCTTTATCGATCCGAAGATCAAGCTGGTGAGAACTGCGCAGACGCAACGTATTGTAATTCTCATAATCGATATATGCCTGGTTTGTCACACTCCAGGCATCCTTGCTTGTAGACAGATCAAGATCTACGGGAGAATAGGGAGATCCTCCCACAAAGCGCCAGCGTGCGGATAGATTCCAGTTATTGCCGAGTTTATAGCTTCCTGTAAGGTTGACCATATGTCTTGTATCCCAGTTGGAGGGACGAAAGGTACCCTTACTGTCAGTGAACTCACTCCTGAAAAAGGTATAGGTGATTGCAGAGTTGAGCCTCTCCATGTGGATTATCTTCCCGAAAAACTCGATTCCATAGGCACGTCCCTTTCCGGAAGATATTATCTCTTCGTCACCAATCTGCCCGTACTCCGTTCCTTTCCCGGCTATGCTCATACCGTCAGCCACAGACAGGGGATAATTCCGGTATTTCTTGAAAAAACCCTCCAGGTTGAACCTTGACCTTGTGTCAGGCCGGAACTCAACGCCGGCAATAGCCTGATGTGAGATGATATGTCTGAGCTGCTCATTCTTGTTGACAAAGTCTCCCGCTTTATTTCTGAATCCCATTGTGGTATATGCCGGACGCATGGCATATCTGCCCACGTTGCCGTTTATATCCCACTGATCATTCAGTCTGTATGATGCTGAAAAACGTGGGGAAAACTGTCCCAGGGGATTCTTCATGTTACTGTTGAAATTGTTGCCAATGGTATTCACACCCAATGATAACGACAGACTCTCGTTGAAATAGGTATCAGAAGCCTGGATAAATGCCTGGTAGGACCACAGGTCCAACCCTGTATGATATATCAGGTCTGTCAGGATGCCATCCGTGAAAACTTTACGGTTGGTATGGTTGGTATAACGTGAATAGGTTACACCCCCACCAGCCAGAATCTTCACCGGCAGGTCGGGATAACTTCGCTCAAAACGAATTTTATTTTCCGCTTCATCCGACTTGTAATCAGATATTTTTGGAAGTTTTTCATCGTTATCCTGATATTTGTAATTGCTGTTTCGAAGCATGTTCCTGCTCAGTGCCCAAGTATCAAAGAACCGGTTACCGAAATGTTTGTATACCGCTCCCACTGTGTAATTCCATTGCTGATAAACGGGCAGGTAACTCAACAGATAACGCTGTGCCTCTGTTCCGGTGTCCTGCAGATCCGTGTTAAGCGTCATGTTGTCAACGGCTCCCAGACCAATAAAGGATAATTCATTTTTCGGGTCTATCTGGACCTTGTATTTTACCTGGAAATCGTTGTAAGTGGGCAGAAAGGGAAGGCCGATCAGTTTAAAGAGCAGCTGAAGATAGGACTGCCGGGCGGAGACAATGAAGGTTGATTTATCGCTCACCGGGCCATTCATGGTAAGAGCAGCATCTGAAGCACCTACAGCCATTTGTGTATGGACACGGTCACGACTGCCGTCTTTCTGACGAATATCCATTACCGAGCTGAGAGCATTGGGGCGATTTGCAGGAAATGCACCGGTGTAGAAATTAATTTCCCTCACGAAATCAGGATTGATTATGCCGACCACACCTCCTGAAGAACCTTGGGTGGCGAAGTGATTAATAACAGGTATCTCAATACCGTCAAGATAAAACACATTTTCCGAGGGACCTCCTCCCCGTACAATCAGGTCATTTCTGTTGGGATCTGTCGCTCCTACGCCGGGAAGCGTTTGTATTGCCTTTGAGACATCACGGTTCACCCCGGCAGCCTTTTCTATGTCGCTTACGCCCACAGTTAGGAAAGAAACAGGGCTCTCTATTTTTTTCAGATTCATGTGGGGCCTAATCACCACTTCTTCTATTAAAGTTGTGACCTCCGGAACAGCTATATCAATGAAGGTTACCTGATTTCCCTGCACCTGTATCTCAGGGGACAACGTGGTTTCATATCCTACATAACTCACCATCAATCTTACAAACCCGGGATCTACGCCGGTAAGTATAAAGTTTCCACCGATATCTGTGGATACGCCTGTGAGCGTGCCCTGAATCTGTACAGTGGCAAATTCCAGCGGATCATTGGTCTTTTCATCATAGACACGACCTTCTATCCTGCCTTTTTGGGCAGATACATGCAGACTGACCAACAATAGGATACTGCCAATAATAAATATCTTTACACAATAATTCTTGTTATTCGTCAGCACGGGTGTAAACGTTTTGCATGCTCGTTTCATAGAAAAGGAATCAGGAAACTATAAGATTCTGGATGTAGCATACAAAATCCACTATCCCAATTTTAGTCAATGCTGAACCCTGAGTATTGTTTGATCATCACAAAGCTAATGAAAAATATTGAATGGAAATGAAATTAACGCCTGATTTTGAAGAAAGGAGACGACACAATCCTTAATAAATGAGGAAACCCGGACAAAAGTCTAAAAAACTTTCTTTCAAAATCCCCACAAACCGTATATAACCTGCTTGTTGACCCGGAAAGATTGCAGATCATCAAAGAGATTACTGGCGCTCAGCGATACAAACTTTATGTATTTGAGCTGTATATCAATAGTTTCAAGTAGATTCCTACACAGGAATCATTTTGACAATTGATTTGTTCGTCTCAGAAACTGCGTCTAACAGGGATGGGGGAAAGAATTTATATATATATTTGTAATATCATGACAAGTGATCTTTACTTTAGAAAAGTGTACCTGGACATCTCTTAAAACAAATACTATTATACATTCTACTATGAAACCTATTAGATTTTACAGTCTCACCTCGGTGTTATGTTTTACCCTGATCCTCCTCTCTTGCCAAGATACAATTGATGGAGAAGAACAAGCCGGGAAATTAAGACACATGACCATAGAGGAGGCTAAATCGCTTTTTATAGCCACACATGATGCCGAGGCAACACTGTATGGCGTGAAATGTACCCCCTCCCTTCGATCCACTGCAGACAGCGGTGAACAAATGTATGAAGTGGAATACCGTGATCATGCGGGCAAAAAGATCAGAGGGATAATACCTTTCTATGTGCGCGATCTGGGTGACTATTTGTTTATGATCTTTCGTGAACAAGGAAGTACGGGTAAGATCTACCTTGTTAGAAAGAGCGACGGCAAGGCCTCCGAGATACCAGAAGAGTATATTCCCAGCCTTAGCGGGAACAACGAAATAATCTATAACAAAAGCGTGAACAGGCGGTCTTTCCGGCCCAACTACATTGATAGCGAATGGGATTTTCTGGATATCGTGAAAGACAGGGAAAATAACCTCTATTATACAGCCATTCGCTGCAACAACAGCGGACTCTGCCCACATATCCTGTATCGTGCCTCGCCGGTTCCCGGCGGGGAATTTACATATAAGCCCCTCTCGGTTGAGCACGAGACGGTATGGGGCTTTTGCGTGGATGGCGAAGGGAATGTGCTGTACGGACTCGCCGGCGGGCAGTGGATGCGATCCGTTCGCGCAGACGGAGAGCCTGGCGAACTCATCCCGACTGTAAAGAAAACGAATGCCGACTCTCCTGTTTACGTATGTAACTTTGTGTGGAGCAGTAAGGAAGGAATCATGGCGCTTTACTCTTTTATGGGCGACTACGACGAGAAGAGTTACACCTTCACCCCTTATCACGAACCCAGACAGTACCTGATGACTTTGAAGAATGGACAGTTCGAGAAGGTAAGGGAAATTAACCTTCCATTTGCCAATAATTTCCCTACCTCGACCAACCTTTCCTATGTGGCTGGAAGAGTGATTTATAGCCATTATCACGCAGGGATTACCACGTTGGTCGACCTCTCGAGCGAGAAGTCCTATAGTGAGACACCCTGTCCCGTTCAGGCTAATATGGTGATTAATGACCAGATGTACTATTTTGATAAGAATAGTTTTGCACTCACACGGGTGAACATCGATGACGGAACTACCACCTCCGTTTTCACATTAGATCGTACCGGGCTCGAAGGATATACGGTCGCTCACATTCTCGATGTTTCAGAAACCGGTATCTTGCTTGGTACTTATCGGATGTCAGACAAGCACTACTTGCTGATGAGGATGAATGTCGATAATGAGATAACCATTCTGAAGGACATAGAAGGGGGAGGAGTATCTCTCTTCACCACTTTAGATTAAGTCAGAGTTATGAAATGATCTAATCATTTTTAACCGGTGGGTGCCTATGGCGTCGGTAACTTGTAAGAAATAATTATTTACTCAGCTGAAAGAATCAGTGAAGCAGATTGTCTCTGCAATGCTGAGAGTGATAATTTATCACTGTTTATTTTGTTTGGGTGAATTTGTTTACACATTGTTTACACAAAAAGCAAAACACTCACCGGAGATTCCGATAAGTGCCTTATTTTGAGAGTGATCCGGGCGGGATTCGAACNNACTTTAGATTAAGTCAGAGTTATAACAAGATAAAGCGGAAATAGCATCAACCTGAATACTATCGAATAGCGTGCCCGGCAATACTTCGCCAGAAGTAAGAATAAAAGGAAACAACAAAAGAAGCCGGAAAACTTAGAATAAGAATTGTTTAATTCTAATAATATGCCACTTCATTAGAATTACCACTATCTTTGTTCCAATTACGAGGGAATAATAGCATAAAAAAGTTTCAATCGGGCACATTCGTCAGCCAGGGAGGNNAAATTGCATCGATCGTTCTACTAAACACAAATGTACAATTATTTTGTTAAAAAACATTCATAATCAATCATCAAGAATGTACGAAGAAAAAGGGCAAAAATAAATGGAGATTTTGACAACTTGTCTCATGCATACATTTGTTAGATTTTAAGACTGAAGCGCAAGTCCAGATGAAGGTCAGTAAATGTGATATGAGATCCGGGTACTTGATTGGGTGTTCCGGAGAGTCAGGGTGAATTTGTTTACACATTGTTTACACAAAAAGCAAAACACTCACCGGAGATTCCGATAAGTGCCTTATTTTTAAAGTGATCCGGGCGGGATTCGAACCCACGACCCACAGCTTAGAAGGCTGTTGCTCTATCCAGCTGAGCTACCGGACCCTCCTTTATTTGAGGATGCAAAAATACGTCAATTCTCAGAATAAAAAAAATTTATAAATCTGTATTTGAAGCTTCTTCATAAAAAAAGCGGCAAATGCCGCTTTTACTTAAAATACTTTGAACCTATTTTTAGAGCACACCCTGAGCCATTATCGCCTTCGCCACCTTCATAAAACCGGCAATATTGGCACCTTTCACATAATTTACGTAGCCATCGCTTTCAGTACCATACTTCATGCAATTTTCATGAATATTGGTCATGATCCATTTCAGCTTTTCATCGACCTGTTCGGCAGACCAACTATAACGTTCCGAGTTTTGTGTCATCTCCAGTCCTGACACCGATACACCACCGGCGTTGGCTGCCTTTCCGGGAGCATAAAGGATCTTTGCACTCTGGAACACTTCGATTGCTTGTGGTGTACTGGGCATATTGGCTCCTTCTGATACGGCAAAAACACCATTTTTCACCAACGCTTCCGCATCTGCCTGGCTAATCTCGTTCTGCGTGGCGGAGGGAAGGGCTATATCACCCTTTTCTCCCCAGGGACGCGCTCCCGGGACATATTTACAGCCGTATTCTTCGGCGTATTCCCGGATACGACCACGGTAGAGATTCTTGAGTTCCATCACAAACCGTAGCTTTTCAGCAGTAATTCCCTCCGGATCGTATATATAACCATCTGAATCGGAAAGTGTCACCGGAATTGCACCAAGCTCGATCAGCTTCTCACAGGTATACTGTGCTACATTTCCTGAACCGGAAACCAGACATTTTTTCCCTTTTATGTCGATATTCTTTGTTTTCAACATCTCCAGCAGAAAATAAACATTACCGTAACCGGTTGCCTCGGGACGGATCAGCGATCCGCCAAATTCGCGGCCCTTGCCTGTAAAGGTTCCAGTAAATTCACCTGCCAGTTTTTTGTATTTCCCGAACATATAACCTACTTCACGTCCACCCACACCGATATCGCCGGCAGGCACGTCGGTATCGGGACCTATAACTTTCCACAAACCTTCGGTAAAAGCCTGACAGAAACGCATAATCTCTCCGTCGGACTTGCCACGGGGCGAGAAGTCGGATCCCCCCTTTGCGCCACCCATGGGCAACGTGGTAAGTGCATTTTTAAAAGTTTGTTCAAACGCAAGAAACTTCAGGATCGATGGCGAAACAGAAGCATGAAAGCGTATACCTCCCTTATATGGACCAATTGCATTGTTGTGCTGTACACGGTAACCCATGTTGGTCTGCACATTGCCCTTATCATCCACCCACGTCACCCGAAAAGAATGAATCTTGTCGGGAATAATTAACCGCTCAATCAGATTGGCCTTTTCAAACTCGGGATGTTCATTATACACATCCTCAATAGATTCCACTACTTCCTCCACGGCCTGCAGATATTCAGGCTCGTTAGGAAAACGCCTTTTTAAAAGATCGATAACCTGTGTAGTATTCATATTAAACCTTTAAATAATCATATTGGAGCACAAAGGTATATAAAAATTTCTAAAATAAAAGTTTCGGAGTAAAAAATATTATTTTTGATACAAAAAGAGCTATTTTCTTAGACTTTTGTAAATAGGAATAAAGACAATGACACCCGACATAAGAATAGAGAATAGGGTAAACACAGTGAGATGGGCATACAATAAAATGTAGACGACCAGTACAATCCAAAGAATAAGGATACTTGCAATTTGAGTTTGAGAAAGTCTTTTTCCTGCCATAGCAATTTGATTTATACCCGCAAAGATAAATAAAAGGGATAAGGTAATATAGTTAAAATTTTAATGTTTATGATTCATCCCTTTGTCATTTCGGAAAGATAGTGCATTTTTGTAAATCTTTTTTTAAAGCAGTATCTGTGGAATGATGAAGACATCCGATACTATTTTCTCAGGTTATCACTTTTCTCATCTGTTCTATCAAAAACAGACCATATTGCTTCTCAATAAAAATCACCCTTAAATAAGACATCTATGTGTGGAATCGTAGGTTATATTGGCAACAGGCAAGCTTATCCCATATTGATCAAAGGCCTTCACAGGCTCGAGTACCGCGGTTACGACAGTGCCGGCATTGCATTAATTGATCATGAAAGCCTTAAAGTATACAAGGCAAAAGGAAAAGTAGCCGAACTGGAACAGTTTGCACAGCAGAAAGATATTTCAGGTACCATCGGAATCGCACACACCCGTTGGGCCACGCACGGGGAGCCTACGCAGAACAATGCACATCCCCACTATTCACAGTCGGAAGATATTGCAATTATTCATAATGGCATCATAGAAAACTACGCTGTCCTAAAAGATGGTTTAATGAAGGAGGGATACCGGTTTCAGAGCCAAACCGACACAGAGGTACTGGTGCAACTGATAGAATACATGAAGATCAAAAACGATGTGGATCTGCCTACGGCCGTTCAGCTAGCTCTTAATCAGGTCGTGGGTGCATACGCCATCGCCGTTCTGGAGAAGCACAATCCTGATTTGATCGTCACCGCCAGAAAAGGAAGTCCGCTTGTGATTGGCATTGGTGAAGATGAATATTTTATCGGATCCGACGCCACACCCATCATTGAATACACCAATCAGGTGATTTATGTGGGTGAAGAGGAGATTGTGACGATCAAGCGTAATGAGCCACTCAGAATCAAGACGATAGGAAATATCGAAAAGACTCCTGAGATAAAAAAGCTGGAAATGACACTCAGCCAGCTGGAGAAAGGGGGTTACCCCCATTTTATGCTCAAAGAAATATTTGAACAACCTTCTACGTTAAGCGATTGTATGCGTGGCAGGGTGAATGTGGATTCGGACAATATTACACTGGCCGGCTTTATCGACAACAGGGAGAAGTTCCTGCAGGCAAAGCGCATTATCATTACTGCATGCGGTACGTCATGGCATGCGGCCCAGATAGGAATGTATGCGATTGAGGAGTACGCACGGATTCCTGTGGAAGTGGAATATTCTTCGGAGTTTCGCTACAGAAAACCGGTTATCAACAAGGATGATATTGTCATTGCCATTTCCCAGTCGGGAGAGACAGCCGACACGCTGGCTGCTGTTGAGCTGGCAAAACAACACGGTGCCTTTATTTTTGGTATCTGCAATGTGGTAGGTTCATCCATTCCCAGAAACACCCACTCGGGATGTTATACCCATGTTGGGCCCGAGATCGGAGTAGCATCTACCAAGGCTTTTACGGCACAGGTAAGCGTGCTAATCATGTTAGGTATTCTCATCGCCAAAGAGAAAGGGTTTATATCGCATAACGAATATGTAGGATTAATCAAAGAATTAAGTCTGATTCCCGGAAAGGTGGGTGAGGTACTCCATAAAAACGATCAGATTGCCGAACTGGCCAAAACCTTTACCTATGCCAGCAATTGTATCTACCTTGGGCGGGGATATAATTTCCCGGTGGCGCTGGAAGGTGCGCTTAAACTGAAAGAAATTTCCTATATCCATGCCGAAGGTTATCCCGCCGCAGAAATGAAGCATGGCCCCATCGCCCTTATCAGTCATGAAATGCCGGTCATCGCCATTGCTACCCAATCGGACACATACGAAAAAGTAGCCAGTAATATCCAGGAGATCAAGGCGCGTAAAGGTAGAATTATCTCCATTGTCACCCAAGGAGATGACACGATTAAAAAGCTTTCCGCACACAGCATCGAAGTGCCTGAAACCATTCCCTGCCTCTCGCCACTGCTTTCTGTAATCCCTTTACAATTGCTGGCTTACCACATTGCCGTTGTGAAAGGGTGTGATGTGGATCAACCCCGCAATCTGGCAAAATCCGTCACAGTAGAATAAAAAACTTAAACCAATTGTTTTTTCGAAAAAGTGAAAGCCACGAGCAATATATTTGAACCATTGTTTTTTACTTTTATCTATATTTTATAACTTTGACTCCGTTTAATTCAAAATCTTCATAATTGTTCTTGTTACAATTGAAAAAGTCATTCAACTTCCAATGGATTCAATTTATTTAATTATTGTCATTGTTCTTTTGGGGTTGGCAGCACTCGACCTTGTGGTAGGTGTAGCCAACGATGCGGTCAACTTCCTCAACTCCAGTATCGGCTCTAAGGTAGCTCCCCTATGGGTGATCTTCACCGTGGCCTCTTTGGGTGTGCTAATAGGTTCGATGTTCTCGAGCGGCATGATGGAGATTGCCCGTAGCGGTGTCTTTTATCCTGAAAAGTTTACTTTCCCTGCAATCATGATGCTTTTTTTGGCGGTGATGTTGACCGATGTGGTGCTGCTGGACCTGTTCAATACGTTCGGCCTGCCCACCTCCACTACCGTTTCGCTGGTTTTTGAACTATTGGGCGCAGCTGTTGCTGTCGCGTTATTTTCGCTATGGACAACGGGGTCAGGTGAGAACTTGGGAGACTATATCAACAGTGGGAAAGCACTGGCAATTATCGGTGGTATTTTTATTTCTATTGCTATTGCCTTTGTGGTGGGTAGCATTATTATGTATATATCCCGTTTAATTTTCTCGTTCAATTACGGGAAAATGTTTAAATATCTGGGTGCCCTATGGGGAGGAATTGCATTGACTTCAATTACCTACTTCGCAATTTTCAAAGGGCTGAAAGGCAGTATACTGGTTACTCCGGAGATGCTCAGCTACCTTGAATACAACATGGGTACGGCTCTCTTGTACACCTTCCTGGGGTGGACACTGTTAATGGCACTCTTGCAGCATCTCTTTCGCGTAAAAATTTTAAAAGTGATTGTGCTGGCGGGAACAGCGGCTCTTGCGATGGCTTTTGCAGGAAACGACCTGGTAAATTTTATCGGGGTTTTCCTGGCAGGATTCGATTCATTCCAGATTGCACAAGGTGTGGCTGCTTCTGGCGGAGACATCCAGACACTTCATATGGGCAGATTATCAGAACCGGTAATCGCTAAAACTGGCTGGCTGCTGGGAGCAGGTGTGATTATGGTACTGGCTCTCTGGCTTTCAAAAAAATCACGCAGTGTAACAGAGACAGAAGTTAATCTTGCCCGTAAGGGAGAGGGAGTGGAGCGATTTTCCTCATCACCCTTGTCCCGTTCACTGGTAAGAGGCAGCCTTAATTTCAGCAAATCGATGGGCAAAATTATGCCGGCTCAGGTAAAAAGTTTTCTCGAAAGCAGGTTCGAACCGGTAGAGTTGGAGAATAAGGCTTCTTTCGATTTAATCAGGGCCTCCATCAATCTTACGATCTCTGCTCTCTTAATCTCACTGGGGACCTCGTTAAAATTACCGCTCTCCACCACGTATGTAACCTTCATGGTTGCCATGGGATCATCGCTGGCCGATAGGGCCTGGGGACGCGAAAGTGCGGTTTATAGGATAAACGGTGTGCTCACGGTAGTTGCCGGCTGGCTTCTTACGGCACTGGTTGCATTCACTGCTTCATTTGCCGTAGGATTATTTCTGGTATGGGGAGGAAAAATAGCAATAGCGATCATGGTCATACTGGTTATATTGATTCTTTTCAAATCCGACAGATTACACACCAAAAGGAAATCCAAAGAGCTGCAGCATCAGCAGATACTCTCCAACGAAGTACAACTGGTTACCTCAAGCAATGAAGAAGTGCGTCTTTTATTGGATAAAACATTGACCACCTATAAGCGGGTTGTGGACGGGCTGGAATCCGAAAACAGAAAAGTGGCAAGGAAAGCCATGACGGAAGCAAACGAGTTGTATATAAAATTCAAGGATAAGAGAGATTATGAGGTAGTTCCCACGCTGGAGAGTATTCAGGTCAACGCCCTTGAGCTTGAACAGGAATATGTGCAGCTGGTAGACTATTCATATGAAATAACAAAATCACTCAAAGCCATTTCAGAAGCGACTTTTCAATATATCGACAACAATCATTCCGCTTTTTCAAAGGAACAGATCAACGATCTGAGAGTTGTTTTCAAAAATCTCTCGGATGTGTATACAAGCTACTCCAACATGGATATAAGCGGGGATTACAGCAACTTTGATCAGGTAACAGCCATGCGGGAGACAATTATTGAACTGAATTCAAAAATGACAAAGCGACAGATAAAAAGAGTCAAGGAAAATGAATCAAGTACCCGAAATAGCATTCTGTTTCTGAATCTGGTAAATGAATCAAAAATCATTACTCTGCAATCGAGCAACCTTATGAAATCGCATCGCAACTTTAAAGAACAGTATGCAAAATCGGTAGCTGGCCGCGACCCGAAAAAACTTATCATGGACGTAACATTGAACTAACCGGAATAGTGTCTGTTGGGAGTCACTAAAAACATAAAGAAGATATAAACAGAACGCGGATGATACGTAATATATGTATCATCCGCGTAAATTTTTTGTAGGTGTCTAGACGACTGGGTTTACTTTTGTTGCAGACTGATTTCCAGCGTCTGATTTTCTGTCAATTCCACATCCATGGATACAGGTTCATAAGAAATCAATTCTACCTGCAATGCATATTTTCCGGGTTTCACACCGGTAATGGTAAATTTTCCATCCAGATCGGAATAATATTTTTTTCCGTCGACCACAATAGCAGCACCCGCCAGAGTTTCGTTATTCTTTTCATCTACAACAGAACCTGTCAGCTGTAATGCGTTCACACTTTCAACCTGAGCAACCGACCTGGTTTCTCTTACCTTTTCATCATTATTATCCTTGCTTGCAAAGGAAGACGCAGAAAGCAATAAAGAAACGGCAAAAACTAAAACAGACTTCATAAGTGTATTTTTTTGTTTATTTACTGACACAAAGGTAAGCACATCGGAGAATAAACCTGTTACATTTTTATGAAGTTTTTGTTAAGTTTTTATGTCGACTAATTGATTATCAGTACCTTTTTTCGTCCACCAGTACTCCTTTTTCATCCCACATACGCCAGATACCGGTTTTTCTGCCGTCGTAGTAATTCATCTCGTATCGTTGTGTGCCCAGTTCATCCCAAATACGCCAGGTACCGTGCTTTCTGTCATTCTTGTATTCGGCTTCTGAGATCAGCTGTCCCGAAATATCATAGCTCCGCCACAAGCCATGCAACTTTCCTTCTTTGTATGAACGTATTTCTTTTGGTTTTCGGTTTTCAAAATATACCACATAGGCACCTTCGGGAACACCATCCTTAATTTGTATTTCAAGTTTGAGGGTGCCGTTCTCGTAATACTCCCGGTAATCACCGGTATAGAATTCAGTCTGTGCCCGGTCGCGATAATAAATGCCTCCCGATTGATAAATCTGGGGATTCTCCTGCAGTCTTTGCGCCGGCATGCATAAAACCACAGAGAATGCGATAAAAAATGAATATATTTTCTTTTTCATAGGAGTAGGTATTAATAGCTTACTAACAAAGATACAATTAATAAGCAAACGAATAATGAAAAAAGCACCCCTTAAATTCATCAGGGTACTTTTTCCGTTATTGTGAGACCCGTGTCTGATTAGAATTGATAACCCGTCCAGGCAAAAATGTTGGTCGGACAGCCTGTGTTGCTGCCACCAATGGTAACACCTGGCGCGATCACAGGATTCGTGGGACGCTGGGGTGCATTGGTCAGTGCATTGGTCAGGCTGATGGTTGTACCTACAGCGGCCACTCCCTTTGAATCGGTAAGATCAACCAAATCTTCCACCGTTCCGGTACCTTTTACAAGTGCGTTCACGACGGTGGCTTTTGCGCCACGACGGATCTTAATCACGTCCTGCATCCTTTTAGGTTTATCGGCTGCTTCAAAGCTCACGGCAGCAAGCCTCAGATCGACGGTCATATTTTCCACCCTGAAGTCAGATTGGTTTGGATGTCCGGAATAGCCACCATCCAGGTTTCCGTCAGCTTCTATTCCGCGGGGGTCAGATTCACTGCTTGAATAACCTGCTTCCCAGATACCGTATGCATTTTTTAATGTGCCGTTATATCCTTGTGTAAAGTCGAACATATCGTCATCCGAATTTACTGCCAGCAGATTGTTTACATTAACAGAACCGCCAAAAAATTCAATTGCGTCATCAGCACCATCATAAATATAAAGATCACTTATTTTGGTACCATTACCCACACCATTCAGAGTGAGACCGTTGTGTTCCACGTCGGCACTTGAGCGTGCCCCGGTGTTTCCCAAGATAAGGAATGTCAATTCTCCAGAATTATCTGCTGCATTAGTACCTCCGTATACATAGGCTGAGTTTACCTCGGTACTTCCCACCTCACTGGGTGAAGCCAAAGGCGCTCTGCCATTAATGATTAATCCTCCCCAATACCCTTGTCCGGCACTTTCCTTATCGGCAATCATCTTTACTGGTGCCGAGGCAGTTCCTCTTACATTGATTTTTCCTCCCTGCAATACCAGAATATAACTTGAAAAACCTTGCTGTGCCTTGATGGTAGTTCCCGCAGGAATGTTCAAAACACCCCCCTCTTCCACAAGAAGCGGACCTGTTAACAGGTACTCCACATTTGCGTCAAGCGTTTTTGTATCCTTGATTGAACCAGACAATTTATTGTCTTCAACCGGGTCCGTTTCGTTGTTGTCATCCTCACCGCACGAAGCTAACACAAGAGGTGTCAGGAGTGCTGCAAACATTAAGAAGTTCAAAAAAATCTTTTTCATCTTTTGTCCAATTAAAATTAATAATATTACAAATTATCCGCATTTAAAATTCGTAGCTTACGCCAAGACTTATATTTTGTCCTTTTTTAAACTCGTTCAGTATTACCTTCTCATTCGACACACTGCTTTCCCTCGATAACCGGTAAGTTGAATTCAGCATGTTTTGTGCTTTCAGTTTCAGCGAAAGTTGTCTGTTTAAACTGTATGAAGATACAAAATCGAGAGTGGGTACGCCTTCTTCGATAATATCCTTGAACCCCTTGGCACCTATGGTATGGATACGATTACTGAAATAGTTGAAAATGAGAGAAACTAAAAAGCTCTTCTCTTTTCTGGTGTGGGTGTAGGACAAGTCGAGATTTGCAAGAAAGGGTGATGCTCCCTCGAGTCCGCTCTTCCTGGGCTCAGTATTGAGAATGTCCAATTTCAGTTTAGTGTATATGTAGGATGCATTTAATCCGACGGAGAGTCTATTCATCTTCTCCAATTGAGTGTTGAAACGATTGAAAAGATTCTTCCTGAGTTCAAATTCCATACCACCCACAACGGCATGATCACTGATATTGTCATAGGTAAGGAGTCCTGCCGAATTACCCTGATCCACCCGACCTATGGGATTTACAATATATTTATAAAATCCTGTCAATGTCAACAGCTCACCGGGGCCCATGTAATAATCCCACTTCAAATCAACATTGTAATTATCTGATGGTCTTATATTGGGATTACCCTGGCTGGAAAAGGAAATATTCACATACTGATAGGGTGATATTTCTTTTGATTGGGGCAATGTATAGGATTTGCTTGCTCCCAGACGCATACTGTTTTTATCGTTCAGGTCGTACTTCAGGTTTAAGCTGGGTAAAAAGTAGTTTTTCCGGATAGATTCTTCGCCCGGTTGCACATGCTGTACATGGTGATTCACCGTCATATCCGCAATATCCATACGCAAACCGATATTACCGGTGACGTTTTGGAATAACTGCCACGTACCTTCCGCAAATCCGGAGTGTATAAATTTGGTAACCTCATATGAGTTGGTGTCGCCTCTGGTCATCTCGAAAAGTCCGGCTTTCAGGTTTGAATCGTTGTAGAAATTATCCAGCTGAAGCGGGTCCATGGAAATGGTACCGGGTACAGCCGTAAAGTTGTACTCCACAGCTTCAAAGTGATTATCCACAAATCGTCCTGTATATCCAAACATAATGGATGATCTGCCGCTGTTAAAGCGGTCATTCAATCTGTAAGTCAGATTTGCTTTCGTATTGATGTCATTTTCCTTCAAGGTTGAGAAGAAACGCTTCTGCCGGTTGCTCCCCGTAAGAATATAAGAACCATCCGTCATCCTGGAGAGGTAATTTTCACGGCGGTCGGGTTCCAGACCTTTGATTACATTATAAGAAACACCCGCTTCCAGATTCAGTTTATCCGTCAACTTCCAGTCGGAGTGTAGTTGATTGGTAATAAGCAAATTATCGTTCGACTGCTGTCTACGATGAAAACCCATATAGTCTTCACTGTCCTGATGCCGTTCACCATGTTTACCTGAGTATTCGCCTACATATTGGTTGTTGGCATGAATCAACATGAAATTATATTGCAGGCTGTGTTTACGGTTCAGGTTGTAATTCAGATTACCCAATACAAGCTGGTTAATATTTTGTGAATACTTTTCACCTTCCTGATCCTGGTAGACAAGCCCGCTTGTGATGGAGTTACGTACGATTTCCCGGGTGTAGGAGTAATCAGAACTATGTGATGCGACCATAAAAAAAGAAAGAGGATTTCTGTTTTCACCCATATGGAACATCTTTCCACCGGAAAGACCGAAGCTGTGATTCATCGGTACAGAAACCTTCAAAGGATCAAGACTATTGGGAAAATTGAACTGATTGGCGACCGGTTGTCTTGTATTGGTAAATCCAAAATAATTGGCACCCTCCTGACGCAAAAAATCACTTCCCATTGCAGCACTGTTCAAGCCAGCCGAAAGATCGATATTCAAAGCCTTCTCACCTATCAGTTCCTTTGAGGTGATGTCGATAAGCGCACCCCCCACGTCAGCATAGCTGCTTCCACTAAAAACTTTGCTTATACCGATATTCTGGATGACATCAGTTCCAAAAAACTCCAACGCAATATTTTTATATTCCGGATCTTCCGAGGGGATAGGAAATCCGTTCAGCAGAGTAGCATTATAACGGTCTCCCAGTCCACGGACGAACACGTTTTTCACCCCTTCCTGACGGGAAATGCCAGATACCTGAGCTACCGCGGCCCTGGCATCGCCAATACCTTTTCTGGATAATTCCCGGCTTCCCACAGCCTGGGTAGCCACGAGCGCCTGACGTTGTTCCATCAACAGGATGTTCTCGCTTTCGCGGTTGGCACGTGCCACTACTTCTACTTCTTCCAAGCTAATATCGTCAGAAGTCATTTGAATATTTACGACGATTTCCTGGTTATTTTGTACCACAACGTCTGTTATGGCGACGGATTGGTAAGCAACATAGGATGCAATAAGGGTATGTGTTCCTGAACCTACGTTGTGAATAACAAAATTACCGTCTAAGTCGGCTGCAGCTCCGCTGGTAGTTCCCTCTATTAATACCGATGCGCCGATGAGCGGCTCGTTGGTTTTTGCGTCCGTGATTGTGCCCCTGATGGTGGCTGTCTGAGCTTGAGCAGAAAGCGTAAAGAAAAGGAGTAATAAAAACAGACCGGACAAAAATTTTGACAAATCAAATCTACGTGTCACAAATTCAATATTAAGTTACATTTTCGGCACAAAGGTCTGTTATAAATGTTACAGAACGGTTACGCTTGCGTTACGTTTTTGTTAAGATTTTAGGGCACATAAAAAAACGGGGCGACCATCCTCACTTTCATTTACAGCGATAGAGTTTTATTCTAGTTCCTCATCTGCATTTCAACACGCTCCTTCATGACCTTGGTCACTTTCCCGATCGTATATGCGTACGACAGCAAAAAAACATTGGTCTTCTGTCCGTAAGCCTCTTCAATCATAAACTTGTTCGGATATTTGGGATCATCATTCAGTTGGGTCACCTGAATTGTGCCGTAAGGCTTAATCATTACGTGGCCATCTTCTGCCACTTCCAGGATTAGCGAACTCTCTTCGAGCGCTGTCACAGTGGAGACAAATGTCTCATTTCCTGCGATCATTCGCACACTGTTGTGGGTGAGGGGAAAAAGCTCTTTGTTTGCAGCTGTCACCATGCCGTCAACCATCCCTGTCATTGTATAAAATGAATTGGTTGCCTGAGAAGCATAGTCGTTTTCCAGAAGTACCTGATACAGGATCGTACTTTTTTTCGGGTTAAGCGCTACGCCGGAAATATCGGTGGCACGCAATCCTATAAAATAGGTTGAGTCAGGCGAAAGACCCTCGGGTCGCAATGTGATCATGGTCCTTCCGGTACGTTCGCCAGCTTTAACATGAATTTCATACTTGGCAATCTCATACTTATCATTGGGGAGTGCCCTGGCATACAGGCTCTCATCGGCATCATAAAGTGAATAATTATACAATGCCAAGGGTGCCGGGTCTTCCTCCAGTCCTATAATCAAATCATTTCCGGGTGCATGTGTGCCACCCACCGAGACAGCAATATACCCTGTCACCTCCTCAACGGTTAAATGAACTACTTCCTTGAAAGAGTTGTAGTAGTCGCTGCTGATCAAGGCAACTTCATTTTTATACATCTCCTTTTCAAAGATCGCATCGTCGTTGCAGGATGTCACGATCCCCATCAATATCATTAAGCCCAATAATATCTGTTTCATCTGTTTTGTATCGTTTTCTGCTTGTTCTACTAAATCTTAATTATATCCTGGATTCTGATCCAGCGAAGGTAACCTGCGCGTCTCGGAACGAGGAATGGGTACCCAGATCAGTTTTTTGTCTACTACACGGGAAAGATAAGACGATGTGGCCGGAATGGTACGTCTGTAGTAACTCTCACGGTCGGCACCATCGGGGTTCATTCCACGGATTGGTTCTCGTTCCGACTCTTCGTAGATGCCCCAGCGACGCACATCGTAGAAACGCCTGTTCTCCCATAAAAACTCCACCATCCGTTCACGTTCAACCGCTTGTTGCACTTCGGCCTTGCTGTTCAATTGATCCGACGACAGGCCGGGTAGTCCGGCGCGGTAGCGAACCAGATTAAAGGAGTTCTTGATCTCATCGATATCTCGGGTAAGCGTATATTGCTGATTACCCAGCTGGATATTATGGCTACCCGTTAAGTTGTTAAGTGCCTCGGCATATGACAGCAAGATCTCTGCGTACCTGATAATGGGGTATGCTTTCGGTATATGACGTGCCCCGGTACCGTTAAATGCATCATAGGGGTGATTATACTTCCTGATCACATAGCCCGTGATCGGGTAGTTTGGCGAAGTCGCAGTAACACCTCCCCTGCCGTCAACATCCTGGTAGTAATATTTTGCTGTGTGCATATGCTGTGTTGTGCTGGACAATGCCTGCCAAACCGCTTCATTAAAACCTACAGAGGCATAAAAGCGCATCTCTCTGTTGTCGTACATTTTAAATACGCCGGCGTTCATCGGGTATCCTGAGAACGACTTCGGCTGTTCGGTAAAAAGATCGTCAAAGGTTCCTCCCGCAGGAAGGTCGGCTACCGCCTCAAAGTACGTATCACCACGCGCTTCTTCTCTGGTGCGACCGTCTGCCATCAGGTAAGCATCTACCACCTTTTGTGTCACGCAGAAACGTCCCCAGCCACCCAGCGAGGGAGGAAAAGAGCCCCGGCTGATATACTCGTTGAGATAGGAGGTGTTTCTACCCCAGATCAGTTCCTTATTAATCGCCGATACGGCTTCCCCGGTAAAAATATCAGAATAGGATCTGAAAGGATCGATTCCTGCGGCTCCATCAGGATAGCTACCATAGAAATTCGGATCAGTGGTTACCCCTACAGGGAGTGCGGGAGTATTCTCATCTGCTTTTACCGTATAGAGCTTATAAATGCCCATATCGATCACCCTTCTGGCAGCAGCTGCCGCCAATGCCCAGCGACTTTCATCGTATTGCTGGGATACGTAGTGTACACCATCCGTGGAGCGCTTCCAACTTCCAAAATAGGAACTGGCAACAGGTCCACCGTTAAACAATGGACTGGCATGAATCAGTCTTAGTCTTGCGATTAAGCCATAAGCAGCTCCTTTGGTCGGGCGACCGAAATCGAGAATACCCACTTCCTCGGGAAGCAGTTCCGCTGCCCTCTCAAACTCACCGCAAACATATTCCATTGCTTCGTCGTAGGTTGCTCTCGGACGATCGTAATATTCCAACGACTCGTTGGTATTTACCACTTCATCTCCCAGAAGAATTGGCGGGCCATAGTCCACCAATAAGTTATAGTAGGCATATGCGCGGATAAAGCGTGTATATCCTTCAATCCGTAGCCGGTCGGCGGTGGTCAGATCTCTGGGCATACCAAGATTTTGCAGAACATTATTTGTCTTACGGATGATTTTGTAATAGTTGTTCCATTGATTCAGGTTGGGGTTGGAATCTCCAAAAAAATCAGGAGTAATGCGCCCGGTAGCAAAATCCATTCCATAATACACATTGCTGGAACCCCCGCCTGTTAACCCGTTAAATCCTTCATCGGCAGCCATTGGCCCGGGAGTGAAACCAAACCTGATAGTCTGTGATTCGTCTGGAAACATCGCCGCAGCCCCCCACATGTAAGCTTCAATATAGCGGGCATTGACGAATGCTGAATCAATATTAAATTCGTCGTCAAAGTAATTATCTATATTCAGATAATCCTTACAAGAGGTTGTCGCGAAGCTGATTAAGGCCACAACTACTCCCAGGATTATCTTTTTGATGCTTATCGAATTCTTCATTGCGCTTTATATTTTGTAATATTATAGATTAAGATATATCTGGACTGCGTAGGTTGTAGGTATCGGGTAAATACGACCGTTCCATGCTGCCTGTTCCGGATCAAAAATTTTCACCTTATCCCAAATGTACAGGTTGTTGCCAACAAATTGCAAGTCGATGGAAGAGACTCCGAACTTCTTAATAAAATCATGATTGAGATGATAATTCAATGTCACTTCCTGTAGACGCAGGTAGCGTGCATCTCCCTCCCAGAAAGTAGAAAGCTGACTGTTATTGGCATTGTTACCATATTGCAGTCGCGGGAAACGTGCATCGGGGTTTTCAGCCAAAGCAGGGTCTATGCCATGTGCCAACGCATAGTCCTTGGGTATCCACCGATTCGCAGGATCGGCAGCCAGGCTGAGCACATTGCCCTGATTACCCTGAAAAAAAGGCATGTAACCCATGCCGTTTACTTCTGTCACACTATTCACGCTAGTGGACTGTCCCACATAAAAGAACGAAGTCTTTCCGGTTCCTTTGAACAACACTCCCAGCGTAAATTTTTTGTAACGCAGCTCCCCGCCTATGCCATACATCGTCAATGGATAATTGCTATGCGTCAAGGGTACTTTATCCATGCTGTTGATCACCCCGTCACCATTGATATCCTTATACTTGATGTCTCCGGGCATCACCGGCCCAAAGGTCTGTTGCGGGCTGTATTTGATATCATCCTCATCTTTGAAGAGACCGAGTGCCTGGTACCCTCGGATGGAGTTGTAGGGGAAACCATTATACTCCAGATAAGGATATTCGAGGTAGGCCTGCTCCCAGTTTTGCACACTGTTTTTTGAATAGGTGAAGTTTCCCCGTACTGTGAAACCCAGCTCGGGAGTAATATCCGTGGAATAACTGATATTTCCGTCGGCTCCGGAACTCTTCATGCGTCCCACGTTGGCAAAGGGGTTGGAGATCACGCCCACGTACTCCGGAACCTGCACCCTTTGTTGAAAGATACCGTTCCGCTGATCTTTGAAAAAATCGATTACAAAATCCAACTTGTTATTAAAAAGCTTGCCTTCAAATCCGAGGTTCGATTTGATTGCCCTCTCCCAGGCAAGGTTGTCTGCCCCGATACGTGTCTCGCTTATTGTCTCAATTCCCGGTACACCCCATACAGATCCGGTACCTTCGTTGACCTTGGTCAAATAAGGAAAACGTATACTGGTGATGCGGTCGTTTCCCACACTACCGTATGAAGCTCTGATCTTGAAATAATTCATCCATGGCGCAGTCTCCTGCATAAAATCATAGCTTGTCGGCACCCATCCCAAGGCAATTGATGGAAAAAATCCATATTGCCTGCCCGGCTGAAAATTCTCGGATCCGGTGTACCCAAAGTTAGCATCCAAGAAATAAGTGTCACGGAAACCATAAGTCAACCTGCTTGAAACTCCCTGATAACGCAGTGGAATGGCTTCGAGGTTGTTTGTCGCGTCTTGCGAATGCTTGGCGTCACTGATGTAATAATAAACCAACGCTGATGTGCGGTGATCCTCTCCGAAGATCTTATCATAATTAAGTACAGCTTCCAGGTGATACTTGCGATACTGTTGGGTGGATTTGCTGTAGGAAGCGCTTTTCGCCTGTACTCTTTCAAGCATGATGAGTGAGCCGTCGTAATTACGTCCGGTAGCTTCATAGAGAGAGGGTTGAATATATCTTCTCTCTGAGAAGAAGCTGTGAATATCGTAGGCTCCCTGAATCCTGAATTTCAACCCATCCAACAGACTGGAGAGATCCTGGCTCAATGCCAACGTAGCCTTCCCTTTAAACGCCTGGTCAGAGGCTTTCCCGGTACGGTTGATCATCACATATGGAGAGGATTGTGCAGCATCGCCGATACCGGGGTAGAGACCGTTGGAATAGATTGTAGGGATAGCCAGCGGAGTGAGCCGGGCCTGCGCGTTCCAGATATAACTCGTATTTGCGATTCCCGGCTGATCAAACTGAGAATAGAAACCATCTGAACCAAAGTAGACAGTAGTCGTGTTGGTGAGGTTCAGGTCGAGGTTTATCCTGTAATTGTAGGTATCGTACCCTACATTGGAGCTGTAAATACTGTTTTTATCTACGTTATAAGCAGCGGATTCACTGCTTGCACCCAGGCTGAGAAAATAACGGGCTACCTCACTCCCACCCCGTCCACTCACGTAATAGCTGTGGCGCCAAAAGTTATTTTTCAGAATTTCGTCCTGCCAGTTTACATCCGGGTACATATCCGGATCCATACCATACTGGATGATTCCCATCTCCGTATCGTCGTACAGGGGGGCATCACCACGAACTACACTGGCTTCGTTAGCCAGCTGGGCATAATCATAGGCACACAAATAATCCGGTAGACGGTTTAGTCCCGATAAGGTAAGATTTGCCCTGCCTGTAATCTGTATGCGGTCTACGGTCCCTTTTTTGGTGGTGACCAGCACCACCCCATTGGCTCCTCTTACTCCATATACAGCGGTAGCAGCGGCATCTTTCAGGATGGAGAAGCTCTCGATATCGGCGGCATCTATCGTGTTGAGGTCACCCTCCAAACCGTCTATAAGCACGAGAGCACTGCTGCTGGCACCGAATGTACCGATGCCGCGCACCCAAAACTCTGATATGTTCTTTCCCGGTTCACCACTGTTTTGCAAGGAGATTACGCCTGCCGCCCGACCACCAAGCAAGTTGGCGATAGATGGAGCCGGGGATTGGAGTTCTTTCACGCCCACCGTAGTGATAGCCCCCGCGGAACTGATTTTTCTTTCTTTTGCTCCCAAGCCGACTACGACGAATTCCTCCAGTCCCACTCCCATTTCGGTGAATTGCATGACCAGGTTATCAACAGATTTTATTGAGACGTGCTCCATCGGCTCATAGCCTACGAAAGTAAAAACCAACCGGTCGCCATATTCCACTTTAATGGAGAATTTTCCCTTGTCATTACTGGCAATGCCTGCAGTGGGTCTGTCCTTCACATATATTGAAACACCTGGAAGGGGTTTGCCAAGCTCATCGAGCACGGTACCGGAGATACTTAATTGTTCTGTTTGTTGTGCGTAAGCAACCGTATGCAAAAGGCACAAGGAAAGGACACACAAAGTGTGGATAATCTTCATTTTATCAGTAGATTTATTATTCTATAACCAATTTGCGAATCCGGGCGTTTCCCCAATCGGCAATATAAATTTCTCCCAGTTCATTGATGGCGACACCCCAGGGGTTTCTGAAAAGTGATTGCACTGGGCCACCATCTTTGTAGCCTGCAGTACCCGGCTGGCCGGCCACTGTGGAGACAATGCCATCGGCAGAGAGCATGCGGACACAATGGTTTCCGTAGTCAGCGATAAACATGTTTCCATCGTTATCGAACTTGATATCTTTGGGATAGTTAAATAAGGCGTCTTCGACGGGGCCATCACGAAAGCCACTTCCTCCCGGTGCATTCAGACGTTTAAACCCGCTATCGGGATTACGTAGATCAAGCATCATGATACCCTGTCTGAATTCCACGGGGCTTGCATTGGAATGCAGGGTAATATAGAGTTCCCATGGCTTCTTGGGGTTAATACCTTGTCCATATTGCGATCCGTAAGGGCCTTGGTGAATGATCGTGGCCTCATACGTATCCGGATTAATTCTGGCGATCTTTCCATCCCGGAATCGGGTATAGAGATGATTGTCGTAAGGACTGAACGTAACAAAGTTGGCATAACGGTCGTTCCACACGATCGAAGCATAGTCTGATGCAGAGAATTTGGCGTTTCGCTGACGGGGGTTCCATGCTTCGCGAGGATCAAAGGAGAAGAACACCTCCGGCACCGATTCATGAGAAGCAGTAAGGATACCGGTCGCACGGTCCACTGTAAGTCCGTTTGCGTATAATACACGTTCTGTTGTCGTTTTGGCCTCATATAATGCGGTAACTATATTTTCCTTTTCACTGATCCGGGCTACCCCCCAGGTACCGCCATCGCGCCATGACATAAAGAGATTCCCTTCGGCATCCAGGTCCAGATACTTTCCATACACATGAGCCTGATCGAGTGGCCCCTCGAGGAAATCTTGCGTGCCGTTCCCGGTCACCGTGGTTACCTGTGCCTGCGGAGTATACAGAAAGGATTCATCGTATGTGGCAGAATTTTCACCCACCACCACCTTGATTACCGGTTTATCGCCCGGCAGGCGGGGTACGATAGCGTAAATACGATTACCGCTGGAAGAAACCACTGCCGCTTTCTTGTTGTTGAAATAGACTTCAATCCGGCTGGCATCTGTCCCGAAGTTCTCTCCATTTAATAGGATCTTATCTTTCGCTCCTCCCTCAGTCGGTGAAAAGGTTGTCACGACAACCGGTTTCGAGGGATCATGTAGTTGTCCGGAATGTGTTTCCGCATCGTTTTTGCAGGATAACAGTAAAAAAAGAGCCATTAAAGTCGAAACGGTACACCATAACAGCCATGCTCTACAAATATTAAACACTTTCATATTACTTAATATGCCAATTTTATTTGTGGGATTTCAGAGCACAAAGGTCTGTTATAAATGTTACAGAACGGCTACACTTGCGCTACGTTTTTGTTAAGATTTTAGGGCACATAAAAAAACGGGGCTGAGGCCCCGTTTCGACTTGTTTATAGTTGATTGAGTTAATACCGTTTTTTATTTTTTCGCTTTTTCCCGCCAAATTCAGATTTAGCTCTCCCATTTCCTGATCTCTCAGCCTCCTGTGCCAGCTGTACAATCAGCTTCCGGTCTTCTATATACATGCCGCGAAAAGTATTGACAATTTTTCCCGCAAGCTCTTCCGGTACTTCAAAAAAGGAAAAGTTTTTCATCAGGTCGATACGTCCTACTGGTACCTTCCCCTTTACATTGTCGTTAATAAAGCCCATGAGGGTGGCAGGGTTCACATTATCAATTTTACCCACGTTGATAAACAAACGGGTATATCCTTTCTCAGCCTTACGTGATCCATTCTCCTGTCTCTCTCCTCTTTTTCCGCGTGATTCATCGCGCCCCCGTCTGGATGGGTATTCCTGCGGTTGTTCTATTTCTTCCGCCAGCTGATAATACTCAATTAAACGATTAAACTCCAGGGAAACAATACGTTTAATAATATCCTCCTTCTCCAGCCATTCCAGTTTACGAAATATGGAAGGCAACAAACGTTCTATCTCCCCTTCGTTTACCTTTACCTTTTCAACCTTATCCACAAAGTTGAACAACTGTTTCTCGCAAATCACATCCCCTTTGGGAATTTCTCTTTTCTCAAATTTCTTGTTGATCAGTTTTTCGATCTGTGTAACTTTCCCTTTCTCCTTGGTATGGATGATGGATATTGAGGTACCTGTCTTTCCAGCTCTGCCGGTTCTCCCGCTGCGATGCGTGTAGATCTCGAAGTCGTCGGGCAATCCGAAGTTGATGATATGGGTCACGTCGTCCACATCCAGTCCGCGTGCAGCCACATCGGTCGCAACCAAAAGCTGGAGATTGTGATTCCGGTATTTTGCCATCACAAAGTCACGCTGTGCCTGCGAGAGATCACCATGCAATGAATCTGCATCATAGCCGTCCTGGAGTAGCTTGTCGGCTATTTCCTGGGTTTCTTTGCGGGTACGGCAGAAGATGATACCGTAAATATTGGGATAGTAATCCACGATACGCTTCAATGCCAGGTATTTGTCTTTGGCATGCACCATGAAGTAGATGTGTCGCACGTTTTGTGCTCCTTCATTTTTTCGACCGATAGTAATCTCTATCGGATCCTGCATATACTTCCGGGTAATCTTTTCAATCTCCTTCGGCATCGTAGCAGAAAACAGCAACATGCTCCGCTCCTGCGGCAGATAGGAAAGAATTTCATCGATGTCCTCAGAGAAACCCATGTTCAGCATCTCATCTGCTTCATCCAGCACCATGGTATGTACGTTACTGAGTGATACTGTCTTACGCTTAATCAGATCGATAAGTCTTCCGGGGGTAGCCACGATGATATGGACCCCTCTTTTCAGGGTACGTATCTGACTTTCGATGCTCGATCCGCCATATACCGGAAGAATCTTTATATCTTCCACATATGCAGAATAGTCGGTGAGGTCACCCGCGATCTGTAAACAGAGTTCCCGCGTGGGGCAGAGAATAAGAGTCTGTGGTGACAGCAAACCGATGTCTGTTTTCTGAATAATTGGAATCCCGAAAGCAGCTGTTTTTCCGGTTCCTGTTTGTGCGAGCGCGATAATATCGCGTGTGTTGGCCAGCAACTGAGGAATTACCTCTGTCTGTACCGGCATGGGCTGTTCGAATCCCAATTCCGCAACCGCTTGCTGAATTTCAGGGATTATACCCAGTTCTTGAAATGTACTCATTTGTATAAATTATAAATGTGGGTGTATTGATCTTTCTCCGTACTCCACATTACCAACTTTATAAAGATGAGAGAAAATTCAATGTCTGTCTGTGATTTTTGGGGATGATGATAACCTGTTTTGGTAAAGGATATAAAAACCACCTAAAAAAAATCGGCTGCAAAGGTATGAAAATAAATCGAATAAATGTGAATCAGAAAGGATAAAGTAGGAATTTTCTTAATAAATTTCTTTTGCCGCTCGTCACTCTAAGTTCTTTCTCCAGATAATTGTCCACAGATCCATATTGTTGTTTGATGTAATCTACCACATAATTGAGATAGGCCCTGTTGACCGACAACATCGCCGTTACGGCTTCTTGCATTGATTCGGAAAGGTTTCTGGCATCTATTTCAGCTTTGGCCGGATCAATATGCTGATTGGAGAGCATATAATCCTGCTCAATGGTACTCTGCGGCACTCCTATGGCATATAAAATAAAATAAGTGGCTATTCCCACACCGTCTTTGCCCAATGAACCTGACAAAAGGACGGGATAATTACTATCATTGGCAAGCAGATCGAACATTTCAGCAAACTGAGTTTTATGATTTTCTACCAGATTTATATACTCCTCCTGCACATACCGGATGGCATCGCTGCGATCGAAATGTTCATCTTTCATTTGTTCATCCAGCTTTCCTGCATCCATGGGAGCCAGGGGTAAAGCTATTTTTCTGATGGATGGATGAAGGAGTATTGGATATTTTCCTGCAGTTCTTTCGGAACGAAAATCAATTACCGTCTTTATTTTCAACCGGCGGATACGTTCCTGATCATAAAGGGTAGCGTTGCTGAGATTCCCGGAACGATAGATCTCACCCCATTTCATCTGCCGGTTGTCGGTTGTAAAGTAACCGCCGACGTCGCGGAAATTTTTGATGTTATTCATCTCAATAACCCGGTTTGCCACCACACCCGACTGTACACCAGCCGTACGCAAAATGAAATACTCCCTTAAACCTGAGCCTGTGGGATTCACGCGGAGTACCTGATCGGCAATACGTGACGTAGCCACCGGCGTAAAACTTGTAAGGGAACTGTCGGTAAGCGAGGAGTAGATATCTATGCTTCCTTCCTGATCGGGACTGACTTCCCATTTGAGCAGAAAGTCCCCTTCCCGGTCTTTCTCTACCACGGACGTTATCTTTACTGTCGACATACAGGAGTAAGTCAGAAAAATCAGCAAGCAAGCAGATAGTATGGAATATAGTTTCTTCACCTTCCCAATATATAGAAACAAAAGTATAAAAACTTTGTTCTACAAAAAGAGGTAAAAAAGAGTATTAACAATATATAATTATTCATTTTTCTTTTTAATACTTTATTTTTTAGTTCATTGAGACAATTTTGGAAGAAACTGATAATTGTGGATAACTTGTGCAGGAATTGTAGAAAGAAATTGATAATTTGTTTTTTTTATTCAAAACCGATTTTGGAATAAAAATATTTTGCATATCTACAAATTTATTATACATTTTTTACGGCAAAGTTTCCATTGCTTTTCAACAGACCAATAGGGAAGAAAACGAAATAAATTATTAACTTTGCCTTTTGTGAACAGCAGTTGAAAACTTTTATAGATTGCTGATTATGAATAGAAAAAGTAATATATATCTGTTGAAAACAAATGATATCATTCCGCATTTATTCGATAACCTTTTTCGGATAAATTAGAATATAAATTAATCAACAATTTCAACAGGCAATCATTATCATCATATTTCTTTTTTTATTTAAAACTATATATATAATAAATAGATTATGACAAAGGAAGAGATCATTCAAAATATAAATCTATTAAGAAAAGAAAAAAATGCCATTATTTTGGCGCATTACTACCAGGAATCCGATATACAGGATATCGCCGATTTTGTAGGGGATAGTCTTGCACTGGCTCAATGGGCAGCGAAAACCAAGGCAGATATCATTGTACTGTGTGGTGTTCACTTTATGGCAGAAACAGCAAAAATTCTAAGTCCTGAAAAGAGGGTATTTATTCCCGATTTGATGGCCGGTTGTTCTTTGGCGGAGAGTTGTCCAGCAGATGACTTTGAGAAATTTGTGCAGTCCCATCCAGACTATACCGTGATCTCCTATGTGAATACAAGTGCAGCGGTGAAAGCATTGACTGATATCGTTGTTACATCAACAAATGCCAAGCAGGTAGTTGAATCACTTCCAGAAGAAGAAAAGATAATTTTCGGTCCCGATAAAAACCTTGGTGATTATATCAATAAACTCACGGGAAGGAGTATGTTGCTCTGGGATGGTGTCTGTCACGTGCATGCACAATTTTCGCTTGAGAGAATACTGGCTTTAAAAAAAGAATATCCGGAGGCCTTACTCCTTGCTCACCCCGAATGTCCGAAATATTTGCTTGAAGTGGCTGACCACGTAGGTTCTACTTCATCCCTACTTAAATATGCCACTCATTCTGATAAAAAACAGTTTATCGTTGCTACCGAAGCAGGTATATTACACCAGATGCAAAAAGAGAATCCCGACAAGCTGTTTATCCCGGCACCACCGGAAGATTCCACCTGTGCCTGCAACGAATGTTTTTATATGAAAATGAATACATTGGAGAAGCTATATCTGTGTCTTAAAAATGAAAAGCCGGAGATTTTTGTAGAAGAGGAGATCAGGCTAAAAGCCGTGAGACCCATTGAACGGATGTTGGAAATATCGGCTCGTCATGGTTTATAAAAAGCTATATTTAGCAAGAGATCCCTTGAATTGATAAACTGATCCCTTTTTTGTACCTTTGCACCCGCAAAAAAATAAAAATATTTGCTTTGCCTCCATTCCTCGTTTTTTAGACAAAGCACACTTAAAGTAAAACAACATGGCACTTCAATGTGGTATCGTGGGACTTCCCAATGTAGGTAAATCCACCCTTTTCAACTGTCTGTCGAATGCAAAAGCCCAGGCAGCGAATTTTCCTTTTTGCACTATTGAACCAAATGTAGGTGTGATAACAGTTCCCGATGAAAGATTGAATAAACTGGCCGAGCTTATTCATCCCCAAAAGATTGTGCCAACCACGGTAGAGATAGTAGACATTGCCGGCCTTGTGAAGGGTGCAAGTAAGGGGGAAGGACTAGGTAATAAATTCCTGGCCAATATTAGGGAAACAGATGCCATTTTGCATGTACTGCGTTGTTTTGACGATGAAAATGTGACACATGTAGATGGAGTTGTTGATCCGGTGAGGGACAAAGAAATCATCGATGCCGAGCTGCAGTTGAAAGACCTTGAGACGATAGAAGCCCGTATTGCCAAGGTGGAAAAACAGGCAAAGACGGGAGGCGACAAGGAGGCTAGACTGGCTTTTGAGGTATATGCCAGAATTCGTGAAGCTTTGTTGCGCGGCGAATCGGCACGAACAGTGGAGTTTGAAACCAAAGATGAAAAAAAGACTGCTCAGGGCCTTTTTTTACTTACTGCGAAACCGGTAATGTATGTATGCAATGTAGACGAAACAAGTGCTGTAGATGGGAATGCATACGTTGAAGCTGTGCGTGAGGCTATAAAAAATGAAAATGCCCAAATACTGATCGTAGCAGCCAAGATTGAATCGGAGATAGCAGAATTTGATACTTATGAAGAGCGTCAAATGTTTTTGCAGGAAATAGGTCTCGAGGAATCGGGGGTGAACCGGCTTATCAAATCGGCCTACCGCCTTTTAAACTTGCAAACTTTTCTTACGGCCGGTGTGCAGGAGGTCCGCGCCTGGACGTTCGAAAAAGGGTGGAAAGCACCGCAGTGTGCCGGAGTGATTCATACCGATTTTGAAAAAGGATTTATTCGCGCCGAAGTAATCAAGTATGCTGACTATATTGCCTACGGTTCGGAGAATGCAGTCAAAGAGGCCGGTAAAATGAGCGTGGAAGGAAAAGAATATGTCGTACAGGACGGCGATATCATGCACTTCCGGTTTAATGTGTAGAATTTTCCGAAGAACACACGAACTTTAAACTTAACCAGAGCTTAAACAATCAGTTCATCAAAACCTGTTTATGTTTAATGTAAATTAAAAACCTATTTTTTATAACTTTTAATTTTTTATGCTGTATAACATATAAAAAAATTTGTAATTAATCGTTTAACTTGTTTTTTTTGCATTAAAATCTGTTATCAGGTATAACTACACAACGGAATGTTGAAAAAGGTATCCTTAAAAACAATTGCGTCTGAAATTGGTGTCTCTTCGGCTACCGTTTCTCTTGTGCTGAATGGAAAAAACCAGCATGGAAGGGTAAGCAAGGAGATGTCTCAGCGGATATTGGATAAAGCAGCCGAACTGAATTATATTCCCAATAGTCTTGCGAAAGGATTGAAAATAGGGCACTCAAAATCCATCGGATTAATTGTGGCCGATATATCTAACGTGTTTTTTGGAACGCTGGCACTGCATATCCAGAATTATGCTGAAAAAGAGGGATATACTGTAATTATCGGGAATACCAACGAAAAATTGGACGAAATGCAAAAAATGATCACATTCCTCAATTCACGCCAGGTTGACGGACTTATTATTACTCCTGCCGAGGGAGGTGAGAAAATAATCCAATCGCTGTTGGAAATTAAAAAACCCCTTGTTCTGGTTGACAGAAGCTTTCCCGATTTAGAAGCTTCATCGATATTAATCAATAATTTTGACATTTGCTATCACTCCACAAAGCAACTGTTGGAAAAGGGTTGTAAAAATCCGGCATTCATATCCTATAAACAAAATCAGTTTCATATGAATGAGCGGAAAAGAGGTTTTGTGAAAGCCGTGGAAGAGGCTGGTGTATACAATCCTGAAAATTTGAAGGAAGTGAGTTATCAATCATTAAGAGAGGATATTGAACTTGCTGTTTCGCAATTATTAAACCTTCCCAACAAAGTGGATGCCTTTTTCTTTGCAACCAATTCAATTTCAATTGCAGGAATTAAATCCTTATCGAAAAGAGGGCTAATCATTCAGAGAAACATACAGGTTATGTGTTTTGATGAAGCCGAAGCCCTCGAGTTACTTACTTACCGGATTCCCTATATTAAACAACCGATCGAAGAAATGGCAAAGAAATCACTGAAAGTTCTGTTTGACCAGATTGAAAAAAATGAAACCGGTGTCCAGAAATTCTTCCTGGATGCAAAATTGATCGATTGAAATTTAAGTTAAACGTTTAATAAAACACAACAGTGTAAAATTTTGCTGGTCCCTGGAGAAGGAATATTTACACGCTATTCTATCGGTTTGTAGAGAACAATAACTTAAAACAAATGAGGGAGCTTACACTTTTATAAATTTACTCAGACAAAAATGATGAAAACAAATTATCCAAAAATTGGTATTCGCCCTATTATTGATGGCCGCCGGGGTGGTATCAGAGAGTCGTTGGAAGAAACGACTATGAATCTTGCTTTGAGTGCTGCCGAATTGTACAGAGAAAATCTGAGATATCCCGACGGAACACCTGTAGAATGTGTAATTGCGGATAGTTGTATAGGAGGAGTGAAGGAAGCAGCATTGTGCGCAGAAAAATTTGAAAGAGAAAATGTAGGTGTTTCCCTGTCAGTAACACCCTGCTGGTGTTACGGTTCAGAAACAATCGATATGAATCCGCTGATTCCGAAAGCAATCTGGGGATTTAATGGTACGGAACGCCCCGGGGCAGTCTATCTTTCCGCCGCTTTGGCGGTACATAACCAAAAGGGTTTGCCTGCCTTCGGTATTTATGGAAAAGATGTGCAAGATGTGGGAGACAATACTATTCCTGATGATGTGCGAGAAAAGCTTCTACGTTTTGCCAGAGCGGGACTTGCTGTGGCGATCATGCGTGGAAAATCTTATCTCTCCATTGGATCTGTTTCCATGGGAATTGGCGGTTCGATGACGAATCCGGACTTTCTGCAGGAATATCTGGGAATGCGAACTGAGTTCGTGGATGCCACCGAGATATTGCGCCGGATTCAGTTGGGAATATATGACCAGGATGAATTCAAAAAAGCGATGCAATGGACGAAAGAAAAATGCATGTGTCGCGAAGGGGAAGATTACAATCCAGTTCACCTGAAGCATAATCGTGAGCAGAAGGATAAAGATTGGGAATTTGTAGTGAAAATGACCCAGATCTTCCGTGATCTGATGATCGGAAATCCGGTGCTTGACAGGATGGGTTACGGGGAAGAGGCTTTGGGACATAACGCTATTGCCGGCGGTTTTCAGGGTCAGCGTCAGTGGACCGACTTTCTGCCCGATGGTGATTTTTCCGAAGCCATTCTCAACTCTTCCTTCGACTGGAACGGCATCCGCAAACCTTATACTTTTGCTACGGAAGATGACCACCTCAATGGGATCAGTATGCTGTTTAATCAGCTACTGACAAACAGATCACAAATTTTTGCCGATGTACGTACCTACTGGAGCCCTGAAGCCATTGAACGGGTCAGCGGATGGAAACCGGATGGTTTATTGAAACAAGGGGCTATTTTTCTTAAAAACTCCGGTTCCTGTACCCTTGATGGTACCGGCCAGCAGTCCGACGCCAATGGCAATCCGGTGATGAAGCCTTTCTGGGAGATTACCGGTGAAGAAGTGGAAAAAATGCTGGAAGCTACAACCTGGTATCCAGCATCGCTAGAATATATGCGAGGCGGAGGATACTCTTCCCAATTTCTTACGAAACCGGGTATGCCGGTCACCATGAGCCGCATAAACCTGATTAAGGGTCTGGGGCCGGTATTACAGATTGCTGAGGGATGGACGGCCACCTTTCCCGATCATGTTTTTCGCCTGATAGATGGGCGTACCGATAAAACATGGCCTTCTACGTTCTTCGTACCACGTATTACCGGAAAAGGGCGATTCGCCAATGTCTATGAGGTGATGAACTACTGGGGAGCAAATCACGGGGCCATAAGCTACGGACACATCGGGGCGGACCTTATTACACTCGCGTCGGCTTTGTCTATACCCGTGAATATGCATAATGTGGATGAAACCAGTATATTCCGACCCGATGCATGGTCGGCTTTTGGTTCCGATCACGAAGGATCCGACTATCGTGCTTGTGCCGCTTACGGTCCTCTTTACAGATAAATTTAAAATGAGGTTTTAAGGCAAAAATCGTCAAATTTTAAAGAATTTAATGAATACACAATGAAGAAAGAATTTAAATTTTTGAAAGTAGGCACTCTTTTTTTAAGTTTACTGCTAACCCTTCCCCTGTTTTCACAGACCGGATCTATGGGGGATATGTTTGAACTTGCACAAATAAAATCGGGCCTAAAGAACAAAAGGATCTCCAGTACCGATAAAACAGGAGGGAACAGAGATCGCCTCGAGCCGTTTCAGCCTGGTGAAAAAAGAACTATTGCGGAAATAAATGGTGTGGGTGTTATAAACCATATTTGGATTACTATTGCTCCACCACCCGACCAACTCAGTAGAAATGATATAATTATCAGGATGTATTGGGACGGAAACGATTATCCATCCGTGGAATCGCCTATCGGGCCTTTTTTCGGCCAAGGATGGAATGAAAGCTATAATTATGCTTCTCTACCTTTGTCTGCAGGACCAAAAGAGGGAACCGGACTGAGCTGTTATTTCTCTATGCCATTCGAAAAGGGTGCTAGGATTGAGATTGAGAACCAAAGCGACAAAACGATTAACGCCTTCTATTTCTATATCGATTTTCTGGAGATGGCAGAGCTTCCCGAGGGAATGGGCCGCTTTCATGCCTGGTATAATCACAGCCTGTCCAAAGCCTTGCCCGAAGGAGAAACCGAGTGGGCGCTGACAGGTGAGTGGAAACCCAATACCCAGTTAGACCGGAATTATGTTTTCATTGAGACCAAAGGGAAAGGGCATTTTGTCGGGATCAATTACTACGTGCACTCCCCTACTCCCATGTGGTATGGAGAGGGGGATGACATGTGGTTTATCGACGGAGAGAAGACCCCTTCCCTGATCGGTACCGGTACGGAGGACTTCTTCAACACTTCCTGGTGTCCGAAAGAGCCGTTCTCACATCCTCATTTCGGTTATCCGAGAGTGAATAACGATGTAGGCTGGTTGGGACGAACCCATGTATACCGCTTCTTTATCAATGATCCCATCTTCTTTGAAACGGAAGTAAAAGGAACCATTGAGACCGGTCACAATAACAACCTCACCCTTGATCTTGCCACTGTGGCGTACTGGTACCAGGATAGCGCAGCGATGCTTCCTCCTGCTCCGTCGAAAGCACAACGCCAGCCGAAGCCCTTTATCAACCACATGGATATGCACCGCTGGAGAGATGCATGGCGGAAAGCAAAAGGGAATGATCCCCAATTGTGGGGAAATGAGTAAGGATAAAAACCAGGAAATGTTCTATTACCAATGATTACAATTTTTTTTGATAATTGAAAAAAACTAGGAACTTTCATGACCAATCGCAGATCATTTATTAAGAAAATGGGTTTGGGAACCCTTGCCGCTTCAGGTGTTTCCGGTCTCCTGCCCGCTGATAAAAACCTGTTGAGGGCAAATAACACGGAGACGTTGCATTTTCAACTTGAAAAGACGGAACGTGACTTTAACGGTGAATACCGGAATGAATACTTGAGTAAAGTGGCTTTCCCAATCGGTGGAATCGGTGCTGGCATGTTTTGCCTGGAAGGTACTGGTGCGATTTCCCATCTTTCCGTGAACAACAGGCCGGAGATCTACAGCGTGCCCTATGCCTTTGCAGCCATCAGCGTGAAAGGACTGGAAAAAGGCGCCAAGGTGCTGGAGTCAACTGTTCCAACCTGGAAGCTGTTTGGGCCGAGGGGAAGCGGAAACGGGCTGGGTAACCGCAATTACGGACTACCCAGGTTTTCCAGAGGGTCCTTTCTGGCTCGATTTCCCTTTGCTACAATCAAGCTGAAGGACAGTGATATTCCACTCGACGTGCAAATAGAGGGATGGAGTCCCTTTGTACCCACCGATGAGGACAATTCCAGCCTGCCGGTAGGCGTCTTGGAATATTCGTTTAAAAACAACGGTAGGCAGGAGATTGAAGCCGTTTTCTCCTATAATGCCCGGAATTTTATCGATGATAAGGGAACGATTGTACCACAGAGGAATGGTTTCCGTCTAACCAAGGCAGTTGCAAACGGAGAGACTCATCCTGGTGGTTTTGCCATCTATCTCGACGACGACAGCGCAGTCACCGACCATTGTTGGTTCAGGGGTGGCTGGTTCGATGCCCAGACCATCCTGTGGGACAACATCAGGGAGGGAAAGGTGGTGAACCATCCTCCCATTGAGGGGATTGCTCCAGGTGCATCTGTCTATCTGCCATTCATATTGAATCCGGGCGAGGAGAAAACCATCAAGGTGAACTTCTGCTGGTATATGCCGAAATCGGATCTTTCAATCGGTCATCCCATTGTGACGGGTAATGCTTTTACGGGCAAAACCACCAGACAAGCAGTTAAAAACCAACAGACGGTTTCCGGTTATCAGGGAGCAGGCTTATTGAACTCCTTTGACCCGGGAGGTGATGGCCAGGTGGGCATACTGATCTCTCCCCCCTTCCCTATTAACAGACGGTACCTGAAATTCCTGATCGGTGGCGGAAATAAGAAAGAACTTACCTCGGTCAATCTCGTGATCGAGGACAAAATTGTGAAATCAGCCTCCGGGAACAACAGTGAACTGCTGACCGGACAGATATGGGATCTGAAAGGATATCAGGGCAAAGAAGGCCGACTGAAATTCGTGGATCTCGACACCTATGGATGGGGGCATATTCTTGCCGATCAGTTTATCCTGACCGACAATCCGGAAGAATCGATGAGGAATCCGTCAGAGACCGCAATCCTACTTGCTGATTTTGAAAAGGAGAACCTTGAGGGATGGGAAAGAATCACTCCCGAACAACTCGATATACCGGATGCGAAGGATCCCTACTACAGGCCCTGGTATGCAAAGCGATTCCGCAATCTGGACGAGTTGATAAGTTACTGGAACAACCAGAAGGAAAAATTGAAAAGTTATTCCGGACTGTTCCGTGATGCTTTTTACCGCTCTACCTTGCCGGCAGAGGTGCTGGAGGCGGTGGCGGCCAACCTGACCATCCTTAAATCTCCCACTATACTGCGTGTTGCCGATGGCAGACTATGGGCATGGGAAGGCTGTAACGACGAGGCCGGTTGTTGTCATGGTAGCTGTACCCATGTATGGAATTACGCTCAGGCAATTCCCCATCTCTTCCCGGCACTGGAGAGAACACTTCGTGAAACGGAGTTCCTGGTAAGCCAGGATGAACAGGGACATCAGAACTTCCGGTCTAACATTCCCATCTCACCCACCACGCACGACTTCCATGCGGCCGCCGACGGTCAGTTGGGAGGAATAATGAAGGTTTACAGGGACTGGCGTATCAGTGGTGATACGGAATGGATGAAACGTCTATTTCCCTTTGTGCAGAAGAGTATCGACTATTGTATCCGTACCTGGGATCCGAAAGAAAAGGGCTATCTGGAGGAGCCTCACCACAATACCTATGACATTGAGTTCTGGGGACCGGACGGAATGTGCACAAGCTTTTACCTGGGAGCATTGACTGCCATGATCGCCATGTGTAAAGAGCTGAATCTACCCATTAGCCGCTACGAAAAACTGTTGCGTAAAGGGAAAAGCTATATGGAGAATGAACTCTTCGACGGGGAGTATTTCATCCAGAAAATTATCTGGGAGGGTCTACAGGCACCCAATCCTGCAGAAGTACAGTCATTCGGTGGAAATTATTCCGATGAGGCAGTGACATTGCTGAAGAAGGAAGGTCCCAAATACCAGTATGGTTCCGGATGCCTTTCAGACGGGATCCTGGGCATGTGGATGGCATCGGTCTGCGGGCTGACGGAAGGGATTGAGGATGAAAAAGTGAAAAGTCACCTGACGGCTGTACACCGATACAATCTGAAACATACGCTGGAAGATCACTACAATCCGCAGCGGCCTACTTATGCCTGCGGTGAAGATGGAGGACTGCTTCTTTGTACCTGGCCGAAGGGAGGTGCCCTGTCGCTCCCCTTTGTCTACAGCAACGAGGTATGGACCGGAATTGAATATCAGGTAGCCAGCCATCTGATGCTGAAGGGAGAGGTGGAAAAAGGGCTGGATATCGTGCGTACCTGCAGGCAACGTTACGACGGGACGGTACGCAACCCCTTCAACGAGTATGAATGCGGACACTGGTATGCCCGTGCCATGGCAAGTTATGGCATGTTGCAGGGACTTACAGGTGTAAGATACGATGCGGTTGACAAGACGCTCCATATCGATTCAAAAATTGGTGATTTCACCTCTTTCCTATCAACCGAAAAAGGTTTTGGCACAGTATCTCTGAAAAACGGTACACCCTACCTCAACGTTCTGTATGGTAGAATAGAGGTGAATAGGATTCATGTTGGAGCAACAAAAACTGATTGATCCAACCGATCCCACATCAAACAGAAAATTCCAGTAATATTCAATCGGGTAATCTAATAATTGTATAAATTTAACTTAACGCGTTGACAAAAAAATTATTTATTATGAATCTAAAAACATTTTATCTAACGCTAATCGCATTCATCGCGATTTCCTTTTCACTGATTAATGCCCAGAATCGCGATTTTAACGGCCTGGATATGAACATGGGTAACCTCTATCGCTTGTCCAATTCGGAGTCCCGGTCCATCAGTCCGGAAAACTTCACCGGAGAGAAGGGAAAGGGCGGCATGGCTACTCCCGATACTGATGCTCCCCGCAATACTGCCAACGCCACCCATGCTTCCCGTGATCTGGGACAGGGATGGAAAGTGAATCCCTACGTCACCATTCAGCCGGGAGAGACATTCACCATGGCTGAGATAGAGGGTTCCGGTGCCATACAGCATATATGGATGACTCCCACCGGTAACTGGCGCTTCTCTATTATCCGCATATATTGGGATGATGAGACCGAGCCCTCTGTGGAAGTGCCGGTAGGACATTTTTTCGGCATGGGATGGAATGAATATGCCCATCTTAACTCACTACCGGTGACAGTCAACCCAGGAAGCGCCTTCAATTGTTACTGGACCATGCCGTTCCGCAAAAAAGCACGTATTACCATGACCAACATCAACGACGGGCAGCCGATGAATCTCTACTATCAGATCGATTATACGCTTACGGAGGTGCCGGATGATGCCGCCTATTTCCATGCACAGTTCCGCAGGACCAGGGTGAATACTACATCCGATTACACCATCGTGGATGGTATCAGGGGGGAAGGACATTACGTGGGAGTTTACATGGCCTGGCAGGTGAACAACAATGGCTGGTGGGGTGAAGGCGAAGTCAAATTCTTCATGGATGGAGATAAAAAGTTCCCTACCATCATAGGGACTGGTACGGAGGATTATTTCTGCGGTTCCTACAATTTCGACCGCCAGGGGAAATATGTCCCCTACACCACACCTTACGCGGGACTGGTTCAGGTAATCTCTCCCGATTATGCCTACCGTGCGGGACAACGTTTCGGAATGTACCGCTGGCATGTGATGGATCCTATCCGGTTTAAAAAGGATCTGAAAATCACTATCCAGGATCTTGGCTGGCGACATGGCGGCAGATACCTTCCCCAACAGTCCGACATCTCCTCCACTGCCTTCTGGTATCAGAGTGAACCACATGCTGCCTTCCCCAAGCTACCCGGTTGGCAGGAACTCGAAATGAACTAATCAAACAATAAATTTTTCATAATGCGTACGATCATAACCACATTGCTTTTATCAATCCTGCTGCTGACAGGTACTACCATCCTGCAGGGACAAAACAGCCCCTTCCGCTGGAGCAGCGAACTGGAGCAGCTGAAAAGAGTGGATCAGCTCCCTCTCTACAGAGAACGGCAGCTCATTGAACAGGAATCGAGTTACGACCGTACCGGTGGTAATAACGATGGCTTCTCGGGACAATACTCTTATATCCGAAAGGAGGGAAATAACCTGGTGCTGGCGGACTTCACCGGACCGGGCGTGGTGAACAGGATCTGGACCCCCACCCCAACCAGCGACACACTTCTCTTCTTTTTTGATGGTGAGGATAATCCGCGTCTGAAGATCTGTTTCATGGATCTTTTTAGCGGTAAGGTATATCCCTTCGTGAAACCGGTGGTGGGCAATGAAATTGGCGGATACTACAGCTATATCCCCATTCCGTTTCAAAAATCACTCAAGATTGTCTTTCAGGGTGATCATCTGATGTTTCATCAGATACAATATCGTAATCTGCCCGGCAAGAAGGTGGAAAGCTGGACCGGTGAGTTTTCACCCTCCGACAAGAATCTCCTGTCGGAGGTAGCAACCCTTTGGGCAGACATCACCCCCTCTGTAAAGAACTATAATGCAGGCCTCTCTGAAGGTGGCCGGATGGTAGAGAAAACCCTGACCCTGCAGCCCGGAGAGGAGGTTTCCTTCTTTGAAAAGGATGGTGGCGGTCGCATCGTCGGGTTTGAGATAGACGGAGGAACTGCCTTCGAGGGTATATACAAGGACGTGTTGTTATCTGCATCGTGGGACAAAGAGAAGATAGAAGCGATCTACGCCCCTGTAGCCGATTTCTTCGGATATGCATATGGCAAGCCGGCCATGCGTAGCATTCTCATGGGACGGCAGGCTACCACGAACTACTGCTACCTGCCGATGCCATTTGACCGTTCGGCATCCATGAAGCTGATCTATAAAATGAGGGAAGGAGTACAGCAGAATCCCCTCACGGTTACCACGAGGGTATATTACAACGACAACGGACGTAACCCGAAGAGCGAGGGAAAGCTATACAGCCTATGGAGACGCGGGAAACCGGAACTGGGTGAGTTCTATACCTTTCTGGAGGCCAGAGGTAAAGGTCACTACGTGGGTACAATCCACAGCGCGCAGGGACTTCGACCAGGCATGACACTATTCTTCGAAGGAGATGATTCCACTTTTGTCGATGGTAAGATGCGTATGCACGGTACCGGATCCGAAGATTATTACAATGGAGGCTGGTATGCCTTGCTTGATCGCTGGGATCGTGGCATCAGCATGCCAATTCATGGCTCGCTCGATTATTCCCTGCCCATGAACCGTACCGGTGGCTATCGTTTTTTCCTCTCGGATAAGCTTTCATTTGAAAGTGAAATTTTCCATGGAATGGAACATGGGGAGGTGGGGAACAATTTTCCCGTGGACTACACCTCCATAGCTTTTTATTATACCGATCGACCGCCGAAGGAACGGATGGAGCCGGTAGAGATATTGAGGGAAGTGTATTTGCCATCCAAACATGTCTATTTTCCCCAGCTAATGGAATTAACCCTTGTGAAAGGTATTCAGGTGATCCTCGACAGAGGACTTGCCCTCACCTCCTTCGGTAAGGGTGCTGTAAGAGTGATGTTGGACGATGTGCCGGAGGGTAGGTACAGGGTACTTCTCAATTACCACGAAAGCCCCAAAGGTGCCGATTTCCAGATATGGCAACGTCAGAAACAGCTTTCGGACTGGATACCAACCAAAGCAGGAAAAGACGGTTACAGGGAGAATGTACATGTTGGGGATATACAACTCACTCCCCAGACGAATTCCATCACAGTACATGTCAGAGACAACGGGAAAGCCAATCTTTTTGAACTCACACTTATCACACTTGAACGGATAGAGTAGGATGACTGAAGAAACGATAAGGAGATCGACTCTTAACGCAAACAATATCAAACAACATGAAGAAACGAAATAAATTTAAAGGAGTCGTGGCTGCAGCATTAATCGGGGGAGTGTTCACACTTTCCTGCTGCGGCAACAGGAAAACAGCGGAATCTATGAAAATAAACTATGAAAAAGGAACGTTCGGATACGATCTGAACTATCTCTCGGAGAAAGACAGCCTGATTGTTTTGAAGTCGGAAGACGAAAAGGCGCAGGTAATCCTTTCAGCCAGGTATCAGGCAAAAGTGTTTACCTCCACGGCCAATGGTCCCGAAGGACGGAGTCACGGGTTTGTCAATTACAAATTTTTCGATGCCGGCGTTGTGGATGAACATATGAATGGCTTCGGTGGAGAAAACCGCTTGTGGCTGGGTCCTGAAGGGGGAGAATATTCCATCTTTTTTGAACCCGGCAAAGGACAGGTATATGCAAACTGGCATACCCCCAAGGCAATAGATATTGAGAAGTGGGAGGTGCGTGATGCAACGACAGGGAGTGCCACTTTTACCAAAGAAATGTCACTACAGAACTACAAGGGGAATCACCTGCATATCGCTGCGGAGCGTACCGTGTCGCTGATTACTGGAAGCGAGATTGCAACCACACTTGGAATCAGTATTCCGGAAAATGTAGGAGCCGTAGCCTATTCAACTGAAAACAGAATAACAAACCAGAATAATTTTGAATGGACACCGGAGACAGGGACAGTCTGTATCTGGATGCTCGACATGTTTATTCCCTCTGATTCAGCAGTGACGATAATACCCTATCATACAGGAGAAGAGACCGAGCTTGGGAAGGTGGCTACTTCCGATTATTTTGGCCAGATTCCTGCAGACCGGTTGATTGATGAAAACGGTATCCTCTATTTTAAAACGGATGGCAGGGCCAGGGGCAAACTGGGGATGAATGCAAAACGGACAACTACAGTTGCCGGCAATTATGATCCCGTTTCAGGTCGGCTCACCATTGTTACGTTTGATGCCGTTCCGGAAGCCGTCTACCTGAATCAGGAGTGGAATCCAGAAAGAAACCCCCTGGCAGGAGATGCTTTGAATGCATATAACGACGGACCACTGGACGACGGAAGCATAATGGGGCCTTTTCTCGAACTGGAGAGCAGCTCCCCTGCCGCATTTTTAAAACCGGGTGAAGCCCTCACACACCAACACAATGTGTACCATTTCGTGGGTAATGAGGACTCACTTTCCCCCATTTCGGAAAAAATACTTGGCGTGAGTCTGGATAAGGTAAAACGTATTTTTAACTGAGAAACCGACAACTGAATACAGAATATTGACAACTTAAGAAAATGAATACAATTTCAGAAAAACATCGCCTGCTTCCTGCAGGGATTATCTTTCCTTTTTTCCTGCTTACATCCTTGTTTTTTATCTGGGCTGTGCCCAACAACATGACCGATACCATGCTGGCGGCTTTCAAGCGCATCATGAGCCTCTCTGATACGCAGACTGCCTGGATACAGGTGGTCTGCTACTTATTGGGTTATGGCTGTTTTGCACTTCCCGGTGCCATCTTCATCAAAAAACATACCTACAAGTCAGGCGTGCTGCTCGGTCTCGGATTATGTATTACCGGTACTTTGCTTTTTTATCCTGCCATGCTGGCCAACAGTATTAGTTCACCGCTCAGCTTTGCGACATATCTGTTCGCTATTTTCGTGCTTTTTTCCGGTCTGTCGGTTTTGGAAACGTCGGCAAATGCTTATGTATACTCGTTAGGCGATCCGGTCACAGCAACAAGGCGTCTCAACTTTTCCCAGTCCTTTAATCCTTTTGGTGCACTGACAGGAGTGCTGGTGAGCCAGATCTTCGTCCTCTCCCAGTTAAATACCATGACTGCTGCCGAGAGAAATGCACTAAGCGGAATGGAGCTGATAAACATTCAGAACGGTGAACTGAATGCGGTAACCACCGCTTACATGATTCTGGGACTCGTAATGCTTGTACTTTTCCTTCTGATCTGGTTTACTGTCATGCCCAAGGCACAGGATGAAGATAAAAGCCTCGATCTGAGAGCTACCTGGAGCCGTTTGAAGAGGAATAAAAACTATGTATGGGGCGTTGCTGCACAATTTTTTTATGTGGGTGCACAGATAGCCGTATGGTCATTCATCATCCGGTACGCCATGCAGCAGCTTGGTTTTGACGCCGTTATTGCAGGCCTGGGTGTGAATCCTTCACAGGAAGCAATCATCGGGGCCTTGCGTGGAGTGGAGCCGCTGGCAGGAGGTTTTTACGCCTTGAGTGAATTTTTGGGACTTGATGCACTCCTGCCCCGTACAGCGGAACAGGCCGGGGCTACCTATTATATTCTTTCACTGGTACTGTTTGTACTTGGACGTTTCCTTTGCACCTGGGTAATGAAATATACCCGACCTGTTAATATTTTGTCGGGTTTGGGTGTTCTGGCTGTAATTTGCTCATTGCTGACTATTTATGGAGAAGGTTTTGTAGGTATATATGCGCTGATGGGCATTTCAGGATGCATGTCAGCCATGTTTCCTACCATCTACGGACTGGGCATGAGGGGGCTGGGTGAAGATACCAAGATTGCCGGGTCGGGCATGGTAATGGCAATTGCAGGTGCCGCCCTACTGACCCAGATGCAGGGAATTCTTTCCGATCAGGCAGGGAGCATTAAATTTGCGTATTGGGTACCCGCCGCCGCATTTTTAATAATTACTTTTTATAGTTTTACAGTTGCCCGCAGTAAAAAGCTCGGCAATGGAAATTAATCAATCATGAGTCAGTATGTTGTTGGAATAGACTACGGTACGGATTCCTGCCGTGCACTGGTCGTTAACATTGCCACAGGAAAGGAAGTGGCCTCCTGTATTGCTTCTTACCCACGCTGGAAAAAGGGGCTATACTGTGATCCTTCCTCAAACCGCTACCGCCAGCATCCGCAGGATTATATAGATTCTCTGGAAGAGGCAATACACGGTGCTTTAAACCAGATGAAACCTGCGGAGATTGCATCTGTTGTAGCTCTGGGCATCGATACCACGGGCAGTACCCCTTGTCTTACAGATGAGGAAGGAACTCCCCTGGCGCTATTACCGGATTATGAGGATGATCCCGATGCCATGTTTGTCCTTTGGAAAGATCATACTTCGGTCGTAGAGGCCCGGGAAATAAATGCACTGGCCCATTCGTGGGAAATTGACTATACATCCCGTTCAGGCGGAATTTATTCCTCCGAATGGTTTTGGGCCAAAGCTCTTCATTTGCTGAGAAGCAACAGGCATATCCGGGAAAAAGCTTATGCCGTTATTGAACATTGTGACTGGATGCCTGCTTTATTAACCGGCAATCTCAAGCCGGAAAATGTCAGGCGAAGCCGTTGTGCAGCAGGGCATAAGGGAATGTGGGCAGCAGAGTGGGGAGGGTATCCGTCACAGGAATTCCTGTCGGAACTGGATCCGCTGCTAAACGGGTTTGCTGCCCGTTTAAGCGCTCATACGCATACCAGTGACACAAGTGCCGGAAAACTGTCTGAAGAGTGGGCGGGACGTCTTGGATTGCCTGCAGGGATTGATGTGGCTGTAGGCATCATTGATGCACATGCGGGCGCTGTGGGTGCGGGTATTCGTCCCCATACGATGGTGAAGATTATAGGTACTTCCACCTGCGATATTGTGGTTATCCCGAAAACCGACATTGAAGACAGAACCGTTCCGGGAATCAGCGGACAGGTGGATGGTTCGGTGATACCCGGACTCATCGGGCTTGAAGCCGGTCAGTCAGCCTTCGGTGATATTTACGCCTGGTTCCGTGATATCCTTGGCTGGAGTGGATTGCTTTTGCCCGGCGAGATGAGGGAGGAAATGAATGCGAAGATCCTTTCGCGACTGAACGACGAGGCATCGCGATTGCCGTTACGCGAAGAGGATCCGGTTGCTGTAGACTGGCTAAACGGTCGCCGCTCTCCCTTTGCCGACCAGACAGTGACGGGTGGTATTACCGGCATCACCCTGGGAACCACTCCGGCACAGCTTTTCAAGAGTCTTGTAGAGGCAACCGCCTTTGGATCGCGTGCCATCATGGAGCACCTCGCACAGCAAGGAGTACGTGTGGATGAAGTAATCGGCGTAGGTGGCATCTCCCTGAAATCGCCCTACGTGATGCAAACTCTGGCCGATGTGATGGGTGTGCCGATCCGCGTAGCCCGTGCACAGCAGGCGGGGGCACTGGGAGCAGCCATGCTTGCAGCGGTGGCAGCGGGACTGTTCGATTCGCTGCAGTCGGCCACCGACCGTATGGGACAGGGCAATCTGACGGTTTATGTGCCACATCCCGGTCTTAAACAGCTTTACGATATACGTTATCTGCGTTACCGGTCACTGGCTGATTTTTTGCAGTAAGGCATTCCTTCAGTCTCTACAATCCGGACTGGGCATCCCCCTGACTTGCACCTTTCTCGCAGGTCATCCTGCAACAGTGGTGGGGATGCCCAGTTGTCCTACCCTTTCAGCTATTTCCTGCAATATGCCGATTGGCGCTTTTTCAAGCTCTCTGGCGGGCGTTTCCCTGTCTATGGTGTAGATCATCACCTCTCGTGGCCGGAGATCCCTGACGAGCTCTATCCAGGCTGAAACCTCCTTGTCTGTGGTGTTGTCAATGATGCTTCCTTCAAATGTCCCTTTCAAAAACATGGTTTGCAGGACAAAGTTGCCCTGAAACCGTTTGTAATATGCTACCTGCTTTGCAACACTGTAACCGGGTGTATTGGGGCGATCGATCAGCCGTACGGTTTCATCGAAGGCGGAATCCAGTTTCAAAATAGGATTGTCCACCTTTTTTAATGCGTCAAATACCGTTTTTTTTGATATATGCATACCGTTGGAGAGCACGCTTATCCCTGTTTTGGGATAATATTTTTCCCGCATTTCGACGGTGTCAGCAATAATTCCGCCAAATTCGGGATGCATGGTCGGTTCGCCGTTTCCGGCAAAGGTGATTACATCAAGTTCTACCTCCTCTTTACGGAGCGACTTCAGCTTATCTTCCAGGGCAGCTTTTACAAGCCGTCTGTCCGGCAACTTCGTTTTGGTGCGGAAATCTTTGTTGAAACCGCACTCACAGTAGATACAATCGAACGAGCAGAGTTTGCCATCGTAGGGTAACAGGTTTATGCCGAGAGAACTGCCCATTCTCCTGCTATGAAGCGGGCCATATACTATTTCATGAAAAAGAATTGTCATAAAAATTTTAATTAAGAACAAAGAAAAAAGAACCGTGGCTGACGAATGACTGCCGCTAGATATTTTCCATACCGCTGTCCTGAACAATCTTCCACTACCAAACCCGAACACTGATCGCCCAAATCAAAACCAGGAAATGATCCTTTCCGTCCCGAATCCGATAAGCAGATAACGTAAAAACTTGCCCAGAGTCATCGAGATCATCACTACAGGCACGTTTGCCCGCATAAAACCCAAAGCAACAAGCATTACGTCACCCACAGCGGGCAGAAATCCGAAAAAACCCATTACTGCCCCTTTGCCGTGCATCCACCGGATGGTTTTATCAATCTTGTCAGGTTTTATCTTGAACCATTTTTCCAGCCATTCCATCTTACCGAGCCTTCCCAGGTAATAGCAGGTAGCCCCCCCCGCTGCATTTCCGGCAGTAGCATATAAAATACTGGTCCATATATCCATTCCTGCCGCTATCAGAGCTGCAAAAACCACTTCCGAACTAAAAGGCAGTATGGTTGCCGCCAGAAAAGAAGCCAGCAACAACCCCCAGTATCCATATTCCGCCAAGCCGTCGAGCATATCTTGTTCAATGAGCTATCAACCAATTCTCACCCACCCCCATATCCGTTTTCAACGGAACCTGCAGTTCGCAGGCATGTTCCATTTCTTCCGTCACCAGTTGCCGTAGTACCGGAAGTTCGTCGGGAACAGCGTTAAAATTGAGCTCATCGTGTACCTGAAGAATCATTTTAGAACGCATTTTTTCTTTCTCAAGTCGCTCAAAAATACGTACCATGGCCACCTTTATGATATCTGCCGCACTTCCCTGAATGGGTGCGTTGATGGCATTCCGTTCCGCGTAGCCACGCACGGTGGCATTGCGGGAGTTGATATCGGGCAGATAGCGTTTTCTTCCGAATATGGTTTCTACGTAGCCCTGTGAGCGTGCCCTGGCAATACTTTCATCCATATAGTTCTTCACATCGGGGAATGTGGCGAAATATTCGTCGATCAGATCTTTGGCTTCGGTACGCGAGATGGCCAGCCTTTCCGATAAGCCGAACGGAGTGATACCGTAAATGATGCCGAAGTTGGCTGTCTTGGCTTTTCTGCGCATATCTCCCGTTACTTCTTCGAGGGGAATCTTGAAGATTTTAGCCGCCGTGGCAGCATGAATATCCTGCCCCTTATTGAAAGCTTCCACCAAGTTCCGGTCGCCGCTCAGGTGAGCCATGATGCGCAGTTCAATCTGTGAATAGTCTGATGAAACAAACAGGCATCCCTCGTCGGGAATAAACACCTTACGCATCTCCTTGCCGCGTTCGTCCCGGATGGGTATATTTTGCAGATTCGGGTTGGTACTGCTCAGTCGCCCTGTGGCAGCCACCGTCTGGTTGAAGGAGGTGTGTATTTTGCCGGTTCCCGGATTAATAAGCAGTGGAAAGGCATCGATATAGGTACTTAATAGTTTTTTTAACCCTCTTTGTTCCAGTATTTTACCAATAATAGCATGCTTAGGCCGTAATTTTTCGAGCTCCTCCTCACTGGTTTTATACTGTCCCGTTTTGGTCTTCTTCGGTTTATCGGCAACCCCCATCCTGTCGAACAGCACTTCACCGATCTGTTTGGGCGAGTTGATATTGAATTCGATGCCGGCCATTGCGGTGATCTCTTTCTCAATCTGAATCAGTTCCTGGGTATATTGTACCGAAAGATCTTCCAGCGCACTCAGATCAAGGCGTACTCCCGTCCATTCCATTTCTGCGAGTACGTATATCAAGGGTGCTTCCACCCGATAAAACAGATTTTCGAGCTGGTTTGCATGAATCTCCTTCGCCAGGATATTTTTCAGTTTGAGCGTGATGTCCGCATCCTCTGCAGCATAATCAGTCACAAGGGCAGGATCTACATCGCGCATGTTTCCCTGATTTTTACCCTTTGAGCCAATCAGCTCCTCTATGTGGATTGTTTTATAGTTCAGATAGATCTCCGCCATATAATCCATCCCGTGCCTGATTTCAGGGTTCAACAGGTAATGGGCGATCATGGTGTCGAAGAGCCGTCCCTGAACCCTGATATCATAATTTCTGAGTTCCAGGATATCGTACTTGAGGTTTTGACCCACCTTTTCTATGTTTCCATCCTCGAAGAAAGGGCGAAAAATTTCTACCTGCCGTTGTGCCTCTTCCCGATTGGCCGAGACCGGCACATAAAAAGCTTCCCCCTCTTTGTATGCAAAAGACAGTCCTACCAGTTCGCTCAGCAACGGGTCTACTCCCGTGGTTTCCGTGTCGAAACAGACCGATTGTTGTGCACACAACATCCTGCTCAGTGCCATCATTTCATCTTCGGTCCTCACCATGGTGTATTGATGCGGTGTGGAGTGAATATCGGTAAAATTGCCCGGTAATGCGGAAGAGCTATTTTTTTCCGGTTCGGAGGGTTCAACCTGATCAAAAAGATCAAAAAGATTACCCTGCACGGATCTTTTTGGTGATGTTTTCACCGGCTCCAGCTTTAACACACGGGTAAGCAATGTGCGAAATTCCAGCTCCTCGAAGAGCTCCCGGATGGTGCTTTCGTCCATCTCTCTGCGTATAAAATCATCTTCCACAATCTCGATGGGGACATCTGTTTTGATGGTAGCCAGAAATTTGGAAAAGCGGATCTTGTCGGCGTTTTCTTCTATTTTTGTTTTCAATGCCCCTTTCAGGCGATGACTGTTTTCCAGTATGTTTTCTATGGATCCGAATTCCTGCAGCAGCTTTACTGCTGTTTTTTCACCTACCCCCGGGCAGCCGGGAATGTTGTCGGAGACATCACCCATCAGCCCCAGTAAATCGATCATCTGAGAGGGATGGTCAATCTGATACTTTTCCATCACCTTCTTGTCATCCATCACATCAAAATCGTTGCTGCCATACTTGGGTTTATAGATGAAAATATGAGACTCCGCCAACTGGCCGTAATCCTTGTCCGGCGTCATCATATATATATCAAATCGCTCTTTGTCCGCTCTTTTGGCGATGGTACCGATCACGTCGTCGGCTTCGTAACCGGGCACTTCGAGCACCGGAATATTGTAAGCCCTGATGATATTTTTTATGATGGGAACGGATAATTTAATCACTTCGGGGGTGGCTTCGCGTTGTGCCTTGTATTCTTCATATGCAGTGTGCCGAAAGGTGGGTCCCGGCGGATCGAAGGCAACGGCTATATGGGTTGGATCTTCCTTTCGCAGAACCTCTTCCAGTGTATTGACAAACCCGAAAATAGCGGATGTATTCCTGCCTTTCGAGTCTACTCGCGGATTTTTAATAAACGCATAATACGATCTGTAAATGAGGGCGTATGCATCGAGAAGAAAGAGCTTATTTTTATTCATGACAGGCCTGCAATCTAATTTTAAAATGTAAAGTTACGAATATTTGTTGCGAACAGGAGAATTATTTTTACTTTTGTAATTAATATGCAGGTGTAATGGATCAAAGTCAGATAATAAAGGATTTTTTACGGGAGGAGCTCCTGCTTTTCGATGATTATCTCCGTGAGGCGGTTAAAAGTAACAACCCGCGCGTGTCGGAAATGATTACCTATATATTTAACACGGAAGGTAAACGATTGAGACCTACACTTGTGTTATTGACCGCAAAAGCCTGCGGGCATATTATTCCTGAAACTTATCATGGCGCCGTGACGGTGGAGTTGTTACATACTGCCACGCTTATACACGATGATGTGATCGACAAATCGGACATGCGACGGGGAAAACGATCCATAAATGCAGTATATGACAATGTCAAAGCTGTACTGATAGGAGATTATCTTTTATCTACCGCATTGATGGAGAGTGTAAAAACAAATGATCTTGCTATAGTAAGTATCATGGCGGAGTTAGGCCAAAACCTTTCGGAGGGTGAACTGAATCAATATTCTTTAGCCAGTGAAGTCATTGTCGACGAAGATGCCTATTTTGAAGTGATAGACAAGAAAACAGCTTCGTTAATGCGTGCCAGCATCGTCATCGGAGCCATTACGGGTGGCGCAGAAAAGGAAACGATTGATAAATTCAGCAAACTGGGAAAGCTTCTAGGTATCTGTTTCCAGATCAGGGACGATATTTTCGATTATTTTCAGGCCGACATCGGGAAGCCAACCGGCAATGATATCCGGGAAGGAAAGATTACGTTGCCGCTAATTTATGCATTGCAAAACAGTCCTGATGGAGTGGGTGAGGAGATGAAACAGATTATCGAATCACGTGAGTATAGTGAGGAGAATATCAGGAAGCTGATAACCTTCGCAAAAGAATATCAAGGTGTGGAGTATGCCTACAACAAGATGAATCAGTTTCTTTCTGAAGCGGAAGCAATCATAGCCGATTTTGCATTCGACGGCGGCATCAAGTCGCTGATGCAGCTTTTCCTGACCTATCTGAAAGAACGTGTTTACTAAAACAGATATCACTCCGCGGGGGAGTGATATCTGACTTTTTCTTATTGAATTTCTATCTGCCTTGAATTGGATTTTATCTCTTCCTCAACGGTAGGTATGTCCACCGTCAGCACACCGTTTTCTACCTTTGCAGAAATTTTATCCTTTACCACGTTATCGGGGAGGATCATTCTTCTTTGAAACTGTGCGTAGGAGAATTCACGTCTCAGATAGGAACCTTTCCTGTCCTTGTCTTCGGTTTGACTTTTTTTCTCGAATTCAATTACTAGATTGTTCGACTCATCCAGTCTCACGGTACAATCTTCACGGGTCATACCGGGAGCTGCTACTTCTACTGTAAAACCGTTGTCGTTCTGCTGAATGTTGATTGCAGGCACCGATTTGTTGCTCTGTTCCATCCATTCGTTGCCGAAGAAGTCGTTGAAGACACTCGGCAGCCAGTTGTTTGTACGTCTGATTATTGCCATAATTTTATCCTTTCTTTTTATTATTTTAGTTTATACTCTTAACCGGACAAATTATGTGCCGAACCACTACCGGGCGAAATGAGCATCAAAAAGAGACAAAATGGCATCTTTTTTAGTTATATATAGACGAGAAAACACACAAATCGGACATAATGGCATGACTTGTTGAATGATTATTCCAGGATGCGGTAGAGCTTTGTCCCAAAATGTGATTTTCCAAATCGGTCTGTTGCCTTTACTTCGATGGTATGTTCACCGGGAGCAAGATCTAGCATTAGCGGTGCACTCCACAGGTGTGTACTGTTTACCGCGTTGGAAGGGCGACGTCCCGGCAACAGTTTGTCGGTAACATCCCATTCGTAAAGTTTTGCATTGTAACTTGGGTCAATAGCCTGAATATAGTTCATTTTACGCCATGCTCCCTGATCAATCCTGTATTCTACCAAATCGTTTTTGCTTCCCATAAAGAAATTGACCACTATTTGCGAGGTGGTTCTGCCTTTATAAGGAACAACCCTGGGCGCAAAGATATTCATCTGATACTCCTCCTCTCTTCCGGCCACCTTGTAATCTACGGTATATTGATTCCCCTGAATATTAAGAAAAACATATCCTTGTGGCGTTCCATCGCGCATAGTTGCGTCAGGCATGCCGTTTGAATCATGCTTGCCAGAATACCAGTCGCCCGAAGTAGTCCCCACGTTATATTCATGCAGTGGTTTGTTTCCTTTCCAGCCATTGATTTCTGTATATTCAATCTGATCCTGCAAATGGGTGTGTGCCGACATGATCAGTACATTTTCATAAGGTTTAAGTAGATCGAAAACCCGTTGCCGGTCTTCCAGTCGGAAAGAGTTTCCCGTATCGTCTTTCATCTGAATGTGTTGCGACAGTACGACAAGTTTATCGGCAGGAACATGTTTCAGGTTGTTTTCCAGAAAACGAAGCTGATCTTCCCGATAACCTGCCCAGTAACCTTTTCCGTCCCTCGGGTCAGGATACAGGATATCGTCGAGGATAATGAAATGGGCATTTCCGTAATTGAACGAATAGTTGGCACTGCCGAAGTTTTTTTCAAATGTCTCATCCGAGAGGATGTCGGTGGGTGCATCCAAATTCATGTCGTGGTTCCCCATCACGTTGTACCAGGGTAGTTTCAGGTGACGCATCCTTTCTTTGTAAACGGGTTGCAAGTCGAGATTGTCGCCTACAATGTCGCCCAGACTGATTCCAAAGAGCGTATTCTCTTTTTTCTTTACATCCTCCACAATCTTTTTTGTGAAATAATCCATATCCTGGATGGAGTAGGGCTGCGGATCGCCAAAGATGATCGCTGAGAAATTGTCCGGCTCCTCTTGTCTGAAAAGGGCAAAGTCAACCGACTTAGGCAACTTGCCTGTAGGAGTTGTACCCTTGTACTTGAATTTGTCTGGTGAACCATCCGGTTTGTAGTGATAGTAGAACTGCGGGATAAAATCTTCATCCACAGTCATGCCGTATCCTTTGGGTTTGATCACGAAAATGGTGTTGCCTGCTTCTATAGGAAGCGTATAGAAGCCGTTCCTATCGGTGAGTACCACCTCGGTTCCATTTGACAGGGCCACATTTGCAATGCCGGCTTCACGACGGTCTTTCTTCCCATTTTTATTTGCGTCCTCATACACATAACCTCCCGCCAATTGCTGCGAATAGGCTGCAGCTGCAATAAATAGTAAAGTCAGGGAGAGCAGGTTTTTCTTCATATTATTTGTTTTTATTTTGTTGATTTATACTTCTGATTCTTCATTGTTTGAAATAGACTGAGCGCAAAAATATGTCTTTTATTTTACTTTTTCGTTACAAAACAATGAAGTTTTCCAAACAGAAAGAACGGACATTGCTGTCCGCCCTTTCACATATTGTATCTTGAATCCAGCTGATATTAATATTTCCAGTTAGCCTTTTCTTCTATTTCTGCTGTCTTGTCGACTGGTACCAGAGTAAATCCCCAGTGGTAATCCCTGTAGGCAGGGATGCTGTATTCTGGTAGTGGACGCGCCCCCCCAGCTGTTGTATCCGGCTACTCCCTGCTGTTTCATATCAATGCAGACCTCCACGAAATTGCGCGGCGTGATGTCGTTGATATGTGTGTGACGCGGACGGTTATTTTTTGCCTCCACTTCCGAGCGTGCTGCAATTTCTTCGCTACTGAAATTATTCCACTGATAGGGCCGGTATGTGGTCTCTTCCGAATCAAAGTCTTCCACACTGTTGCGGAGTGCGTTGAAGCCAATAGTACTGTCCGCAACCAGTATGAGTCCTTTTTGGCCGTTTGTGAGGGCCACCCAGCGAGTATCAGTCCTATGCCCGTTTTCCTGCGGACGTACATAGGGGGAAATAATTCTTTTCGGCTGTTGTCCTGTACAGACCTACTTTCAACCCTGAAGCCCTGGCAATATAGTTCTCACCCGGGCCCCTGCCAAAATAAGTCACTTTATTCATAGTAGCAGGCAAACGAAAACGAATGCCGATACGCGGAATATTCAGTACCGGGGATGTATTGTGTGTTGTGGAGACTTCCGGAGAGAAAGTGGCTGTCTGTGTGGCCTCTGAAACTGGAATCTGTTTTTCCTGTAACTCCGTGGACAAGAAATCAACAGACACCTTTACTATCCCCGAGGGAAACATCTCTTTCAATACCACTCATGCGCCAGAAATCTTGCGCTTCAAGATAAGATCCTGTGCTCCAGCGAAATATTTTTAAGACGAGTGAGTTTTTTCCCGGTTTCACATATTTATTGATCCGGAACTCTGCGGCCTTTTTGGAATCTTCACTGTAACCGGCCTCTTTTCCGTTGATGTATACGTATACACCTGATTTGGCAGCATCGATACAGAGAAAAATCTCCCTGTCGTTCCAGTCTTCGGGAATTACGATCTCCCTTCGATACACACCAACCGGATTCTGTTCCGGCAGATAGGGTGGGGCCATCTTTGGAAAACGGGTAACGGGATCTCTTTCTACAAATTCATACGGATGAGTCACGTAGAATAGGTATACCAAAACCCTGTATCTCCCGGTTACCAGGAACCCTTATATCTTTCCATCCCGTGAGGGAGACGATTGAATCGGTAATATTCTCAGGAAGGTTTTTGTATCCGTTCACAAAATAAAACTTCCATATTCCGTTGAGGGATAAATAGTACTTACTCTGTTCAAACCGGGACTGCAACGCGTCCTGCCTGCTGTCATATGTCATGAACTGCGTGCGCGGATATTCTTTGTTTACCTGTACAACGTTCAGATCCTGCCAGTATGGAAGTTTTCGCAAACCGGATGTCACTCTGGTTTCCTGTGCGTGCAGAGTATTGAATGACAGCACACTTATCGCAGCTACCAATAAAAATATTTTCATTAAAACTAGATTTGTTGCGATTTATATCCGATTTATTTCAGATAACAGGGTATCAGCCAGTCGGCTTGCTCCGATCCTGAAAAGGGTAGGTGTACACCATTCTTCTCCCAGCATTTCTTTGACAAGGGTGTAATATTTGACAGCATCGGAGGTGGTGGAAACTCCGCCAGATACTTTCAATCCTATTTTACGGCCTGTTTTTTCATGATAGGATTTTATTGCATGGCATATCACCCAGGCCGCTTCCAGTGTTGCTCCCGGAAAACCTTTTCCTGTTGATGTTTTCAAAAAATCGGCACCGGAATAAAGTGCAAGGATGGCAGCGTTGTGTATAAGCGATCCTGTCTTCAATGCTCCAGTTTCGAGGATAACTTTCAGCGTTGCATGGCGACATGCCTCTTTAATTTCAGAGAGCTCCTCGCACATTTCCTCATATTCTTCTCCGAGGAGCAGCCCCACATTGAGTACCACATCAATTTCATCTGCACCGTCGGCCACTGCCAGCGCCGTTTCAGCTACCTTCACCTCTGTAAAGGTCTGCGACGATGGAAAACCGGCCGATACACAGGCTATTTTTACGTCGGCGGTCAACGCTTCCTTTACAGTGTGTGCAAAATTTGGATATACACAGATGGCTGCCACATTTCCCACTTCCGGAGTGGAACCTTCGAAGCCGTTCACCTGTTCAACGAACTTCCAGACACTTTCACGGGTGTCTGTTGTATTGAGCGTGGTGAGGTCAATACAGCCATAGATCTTCTTATAGACCTCTCTGTTGTTGTTCTCTTCAAATTTTTCTGCAACAAGCCGTTCTGCCTGCTCGCCTATTTCTCTGTCTGTCAATGTAAGCGGATGGTTCCTGATGGCTTTTAAATATTTGTCTGATTCCATTTATTAAAGGTGTTAGTGATTTATACGATTATTATTCAGGTGCCTCGTGGCATCTCTTGCTGTTTTCTTTTCAATATTTTTTTGTAGCGATTCTTCCAGATCTACCCCTGTCTGATTTGCCAGGCAAAGGAGTACCCAGAGCACATCAGCCATCTCATCCGGAAGATTTTTGGATAAATCGGACTCTTTAAATGACTGTTCTCCGTATGTTCGTGCCATGATACGGGCCAGTTCACCCACCTCTTCCATCAGGATCGTCATGTTGGTCAGTTCGTTAAAATAGCGTACCCCGTATTCATGAATCCATTGATCGACCAGTTTCTGTGCTTCCTTTATTGTCATTGTGCTAAGATTATCGATATGATATTAAAAATATGCCTGTTAATAATCCCTGTTTTTGGAATCGATCCAAATAGTAACAGGTCCGTTGTTTATCAGATGCACCTGCATGTCTGCACCAAATTCACCTGTCTGAACCGGTTTTTCAAGTAACAAGGATAATTTTTTGCAAAATTGTTCATACAGTGGCACCGATACTTCCGGTCGGGCTGCTCTGATATAGGATGGACGGTTTCCTTTTTTTGTGTTTGCATGCAGTGTGAATTGGGAAACGATCAGAATTTCTCCATCAATATCCAGGACAGATTTGTTCATTGTACCCTTTTCGTCGTCAAAAATACGTAAATTTACAGTTTTCCTGCATAAAATATCGATGTCTTCCTCTGTATCGGAAGCCTCAATTCCAATGAATAGCAGCAGGCCATTTCTGATACTGCTTTTTTCGACACCGTCAATATTTACGCCCGCGCTGGCAACCCGCTGTATCAACAATCTCATAATTCAAAATTTATCAGGTGCATTTTTTCCCAATTCTCCGGTAGACTCTTTTCCTTCCATGATCCAATTCACGAGAATGGCGGCTTTACTTTTTCCGGCAATTATTGCAATTTCTTCCTCATTTGCCTCTTTTAGACGTTTGATGCTTTTGAAATGGGTGAGCAGTTTCTTTTTCGTTTCAGGACCTATACCTTTCACTCCGTCGAGTTCCGAAATTAATTGCGTCTTACTTCTCTTCTGGCGGTGAAATGTGATTCCAAAGCGATGCGCCTCGTCGCGGAGATGCTGTATTAATTTTAACGTTTCAGAATTCTTGTCGATATAGAGCGGCACTGAATCTCCCGGGTAATAAATTTCTTCCAAACGCTTCGCAATCCCTATTACGGCAATTTTTCCGTAGAGGCCAATTTTCTGAAGCGATTCCACAGCAGCGTGCAATTGACCCTTACCTCCGTCAATCACAATCAGTTGGGGCAGGGGAGAGCCCTCGTTAAGCAGCCGAGAGTAGCGTCTTTCCACAATTTCGCGCATTGATGCATAATCATCGGGTCCTGTGACACTCTTTATATTGAAGTGGCGGTAGTCTTTTTTCGAAGGCTTCGCCTTTTTGAAGACCACACATGCCGCCACCGGATTTGTCCCTTGAATATTGGAATTATCAAAACATTCAATATGCCTGGGTAACTCTTTTAAGCGGAGATCCTTCTGTACCGTTTTTAAGATTCTCGTGGTGCGTTGCTCGGGGTTCAACATCTCCGCTTTTTTCAGCTTGTCGATCTTATACTGTTTCACATTTTTTTCCGACAGCGACAGGAGGCTTCTTTTTTCACCACGTTGCGGTACAACAAATTCAATACCCTGTAATTTCAATTCCGGTATAAATGGTACAATAATTTCTTTCGAATCGCTGCCGAACCGTTGACGCATTTCCAGTATTCCCATTCCGAGCAACTCTTCCGGTGTTTCATCGAGCTTCTTTCTATATTCAAAAGTGTACGCCTGGTTGATTGCACCGTTTACTACATGAAGATAATTGATAAATGCTGAATTTTCATCCTCTTCAATAGAGAAGACGTCCAGATTGTAATTTATATTACTGATTACCTGAGATTTTTCCCTGAAGTTTTGAATAAGCAACATTTTTTCCTTCAGTTCGTTCGCTTCTTCGTATCGCAACTGCTGAGACAACAGCTGCATCTTTTCTTCCACTTGTTTCTCTATGAGGTTGATGTTCCCTTTTAGAATTTCCGCGATCTCGCCGATATTCTTCTGGTAACTTTCCAGCGATTGAAGGCCTTCACACGGACCATCGCAACGCTTGATGTGATACTCGAGGCAGACCTTGAATTTTCCCGCTGCGATATTTTCGGGTGAGAGGTTAAGGCGGCATGTTCTCACTTTATATATCTTTCGAATAAGTTCCAGAAGGGCATTCACCGAGGTCACCGATGTGTAGGGGCCGTAATACCTTGAACCGTCTCTCACTATATTTCGTGTTTTATATACACGCGGAAAAAATTCATTTTTTACTACAATGGATGGATAGGATTTGTCATCTTTCAGCATCACATTGTAACGCGGCTTCAGCTGCTTGATCAGATTATTCTCCAGCAGAAACGTATCTTCCTCGGTGTTGACAACAATGTATTTTATCTTGCATATCTTCCTGACCAGGATTCTTGTTTTGGGATGCTCCTGCACCTTATTGAAATAGGAAGAGACTCTCTTCTTCAGATCCTTTGCCTTACCTACATAAATGACCGTGCCTTTTTCGTCCACAAACTGGTAACAACCCGGTTGATGGGGTATCACGGCAAGCGTATTTTTTATTTCGTCAGTCATTTTATTTCAGGAAATTTTACACGTGCAAAAATACAAAATAAAACCCATTTTTGCCTATGATGCTTTTAAGGCAAAAATGAGTCCTTTCTCGCATGTGTTTTAAAAGAGGAATACCGGTGATTAGCGGTAGTTCTATACTGAAAATTTCAGGATGGTATCTATTTCAACTTCTTCTGGGAACAGTTTCCGTGCATGCAATTCTTCAAGTTCGATCAGGAAGTTTATATAAATTTTTCTGACACCCTGTTTCCTGATCAGGTTGTAGGCTGCCAGCATAGTCCCACCGGTGGCAAGCAAATCGTCGTGTATTAAAACCACGTCTTCTTCACTTAGTGCATCGGCATGGATTTGAATGGCATCATCGCCATATTCTTTGACATAGGCTTCTTCAATGACCTGGTAAGGCAATTTACCCGGCTTGCGAACCGGAACAAATCCCGCGCCCAACTGAATAGCAAGTGCAGGACCCATGAAAAATCCGCGTGATTCTATTCCCACGACCTTCGTTATTCCTTTGTTACGATATTTTTCAACCAGGATTTCCGAGAGTTCCTTCAGATGTTCCGGCGATTGAAAGAGGGTCGTAATGTCTTTGAACTGAATGCCCGGAATTGGAAAGTCAGGGATATTCCTGACTGCGGAAGTAAGTGTTTCGATGCTCATTTTTCTATTTATGTTTTCTGAATTGTTCCACGTGAAACATTGCTGCCTTATCGTCCCAGGAGAACCAGCAAAACCGATATGTCGTTGGGTGATACGCCCGGAATTCTGCTTGCCTGGGCAATTGTTTCAGGGTTGATATTCGTGAGTTTCTGTCGTGCCTCGGTTGACAGCGACTGTATCTCATTGTAATTAAATTTATCTTTGATGCGAATATCTTCGAGGCGGGTTATCTTATCGGCCATGATCCGCTCTCGTTTGATGTATCCGCTGTATTTTATTTCGATATCGGCTGATTCTATAATCTCCTCTTTCCGTTCAGATATCTGTTGCAGCAACTTGTTGAGCGGGGCAATCACACCTGCCATCAACCTAAGATCGATATGTGGCCGGGTGAGCAGGTCCAACAGTTTCACGCCATGTTTCAATGGTGCTGAGCCGATACTCTCCAGAAATGGATTTATTTGTTCAGCTTTGACCGAAAAGTTCCGGGAAAAGTGGATTATTTCTGCGACTTTTTCTTCTTTACGGCCGAGTAGCTGAAGTCTGTATTCCTTTGCCAGTCCCAGTCCGGCTGCCTTACGGGTGAGCCTTTCGTCGGCATTGTCCTGACGGAGAAGTATGCGGTATTCTGCACGGGAAGTAAACATACGGTAGGGCTCGTCTACTCCTTTTGTGACCAGATCATCGATCAGCACGCCAATGTAGGCTTCATCCCTGTGCAATACGAAGGGACTTCCCCCATGACAGTTGATGTGAGCGTTGATACCTGCCATGATACCTTGTCCTGCTGCTTCTTCGTAACCCGTGGTTCCATTGATTTGTCCTGCGAAAAAGAGGTTTCTTACCTGTTTTGTTTCGAGGGTGGGGTGGAGTTGGGTGGGATCGAAGAAATCATATTCTATGGCATAACCGGGACGGAATATATGTACATTCCGGAATGCGGGGACCCGCTGCAGCGCTTTTAACTGCGTCTCCAGCGGGAGTGAAGAGGAGAATCCGTTGAGATAGTATTCGTGGGTTGTCTCTCCTTCCGGCTCAAGAAAAAGCTGGTGACTGGTCTTGTCTGCAAATGTAACAATCTTCGTTTCAATACTGGGACAGTAACGGGGACCTATACTTTTAATCTGTCCGTTATAGAGAGGGGAATCGTGTAATCCTTCACGCAGGGCCTTGTGAACCTCCTCCGACGTGTAGGCTATCCAACAGCTGCGTTGCTGTAAGGTACGTTCCACTTCCGGCAGATATGAAAATTTATGGAAATCTTCTTCTCCTTTTTGTTCCTCAAGAAGGGAAAAGTCTACGCTTCTGGCGTCAATCCTGACAGGCGTTCCCGTTTTCATCCGGTCGGTTTTGAATCCCAGATCACGCAGTTGTTCGGTCATACCAAATGAAGCCGGTTCACCGAGGCGGCCTCCTCCAATCTGTACTTTTCCTATATGGATCAGTCCATTCAGAAAGGTCCCGTTTGTCAGGATTACCGCTTTTGCAGAAAATTCAACGCCCATACGGGTCTTTACACCAGTGACGGTTTCCTGGCAGATGGTCAGTGAACTGACCATGTCCTGCCACATATCCAGATTGGGAGTGTTCTCTATGATCTCCCGCCAGGTCTCAATGAATTTCATCCGGTCGCTCTGCACACGGGGGCTCCACATGGCGGGTCCTTTGGAACGATTCAGCATTCGAAATTGAATGGCTGTTTTGTCGCTCACAATCCCGGTCTGCCCTCCCAGCGCATCAATTTCACGTACAATTTGCCCTTTTGCAATGCCGCCGACGGCAGGATTGCAACTCATCTGGGCAATTTTGTTCATATCCATTGTAATGAGCAACGTGCGGGAACCCATATTGGCAGCTGCCACCGCAGCTTCACATCCTGCATGTCCCGCACCCACTACGATAATGTCGTAATTGAAAGTCATTTTTATAATTTAAGGATGCAAAGATACTAAAAAAGAAAAAGTTACGATTAATCAGGATGTTAATTCCAGATAACAGAAGAAAAACCTTCTTTATTTCAGGTAGATACGGAGATATATCGGGAGGTGGTCACTGTAGCCCCCGTTATAATTTCCACTGTAGGTACGGTTGGGGCGTAGGCGGTTCTTTCTGTCGCTGTGTAGCAGGTAGCGGGGATTGAATATATCGGCATATTCTGGTTTGCATTCTATCTTCTCCGACAATAACAGGCTCCCCGAGACGATGAATTGATCAAAGAGCAGCCAACCTTTGTGGTAGGTGGTTCCCAACCCTTTTTTATAGCGTGGATAGAATAGATTATACAGTTTCATATTCACTATATTGGTGAATTCTTTTTTAGCAGCAAGAATTTGGTCGATGCTATTGTCGTCGGGAGTGTCGTTGAAATCACCCATGATAAGTATTTTTTCATCCGGATTTTCATCCTGAATTTTTCGGACTGCATTCCTCAATTCACTCGCCACAAAATAACGCCTCCGTTCCGACACTTCCGTCCCGGCATTGCGCGAGGGGAAATGTACCACGTAGAGATGAAGAATTTCTCCGTTCACTGTTTTTCCTTTCACATAGAGAATATCCCGTGTTCTGTCCTCAATTCCAGGCAGATGAACAAGGATGGGACTTGAGTCAAGGACAATCCATGTTGCGGTGTTGTATATCAGTGCCACATCCGAACCTCTTTCGTCGGGGCTGTCATAATGAACAAAACTATACCCGCTGATACCTTTGCGGTTCATTTCATCCAGAATACTTTCCATCACCCATTTGTTTTCAATCTCAGCCAAGCCGATCACATCCGGATAGTTGGGGTGCACAATCTCTCCGATTACTTTTGTTAATTTGCCCACCTTGTCGTTGAACCGCTCCATGGTCCATTTCCTGAAACCTCCGGGTGTGTAATCGTCATCCATGGTCGTCGGATCATCCATGGTATCATAAAAATTCTCGGTATTGTAAAACATGAAGGAGAAAGAATGTTGCATAATGGACACAGATAATTTACAAATGTAAATAATGCACTCGATTTCAGTTGATTTGGTCTGAATTACCGGAAGGTGTCTCGCAGGAGGAGCAATGCTGAATTTTCCGCCCTCCGCATTCTTTCCTGCTCGGCTTTGGAATAGTCATTCAAGCCACAAAGATGAAGTATGCCATGGATAATGACGCGGTTCAGTTCTTCTATATATTCCGTTTGATACTTTTGTGAATTGGAGCGTACCGTATCAAGGCTGATGGATATGTCACCCGAAATTATATTATTTTCCGAATAGTCGAAAGTGATGATGTCTGTATAAAAATCATGTTGCAGGTATTGCCGGTTGATCTCCAGAATTTTTGCATCGTCACAGAAAAGATAGGAGATTTCTCCCAGATGCCTGCCATGATTTTCCGCAACTATTCTAATCCATTTCGCCGTAGTCCTTTTTTTGATAGGTGGAAAATTTACATTTTCCGAATGAAAACTGACTGCCATATATTTAACATTTATTCACCTGGAGAATCGCTTTTTTTTATCCGAAAAATAGATAGGCCACAAAAATTGCCGCAATCACACCTGCCAAATCCGCCAAAAGTGCATAGGAAACCGTATAACGCGAATTTTTGATGTTCACTGCACCGTAATAAACAGCTACGATATAGAACGTGGTGTCCGTGGCACCCTGCAGGACACTGGATAACCGGCCGGAGAACGAGTCGGCTCCGAAAGTTTTCATCGTGTCGATCATCATACCCCGTGCACCGCTACCGCTTAATGGTTTCATCAGGGCGGTGGGCAACCCATCTACCCAGCGTGTATCTGCACCGACAAACGCAACCAGGTTACGTGCCCCCTCCATCAGGAAATCCATTGCTCCTGAGGCCCTGAAAACACCAATCCCTACCAGAATGGCAATGAGGTAGGGGATGATGGTGACAGCTGTCTTAAAACCATCCTTGGCACCGTCTATAAAGGCATCGAAGATATTGATTTTTTGTTTCAACGCCTTGGCAATAAAAAGCACGATGATAGTAAACAGAATAATGTTTGCTGCAAGGCTCGACACAATATTGATCTTCTCCTGTGGCATAGACTGAAAAGCCAGTATGGTTCCGGCAATAATACCTCCCATGGCCAGAATAAAACCAATGATCGAGCGTTGAAAGATATTAATACCCTGCTTCAGACAAACCGCGATCATTCCCACGAGTGTGGCCATGAATGTGGCAATCATGATGGGAATAAAGACATCGGCAGGATTAGCGGCACCTAGCTGTGCACGATAGACCATGACGGTGACCGGGATAAGAGTCAGTCCGGATGCGTTTAGCACCAGAAACATGATCATCGGGTTCGACGCTTCTTCTTTCTTTATATTGATCTCCTGCAACTCCAACATCGCCTTCAGCCCAAAGGGAGTTGCTGCATTGTCGAGTCCCAGCATATTTGCTGAAATATTCATCAGCATTGATCCGGCGGCAGGATGGTTTTTGGGTATTTCCGGAAAGAGCTTCGAAAAGAGAGGTGCGACTGCCCTGGAGAACATCTCTATCATGCCGCCTCGTTCACCGATCTTCATCACGCCGAGCCACAACGAAAGGACGCCTGTGAGCCCGAGCGAGATTTCAAATCCCGTTCTGGCAGTATCGTAGGTAGAATTCATGATGTCGGTAAAGACCTGCAAATCACCAAAAAAAAGCAGTTTTACCAACGCCACGATGAAAGCAATCAGAAAAAAAGAAACCCAGATATAATTCAATACCATAAAATGCAGAAATCATGGATGAAAAATGAATTTTCCATCAGAAAACAGACCGATCAAAGGTACGATTAAATGAGAAAAGGAGCAATACTTTTATTTTTCGAAACCAAATAAATTGAGAATTTTATTAAAGATGGCTGTATTTTCATAAATACCTGCAAACTCAATGGCTCCTGCACCATAGGCAAACAGCGGAACCATGACGGAGGTATGTCCGGTTGTGGCATATACTGCTTTCAACTTTCCGGCTGAAAGATCTCCTCCAGTAAGTGCCATACCTCCTGTTTCGTGGTCTGCCGTGACGATCACCAGTGTATTCGGGTTTCTGTCTGCATAATCAAAGGCCACTTTTATGGCACGATCAAAGTCGAGCATTTCGTTCACGGCAGCCTTTTCGTTGTTTGCATGGCAAGCCCAATCTATTTGAGAACCTTCGACCATGAGAAAAAAACCTTTGTCATTTCCTTTCAGCAGATTAATGGCAGCCTGAGTACTTTCGGGAAGAAACTCCCCCCTCTCGGGATAGGGAGCCGGATGCTTGTTTGCCACCAAACCCGCAAGTTTGCCGGTTGTAATTTTTTTGATATCCTCCAGATCAAAAGCAACCTGAAAACCTTTTGCAGCCAGTTTATTCAACAAATTTACATTATCAGCACGTGAATCGAATTGTTTTTTCCCGCCACCGATAAAAAGTGTCACATCAGAGTTGACAAAATCTTCAGCAATCTCCTCTTCCATTTTACGGCTAGGCTGGTGTGCGACGAATGAGGCAGGCGTAGCATGTGTAATGTCACAGCTTGCCACTATACCGGTAGATAACCCGTTTTCTGATGCATATTCAAGAATCGATTTAACTGGATTACCGTCTGCATCTACGCCAATGGCACCATTATTGGTTTTGGTCCCGCATGCAATGGCTGTGCCACCCGCAGCAGAATCGGTAATATAGCTGTTTGCAGAGTAGGTCTTTGAGAAACCCACAAACTGACACTGCTCCAGATGGAGTGCTCCCTTGTTTACCGTCATTCCGGCGTACACCTGACTGATTCCCATTCCGTCTCCGATCATTAAAATCACATTCTTTACCTGCGGAGTTGATTCCTGTCCGGTGCTACCTGCTGAGGCCGACCATTGCGCCTGCATATATGAGAGTGCCGGTTCAATTTCATTGTTGAAATCCTGCCACCTGCATTCAATAGAGACACATCCCTTATAGCCAATCTCTTTCAGCGCCCTGAAGTAGGGTCTGAAGTCATCACCTTTTGTACCCGGGGAGGTTCGTTCCTCCCTTTCGGCAATATGACAGTGACGGATGTACCTGGCATGCTTTACTATTTCCGAAGCAGCTTCGTCTTCCCGCATCATGTGGTATATATCGCACAGCAGTTGTACATTGCGATGACCGACTGCTTCCACTATCGCGGCACCCTCTTCCAGGGAATTAATCATATTGGTTTCTGCCCTGTTCAGCGGTTCAATCAAGATTGTTACGTCATACTTTTCGGCCAGTGGTGCTATTCGTCTGCAAAAAGAAACAAATTGTTCTTTAGCCTGTTCTTTGCTGAAGTTTTCAGGCACATTACGGGCTTTGCCGCTTCCGAAAACAATGTATGGGATATTTGCCAAACCGGCCCTGCGCAGCGCAGCGTCTGCCCACACCAGCGCTTCTTCCTGTTTGTTTTCATGACCGGTGAGCGTCAGACTGCCGGGAATAAAGCTGGTACAGGAAATAATTTTCGCATCTGAATTCTTTATTTCATCCAGATGTGCCTGAAAATCAGCGTCACTTTTATCGGGCATCAGATATGACACATTCAATTCGACGTATTTATATCCTGTCGATTTCACCAACGGATAGTTGGATACACTTGTACAAACGGCATACTCCGGTTGATAAGGGTAAGAAGAGGATACCATCGCCAGCATCAGGCATGCCAGCATTATGCGATAATAAAAAGATTTCATAAGCCTTAATATTTAAATACTTTTCCGCCTGCCATGATCTGCTGTTTTTTCGCATCGTAGGTTGCACGCATACCTGTCCTGTAAGCCGCATTTGCCATAGCACAGGCAACAGTGTGGCTGTGTCCTGCTTCTACCGGACAATTGGTTGCCATATTTCTTGCCCTCACACACTCCATCCAATTCCGCATATGGGCTGATGTGAGTGAATCACCGCCCGTGTTGGCCCCTGCTTCCACGGTAATACTGGGCAGGGTGAACTTCTCAAGCAGATTTTCCTTTAATCCCATGGAGGAAGCTTCGCGTTCACGCAATCCGCCTTCCGGAGTAATTTCATTGGTGTCGAGGTTTAACATCCCGCCATTCGAATAGTAAAGTTCCTTTGTCCCTCCCGCAGAATTACTGAAGCGGGACGAATAAACTACCTGAAAACCTTTTTCCTGATCATTTAGCGGCCCGTAATCGAATACGGAAGTCAATGTATCTGCATTGGTGCGCCCATCTTTCCACTGATAAATTCCTCCGTTGGAAACTACGCTGCGCGGGTATGGGAAGCCCGTGAACCAGTGTACAGTATCGATCTGGTGGCACATCCACTGTCCCGGTATGCCCGACGAATAGGGCCAGAACAGGCGGTATTCAAGATATTTGCGTGGATCCCATGCCACTTTGGGGCGGTTCATTAGAAACCGGTTCCAGTCCACATCACTCTCCCTGATAGATGCACACAACTCCGGCCTGCGCCAGCGCCCCGGTTGGTTCACATTCCAACACATTTCAGCCATCACGATATCTCCAAATTTCCTTGAGCGGATATAATCGTGTGCAGCGTGGTAGTTCGCTCCACTGCGGCGTTGTGATCCTATCTGTACCACAATGCCGCTTTCCTTACAGGCTCTTAACGCGGCGTTGGCGTCATCCATGGTTTCCGCGAACGGTTTTTCGCAATAGGCATCCTTGCCCGCCTTTGCTGCTTCCATGAGATGCAATGCATGCTGGAAATCGGCGGTACTGATAATAACCGCATCAATGTCGTTACGGTCATACAGTTCTTCATTGTTACGACATAAGGCAACATCCCATCCGGTTTTTTCCTTGATATAGGCCTTTCCCTCCTCGCGGCGGCGATTCCATATATCCGACAGCGCGACCAGTTCAAAATTCAATTCCCGGGCATGGTCCAGAAAACCGGGTAAAAGTGAACTTCGGAATCTGTCGGAAAAACCGATCACTCCCACACGAATCCTGTCATTTGCTCCGGGGATACGCGTATAACTCCTGGCACTCAGGTCAAAGCTGGTATCTCCAATGGCTACAGCAGCTATGCCGGCTGATACTTTTTTAATAAATTCTCTCCTATTTTCCATGACAAAAAGTAATTATGGTGTTTAACAGATAAATACCCGCAATTAGACAAAAGTAGATTAATTAATTAATTTTGCAAAAGCAAGTTTCATATGTAACGCATAAAACTAGAGTATTTCACAAAAAAATAAAAAAATACACCGTATCTTTAGCACGAATTAAAGAAATATTGACCCGATGAGATGGAAGGATTTTTTGCATTATCAGCGGAGGTCGAGGCTTGCGGTAATTCTATTGCTTATTCTTATCCTGCTGACTATGATTCTGAATGGAGTACTTCGCTACGGAAGAAGATCAGAGATGATGATCATGCAGAACGAAACATTGATCCAAGAGTTTGATTCTTTCCTACAAACGCTGAAAGAACGAGATCCGTCTCCTCAGGAGAGGGACCGTAATGAAGGGTTTGCCGGATATGCAACGGAAAGAAAAAAGGATATGGAGAAGACAATCTGTGAGGAAGATCGTGTGGCACGGTTTGCTTCTTTTCCCACAACAGAAAAATTAACCGAAGGAGAAACTATCAGACTCAATGAAACCGATACAACTCAGTGGAAAAAAGTTCCCGGTATTGGCAGCAGTTATGCATCCCGGATTGTAAAATACAGGGAACTGTTGGGCGGCTACATAAGAGCGGAACAACTTTTGGAAGTGTATGGCATGGACAATGAGCGTTACGGTCAGATTATTCCTTTTATAAAAACCGATACCATTGTAAGGAGACTGAAAGTAAATGAGTTGGAGTTTAAGGAGCTTCTTCAACATCCTTACCTGAATTATAATCAGGTGCAAGCCATTATCAGTCTGCGCAGACGAAAAGGGAACATCGTTTCCATTGGTGAACTGGCCATGCTCGATGAATTTACTTCTGACGATATTGACCGGTTAGAGCCCTATCTGGAATTTTAGAAGGAGTGAAGAAATGTGCCCGTGGCGGTTATTCAGCCGTCAGTGCGGCAATATTTTCCTTCAGCAACGTAATCTTGATTTCTGCATCGGCCTGTTTGCGACGTTCCGTTTCCACAATTTCGGGCTTTGCGTTCTGTACAAACCGCTCGTTGGATAGTTTTTTCAGCACCGACTGCAGGAAGCCCTCGGTATAAGTCAGTTCTGCTTTCAGTTTTTGCAGTTCTGCCTTCATATCCGTCACGCCGGCCAGCGGAACTGTATATTCGAGGGTACCGACCATAAATCCGGCAGCTCCGGCCTTCTTTTCAGACACAGGAGAGAAGGAGGAAAGGTTGCACATTTTCGTGATCACACTGCTGTATTTATCCCTGTCGCCACCCACAATCTGTAGTTCCAGTGCATCTTTTTGAGGAATGTTTTTTTCCAGCCGAATGGTACGTACCCCGGCAATGATTTGTTTCACCCGTTCCATTTCAGCCAGTAGCACACTGTTGACCTCTTTGGCTTGTGGCTGTAGAGCGGTCATGATACTGTCACCCGCTTTCCGGTTGTCCATTGCCTGCCAGAGTTCTTCGGTAATAAAAGGCATAAAAGGATGAATCAAACGGAGCAATGCATCGAAATAACCCAGCGTGACACCGTAGGTCTTACCGTCGATAGGCTGTTGATAAGCCGGCTTGATGATCTCGAGGTACCAGGAGGAGAATTCGTCCCAGAAGAGCTTGTAGAGCAGCATCAACGCTTCGGAGAGGCGGTATTTGGTAAACAGGTCATTGATCTCAAGAATTGTCTCGGAGAGTTTGCTGCCAAACCAGTCGATGGCTGTCTGTGCCGGCTCCGGCTGAGAAAGAGCGTCGTTCACCTCCCAGCCTCTGATGAGCCGGAAGGCATTCCATATCTTGTTGTTGAAATTACGCCCCTGTTCGCAAAGTGCTTCGTCGAAGAGGAGATCGTTCCCGGCAGCGGAGGAGAGCAACATCCCCATGCGTACGCCGTCGGCGCCATACTGATTCATCAGCTCAATGGGGTCGGGAGAGTTTCCCAATTGTTTCGACATTTTTCTGCCCAGTTTATCCCTGACGATACCCGTGAAATAGACATTATGAAAACAAGGCTCGTTACGGTATTCGTAACCCGACATGATCATGCGGGCTACCCAGAAGAAGATGATATCGGGACCCGTGACCAGGTCGCTGGTCGGGTAGTAGTAACCAATATCTTTGTTTTCGGGCCGGTTGATACCGTCAAAAACCGAGATAGGCCATAACCAGGAGGAGAACCAGGTGTCGAGTACATCTTCGTCCTGCTTTAAATCCTCGATCGTGATGTGATAACTTGCCTGCTTCTTTGCTTTTTCAAACGCTTCCTCTTTCGTCATGGCCACCACATATCCGCCCTGTGGCAGGAAGTAGGCCGGTATCTGATGTCCCCACCAGAGCTGACGGCTGATACACCAATCCTTGATGTTCTCCATCCAGTGTCGGTAAGTATTTTTATATTTCTCCGGATAGAAGCGGATAGTATCATCTTCCACTGCCTCTGCTGCTGGTTTCGCCAGTTCCTCCATCTTCAGGAACCATTGCATGGAAAGCTTCGGTTCAATGGCTTCGTCGGTACGTTCCGAGAAGCCCACCTTGTTGGTGTAGGGTTCTATTTTCTCCATCAGCCCGGCCGCCTCCAGGTCTTTTTCGATCTGTGTGCGTACGGCAAAACGGTCCATACCGGCGTACATAGCTCCATGTTCATTGAGAGTACCGTCGGGATTGAAAATATCGATGGAGGGGAGGTTATACTTTTCTCCCAGCATATAGTCGTTCACGTCGTGTGCAGGCGTCACCTTCAGGCAGCCGGTTCCAAACTCGGTGTCCACATAGTCATCCTCAATTACCGGGATCACGCGATTCACCAGGGGGACAATCACCTTTTTGCCTTTCAGATGCGCGTTCTTCGGGTCATTCGGGTTGATACACATGGCAGTATCGCCCATGATGGTCTCGGGGCGCGTGGTAGCCACCACGGCATAAGCACCTGTCGGATCGCCTTCTATCCTGTATCTGAGATAATAAAGCTTGCCGTTTACCTCCTTGTGGATGACCTCTTCGTCCGACAAGGCCGTGAGTGCTTTGGGATCCCAGTTGACCATGCGCACACCTCGGTAAATCAGTCCTTTGTCATACAGGTCGCAAAAAACCCGCAGTACGCTTTCGGAGCGTTCTTCGTCCATGGTGAAAGCAGTCCGTTCCCAATCACACGAAGCACCCAGTTTTTTCAACTGCTGCAGGATGATTCCCCCATGTTCGTGTGTCCAGTTCCAGGCATGTTTCAGAAACTCCTCCCGGCTAAGGTCGGTTTTCCTGATTCCATTGGTGGCCAGTTTATTGACCACCTTGGCTTCGGTAGCGATGGAAGCATGATCGGTACCAGGCACCCAGCAGGCATTTTTACCCTGCATGCGTGCACGCCGTACCAACACATCCTGAATGGTATTGTTAAGCATGTGCCCCATGTGCAGCACGCCCGTGACGTTCGGTGGCGGAATGACGATGGTGTAGGGTTCCCGGTCATCCGGTTCGGAGTGGAACAATTTGTTGTCCATCCAGTACGTATACCACTTCTCTTCTACCTCTGCAGGATTGTATTTGCTTGCAATCTCCATCTCTGATTAACTGGTTTTGTAAGATTCCAAAGGCGGAATCCTTTGTCGTTTGATTATTTATATAGAAAGTGCAAAAATACAAAAAATGCGCATCAATGCGCATCTTTTATTGTGGAACCTTTTTTGTAAAAATCATTCGTCGTAGAGCAGGTAAGGTTTTCGTTGTTGTTTGAACATTACCACATCGCAAAACCACTTCTCTTTAATTTTTTGGGCCGGTTTACCGGCGAGAATGTCTTGCCGGATATAATCCACACCGACCAGCTTTTCAAAGAAAGGGGTAAAGAATTTATTACCTATCCCCAGGTTTTGATAGGCATCAATCAGGTAGGAAAGGTCGAAGCCGTTTTGAACAATCTGTTCGTCAGGCAAAGCTCGCAGATCTACCCCGTAGCATTTTTGGTTGAGCAGCGGCGGGTTTTTCGCTCCCGGCATGCTTCGTGGAGTAAAGGAGAAGTCCGACCCGCGGTAACCGGGATGCCCATATACCTCAAAAGGGGAGGGGGTTCCTCTGCCCAGGCTCATCACCGTCCCCTCAAAGAGGCAGATGGAGGGATAGAGATAGACGGCGTGATTGTTGGGCAGGTTGGGAGAGGGCGCGATGGGCAGCTTGTAGCGGGTCCGGTGTGTATAGTTCTCGCAGGGGATTACTGTCAGATCACATTCCCTCTTTCCCGGCAGCCATTTCTCGCCATTAATCATCAGCGCCAGCTCACCCAGTGTCATGCCGTGCACTACCGGGATGGGCAGCCACCCCACACCCGACTTGTGCTTCATGTCGAGGATAGGGCCATCCACATACATGCCGTTGGGATTGGGACGGTCGAGCACGATCATTTTTTTGCCGTGTTCCGCACAGGCGTCCATCAGCCGTGCCATGCTGGCGTAGTAGGTATAGAAACGGAGGCCTACATCCTGCAGGTCGAACAGCAGGATGTCGAACGCCTTCATTTTGTCGGCAGCAGGTTTTCCGCTACCGCTGCCGTAGAGCGACCAGATGGGAATGCCGGTCTTCTCATCCACCGAGCTGGATACATGTTCTCCTGCGTCGGCGGTGCCGCGGAACCCATGTTCGGGAGAGAAAATTCCCACTAAATTAATGTTATTCCAGATCAGCAAATCCACCAAATGCAAATCGCCAGCCATTCCGGTCTGGTTGGTCATCACCGCCACCCTTTTTCCTTTTAACAGGGGGAAATAAACATCGGTAAGCTCCGCTCCTGTCTTTACGGGTGCTTTATTTTCTGAAAAGACAAAAGCCGAAAAGAAAACGAATGACAATACCAATGCCAACGTTTTTTTTATCATGCTCTTATTCATCTGTGGTTTTTTTTGCGTATTTCTGTTGTGCGTGTAGATGATCGAACTCCGCTTCGAGCAGTAGCAACTCCTTTTTTATTTCTGTAAGCCTTGCTACCGCTTCAGCACGTTTTACCTCCTCATCCTTGCTAGATTTCAAAGTCTGTCGTGCCCCATCCAGGGTCATCCCCTTTTCTTTTACGAGATGGTACACAATCTCTACCTCCCGGATATCCTCCCGCGTATACTGGCGGGTACCACCTGCAGTCTTTTTGGGGTGGATATTCTCGAACTCTTTTTCCCAAAAACGCAGCAGTGAGACATTTACCGCGAAATGATCGGCTACTTCCTGGATGGAGTAGAAGAGTCGTTTTTCATCGAACAGGATTGGTTTTTTTCGTTTGCCCATAATTTTCGTTCTCCGTTTTCAGTAGTCAGCAATCAGTTTACAGTTTTCGGAATAATCGTTACCCCTGTTGTGGAATGGAATTCAGTTTTCAGCGTTGCGTGAACGTTCAACAATACTGCTTTCCGAAGGGAACGACAAGTTCTTTCGCCGGCAGCGTCAGGCGGCGAGTGCGAATTTACGTGAATTGTTTGTAAAATTCAATTTTTGGAAGACTGAAATTTTTGAGATAGTGTCTTATTGTATTTCCTGATTGGTACGAAAATCATAAAATGTTTTTCTGCCCAGGTCTGCCAGTGAGAGCTGGTAATTTATATAGGCCCTCAGATGTGATGTATAGGCATTGTTCAGGCGGTTTCTCTCCAGCGCTAAATTCTGACTGTCAATGTCACCATCGGAAAAACGTTTCCGCGTGATTTCGAAGCTTTTCTCAGCGACCAGTACATTTTTTTCCAATACCTGTAATCTTTTCAAGTTACTGTTAACGCTCGCTATAAGGTTCTTTACTTCGGTTTCTATTTCACGCTTCACCTCTTCCTTTCTGTAACTATATTGTTTTAATCTCGACTCGGAAGCTCTGACAAGTGCCCTATTCTCACCCCAGTCGAGCAGGGGAATAGTTATGGTTAATCCAATACCGTAACTTGCGTTCCTGTCAATCAGATTCTGATAAGAGTTTTTCAGGGAGTTGAAAAGTCCCACATCAGACTGTTGGTTTATCCCCGCCTTCTCAAAATATGCATCGATTCTTCCCTGTATCATTCCATTTGCCTTTTGCTGCTTTATACTCAGCTTTTGCAGTTCTATCTGTATCTCCTGTTCCCTCACTTCCAGCCTGTTTTTAAGTGCCAGTTCAACTGCTTTTTCAGGATCTATTACCACAATTTCATAGCTGAACTCGCTGTTTAATACAATACTATCATTCAAGTTCAGACCCAACAGCTCTTTAAATGAATTCTTTGCAGAGGTTTCATTCAATAAAGCAATATCATGGTTGTTCTGCGCTTCGGCAAGGTCAACCTCCATTTGCAAGGCATCTACTTCGCGTATGAGACCTGCAGCATATTTGTTCTGTGAAATTTCATATGCTTCCATCTGCCTCTCCAGGTCGAGCGATGTAATTTCCGAGCTTTTCTGCAACGACAGCAGATTGTAATAGGCACTGCTTACCTGGTACACAAGGTTCAGCTCCTCTCTTTTGAATTGCTTGCTGGAACGTTCATAGTCCAGTTCGGCCCTTTTCAGGGTCGATCTTATGCTGTTGTAGGCATAAAAAGAGCTAAGGGGCTGATTGAATCCAATACGTGATCTTAAACGGGAAGAACGAAATTTATTCTCAAGATTTTCACCACTCGACAATGAGTTCTGGATAAAAATATTCCCGTCGGTAGGCAATGGCTGATTGATGGTTAGTGTACTGGCATAGCCCAGTTCTTTAATGGGATAATAAAATGTTATTCCTGTTGTGTCTTTCCAGCTTTCTATCGTTTCTGTATATTGAGGTGAGGAGATCGTCATATCTATGTGCGTCTTCAATCTGCTTGTTGCCGATTTCAAATTGTATTCGGCTATTTTGAGATTTTCTGCCAGATTTAGCATTGTAAAGCTTTTTTTTCTGGCAATTTCAATACTTTCTTCCAGTGTGAGTGTATGTACCGACTGGCTTTGCAATAAAACAAAGTATGGGAATAGGAGTGTAATGGTAAAAAATAACTTTCTCATATTAATTTTGTGTTATTATTGCTGTTTGAAGGAGGATATTGTTGTTGGAAAATTAAAAAATAATTTTCTTGTCCGAATTTATATCATCTGAATGGATCGAGCCGTCTTTCAGGTAAATGTTCCGATGGGCGTAATTGGCGATTTCCTGCTCGTGGGTGATTAAAATAATTGTATTCCCTTCGGCGTGCAGTTCCTCAAATAACCGCATAATTTCTATTCCTGTTTTCGAATCGAGGGCGCCCGTCGGCTCATCGGCCAGCAAGATACCCGGAGTAGTCACTAGTGCCCGGGCAATGGCCACACGTTGTCTTTGGCCTCCGCTAAGTTCGGCGGGTTTATGGTTCACACGATCCGACAGCCCGACTCTGTCCAGCGCCTTCAATGCCCTTTCCTTGCGTTCCGCACCCGGCGTCCCTGCGTAAATCAGTGGGAGTTCCACGTTTTGAATGGCATTCAGTCGAGGCAATAGGTTGAAGTTCTGGAAGATAAATCCTATTTCCTTGTTTCGCATGATTGACAGGGCATCGTCGTCCAATGTGCTTACATCAACATCGTTAAAGTAATAATGACCGCTCGAGGCCGTATCCAGGCATCCCAGGATATTCATTAACGTTGACTT
>DGZP01000088.1 GCA_002398565.1 Proteiniphilum sp. UBA4977
TATATCGACCTGATTAGCTTCCTCACGGGAAGTAAAGTGAAGGCTGTGTGCATGAATGCCATGGGAACCACTCCCGAGGAGAATACGGATAATGCGTCGATCCTGTTGAGATATGAAAACGGGTCGACCGGTGTGATCAACTACTTTGCAAACGGATCCAAGGCTTACGCAAAGGAACGGGTTGAGGTTTTCTCCCAGGAGCGTACCTTGATCATGGATAACTTCCGTGAGACAAAAGGATATGGTATAAAGGGTTTCTCGAAACTGAAGACATCGATGGATAAAGGACATAAAAATCAGTTTCACAAATTGATCAAGACGATACAATCGGGAGGGGAAGCGCTCATACCGTTTGCAAGCATCGTGAATACGACACAGGTAAGCTTTGCAGCTATCCAGAGCCTGAAAGAGAACAGATGGGTTGAAATCAAGTAAAAGATAATTATTAGAAGTTTTATATATGAAAGCATGTTTCATAGGTTTGGGATATATCGGTCTTCCCACAGCAATTGTTGCTGCAGACAACGGTATTGAAGTAATCGGGGTGGATGTGAATCCCAAAGTGGTTGAGACCATCAACCAGGGTAAGATTCATATCGTGGAACCGGGATTGGCTGATCTAGCTGCAAAAGTGGTGAACAATGGCGGACTAAAGGCACAGCTGGAACCGGAAGTGAGTGATGTGTATCTAATCGTGGTGCCAACACCTTTTACCGGAGATCATGAGCCGGATATCTCTTATGTGGAGGCCGCCACACGGAGTGTGATCCCTTATCTGAAGGAAGGTGATTTGTATATCATTGAATCGACCTCTCCTGTGGGTACCACGGAGCAGATGGCGGAACTGATTTTTGTAGAGCGTCCCGAACTGAAGGGTAAGATATATATTGCATATTGTCCGGAGAGGGTGCTCCCGGGAAATATTATCTACGAGTTGGTGAACAACGACAGGGTGATCGGGGGACTTGATCCGGAATCGACAGAAAAGGCGGTCGCATTTTATAGCAAGTTCGTGAAGGGGACTTCTCACAGGACGAATACACGTACCGCCGAGATGTGTAAGCTCACCGAGAACTCGTCGCGTGATGTACAGATTGCTTTTGCCAATGAGTTATCGATCATTTGCGATAAGGCAGGGATCAACGTGTGGGAGCTGATTCAACTGGCAAACAAGCATCCGAGGGTAAATATATTGCAACCGGGAAGCGGTGTGGGTGGTCACTGTATCGCAGTGGATCCTTACTTTATTACATCGGCATTTCCCATGGAGAGTCAGATCATCGGGAAGGCACGGGAGCTGAATAACTACAAGGCTTTCTGGTGTGCCGAGAAGACACAGATTACCATGAAAGAGTTTGAACTGGCAAACGGACGGGAACCTGTTGTGGCGCTGATGGGGCTTGCTTTTAAACCGAATATTGATGATTTGCGCGAATCGCCTGCCAAATATATTGCCACGAAGGTGATGCAGGGGCATAACAACGCGGACTTCCTGATCGTGGAACCCAACATTGAGGATCACAAGGTATTTAAACTGACTGATTACAGGGAGGCTTATGAGCAGGCTGATATCGTGGTGATGCTGGTTGCGCATAATCAATTTAAAGAGCTTCCCTGGAAAGAGGATAAGGTGATCCTTGATTTTGCAGGAGTTTTTAAAAAATAGCTTTCTACCGGTGTTCCGGAAATCTGACTACTATGAGCCGGCTAGTCCGGTTTCTTCTGAATGACAAATTCCAAGGGTTAATAAATCTGCCCGTAAAAAAACATAATTATTTAGTACTGAATATCGATATGATACAAAAAAAACGAGTGATGCTGGTCTTCGGCACACGTCCCGAAGCGATTAAAGTGGCACCTCTGGTAAAGGAGTTTCAAAAACATACAGACAGGTTTGATACAATTGTATGTGTAACCGGTCAGCACCGTGAGATGCTTGATCAGGTGTTGCATCTGTTTGAAATAAAACCTGATTATGATTTAAATATCATGAAGCAGGGGCAGGATTTGTATGACGTGACTGCACGGGTGATCACGGGTCTCCGGGATGTATACAAGGAGGCGCAGCCGGATGTCGTGTTCGTGCATGGTGATACCACCACCTCGATGGCTGCCGCGCTGGCTGCTTTTTATCAGCAGATACCGGTGGCACATATTGAAGCGGGATTGAGAACCCACAATATATACAGTCCGTGGCCGGAAGAGATGAACAGACAGATTACAAGCAGGATTTCTGTATATAATCTTGCGCCGACTTCTCTGAGTAAAGAGAACCTGCTAAAGGAGGGCATTGATGAATCTACCATCATCGTGACAGGCAACACGGTGATTGATGCGCTTTATTTGGTGCTGGACAAGATTAAAAGTGACAAGAGTCTGCAGTCGGATATAAAGGATACGCTTCTTGGAGCTGGCCTGCCTGGTGAGAAGGTGGAAGATTTTATGTCGCCACTGCCAAACAAGCGGAAGCTGGTGCTGATTACAGGTCACAGAAGAGAGAACTTTGGGGATGGTTTCATTCATATGTGCAACGCCATCAAAACGCTTACGGAGAAATATCCTGAGGTGGATTTCGTATACCCCATGCATCTGAATCCCAATGTACGCAAACCGATTAAAGAGATTTTTGGCGAAGTGGCCGTTTCAAAAAATGTAGAAGACAAAGCTTCAGCGACGAACATTCATTTTATTGAACCATTGGAGTACCTGCCTTTTGTCTATCTGATGAGTCAAAGTACATTGGTACTGACCGATAGTGGTGGTATTCAGGAAGAAGCTCCCGGATTAGGCAAGCCGGTACTGGTGATGCGCGATACCACCGAACGCCCTGAAGCGGTGGAAGCCGGTACCGTGAAACTGGTCGGTACCGATTATGATCTGATTGTTTCAGAGACCTCCCGTCTGTTGGATGACGAGGAATATTACAACAGGATGTCGCAGGCAAACAACCCCTATGGCGACGGTCAGGCTTGCGAGCGGATAATACAGTTTATTGGGGAGAGGTGATTGAGGAAATAGTTTGTAGATATGTTATTCGTTTACAATATTTATGTTAATAATCGGCTAAAATTGAATTAAATGGCCTATATTTGCAAACCATTTACAAATAAACTGTGCAAATATGATCATAAACTTCTCTGTAAAGAATTTCGGCCCCATAAAAAATCAACAAACACTTTCTTTTGAGGCGGACAAATCAACCCATCTTGAAGATGCTTATGTGATCAAAGCAGGCAAACTGAGGTTGCTCAAACTTGCATTGATATATGGGCCCAATGCATCAGGAAAAACCAGCTTGCTTGAAGCTCTGGAGTTTATGCGGAATCTTGTAATATTTCCGAAAAACAAGAAAACAGAAGAGTTTGACTTTGAGCCTTTTCTTTTTGATCCGGATACTCCTCATGAGCATACAGAGATGTCTGTCGATTTCATAAAAGATAACATCCGCTATCTCTATGAAGTGAAATTGAATAAGAAAGCGATTGTCAGTGAGGAATTAATCAATTGGAATCCACATAAAGCTTCTCTCTACAAAAGAACAACGGATCTTTCCAATCAATTGACAAAAATATCTTTTGGCAGTACCGTAAAAATAGATAATGCGTCCAAAAAAACTTTGGAAGCCAATACGCTGTGGAACAATACCGTGGTTGGTGGTTACTTGAAGACAAATATTGATTTTAACGAGTTAAAGAACGTTTTTTCATGGTTTAGCGGAGATTTAAAGCCTTTGATCAGGACGGGTACTGAACTCGAAGATTTTGTATCAGAAAAGATAAATTCGGGCAATATCAAGAAGCCAAATGTGATTGAAATTTTAAAAAAAGCCGATTTTCATATTTCTGATATTGAGATAAAAGAGGAGGAGAAAGAAATACCTGACCATGTATTGGAATTTTTATCCAAACAGTTTGAAGAATCGAAAAAGGAAGGTAAGGCTGCCATACTCAGAAAAAAAGTGAATACGTTGGATTTGAAACTGGTTCACACGGTGAATGAGAAGGGATATTCTCTCCCTTTTGAAATGGAATCTAACGGAACAAAGAGGTATTATGGTTTTGCCGGTTTACTGGCATTCATTCTGAAAGACTCCATGATTTTGCCAATAGATGAACTTGAATCATCTCTTCACCCCGACCTGTATGAGCATTTTCTATTGTCATTCCTGATGAATTCGAAAGATTCACAGATCATTGCTACAACCCACAACAGGGAGATTCTCAACAAAAAGGATCTCTTCCGAAATGATGCTATCTGGTTTACGGAAAAAAATGAGGATTGTGCAACAGAACTCTATTCTCTTGCCGATTTTGACAGTTCTGTGGTTCGTGATACAACCAACGTACTAAATGCTTACAAAAGCGGTAAACTGGGTGCCACACCCAACACTGCTGATTACTTTTTGGACCTTGATTGATTATTCATGAGTAGAAAATTTACGCCAAGAAAAACTAATCCTACCTTTGCTTTTGTAGTGGATGGGGAAACGGAAATCTGGTATCTTCAGATGTTGAAACGCAATGAAAGGAACCTACGGGTGACCATTAAACCGGAGATACCACAGAAAAAAGAGTTGAATGATCAATTTAAATTGGTTTGTGAATTGGCTGGGAGTGAATATCTATGTGTATTTTGGTTGTTAGACCTGGATACATTGATCAAAGAAAGTCGTGAAACTGCTTCCGGTACAAAGACATCACTCTCAGTTTTTAATGAGATGAGATCAAAAATTTGTTCAGAATTTCAGAACGTAAGAATCATAGTCAACAACCCATGTCTTGAATTTTGGTTTTTGTTACATTTTGAACCAACTTCCAGATATTACCGGAGATGTTCTGACGTTGTAAGAATTCTAAAAAAGTATCTTCCCGGTTATGAGAAAACCCAGCCTTTCTTCAAGAAGGCGAACAGGGATATTTATTGGAAATTGAAACCATACCTGAACAATGCAATTGACAATGCTACTGCATTGGAACCTTTCGATTTCAGGAATCCGGAAAGAGCCATTTGTGAGATGTATGAGCTTTTTCACCATGAAGAGTTTACACCTTGTTTGAGGGATTAAATGAGCTCAATGCTAAAACAGTCAATTCATATAATCAAAAACATGGGGCTGCGATACACATTGTATCGGGTGCGGCATGAGTTGGAGAAGAAAACGGGGGCGTTGCAAAAACGTCACCCTACAGATAGACCGGCAAAGCAGTTTGTTTCACTGGAACAGTTCAGGACAAACAGTCCTCATTTCGTGATTCCCGAAAGGGAGAAGATTGCTTTTGAGAAGTATCCGAAGGCTGAACTGAAAGATAAAGCGGAGAGGATCATTCGGGGGGAGATTCCTTTCTTTAGCAGTCAATGGAAAGATCTGGGTAAGGATTACGACTGGATCACCAATCCGGACAATGGATATCGATATGATATACATAAACATTGGTCGGAAATTCCCGACTTTTCAGCAACGACGGGGGATATTAAATATGTATGGGAAAAGTCGCGGTTCACATGGCTGCTGACAATTATCCGGAACGATTATCATCACGATGAGGATCATTCCGGATTTGTGTTTGATGAGATAGTGCATTGGATTGATGCCAATCCGGTGAACCATGGCCCCAACTGGCGGTGCAGTCAGGAGACTTCTTTGCGGATATTGAACTGGTGTTTCGCGCTTCAGTTCTATAAGAATTCCGCTGCACTGACTGAAGAGCGTTGGAATAAGATACAGCATGTAATCTACTGGTCGTTGCATCATGTGTTTCATCATATCGACTTCTCACGGATTGCCGTGCGGAACAATCATGCGATTACTGAAACGCTTTTTCTGGCTTTGAGCCATCTGCTGTTTCCTTATATTCCGGAAACAAAGAAGTGGTCGGAGAAGGGGCGCAAGTGGTTCGAGCAGGAGATCGATTACCAGATTTATGAGGACGGAACCTTTCTGCAGTTTTCGATGAACTACCACAGGGTAGTAATTCAACTGCTTACGTTGGGAATCTCATTAACCGAGATGCATGGAAACCCTTTTTCAGATGGGGTATATAAGAAAGCGTATAAAAGTCTGGATTTCCTGTACCAATGTGCGCAGAATGAGACTGCGCACCTGCCAAATTACGGGGCGAACGATGGCGCCTGGTTCTTTCCTTTGTCGGATACCGATTACCGTGATTTCAGGCCACAGCTGAATGGTTTGCACCGCTTGCTTACGGGTGTTTCTCTCTATGAGGATGTGGCCGTGAATGAAGAGAGTTGCTGGATGGGCATCCCGTCATCAGCAGCCAGTAGCCGGTTTGCTCCTCTACAGAAAAAAACGGGCCTGATTGCGTTTCCGCAGGGTGGGTATTATCTGATCCGTGAACAGGATGCTTTCACTTTTATCAAGTGCGGAAAATACAAGGATCGTCCTTCGCATGCCGACAATCTCCACATGGATGTGTGGTACAAGGGAGAGAATATTTTGTGCGATGGGGGCTCCTATAAATACAATACAGACGAAGAAACGGTAAAATATTTCGCAGGTACGGAATCGCACAATACGGTGATGCTGGACGACCATGATCAGATGCTGAAGGGACCACGTTTTATCTGGTTGAACTGGTCGCAGGCAATCGAAGCGTCACTGACCGAGACGGACAATTATTACATATTCAACGGCACTGTGAGCTGTTTCACCTACCTGGGCAAGGATATCGTGCACCGACGTAAGATCATCAAGAAAAAAAATGAACCTGAATGGATTGTGGAGGATGAATTGCGCCATAAGCCGGAAGGAATGACGATGCGCCAGCTATGGCATTCACCTGGTGAAAGGGTTCAGTTTATATCGAGGAAAATCGATCCGATAACCAAAGAGGGATGGCGCTCTCTCTACTATGGGGAGAAAGAGCCTGTCCTGCAGACAGAATTCTGTTCCACCGATCAACAGATAGAAACGACAATCAAATTAATATGAAGATACTTTATTTCCATCAACATTTTACGACTCCCTCCATTGGCGGAGGTACGCGCTCTTATGAATTTGCACGTAAGCTGATTGAGCGGGGGCATAAGGTGACCTTGGTTTGTGGGGAGACGGCAAAGCTGAATCTTCCGCTTACAGGTGTGAAAGGGATTTACCGGGGTGATGTGGATGGAATTGACGTAATACAGATCAACCTTCCTTATTCCAACAGCGATGGGATTGCAAAACGGGCTTTGATCTTTGTGAAGTTTGCCTGGAAAGGTATACAGATTGCCATGAAGGAGGAATATGATTTGCTGTTCGCGACTTCCACTCCCTTGACGGCCGGTCTGCCGGGTATCTGGATGAAATGGTTTGCTCGCAAGAAAAAGAAATTTGTGTTTGAGGTGCGGGACCTCTGGCCGGAACTGCCGAAAGCACTCGGCATGAAGAACCCTTTTCTGCTATGGGGAATGGGTGTGCTGGAGAAACTGAGTTATAAGAAAGCCGATGCTTGTATCGGGCTGTCACCTGGCATCTGCGAGGGAATTCAGAAGATTGTGCCGGACAAGAAGGTAGAGTTGGTACCGAATGGATGCGACCTGGAGATCTTTCGTCCGGGAAAGAGGGAGGATCTGCAGCTGGAAGGTGTTTTGCCGACAGATACTGTGGCTGTCTTTACCGGTGCGCATGGCATTGCAAATGGACTGGAATCGGTGTTGGATATGGCGTTGGAATTGAAACAACGGGGTCGCAACGACATAAAGATCGCTTTTATTGGCAACGGTCGGGTGAAGCCCGATCTGGTAAAGCGGGCCGATAAGGACGGTTTGGACAACTGTCTGTTCTTTGATCCGGTACCCAAAACAGTACTCAACAAAATTGTCTCTTCTGCCGATATTGGTTTGATGGTTTTGAAAAATGTACCTGCATTTTATTACGGCACTTCACCCAACAAGTTTTTCGATTACATAGCCTCCGGCCTCTCTGTAGTAAACAACTATCCCGGTTGGTTAAGTGACATGATCACTGACAACGAGTGCGGAGTAGTGGTGCCACCCGACAATGCAACTGCTTTTGCAGATGCTTTAATTTACCTTGCAGACCATCCCGAAGAGCGCTACACCATGGGTGCCAATTCTCGTATCCTTGCCGAAAAACAATTCTCTAGAGATGAATTGGCAGATAAGTTTGTGGAGTTTTTGGAACGGGTTTATAATGAGTAAATTAATTTGTTACAGATTTATTTTTTTTGATTAGCAGATAATTGTTTTTCTTGTTTTTAATTCTTAGTTTTGTTGACGTTTAATTTTTAATTAAAACTCACATGGAAACACATTACAAGGGAAAACTAAGATGCGCTACATGCGGTAGTGATTCCCATTTTGAATTTAATGAGGATAAATCGTACATCAAATGCTCAAAATGTAACAGAGAATATTTGGGAGGATATGATGAGCTCATGCAATTTAACCAAGAAACAATTGATGAAATCAAAAATGAGATTGTACAAAATGTCAAGAAAGAAATAACTCAAAAGCTTAAAGATGCTTTTAGAGGTAATAAAAATATCAAATTCAAGTAATATGGAAGTTGCTAGTTTGGTACTGTCAATCATTGCGGTTCTAGGCTCGTTTCTCACTTATCTCAACCATGACAGAAGATTAAAAAAACAAGAGGAACTGATCAATGATTTTGAAATAGAGAAAAGACGTTCAGAAGAGAATGAACAGAAGAAAGCACATATAAAAGGTAATATAATCCCATACGCAAAAGGCCATAGAAAACTTATGATATTGAATGCTGGAAAAGCAACAGCATACAATATTCGCACGGAAATATTGAGCGATACGAAAGGGATTTTTTACAGTGAAATTGAACCTTACGAAATGTTAAACCCTCAAGATAACTTTGAGAATAGTATGCATCTTGCCTATGGACATTTGCCCACATTGAAAGTTAAATATATTTGGGATGATGAATTCGAAAAAAATAGAGAGTTTCTGCAAGTGTTGGATTTGAAATAAAAAGTAGGTAATAATGCAAATTCACCATTACACATCTATTGAGACTTTAGCACTGATTTTAAAGCATAAAACGATTCGTTTTAACAGGCTCGATCAGGTGGATGAGATGGAAGAATCAATGAATGGCTCAGAAACTACCGGAACTAAATTGCGTCAGTATATTTTTTCTCCTGTTGGATCCAAGATAAGAAAGATTTATATAACTAATAGAAAATGAGTGTCTTCGCTCTGTAATCCTTGCATAGAGATCTCTTAAAATAAATTTTCAGGTATTTAGTTTTTGGAAGAGAGTGTATTCAAAATAAGAAAAAAAATGGACAAGCTGACTAATTCAAATATTGAAAGGCAAAATATTCTCAATAACAGGTATGCCTTAGAGCGTATTCAGGAATATATTGGTTTACCCGGTATGCTATTTGAAGGTGAGTTTCGATTTACAAAACAGATGGTGGCAGACTTCTTTGAAGTAGATACTTCGACGATCGATCGTTATCTCGAGAAATATTCTGAAGAGCTAAGACATAATGGTTATATTTTAAGTAGAGGTAAGCAGTTGAAAGAATTTAAGTTACAATTTGCTCACCTTATTGATAAGGCGAGCAAAACTACTCAACTGGGTCTATTCAATTTTCGCTCTTTCTTAAACCTGGCTATGTTATTGGTTGAAAGCCAAAAGGCAAGGCATTTACGAAGTAAAATTCTCGATATCGTTATTGATACCATTAATCAAAGAACGGGTGGAAATACAAAATTCATTAATCGACGTGATACTGATTACCTCACATCGGCTATACAAGAACATAAATACAGAAAAATGTTCACTTCTGCATTAAGCAACTACTTGGAAATGGGTAATTACAAATACGCCGTTTATACTGATAAAATTTACGAATATGTTTTTAAAGAGAAGTCAAAGGAATATAAGGAAATCTTAAGACTCGACGCAAAAGACAATATCAGAGAAACGATGTATGCAGAAGTGCTCGATTTAATCGCTTCTTTTGAAGCGGGGTTGGCTTATGAAATCGAGAAAGCAAGTAAAGAAGCAGGCCGTAAATTATTGCCCCACGAAGTGGATACGATTTTTAAAGTTTTCGCTACTCATCCTGCTCAGCTTCCCCATATTGAAAAAGCAAGAATTAAAATGGCCTCTCGCGATCTTCATTTTCGGGATGCTTTCCATTATCGTTTGGAACAATATATACAGTCAGTGAGTCCTGACGACTTTGATCGCTTTATCGGAGAGAGAAGTATGGATTTTGAATTGCAATTATCAAAAGCATCTGATATTTTCAAAAGATTGAAAGAGAGTGATTAGACCGATCAAATATATTGAATCAATAGAAGAGATTGTTGAAATACATTTGAAAACAATTGAGATTAGTGGTGGTGGCACTGATGGTATTATCAATCTTCAACCATTACAGACATGTATACATCATATTCAAAATGATGAATATTATCCGACTTTTATCGATAAGTTGACACACTTGGTTTTCGTTGCCAATAAAAGCCACTCTTTCTTAGATGGAAACAAACGTATAGCAATAGCATTGGGAATGAAATTTTTACTCAATAATGGGTATTTATTTGTTGTACAAAAGTTCGCAGAAAAGATGGAGGCTGTTTCCTATCAACTTGCAGCAGGTAGAATAACAAAGGATTTACTACGAGAAATTATCTGTTCAATTGTTTATGAAGATGATTATCCGGAAGAGTTGAAACTAAAAATATTGAAAGCTTTTAATGCTGATTTGTAAAAGTAAACTTGTTTTTTCTGAATTATAATGTACCGGAATTTTTTTAAACGCGCGTTCGATTTTTTCATCTCATCCATTGGTTTCATAATCATTAGCCCAATTTTCCTATTGTTATGGATTTGGCTATCCATTTCCAATAAGGGAGCCGGGGCTTTCTTCTTTCAGGAACGTCCTGGTAAGAATGCGAAAATATTCAAAGTTGTCAAATTTAAAACGATGACAGACGAGAGGGATGCAAATGGTATTTTACTTCCTGATGCTGATCGTTTAACCAAAGTGGGAAAATTTGTTCGTTCTACCTCATTGGATGAGATTCCGCAATTGTTGAACGTAATAAAAGGAGATATGTCGTTAATTGGTCCCAGGCCCTTGTTGGTGCAATATTTGCCATTATATAATGAAACACAACGCCGCCGTCACGAAGTACGGCCAGGAATAACGGGATGGGCGCAGGTAAACGGACGGAATGCCATTAGCTGGGAGCAGAAATTTGCTTACGACGCGTGGTATGTGGACAACGTTTCACTATCTTTGGATTGTAAAATCTTATTGAAAACGATTCAGAAAGTGTTTGCTAGGGAAGGTGTTAATTCTGATTCAAGTGCCACTATGGAGGCTTTTAAAGGAAATATTTCAGACTAAAGAAGAAACAAATATGTATTTATACGGTGCAAGCGGTCACGCAAAGGTTATTATCGATATATTGCTTTCGCAGAATATTGAGGTGAAGGCTTTAGTTGATGATAATGATACTATAAATGAGTTGGTAGGTTATCCTGTTGTACATAAATTTGAAGGGTTAAATCCTTTTATTATCAGTATTGGTGATAATAAAATCAGAGAGAAAATATTTAATAAATTAGCAGGACATACTTTTGGTACTGCTATTCATTCTTCAGCAATTATTTCTCAAAATAGTTCTTTATGTGAGGGGTCAGTTGTGATGCAGGGAGCGATCATTCAGTCTGGAAGTTCAATAGGTAAGCATTGTATAATAAATACAGGGGCATCGGTGGACCATGATTGTAATTTAACTGACTTTGTCCATATCTCTCCTCAGTCGATTCTATGTGGTAATGTAACCATTGGTGAAGGCACATGGATTGGTGCAGGAACAACCATTCTTCCTGGTGTGAAGATTGGTAAGTGGTGTATTGTGGGTGCAGGATCAGTCGTTTCGAAAGATATTCCCGATTACTCTCTTGCTGTGGGGAATAGATGTAAAATAATAAAATCAATGAGATAATTAAATAGAAGTCAAATTTGACTTGGCTTAAATTAACCTTACGCATGAGAATTACACGAAAGCAAACTATTGCTAACATACCAGTCCTTGAAATAAGAGATTATTTTGATTTTGTCATGAGACATAATAGCGCAAATTTTACGGCAGAATCATTTAGAAAATATTTGAATCTGAATGATTTAGAAACCGATGAAGCGATAAAAGAATTACTAGATAAAGATTTCGTAGAGAGAGTTGAGAACAATTACGAGATAACCTTGAAAGGTTCAGCATTACGAATTGCACGTTGTGTCCCGCCTATAAACAAATTGAAGGCTGACAAATTATTAAGAGACTTTATGCAGCGTGTTCAAGAGATTAACAATGATGATTATTATCTATACAGAGTATCCAAAATATTACTTTTTGGAAGTTACATAAGAGAAGATGCAACAGATTATGCCGACATTGATATTGCTTTTGAATTGGAGAAAAAAATAACAGATCAAAATAAGTTCTTAAAATTAAGTTTGATGTTAGTTGATGAGGCAAAAGACAAAGGCAAAAGTTTCTCTTCATTTTTCGAAGAGATTTGTTATGCTAGAAGTTTAGTTTTGTTGAAACTCAAAAACAGGAATAGGTATATTAGTTTACATGAAATGAATGATGAGATTCTTGAGATAACAGAGACTAAACAAATTTATCCGTTGGTTGATATTATAGTCTGATTTTTTGAGATTCCATATTAAAATTTGTAATATTAATGACCTAGCTACTCTGGGTATTGTCAGATTTGCAGCCGATTGACAATGAGAAGTATCTATAAGTAAAAAATATTTTAATTATATGAACAAAAGAATATGGCTCTCTCTCGCCCATATGGGCGGGCAGGAGCAACGGTTTATACAGGAGGCATTCGACACCAACTGGGTGGTGCCCCTGGGACCCAATGTGGATGGTTTTGAGAAGGATCTGGAAAGTTATCTGGGCGAAAACAGACATATCGTGGCGCTGAGTGCGGGCACTGCGGCAATTCACCTTGCGCTGATACAGCTTGGGGTGGGACCCGGTGATGAGGTGATCTGCCAGAGCTTCACCTTTAGCGCGAGTGCGAACCCCATAAAATATCTTGGTGCGGAACCGGTATTTGTGGACAGCGAGCCGGAGACCTGGAACATGTCGCCGGAACTATTGCGGATAGCAATTAAAGACCGCATTGCCAAAACAGGGAAGAAGCCCAAAGCGATCATCCCCGTGCATCTCTATGGAATGCCTGCGAAGATGGACGAGATCATGGCGATTGCCGGCGAGTACGAAATTCCTGTTTTGGAGGATGCTGCCGAAGCACTCGGTGCGGAATACAAGGGACAGAAATGCGGTACCTTCGGAGAGTTTGCCTGTCTCTCATTCAATGGTAACAAGATGATTACCACTTCGGGCGGGGGTGCACTGGTTTGCTCCACTAAAGAGGAGGCTGATTTCACCAAACACTTGGCTACGCAAGCGAGGGACAATGCGCCGCACTATCAGCACTCGAAGGTGGGATATAACTATCGCCTGAGTAATATCTGCGCGGGCATCGGCCGGGGCCAGATGTTGGTGCTCCAGGAGCATGTGGAGGCCCGCCGGAACATCAACCTGAAATACCGACAGTTGTTAAAGGGTACCAGTGGTGTATCGTTCCAAAGCAATCCTTCATCGGACTTCCATTCGAACATGTGGCTTACCTGTATCGTGGTGAATCCTGCCGAAGCGGGCTTTACACGGGAGGA
>DGZP01000005.1:0-10386 GCA_002398565.1 Proteiniphilum sp. UBA4977
ACCTCCGGTGAACCGGAGAACTATCCCGGATGCACGGTTGTTCGCTCTGTCGAAGAGGCACTTTCTCGTTGCAGCAATCAGGGAAAAGCATTCATCATAGGTGGCGGGAAATTGTATCGATCCACGCTTCACCTGGCGACCCAACTCTACCTTACACGCATCCATCACACCTTTGACGATGCGGATACTTTTTTTCCAGAAATCCCTTTTACAGAATGGAAACTCGTTGAAAAAGAATCGCACGAGACCGACGATAAACATCCATATGCATATACATTTTTAAACTATAACAAAAAATAGTCATGCAACGATGGGCAAAGAAGCATGGAAAAGATTCTTAGCGGGTGATGAAAGATCTTTCGAAGCACTTTACAATACCTACTTCCCGGAGCTTTTCGCCTATGCGTTGAAAATAGGATTCAACGAAGAAACATGCAAGGATGCGATACACGACGTCTTTTTCAAACTTTATGCATCAAAAAACAAATTGCGGCATATTCAGAACATTGAATTCTATTTGCTCGGCAGCGTAAAAAATCGGCTATTCGACATTCACACCATAGAACACAAAATACACGAAATCAACTATCTGGACTTCTTTATTGAGAATGAGAAAAACATCATTGAACAAATAATTGATGAAGAAAGGCAACTCCAGTTACAAAAAAAACTGTCACACCTGCTTCAAACTCTACCTCCCAGGCAACGGAAAATAATCAACTATCATTATCAACTTAACCTGAATTATGCAGAAATAGGCGAAATTCTCAATCTCTCTCCCGATGCCGTAAAAAAAACATTGTACAGGGCACTCAAAAAAATGAAAGATAATTCCAGACCCCATTCGTTATCATCTCTTATATATTTATTCACAATATTTGGTTAATATTCCTTAAATACGTCCTTTGGTCCACATTTTCCAGTCTTTGATAAAAAAGAGTGTGAATGAAGCAAAACATACACGATAAAAATTTTTTGTGTGATGATCTTTTCATATACTGGAGGACTCATCCTACCAAAGAGTTGACAGCTTTCTGGAGCAAATTTATCAGAGAGAACGAACACCTCAGGGAACCGTTTCAGGAAGCCATTTCCGAATTCGACAAAATACGACAGGGACAATGTACATACCGGCTTGAAAAAAAAACTGTGTACCGGGAACTGCAAGGAAGACTTGGGCAGGCAAGGAGGAGAAGACTGCGGATTCTGTATGCATCATCTGTTGCTGCCATTTTATTTTTGGTTTTGATTACGGTACTTTATACAACCCGCCGGGAAGAAATCGTACCCGGCAAGCAAATGGCATTCATTGGAGAGGTGATGAACCGGGACAAAGTACAGTTATTCACAGAACATCAAGTGGTTGACTTGGAAAATAACGCCACAGTTCAATTCTCAGACAAGGAAAAGGCCCTGATCAGGGATTCTATCTCCCAAAAGGAAATTGATTTAAAAAACAACCGGAAAAACAGACTTATTGTCCCTTTCGGAAAAAAATCTTCGATCCTTCTTTCCGATGGATCAACCGTATATGTAAACTCCGGTACCGAATTGGAATTTCCTTCTGCTTTTTCCAGCGAGGCTCGGGAAATTAGTGTAAAAGGTGAAATCTTTATTGAAGTGACAAAGCAAGACCATCCATTCATCATTCACACACCTCAATCCCAGATAACCGTTTACGGAACTTCGTTCAACGTATCTTCCTATACCGATGACCCAAGTGAATCGGTGGTGCTGGTGAACGGATCTGTGGAAGTAAAGAGCGCGGGCAACTCTTTGATGCTGAAACCTAACCAAAAAGCTGAAATTAGTAACGGAAGTATCCAGCAACAACAGGTGGATGTTATGGAATATACCAGTTGGAAAAACGGATATATGTTGTTGAACAAAACCTCATTGACCAATGTACTCAAAAAAATCGGAAGATACTATAACATCGAATTTAATTACGATGCAGGGCTAAAACTGCACAATCAAACCTGTTCGGGGAAATTATTCCTGTCCGATAATTTTGAAGATGTGTTGCAATCATTTTCAAAAATGACCTTTCTGAATTACAACGTACTGAATGAAAGGGTTATATACATAAGTAAACCCTAAAAAACGTAAATTTAATTTACATGTATCATTTAAAACAAAAAGCCTATGATAACAATCCCAAAAGAAAACTAAAAAGCCGAATAATGCGGTAACATTATCCGGCCAAAATGTAAGTGAATCATAATCTATTTGGTAACAAATTAAAATTCAATGACAAAGATATGCAAGAAAATAATAACCGTGCACATTTTACCACGAAAAAAACCGAAAAGTTTTTTACAATCATGAAAATTTATTTTTTGATAGCTTTACTCTGTATTTTTTCAATCTCGGCAGAAAACACCTATTCCCAATCAAAAACAGTGAATGCCGAATTAAAGAACGTCACGCTGAGGGAGGCATTACAAGAAATTGAAAAAAACAGCGATTACCTGTTCCTGATGATGGATAATACCGAGGCGGCATTGTCTACCAGTATTGATTGTAACTTTATCAACAAATCCATTACGGAAATATTGGATTTTCTCCTGAAGAAAACAGAACTTACCTACTCGATAGTCAACCGTCAAATCACGATTTCACGAAAACCGTTAGCCGAGGAGGGTAAAAAAGTAATCATCACCACAACGGAAGTCATGCAACAAACCGGAAAGACAATCACTGGAAGAGTGATCGACGCCAAAGGAGAAGCCATCATCGGAGCCAATATCATTGAAGTTGGCACCTCTTCCAATGGGACCATCACCGACTTCGACGGACGGTTTACTTTCAGGGTAGCCGACGATGCGTCCATTCATGTTTCCTATATTGGTTATATGAGTCAGACAATCAGCACCGCAGGAAGAACCCATTTCAACATTACCCTGTTGGAAGATACGCAATCACTGGAAGAACTAGTAGTGGTGGGGTATGGGGTTCAGACAAAAGCCAATTTAACAGGAGCTGTCTCCACCGTGGATGTCAGCAAAACGCTGGAGGCACGTCCTTATTCCGACATCTCGAAAGCCCTGCAGGGAGCAGTCCCGGGCTTATCCGTTATCAGCAACAGTGGCAAGCTGGGGGCGCAACCCTCCGTAACCATACGTGGTTTGGGGACATTAAGCAATGATGCCACAAGTAAACCCCTGATCATTGTTGATGGCGTTCCCATGGACGATCTCTCCCTTCTGAATACGGAGGATATTGAAAACATATCTGTCCTGAAAGATGCTGCCTCTACTTCAATCTACGGGACCAGAGCCGCTTTCGGAGTGATACTTATCACTACCAAATCGGCACGGCAGGTGGATCGGGTATCTATAAACTATACCAACAATTTTGCTTGGGATACCCCCACCATATTACCTGACTACCCCGATGTCCCTTCTCAATTGAAAGCACTGATTGCCGCTAATGAACGCGCAGGATTGGCCAATGAACTGTTTGGCATGTATCTCGATGAGATGCTTCCATATGCTGAAAAATGGAGAGACGAACATAACGGCAAAAAAGCCAATTACCGGGAAATGGTGTTGGGTGATAAGAATGCACTTACAGACAGTTCAAAACCTCTCGGCGATTTCATTCTGGACAACAACGGCGTGGGCATGTATTTTGCAGACTGGGATGTAGTGAACATTATGTTCCGAAACTGGAAACCGTCACAGAGCCATAACCTCTCCCTGCAGGGGACAAGTGGAAAAACGTCCTACTACATGTCGGTAGGATACAACCACGAAGAAGGTGTCATGACATATTTCCCCGAAAAAATGGACAAGTGGACAGCTATGTTGAACGTAACAACCGATGTGAAAGATTGGTTACAGATCGGAGCCCGGTTCAATTACAGCAATAAAGATTTTATTGGACCTGCCACACGCAGAACGACCTATCAGTACATGTGGCGCTGGGGAAGTTTCTTCGGCCCTTATGGGACTTATCAGGGTAACGACTTCCGTAACGACATTGCTTACCGTAAGCAAGCGGGCGACTGGACCGATAATAATAGTTTCATACGTATGGGAACTTTTGCAAAGGCAATTCTGGCAAAAGGATTAACCCTAAATGCCGACTATACCTATAACGTGAATAACTATACCTATAAAGCGGCCTACATACCTTTGGGTGGATGGAATTCCTGGGGAGGAGCCATCGAAAAGACAACGTTGTATACCAGTAGCTCCTGGCTGGAACAACAATCCGATCAGGACAAGACCTTTGCACTGAATATCTATGGTAATTATGAATTTTCTTTACCCTATCGCCACCATTTCAATCTTATGTTGGGAGGAAATGCGGAAGGAAATACATACTTCAACCATTATTCTGAAAGAAATGACCTGCTAGACTATAATCTGCCGGAATTTGACCTGGCCACAGGCAGCCAGTACGTTGACGGGGCACATTCGCATTGGGCTACAGCCGGATACTTTGGCCGCTTGAACTACAACTATGACGGAAAGTGGCTGCTCGAGTTAAACGGACGTTATGATGGCTCCTCCCGGTTTCCGGTTAACGACCGCTGGGCTTTTTTCAAATCGGCATCAGCCGGATACAGGATCAGCGAAGAGGCTTTCTTCGATCCTTTAAAAGAATCGATCAATAATCTCAAGTTAAGAGCCTCATACGGAGAAATCGGCAATCAGGCAGTAGGTAGCAACATGTACCTTTCCACACTGACAAAACGCGATGCATCCAACAAGCCTGCTGATGACGTAAAGTGGTTAACTGATGAAGGTGTGCCTGTTGTTGCATACAATATGCCCAAACTGGTTTCCTCCACATTAAAATGGGAGCGTATACAAACGCTCGATTTTGGTGCCGACTTAGGGCTCTTTAACAACGAACTGAATTTCACATTCGATTGGTATCAACGTACAACGAAAGACATGCTCGCACCAGGCCAAACAATGCCACAGGTACTCGGAGCCACTGCACCCTATGTCAACGCAGGAACTCTTCGCACACGTGGATGGGAATTGACGATTGACTGGCGCCACCGCTTCAACGATGTATTGCTATATACCAATGCTAATGTGGGAGATTTTGTCACAGACATTGTGAAATGGGACAATGAAACCAAATTATTAAACCAGAATTACAGTGGTAAAAGGTATGGCGACATCTGGGGATTCGAGACAGATCGTTTTTTTACAGAGGAAGATTTTAATGCAGACGGCACCTATAAGACAGGGATTGCCTCTCAAGTCGGATTACAACAAGGAACATTTGTATTTGGCCCCGGTGACATCAAGTTCAAGGATTTAGATGGAAACGAAATTATTGACGGTGGAAAAGGAACTGCCGATGACCACGGCGATCTGAAAGTGATTGGCAACACCACTCCGCGTTACCAGTACAGTTTTCGCTTGGGTGCTGAATGGAGAGGATTCGATGTGGATATGTTTTTCCAGGGAGTTGGAAAACGCTCGGTGTGGACACAGAGTGCATTTGTCATGCCGATGATGCGAGGTGCTGACGCCATTTATGAAAACCAGACAAATTACTGGACGGAAGAAAATCCCGATTTCAAAGCCGATTTCCCGAAATTATTCCCGGGTAATGCCGGAAGAGGTACGATTGCTGTTCTGGAATTAGGGAACCATAATTTTTACCCTCAGACTAAATATATTGTGAACATGGCCTATCTGCGTTTCAAGAACCTAACACTAGGTTACACGCTTCCTACCGATATGGCATCGAGAATATATATGCAAAGAGCCAGGATCTATTTCAGTGCAAATAACCTGATGGAGCTGATTAACAAGAGTAACGCGCCCGTCGATCCCGAAGTCAATGACAAAGAAGAAGGTGTAAGTCTGGGTAATGCGACCTGGGGACGTATAGACCCCATGTACAGGACAATATCATTTGGTGTTCAGCTCACATTCTAAACTGTTGTATTCATTATAAAAAAACAGAAATATGAAGAAAAAAAATATAATATACATCGTTGCTGCAATCTTGGCCTTCTCTTCTTGTAACGACTTTCTGGACAAAAGCCCGTTGGATACTTTTACCAACGATAACTTCTGGACAAATGAAAGTAATGTAACCGGTTACGCCAATACCTTCTACCAGGATTTCCTAGGGTATGGGAATGCCGGAGGCTCGGGTCTCTTTTATTTTCGGACCCTTTCCGATGACCAGGCAGGCGGAAGTTTTGCCGACTGGACATTTCAAAACGTGCCGGCCAGCAGCACCAACTGGCGGGATGGATGGATTGAAATCCGACGGGCCAATATCCTACTTGAGAATGTGGACAAAGTGAATATGAGCGATGAAGCTAAAAATCACTGGAGAGGCGTTGGTCGGTTAATGAGAGCCTGGCATTATTACCAGCTTGTACGCGCCTATGGGGATGTCCCCTGGGTGGATAAATCATTGGACATCACAGACGAAGGGTATTTATACGGTGTCCGGGAAAATCGGGATGCAGTGATGGATCACGTGTTGGAAGATTTAAATTTCGCTTGCAACAATATGAACGATAATAATTCCAAAATAAAATTGAATAAAAATGTCGCCAACGCCATGAAAGCCGAAATCACGCTTTTCGAAGGCAGTTTCCGTAAATACCGTAAAGCAGAAGATGGTCAGTCTGCCCCCGATATGGCGGGCGCAGGCAAATTCTTCACGGAAACGAAAACCGCAGCCGCATTCCTGATGGGCAAAAATTTCACGTTAAGTCCTACTTACCAGGGGAATTACAATTCCGTTAATCTGGCTGACAATCCTGAAATGATTTTTTACAAAGCCTACAAACAAAATGTGCTGCATCACTCCCTGATTGCCTATATCAGCTCATCAACCCAAATAAGCGGCATGAGCAAGAATGCATTCGAATCTTATCTTTTCACCGACGGTAAACCATTGTCACTGACATCTCTGGATAAATCGGATGCCGCAGTAATGAAGATAGGGACTAAAACTGTAGGAGGAAATGTAGTTCCCGATACGGTAATGTCCATTAAAAAGATATTGGATATGCGTGATAAGCGGCTCAGTCAAACCATCGACACGGCACTATGCTATGTGGGACGGGGATTCACCCGGTTTGGAACCGGCATTTCAATGACGTCATCCACAGGATACGGGGTAAACAAATATGACAACAAAAGTCTGGATAATATGTACAGGAACCAAACCAGTGCTAATTTTACCCACGCTCCTATATTCTGGTTATCTGTTGTATATTTACAATATGCGGAAGCTTGTGCAGAGTTAGGTTCAATCACCCAAGACGATCTGAACAAATCAATCAACAAGCTGAGATCCAGGGCCGGCATTCCTCCGTTAAACGTAAATGTAGGTTATTCTGATCCAGCCAATAACATGGACGTAAGTGATCTCATTTGGGAAATTCGCCGTGAACGCCGTAACGAATTGATGTTTGATAACTGGACCCGCTACTGGGATCTGATCAGATGGCATCAACTTGATAAGCTGGATTCGTCTTTATATCCGGATATACTTCTGGGTGCCAACATTGTGAATGACCCCTATAACCATGTTGTAGACAGAACGGGTGACTATATTGACGGGACCAAGGGAAAGAAACGACAATTCAATCAGAAACACTATTGGTATCCCATACCATCAGATCAAATCTCTTTGAATCCTCAACTGGTACAGAATCCAGGATGGAAATAATTAGTTGAGTATTTCTTGCTTTATAAGGGTTGCCCAAAAGTTCATTTCTTCTTCTTTTGCATCATTGAATTGCATAAAGACAAAGACGGATGAACAACTTTTGGACAACCCTTTTTCAAGGAAAGTTTGTAGTTTTCCATTACTTTACAAGGTACTTTTAAAAGATTGAAGTTATTCAATCATTTTTTCTAATTTTGTAAAAATTGAAAAAAATATACTGAGCATCCGATGAAGAAATATGTTTTTTTAGCGTTGATTCTGGCCATGTCCTATTCTTCTTTTTCCCAAAATCTTCAGGAGGATTCCCTGAAATTCAGACTTAACGGGTCGTTGACCAACATTTACCGGGAGACGCTACTTCGCCCGGGAAAGGTGACGGTGGACAGTATTGCGCTGAATGAACGTAAAAAAAGCATTGAGCTGCACACCAACTTCTCCCTCTCTTACCTGCCGATGCGCGAAAATACCGTACGCCAAATTTACGATAGCATACGATATCACTTGTCTTTGGCACAAAAGAAATATCGCATCAGCGTGTTTTCTGATAAACAGGAAATAAGCACGCTTGTTCCCAATTTTTACCGTCAATCGAAGAAGGATAAAAACCGGATGATTTCACACAAAGTGAAGCCCCCCCTCGTAACCAACTTTTCCGCACCCGAAAACTCATTCGATAAGGGTCTTACAAACAACCATATCGCTCTTTGGCAGAGCCACGGCTGGTATTATGAGCAGAAGCTGGGACGTTGGGAGTGGCAGCGGGCGCGTATTTTTCAAACGGTGGAAGATCTCTATACACAGAGTTATGTGCTGCCTTTTTTGGTGCCGATGCTGGAAAATGCCGGGGCCAATGTGCTGCTTCCACGTGAGCGTGATTACAATAAACAGGAGGTCATCATCGATAACGATGGCAGCAAAAGAGGCTCTACCTATAGGGAGACGAATGGCAAAGAAACCTGGCGAAATAGCGATTCAGCCGGTTTTGCAAACCTTCGCGAAATATGGCTTGATGGCGAAAATCCTTTCCGGATGGGCACGGCAAGGCAAACAAAAACCGTCTCACGGGGTGAGGAAAGCATTGCCACCTGGACACCCGATATTCCGGAGAAAGGACGATATGCGGTGTTTGTCTCTTATCAAACGGTCAAAAACAGTAGCGACGATGCACGGTACAGTGTATATCATGCCGGCGGCAAAACCGACTTCAGGGTAAATCAACAGATGGGTGGCGGCACATGGATTTTTCTTGGCAATTTTGATTTTGAAGAGGGTACCTCCCACAGAATTACCCTCTCCAACAGGAGCAAGCGAACAGGTAAAATTGTAACAGCTGATGCTGTAAAAATAGGAGGCGGCATGGGTAATATTGCCCGGATGCCTAACCCGGGTGGCTTTGAAACGGAAAACACAAAAAGCGCTGAAGAACAAACTCAAAAAGAGATGCTGGCATCAAAAATAAACTACTCACCGGAAATAAGTGGATACCCGCGATATGCCGAAGGGGCACGCTATTGGATGCAGTGGGCAGGAGTCCCCGACACTATCTACAACCGCACAGAGGGAAAAAATGACTATACCGATGACTACGCCAGCCGCGGCGTGTGGGTAAACTGGCTGGCAGGAGGGTCGTCGGTACTGTCTGATGCCAAAGGGCTGAACATTCCCTTGGATCTGGCCTTTGCTTTCCATACCGATGCAGGTACTTTCTGGGGCGACACCATAGTAGGGACACTCGGTATATACATGACACACTTTAACAATGAAAAGTTCGAAAACGGAAGGTCGCGATGGGCATCACGAGACCTGTCGGAGTTGATAATGGAGGAGGTCACCTCAGATATACGAAGGGAGTTTGAACCCGAATGGACACGCCGCCACCTCTGGAACCGCTCCTATGCAGAGGCGCGCATACCCAATGTTCCCACTATGCTGCTGGAACTGCTGTCACACCAGAACTTTGCCGATATGCGATATGGGCTTGACCCTTCGTTTCGTTTTACTGTAAGCCGGTCGATCTATAAGGGGATGCTCAAATTCATCGCCTCACAATACAACCGGGAATATGTGGTACAGCCACTGTCGGTAAAGGATTTCAGTTTGTCTTTTTCGGGGGAAAGAGAGGTTGAGCTAAAATGGAAGCCCACGATAGATGCAACGGAACCTTCGGCAAACCCCACGAAATATATTGTCTATACCCGTATAAACGGAAGAGGATTTGATAACGGGGTGATTGCAAATACTAACAGCTACAAAGTTTCCATACAAAAAGATCTCGTGTACAGTTTTAAAGTGGCGGCCATGAACGAAGGAGGGGAAAGCTTTCCATCTGAAATATTGTCAGCTTGCCGTAAGTCTGATCAAAAAGGTGAAGCGCTTATCGTAAATGGATTCACCAGGGTCTCAGCCCCATTCAGTTTTGTTACCTCTGAGGATAGCATCGCCGGTTTCGCGGGAAGTGTGGACAATGGCGTGCCCTATATTGCCGATCACCACTTTATCGGGCAGATGCATGAGTTCCGGCGCATCATACCCTGGATGGATGATGATGCTTCGGGCTTTGGAGACAGCAATGCGAACTACGAAACCACCAGGATTGCCGGAAACAGTTTCGATTATCCTTTCGTTCACGGACAAGCCTTCGCAGAGGCAGGATACTCTTTTGTTTCAACTGCGGCGGATGCTGTGGAAAACGGTACTGTGAAACTGTCTGATTAC
>DGZP01000005.1:10603-11742 GCA_002398565.1 Proteiniphilum sp. UBA4977
CCGAAATTTAAAACCTTCTCACAGTTGCAGCAGAAGGCCGTAACCGATTACTGTAACGGCGGCGGCAACATCATAGTGAGCGGCGCTTTTGTGGGGACCGACCTGTGGGATAATCCGTTTGCCACAGAAAAAGACAAAGAGTGGGCACAACAAACGCTCAAATATAAATGGCGTAACAACAACGGTGCGGTGACCGGACATGTTAAGTCCGTACCCTCCCCTTTTCTCCCGATACAGGGTAATTACAGATACTACAATGAGCTGAACAGCGATAGCTATGTGGTAGAAAATCCTGATGCAATAGAACCGGCCGATAAGAACGCCTTTACTATTTTCCGCTATTCCGAGAACAACCTGAGCGCAGGTGTTCTGTACAAAGGCGAAACTTACAGTACGTGTATACTGGGTTTCCCTATTGAAGCGGTAAAAGGCCAGGATAAACGTAATGAGCTGATAAAACAGATTACAGATGCATTTAAATAACCACATCACGCGAAGAGCAGGTAGCTTTCATGACACAAACAACGCGTGATGCCTAAACAATATTGAACAATGAAGAATATAGACGCCTTTATCCTTTTCAGTCAACCTGATCAGGCAAAAAGAACAGTAGAAGAGCTCAGGCAGTCGGCATTGATAAACAACATCTTCCTGCTTTCTCCCGAAGAGATCACATCTGTTATTGAAGGATGTGAGAAGATCGTTATCGACAATTTGCAGAGTACACAAACAATTAAAAGAATCGCTCAAAAATCTACGACACCTTATACACTCATCTATCAGAAACCAACAGTGCTGAAGCCGGGGTATTTCGCCCTTGAACGGATGGTGCGTATTGCAGACGATACGCAGGCGGGAATGGTGTATGCCGACTATTATGCGGTAACCAACGGCGAAAAGAAAAATAATCCGTTAATAGAATATCAGGTTGGAAGCCTCCGTGACGATTTTAACTTCGGTTCGCTACTACTTTACAATACAACTGCATTAAAGAACGCAACGATGAGGATGCGCGAAAACTATCTGTATGCCGGGCTGTATGACCTTAGGCTAAAAGTGTCGCAAAAGTATCCTGTTGTACATATAAACGAGTACCTTTACACCGAGATTGAAGAAGATACCCGTGCGTCGGGCCAGAA
>DGZP01000078.1:0-126866 GCA_002398565.1 Proteiniphilum sp. UBA4977
AACTACACACTGGTTTCCAATGCCTTGAAAGAGGCGATCCCCGACTACTATGCTTTTACCAATCCCATCATTGAACGGATGTATGCCCCCAGTCTCAATGAGTATTACAACCTCTACCGGGAAATGACGACGGTGATTCATCTGGAGATTGCTGCCGGCTTTGCTTCAGGATTGCCCGGTTATGCTGATCAACTCAATCGGATGGTTTGTGTGGAACCGGAGCCTCCGGAGCCACCCCGGGATGTGTCTGATCCGACATTACCTTCAAAAAAGAAAAAGGATTGTCCGCTGGGTGAAAATGGTATTGGGGGCGGTATAGGGCCTTTGTCGTTCGAGCTTAGTTGCGACCATGTAAAGTTATCCGGGGGTGAAGGGATTCTCTGGTCAGTGAAACGCGATTTTAATAAACACGAAACCACCATTTGGGGTGGGGTGGGTGTAAAAGGTGAATATGGCCGGGGAACTATTACGGCAGAGGCTACCATGGGGGTGGAGATCACCATCGGGCAAGGGGATGCCGTGAAGGATGTGGCCTTTACCAGCAACGTAAAGGCGGGCCTCGGCGGACTGGCAGAAGGGGAAGTGAGCGGACGTTTCGCATTGGAAGGAGGCCCTGCGGTGGATGCAACGGCGAACCTGACTCCACCGGGTATCGGGGATTTGCTGCCATAATGGTTCTAACAGCTTGTTCCGAACACCGGGAGCCGGTTACACCAGCTTTTGTTCCAGAGCCATTCGCACCAACACCGCCGTGTTCTTGGCCCCCAGCTTCACCAGCAGATTCTTTCGGTAGCTGTTGATGGTCTCCACGCCGAGATACATTTTTCCGGCGATCTCCGGATTTGTGTATCCATCCACGATGTGACGCAGCAGTTCCTTCTCCCTGGGGGTGAGCCAGACAGGATTGTGGGTGCGGTTGCGCATCAGCAGGTCCAATTCTTCGCAAAGAAACATTTCGTTGTCCATCACCATCTCCACACTCATGATGATCTCTTCGGGCATGGCATTTTTCACTACATAGCCCGATGCGCCATTCTCAAACATCCGGCGAACGATGGCATACTCATTGAAGCTGGACAAGACCACAATCTTTATCTGCGGATAGTGTTCTTTGATTTCTTTGCAGAGATCGATGCCGCTGATATCGGGCAAATTTATATCGAGCAAGATGACGTCCGGAACCATTTTCGTTAAGACAGTCCGGCACTCAGCCCCGGTAAAAGCAACGCCCGTTACCTGAATGACCGCTGAGTTGTCGAAAAGCTTTTTCAATCCCTCCACAAGAATGCGGTGGTCATCCACGATGAGGATATTGATTTTGTCCCGCTTAGTCATGACTGAGGCCTATTTCGAGGGTTATTTCGGTACCCTGATCGTTTACTGAATGTATCTCTACGGTGCCTCCGATAGAATTGATGCGGTTCCTGACGTTTTGCAGTCCCGTGCCTTTTGTTTCCTTCCGGGGATCAAAGCCTTTTCCGTTGTCTTGTACGGTGATGGAAATTCTGTCCGGTTGCTGTATGACTTGCACATTGATACGCTCTGCTTGTGCATGCTTGATGGCGTTGTGGATCAACTCGAACACAGCGCGGTACAGCGTGTTCTCTGTTTTTTGATGGAACCTCTTGTCTTCACCGAAAAAATGGAAACAGACATTTGGAAAACTACGGCAAAAATCTTCCAAAGCTATTTTTAGTCCGTACCGGGATAAGGATTCGGGCATCATGTTGTGTGCTACACGACGTAGCTCCTGCATGGAATTGTCCAGCATTTCCATCACCTTGTTGAAGCGGGCAACATCTTCCGATTCAATGATCACGTCTTGTTTCATATCGAACAGGTTCAACTTTACGGCCGATAGCATCCCCCCCAGGCCATCGTGCAGGTCGCGTGCCAGCCTGGCACGTTCGGCAGTTTCGCCATCCAGCACGGCTTGTGTGGCGACGATCTGTTTTTCCTGCATCAGCTGGAGTATTTTTTGTTCGGCCAACTCCCTTTTATTGCGGATGGTGTTCTGTCGTAAATAAAGAATGATCAGCAGCAACAACAGGATAAAGACAGTCGTAAATGAAATAATTCCATACAACTTCCGTTCCCTTTCGAGCGTGGATATGCGCAATTCCTTTTTTTCGGACAGATATTTTTTTTCCAGTTCTGCCATCGACAGCTCAAATTCTTTCGTGGAACGGTTGTCAATTAACGCACGGTATTTATCAAAATAGAGGAGTGCTTCCTCTTTGTGATTTAAAAACATGCCTGCACGTACCATGTTGGCATATAGGTTTGCGGTGACATTGGCATCGGTGGTGTCGGCTTTAATTCCTTCTTTGGCCGATTTCAGACAGTTCTCATAATCTCTTTCATTGAAATAAATATTTGACAGAATATTCAACGATCCGGCAAGATCGGACCGGTAGCCCGTCTCCCTGGTCAGCTCCAATGCCTTCAATGCATATTCTTTGGCTTTTGCATAATCTTTGTGATTGGTATAATAGACCATGGAGATGCCTTGCAGGGCAATAGCCTCGGCTGCTTTTTGATTGCTTCTGCGAAAGATATCCGCAGCCGATTCCGCATATTCCAGCGAAGTGTCAAATTTTTTGCGCTTCAGGGCTATTCTGCTCAAACCATCATAAGCACGTCCCAGGTTGTACATGTCGTTAGCCGGCAGGCTTTCCCGTTCGAGATCCAGGAAATATTTCTCGGCCTGATTCAAGTTTAACAGACTATAGTACAGCGCACCGATGTTTCCCAGTAATGATCTGATCCGCTCCCTGTTTTCCTGCAGCTCAAACATGGAAAGTGCTTTCAGGTAGAAGGAAAGTGCTTCTTCGTAATTTCCCGACACATTGTGGACATTCCCGATGGCACCATAAACGGCCGCCTCCAGCTTTTTATCCTTCATCCTGATGGCTTTGTCCAGAGAGATGCTGAGCAGGAGCTGGGCCGAGTCCATCTGGCTGTTCATATAATAGGCCACTCCCAGGTTACGGTATAGTGTGGCCTCCATGGAGGAATTTTTCTCCGCTTGTGCCTTTTTGATTCCAAGTTGTGCAAAATGTTTTGATTTTTCGAAATCATCGTCGAGATAGTTCCAGCTTAATTCATCACATGCCTTAAGATACTCCTCTGCTGAAAGTTTTTTGTTGGACAACAGATGTTCCAGACTATCGGAATTCTGTCCGTATCCGTTTACCGAAAGGACGCACCATCCGGCAAACAGCAAGTTCTTGAAAACTCTTCTCTTAAAACTCATAGTATGTAGGTTAAGTGTGAACGTGTCAGAGATTTGCATAGGCAAATGTACATTAAAATTTTATCTTCAAAGATAATTTTATAGATGAGAGCAGAAAATCCCCTTTTGGGGGGTATTTTTCATGGAAACTACGTTGTTATTTTCATTGGTTGTACGCATGGATTACTATTTCTTCTGTTTTACGTTCCCCCGGTTGAAAGAAAAATAGATGCCCGGCAGACCTATAAGGGCAAAAATCAGAAATCCCCACTGCATCACATGCATAAAAACCGGATCTGGAGCGGCCTCTACTGATGAGCTGCCAAAGTTGATGGAAAAGAGAAAGGTGATGATGCTCATGCTGATGATCTGTCCAAATACCCGCATGGAAGCAGCAATGCCCGATGCTTGCCCGTACTGCGGCCGTTTCACGGAACTCATGATGGTATTCATATTGGGCGAAGAGAAGAGGGCAAATCCGATGCCCACCCATATCAGGATGGCAACGATCCACCCGATGGATGTGCCGGGCGAGAGAAATGCCAGCATGGCTAAGCCCGACGAACACATGGCCATGCCCAGGGTGGCAAAGTAGCGAGGCTGAATTTTGTCGGACAGCCTGCCCACAACCGGTGAAAAGAGAGCCATCATCAGTGGCTGGGCCACGATCACTGCTCCCGCGTCGCGGGGAGAGAGCCCCTGTATCTTCTGCAGGTAGAGACTCAGGAAAAAGACGATGGCGAAGGTGGCCGTGTAGTTGATGAGTGCGGAGAGGCTGGAGTATGTAAATAGTCTGTTGTGAGTAAAAAGACGGATGTCGAGCAGGGGATGGAGGGCTTTCCTTTCAACTCTCAAAAAGAGAAACAGCATGAAGAGGGCACCCCCCATCATAGCCCAGCCGGGGAGGGACGGGATGCGGGAAGAACCGTACACCAGGGCCGAGAGGCCTGCCATAAACAGGATGGTCCCGATATGATCGCCTTTGCCGGCGGGGCGGGTTTTCTCTTCGTTCTTTCTCATGTAGCGCAGGGAAATAAGGGTGGTAAAAAGCCCGAAGATTGCGGCAATGAGGAAAAGTGAGCGCCAGCCTGTATGGATGGTGAGAATACCGCCTACGAGTGGTCCCAGGGCCAGTCCCGCATAGACCGACGAAACCGAAATACCCAATACCTGTCCTCTCCGGGAGGCAGGAAACGTGGCCACGAGGATGGCCTGCCCGGTGGTTCCAGTGAAGGCTGCTCCCGCACCCTGTACAAAACGGCCTGCAATGAGCCAGTAGCCGTCCGGTGCAAAATAACAAAGGAGGGAAGATAATGTGAAAAGAAGAAGACCCCACTGAAAAAGCCTCCGGTTATCGTTCCGGTCGCCCCAGGTTCCGGCGGGCAGCATGAACAGGGCCGTGCCCAGAATAAAAGAGGTGATGATCCAGCTCAGTTCAATTGCCGAGAGGGAAAAGTCCCTCTCAATAGTGGGTAAGGCAATGTTGACTGCCGAAATAAGGAAGGTGCCCATAAAGGAAGTGATCGCCACCACCAGTAACACAGAAAGATCTTCTCTTTTTTCCATAGTTTCCTGTTCATAAATGTAGGTTGTTCATTCCGCCGCATACCATTGTCCCACAGAAGAGAGCAGTAGCTTTATTTGGTAGGGATAGAGATGTACTGTGAAAATTTCTGCGCAAATATAATAATTTGTTCCCGAACTCACAAAGCAACGACTGGAAGGTTATTTTGCCTGCCGAAAAGATGCACTTTCATAGAAAATCGTAAATTTGTAGTTCAATAATGGACAAAACCAAACAATGACAGAGATCACTTTCGTTGATCGTCGCGAGTTTCTGCGGCTTTATCGCAGGCTTTATTCATTTTTGAGGCAAGCCTGGGAAAGGGAGAGGGTGTTGCATCTGAAGGAGATGTTGCAGATGTCGCTGGCGAAGGCGGATAAAAATAGGGAGGAAGCATTTTACGAGCTGTTGCTTGAGATGCGGACGGCTCTTATTACAACGGACGAGATAGGGTTGAAACAACCCACAGTCTGTGCTGTGCTCCTTTTTCGCGCGGTAAGAAATGACGAATATACGCTCGCCGAAACAAAAAAACTCTTTGGTGACGAAGTGGAGTTGATTCTCAGGGGATTGAAGAAAGTGGGTGAGTTCACCGACAGACGATCTACCGTGGAATCGGAGAATTATATGCGTCTGTTGCTCTCTATGGCCGAGGATATCAGGGTGGTCTTTATCTTGATTGCCCGGCAGCTGCAACTGATGCGTGATGCAAAAGGTTCGGACCGTTCACAGCGGCTCGATCTTTCTGTGGAATCCACCTACCTCTATGCACCGCTTGCCCACCGCCTTGGACTCTACACCATCAAGTCGGAGCTCGAGGACCTCTGCCTGAAATATACCGACCGCGAAAACTACGATTTTATTGCACAAAAGCTGAATGAGACAAAACGGTCCCGCGAGCAGTATATTCAGGAATTTATTGAACCTGTAAAGCAACGGCTCGACAGAACCGGACTGAAATATGACATCAAGGGGCGTACAAAGTCCATTCATTCCATCCTCAACAAGCTGAAAAAGCAGAAGATTGAGTTTGAGAATATCTACGACCTCTTTGCCATCCGTGTGATACTCGATGCACCGGCTGATCAGGAGAAGGCACAATGCTGGCAGGTTTATTCCATTATCACCGATATGTATCAGCCCAATCCAAAACGGCTCAAGGACTGGCTTTCGATCCCTAAAAGTAATGGATACGAGTCGCTGCACATCACAGTCATGGGTCCCAAGGCCCGCTGGGTGGAGGTGCAGATACGGACAAAACGGATGGATGAGATTGCTGAGCGGGGACTGGCAGCTCACTGGAAATACAAGGGAGTGAAAGAGGAATCTACACTCGATAACTGGTTGAATTCGCTACGTGAGTCACTCGAAGACAAAGAGGCCAATCTGAGTCAGAAGCTGACCGACTTCAAGTTGGACCTGTACGAGGAGGAGATCTTTGTTTTCACGCCGAAAGGTGACCTCTTTAAGCTCCCGAAAGGAGCTACCGTGCTCGATTTTGCTTTTGCCATTCATTCAAAACTGGGAGCTACCTGTATGTCGGGGCGTGTGAACGGTAAAAATGTTCCCATTAAACATCAGCTGAAAAGCGGCGATCAGGTGGAAATCAATACTTCTGCCCACCAGACACCTAAACAGGACTGGTTGAGCTTCGTGGTCACGTCGAAAGCGCGTACCAAAATAAGACAACTTCTCAAGGAGGAGGCCGGTAAGCAGGTAGATATTGCAAAGGAGACTCTGTTACGTAGGATGAAGAACCGTAAAATAGAGGTGGACGATGCACATTTGATGCAGCTTATTAAAAAACTAAAGTATAAGACGGTAACCGATTTTTACGTGGATATCGCTGCAGAAAAGATGGAGGTGAACTGGGTTATTGACCGTTACCTGGAACTGGAAAGCAAGGAGGAAGAAAGCAGGGACGCACATCTTACGGTAAGTGCCGAAAATTTCACCATGAAGCCTCCGGCGCAGGATTATAAAAGTACCGATGAACTGGTTATCGACCAGAACCTAACGGGAATCGATTACAAACTGGCAAAATGTTGCAATCCGATTTTCGGAGATGAAATCTTTGGTTTTGTTTCTTCCCAGGGTATCAAGATTCACCGCATAAACTGTCCGAATGCACATGATCTCTTTTCCAGATATGGTTACCGGGTATTAAAAGCACGCTGGTCAGGAACTACTGGATACTCCAGTTATACCGTCGTACTTCGGGTGATTGGCAACGACCAGATCAATATCGTGGCCAACCTTATCTCCATTATCTCCAAGGAAGAGGGCGTGCAGATGCGATCCATTTCCATCGACTCTAACGACGGGCTTTTTCAGGGAAATATCTCGGTGATGATCGCCAACACATCCATGATGGAACAACTGATTAAAAAGCTGAAGGTTGTGAAAGGGGTGAAGTCGGTAACGAGATTGAATTAATTATTCCCGATTGTCATCAGCGGCCTCGGTATCAATGGTCGAGGTTGTGTCGGGTGTAACATTCGTTGCAGATGATTCAGTTGCCGGGAGCATTGCCAGCAACTGTTGCACGTAATTTCGTTCAAAGTCGCCGGGACGCAGTATCTCGTTCCCGTATTGTATGAGGTCAATGTCGATGATTACTTTACCAAGGTATTTGTCTTTTGGTGAACGTCCTACCGCACGTTCTGTCTGTTTGATTTTATCAATCACCTCCTCCGGAGTCATCTGCGTCTCTGCTTTGGCCAGAATATTGCGGAAAAGATATGAATATTTCTCTTCTTCGGGCTCAGTGAGGATAGGCTGTGAAAAAACAATCTCAGGAAAAAGCCGGGTAAGCATTCGTTTCGCTTTGTCAATATTGGTTTTGGCGAATGTATTGGACCCTATGCTAAGTAAAATAGTGCTCATACTTATTAATTGAATTACAAATATACACATTTTTGATGAAAACGACCGGTGAAAAACAAAATCTATTATCTTTGTTCTATTATACCTGTTAAAAATGAAAAAATTACGATACTTTTTTCTTATTCTCACAGGTTGCCTCATATTCAACCTTCCGGCACAGGACAAGAAGGTGACAATCTACCGGATCAACATCAAAGAGAATATCGGCAGCAATACGTGGATATATTTGCAGAACGGCCTGCACGAAGCAATGCGAAAAGAGGCCAGCGCTGTGCTGCTGCATATGAACACCTATGGAGGCGGGGTACTGGAGGCCGACTCAATGCGTACGGCAATCCTTAACTTTCCACTTCCTGTATATGTTTTTATCGACAACAATGCTGCTTCTGCCGGAGCACTCATTTCGATTGCCTGCGACAGCATCTTTATGCGTAACAGTGCTTCCATTGGCGCCGCTACGGTGGTAGACGGCAGTAACGGAGCTAAGGCTCCCGATAAGTACCAGTCATATATGCGCGGCATCATGCGCGCTACGGCAGAAAGTCATGGCAAAGTGGTGACAGTTGAACAAGGTGATACCATTGTAAAATGGAAGCGCGATCCTGTGATTGCCGAGGCCATGGTGGATGAAAGAACTGTGGTACCCGGATATGTAGACTCCACGCAGATTTTGACTCTCACAGCCAGTCAGGCAGTTGAGCTGGGCTATTGTGATGGCATCGCCGAAAATGTACACGAGGTGATCGTCACCTTTCTGGGGTATTCCGATTACGACCTTGAGACCTATAATCCTACTCTCTACGACAAAATCAGAGGTTTTCTCACCAACGGGGTGGTGCAGGCTTTGTTGATCATGCTTATTGTCGGGGGTATCTACTTTGAGCTTCAATCGCCCGGTATAGGTTTTCCCACCGCCATAGCAATCACGGCAGCCATACTCTATTTTACGCCGTTGTATCTTACCGGTTATGCACAGAACTGGGAGGTATTACTCTTTGTGCTGGGACTCATTTTTATTGTTTTCGAGTTATTTGTTGTTCCCGGTTTTGGAGTCACCGGAATTCTGGGTATCCTTTTTGTATTTCTGGCGTTACTGCTTGCGCTGGTAGGAAATATCCGGTTTAACTTTGAAGGGCTGCCCGCCACAGAGATATTCCGGGCAGTCATGATTGTGCTTGGAGGAATGGGGATGAGCCTCGGCCTCATTCTTTACCTGTCAAGCAGGATAGGAAAACCGGGAATCCTCGACAAGGTTGCGTTGCATGCCGATCAGGAAGGTTATGTCTCGGTCTCCATGGAGCCGGCTGCAATGGTGGGAAAAACGGGCCTGGCGGCCACAGTTCTTCGTCCTTCAGGAAAGGTGGCAGTCGATGGTGTTTATTACGATGCCGTTTCCCTCAAAGGTTTTATTGATAAGGGTGATGAAGTGTTGGTGAAACGATATGAAAATTTTCAATTATATGTGGAGCGGAAGTGAAATAAAAGTAAGTAAATAAAAAAACCCGGGTGAGTTAACCCGGGATTTACATGTCAGAGAAATATTAACTCATTGGTTGTAAGCTCTGATTTCTTTTTCCGTGTAGGCAGCCTTCTTTGAAAAGAAGAAGATCACAAACGGTACAATCAATAAAATAATTGCCCAGAGGATGTTGCTGATGATGTTCCCTTTTTTCATGTTGTTTACATAAATATGTCCCAGCAATCCTTCAACAACCAGTACCAGCCCAATGATGAGGTTTGTGTTGGTGGTCATGTTCATAAAAAAAGGTATCACTAAAAAGGCAACGCCTATTAGCATTACAAGTACGCCGATGTATTTCGCAAATTCTTTCATGTGGTGATATGAATATTATTAGTTACTGATTTCGTAGCGCAAATAAACACAAAATTCAACAAATAAGGAAATAAATAGGTATAAAAAATGGATTAAAGTGGAAAAAACCTTCTTTGCTTTGCAAAACAATGCTGTTTATTGCGCAATGATATATAAAAATATTTATTTTTGCATTGTTTATGATAATAGTGTGAAGAAGTGAAAATATTTTTTTTTTTATCAGTGGGTCATTTTTGTACCACTCTTTATCCTGCTTACATTGGTTACAGCGTTGCTGGTGATGGTCCTGGCTCCTCTTTTTGGAGACCGGTTTTGGGGATATTATCCACCTAAGTGGTGGTCGCGGTTTACCTGCTGGCTTGCACTTTGCTTCGTGAAAACAAGAGGGCGCGAAAATCTGGATCCGCACAAGTCTTATATTTTTGTGGCTAACCACCAGGGTGCTTTTGATATTTTTGTTGTATATGGTTTTCTCAATCAGAATATAAAATGGATGCAGAAGCAGAGTTTGCGAAAAATACCCTTCGTGGGGTTTGCATCGGAAAAAGCAGGCCATGTTTTTGTGGATAACACAAATGCTGCCACGCGCACTGCCTCCATCCGAAAAGCGAAAGAACAGATTGTGAATGGTGTATCTATGGTTATTTTTCCTGAAGGAGCTCGCACACACGATGGCAGGATGGGACATTTTAAACGTGGTGCCTATCATATTGCGGTTGATATGAAGTTGCCCGTTGTGCCGCTGACCATTAATGGACCGTTTGATGTGTTAAAAAGGAACACCCTCCGGCTGAGGCCTTCTAAAATGGAGCTGATTATTCACGAACCTATTGATACAGAAGGGTTGAAGGAGTCTGACATTCCCGGACTGATTGATCGCACACGTACGATTATTCACGAAGCTCTGTGGGATAAATACAAATGATCGCACCCCACTCCCAGGGAAAGCAACCCGGAAAAAGGATTAATTCTAGAAGTTGAGAAGGGATTTAAAAATCAATTCAGGAAAACAGACCTGATATAAAAAAGGAATGGTTGTCTCACGACAACCAATCTTCATTGTTAACCTTAAATCTAATACCATGAAAAACACGATGCAAATATACAGTATGTTTTGTGTTTCTCCAAAGAATTATCCGGTAAATACTTCATTTTTAAATTAATTTAATATTTAATTCTCTTTGGAAAGCAAAAAGAAAAATCTCTTTGCTTTTGTTTGCAAATTTTGGAGATAATCCAGTTTTCATGTTTTTTTAAATATTCAACCAGACGAAGACTGCGAAACAGAATAGAATATGGTGATGACAAAAATGGAAGATTATTTCAATCAGTGCGTGTCTATTTTCAATCATAGATTTTATTTGCAAAGAAATTGAGCAGACCCCAGTTGAATCTGTACCAGCGTCGTGTGGCTCTTTCTTTACCACCAAATTGAAGCAGAAAACGGGATCTGCCCGCACGTTTATGAAGAAATCCCACGTCCATAAAATCGAAAAAGTAGAATCCCTGTTCCTCGGCCATCTTCATGGCCGAGTAGAGTGTAAAGACAGTGGGATAAAGTAGTTTATGCCGTTTCGATTTTCCCCAATAATAGAGACAATATGCTGTGCTCTTATTTTCAAAACCCAAAATAGATCCCCCGATAATTTTACCCTGAAAGCGGGTAAGCAGTATTTTTCCTTTTCCATTTTTTACGTAGTGGCAGAAAAAATTTTCAAAATACCGGTATGGAGGAAAACGGCGGGATATTTTTTTATTGTTGGTATTCTGAATCAGTTTGTATATTTCGGGTAGTTTTTCCTCCGCGACAAATTCCTCCGTTGTCACTCCTCTTTTTATAGCCTTGTTTACCTGATTTTTTCTTGAGGGGGATAGCTGATCCCATATTTTTCGTTTTCGTTGCAGGGAATTCCTGATATTTATCCATTTCACGGAATAGAACTTGTTTTCACGAAACCCCTTATAGCCGAAAATGGCATTTGCCAGGTTGTCATACCGGATCAGAAATACCTTGTGTTTTACTTCCTTTACCAACTGGGTAATAAGGGCATGAAAAATATCTATCTGTGAAAGGTTTTCTTCAAAGAAAGAAGGTTGTTGCGTAATGAAACATCTTTTGAAAAGTTTTCCACTGAAAAAGTGATTTATACGCATAATGATGGCAAATATGGCTGCAACAGGCTTCTCTCCATCGAAGGCGACAACCATAAAAGGAGTATAGGTGGGTGAATTGCTATACCAGTCAAACGCAGAAGCATTATGAAAGAAATTTACTTCTTTCATGGGAGGAAGTTCTTCCTTGTGATAGAATGTTTTAACAACGTATTTCATTGCGTCTCTGAAAACGAAATTCCCATTATGACAAACATAGAGAAAATTTTCGTAATTTTGTGCAAAATGAGGAAAACAAAAGATAATTTTATGGTAAAGAAAATTTTGGTTACAGGGGGAACCGGCTATATAGGTTCTCATACGGTGGTAGAGCTACAACAGGCAGGGTACGAAGTGATTATTGTGGATAATCTTTCTAATTCAAATGCAGATGTTTTGGAAGGCATCACACGCATAACCGGTAAACGGCCCATTTTTGATAAACTTGATTGTACCGATTTTGAAGCAATGAAGGCATTGTTCCGGAAGCACCGTTTCGATGGGATCATTCATTTTGCTGCCAGCAAGGCTGTTGGTGAATCGGTACAAAAACCGCTGCTCTACTATCGTAACAACCTGGTTTCTCTGATCAATTTGTTGGAACTGATGCCTGTGCACAATGTGAAGGGCATAGTCTTCTCCTCATCCTGCACTGTCTATGGAGAGCCTGATGCGAACCCCATTGATGAGAATGCCCCCATCAAGCCTGCGGCCTCGCCCTATGGTAACACAAAACAGATCAACGAAGAGATCATTCAGGATTTTATTCACTCCGGTGCACCTATCAGAAGCATTATCCTTCGCTATTTTAATCCCATCGGAGCACATCCTTCTGCTGAAATTGGCGAGCTGCCCCTGGGTGTCCCGCAGAATCTGGTACCCTATATTACGCAGACAGGTATCGGCATAAGACAGCAATTGAGTGTCTTTGGTGATGATTATAATACCCCTGACGGATCTTGTATTCGCGATTTTATCAATGTGGTGGATCTTGCCAAAGCACATGTGGCAGCCATTGAACGGATGCTTGAGAATAAATCGGAAGAGAAGGTGGAGGTCTTTAATTTGGGTACAGGTAATGGGGTCTCTGTATTGGAGCTGATTCGCGTCTTTGAAATGGTGTCAGGTAAGTCATTGAATTATAAAATTGTGGGACGTCGCGAAGGAGATATAGAACAAATATGGGCACAACCCGACAAAGCAAATAAAGTGTTGGGATGGAAAGCTGCTGAGACCATTGAAGACACCATGGCTTCAGCCTGGAAATGGCAGCAGCGTCTTCGGGAAAAAGGAGTGATGTAAATAGAGATATCCTATTTATAAAAAGTCCGGATTTACTTTTTCGGACTTTTTAGGTTAAAATAAGGCGCTGCGAGAAAAGGGGATATGATTAAAAATAATATTCAATAACAAGATAATAAGCTTCCCTGCCATTTGCGTTCTTTTCGATCTCTATCTTGTTTTCCCTTGCCAGCCAACCGATGGCTGCATAAACTTCCTTCTCGGATAATCCGGAAGCTTCCTGTAACTGAACAATATCCCATTTTTGATTGTCGTTTAAAAGATTCCAGACGATACCTGCGTTTGTCCCAATTATTTTTTTGTTCATTGCAACACGTGTTTGTTTCCTTTAAAACACTCAGAATCGATTTTTTGTTTTTAAAAAATGATGAAAAATCTAAAAGAATAAAAAAATAATCAGATACAGATAAACAGCAGGTACTGCTACCAGGAGACTGTCTATTCGGTCCAGTATTCCGCCATGTCCCGGTATCAGGTGACCGGCATCTTTCACGGCGGAGGTACGCTTGATAAGTGATTCGAACAAATCACCCAATGTACCGAACAGGGCTACAATGATGCCGTATCCCATCCAGAAAGCGGTGGAAAACCCGGGATAAAAGCTGGCAAAGATAAAAGAGGCCAACAGGGTAAAGAGTATTCCCGCAATAAATCCTTCCACCGATTTTTTAGGCGAAATGTGTTCGATTAGTTTGTGTTTACCGATAAGCGATCCGATAAAATAGGCGGCTGTGTCATTGACCCAGGTAAATACAAAAAGGGCAAGGATAGGTACCCAGTCCGATCCTTCACCGGTAATATTATTTTGGTAAGAATAGGAGATGAGCATCAGTAAACCCAGGGGCATCGTAATATAGATTTGCCCGAACACCGAATAGATGATTCCGTGAAAGATGTCATCCCGGCGAATAAAAATGGATGAAGCGATCAGAATCAGTAGATATATAAGTATGGCGGCAGGAAGGGCATAAAAGGTAATTCCTTTTATGTAAAGGAAAACCGACAAAAAGATTACGATTCCCATTGAAATGTTAAATATCTTGCTGATGGCATGGGAGGTGTCTTTTTCCACCATCCGATAGAATTCAAATAATCCGATCGCGAGTATTGCGCCGAAAATAATAAGAAAGGAAACATGTCCTCCGAGGACACCAATCAAGATCACCAGTATATAGATGATCCCGGCTCCAGCACGTGTAATTAAATTGTTAACATTCAACTTTCGTCGTTTTTATTATTACGTTATTTTTCTGGTCTTTCGGTATTTTCTCTCTCCTCATCAAGATCAGGGGTTTCCTCTTCCTTTATTTGCGGTTCCTTTTCTTCCTCTTCGAGGTTGATTTCGTTTTCCATGAGAACGTTGTACCATGAAATCATCTTTTTCACGTCAGATGCATATACACTCTCCCGGCTGTAATCCGGCAGCACCTCTTCGAGATAGGCCAATAGTTCGTTGCCCGGTGATTTACTGCCCAGGTTAACCTTTCTGCCATCCTCCTTTTCCTTTATTTTTTTCAATACATCGCGCAGCGGTCTGTCTCCATCGGTTGTATATATGGAGACATCGCTAAGGGCTACAACTTTTTCCTGAGGATATACAGGAATCCGTTTTCCGTCGGCAAGCGATTCCACAATATTCAGATTTTTATTTGTCGAGATGAGTTTATATAAGCCGGGGCGTCCTGTAATTGATAATATTTTGGATAACATAATTTATTAATATTAATGTATAGGTCTCTGTTTGTCGGTGCAAAAGTAAGCAGACTACACCATATTCGCAACTTTAATTGCAAATTCCGTTTAATTTTTTCTGCGGGAAAGCGTGAGTGAAGAACATTTTTGGCTATAATGAGACTCGTTTCGGAAAAATTGACTTATTTTAGCCGGTCAAACGTAATTCATGTGGTATGTATAGAAAAATTGTTATGACGAGCCTGGCTTCTGCTTTGTTATTATCGTGCAACGGGCAGCACTCAGGCAATGATAATAAAACCGGAGCCGACACGGCAGTGGCATCACTTGTGAAGGGTGAAGCCGGAGATCTTTTTTTGCTCGTAGGTACCTACACTTCCGAAAAAGGCAGTAAGGGGATTTACCTGTACCGTTTCAATACACTTACCGGGAGATCGGATTCTGTAAGTATGGCAGAAGTGGTCAATCCTTCCTATCTCACGTTAAGTCCCGATGAGAAGTTTGTTTATTCCGTGGGCGAAAACGACGAAGGTAACAGTGCTGCCCATTCCTTTTCGTTCGACAAGCAGCAGGGAACCCTTACACCTGTCAATTCAAGCCCCACACTTGGAGGTAGTCCCTGTTATATAACTACGGACAGCAAAGGGCAGAATGTGTACACCGCCAATTATAGTGGTGGCAGTATCAGCTCGTTCCGGGCAGATGAGAAAGGTCACCTCAGTCCTGCAACCATGGTTATGCAGTTCAAGGGAAACGGCCCCGACAACAAGCGACAGAGTAGTCCCCATTTACACAGTGTGATGTATTCGCCCGACGGGCAGTTCCTGTTTGCGGCTGATCTGGGGACAGATAAGCTCTATCGATTACGTGTGAACGATACCCCCTTTGAGGGACAACCTCCACTGCAGCAGAGTAGCCTGAAGGAGTTCATTTTGCCTCCGGGTACCGGGCCTCGTCATTTTGATTTTCATCCTCATGGTGGCAAATATCTTTATGTGTTGGGTGAATTATCGGGAGAAGTGATCATATTTGATTATGATCATGATGCTGGCGGGTTAACTCAGAAACAGGTTATTGCTTCCGATACGACGGGAGCACGTGGCAGTGCCGATATTCATGTATCGCCCGACGGCCGTTTCCTTTATGCTTCCAACAGGTTACAGGCTGATGGCATTGCCATCTTTTCCGTTGATCCTGAAGAAGGCACACTCACAAGGCTGGGGTATCAGCTTACAGTAAAACACCCCCGTAATTTTGCAATTACACCAAACGGCAGGTTTTTGCTGGTGGCTGGCAGGGACGATAACAGGATACAGGTTTTCTCCATAGATACTGAAACGGGAATGCTCACCGACACCAATCAGCCAATCTCCCTCAGCAAGCCTGTTTGCCTTAAGTTTGCAGGGATGGGGGAATAACTGGCCGATGAGCGGGCAGCAGCAACACAAGAAAGTCAAGACACTGAACCGATCAACTTGTCAAATACCTCTTTGTATCCGTTTACCATATTGTTCCACGAATAATTGGCATGGGTGAAACGTTTCCCTTTCTCTGAAAGAACGGCAAGTTTTGTTTTGTCGTTTAGGAGTTCCTTGATTTTTTTTGCCCATGCCTGTGCGTCACCTGAGGGGAGTAGTGAACCGTTTTCCCCGTCGATCACCGCATCGGTGATTCCTTCAATACCTGAGGCGAGCACGTAGGTACCTCTTATACTGGCTTCCAGAGCCACTAGGCCAAAACCTTCCTCGTCGCCGTCCACCTGTACGTTTGGCATTACAAAAAGATCGGCTAGCGAAAGTAATTGCAAAAGATCATCATAGGGAACGCTCCCCAGGTGGTAAGCATTCTTGGTTACTTTCAACAATTCATTAACCTCTCCGGTATCACTGGCAATCCCCAGTAAAAGTTGCAGATGATGGGCAGCTGGTAGCACCGGGATATTTTTTTCCAGAAATGAAGCTTTGTCCTTCATGGGGCCGGTCATCAGAAGAAGGGTATCTTCGTTCAGCAATGGCATTACATGTTTCAGAAACCAGGAAAAACCTTTCCTTTTCACGGGTCGTCCCGTAGCGATGATGATGTGTTTGCCGCAGACATTGATACCGTACCTGCTTCTTAGCGTTTCCTCAATGCTGTCATCGGAAGGTATATCACCCATCTCAATGTCTACGCCATTTCTCACTGTGAAGGTACGCATCCCGTCGAATCCGCGTCTGAGGCATTGCGACCGGGTAAATTCACTCACACAGATGGCACCAGCGTATTTACCGAGGCGGGGTACAATATAATGTTGATAGATGTCAAGCGGGAAGGTGATATCCAGGCCGTGATAAGTTACTACCACAGGAATAGGAGTCCTTTTTTGTAGCCATAGACAGGCAGCACCCATGGAACCGTCGTTCAGATGGATCAGGCGGATGCCGGGATGTCTCCTGAGCATGGCTTCTATTTTGGCTCGCAGCAGCGCGAACCAGATTGTTTTGTTCCCGCTGTTCTGATATGCGATCACATGGGTTCTATAATGGCTGCTGAGACCGGCAATCAGTTCGAAACTCTGTTTTTCCATACCTCCTATGGAGGGTGGATACTTATGTGTCACACAAAGAATTTCGGTCATTTGTACAATTTTATTTGTGAAAATTTGGTGATGATCAGAGTAAAGATACCGGCCACCAGCAACCAAAAGAGCTGACGGCCTCTTCTCATAAGAGTTACCACCAGCCATATCTCATTATTCACAATGCCAATGGCATCGAGCATTACCTTGTTGCCGTACTCTTCCACTCCAATTTGTCCTGGTACTATGGCACCTACTGTCTTAAATATGATGACACCCATTTCTACTGTGACCGCTTTGATAATTGAAACATCGAGTCCCATCATGCTCAAGACAATATAGAATTCCATCGCACCAAATATCCAGTGTGTTACGCACAACATAAAGGCGAAAAGAAACTTTCCCTTGTTTTCCCGAAAAAAAATGGCAGAGGTGTCGTTCATATCATAGACAGAGGTGACAAGGTCATCGGTAATGAACGACCAGCCGGTCCTCTTTTTTAATTTTTCCGCACTTTTTCCCAAAAAGAGCCTGGGATGTACCAGTAAACGCAAAACCAGATAAACGAGCAGCATCGCCATGACAACAACAATCAGGATAAAAAGGATGTTTTGACCGTTGACAATTTGTCCCACGGTAAGGTACAGCAAGGCCATGATTGCCAGAAAAAGGCCTCCAAAAATGACCAGTACCCTGTGCAGGAGTATCGAGCTGACACCATGTTTGGTAGATATTCCCTTTTTATTGAGAATAAAAGCCTTCAGACTCTCTCCGGCTACAATGCTTGTAGGATTAAAAAGAGAAAGCATCTCACCCACATGCCGGAATATGAATAGCTGGATGAAGGATATTTTTTTTGCTTCGTTGCCCATGCATAGGTTCCATGCGAGGGTAGATGTAAGATAGGCAAGCAGGGAAGCGGTCAGCACGCCGGCAAACATGCCTGGGGTTTCATTCAGATATGTTTTAAGAGAATTGAAATCAATAGACGATATAAACCGGATTATCAGAAGGAAGACGGTGATGAGTAACACCGCCAGTAGATATTTCTTGTATTTGTTTATGAAATCGATCATTTTTACTTATCGGTTACGATAGAGACAGATCCTTGCCCGACGGCTGTCTCCTGGGTGATTGTCGTGCCAGTTGTTCAATGTCGGAAAAATACACCTTTGCAAGATGGTCCCAGCTCAACAGTGAAATGTATTTACTGCCTTCTGCTTTCATACGGTCTCTTAGTCCGGTATCATTCAGCAGAACCCGTATCTTTTCAATGTAGTCGCGGGCATCGTTGGGCTCACACATAAAACCGGTCACACCGTCCTCGACCAGGGCCTGGGAACCTCCACCTCGTGCAATGACGGGTATGCATCCGCAGGCCGTTGCTTCCATCACCACATTGCCATATGATTCGGAAATGGAAGGGAAGACAAAGATATCGGCCGATGCATACAGCTTACCGAGCTTGTTCTGGTCGAGATGTCCCAGGAAAAAAGCGTTTTTCATTCGTTCCCGTGCTTCTGGTTCTGCTACGCCACTGCCGGCAACAATAAAATTTACATCAAGCTGCTGTGCCTCTGCTTCGTCATAAATCCCGATCAGTGTTTCAATATTTTTCTCCCATACGATGCGGGAGGCGTATAATAAACAGGGTTTGTCGTTTCCAGTGATACTTCTGATGTAAGCGTCATCCCTCCGGCCAGGATTAAACAAACCGGTGTCCAACCCCCTATGCCATTGCTTGAGCCTATTTGCAGTAATGCCGTGCTCTGTCAGCTCCTTTATCATGAAGTCAGTGGGCACATACACCAGATCGCAACGGTTATAAAATTTTTTGTAAAGACGGGTAATAAACGATTCAGTCACTTTGATCATAAACGGTACCATCTTGAAATAATATCGCATATAAGAGATGAAATGAGTATGGTAGACCGACAATATGGGTATTTGCTGTTCTATGGCGTAACGTAGTCCAAAAAAACCTAGAAATGAAGGAGTGGAGATGTGTATCACATCCGGGCTGAAGTCGTTCAGTATCCGTCTCAGCTTTCTGGATGCAAGACCGGGCAGTGCAGCCCGGTATGATATATTAAAAGGTACGATAAGAGAGGGGACTCTGATGGTGCGGTATGGAAAGTTGTGCCGGGGAGCCACGCCACAAAAAAAGAGGTACTCAAACCGATCATCCGGTATCCTCTGGATGAGTTGATACATTGTCTTGATTGCTCCGTCATAATCCTTTATCAGGATATCCGTGAAAAAGGCCACTTTTATTTTTTTTACCGATGCGGGCACCTCGTCTTCGGATAATCTTTCCAGATGCATTGATGTCAAAACTTTTGACTTTTTGTACTTCATTCTATTCTCAAACCGTGGGAATGGCTTTCACAGACTCCCCAATTGTGCAATTTCGTGTATGTTGAAAGGTGTTGACTGATAAACGAAATAATTTAACCAGTTTATATATAGCATGTTGGCGTGTGATCGCCACTGTACCAGCGGAGGCTGTGCAGGATCGTTGTTCCTGTAATAGTTTAGAGGAATCTCCACCGAATCCATTCCTTTTTCCTTATCTCTTATATACTCATTGTGCAGTGTCATGGGTGAGTATTCCGAGTGTCCGGTGACATAAAACTCCCTTCCTCCGCGCGAGGAGACAATGTAAACGCCGGCGTCTTCAGATTCGGAGAGAATGGTGAGCGCCGGGCAACGTTTGATTTCTTCGGCAAGGATGGTTGTATGACGGCTGTGCGGTGCGTAAAAAAGATCGTCGAAGCCACGGAAAAGAGGAAAAGAAGGATCGTTGATTGTGTGATTAAATACGCCAAACAACTTTTTCTCCAGAGGATATTTTTGGATGTCATAGAAATGGTATAGGGCAGCCTGCGCCCCCCAGCAGATATAAAAGGTAGAGGTTACATGCTTGCGCGCCCAGTCGTAAATCTGTGTAAGCTCGTCCCAGTAGTTCACCTCCTCAAAAGGAAGCATCTCCACCGGTGCGCCGGTGATGATCATGCCATCGTAATAGGAATCCTTTATCTGAGAGAAACCGGTATAGAATGACAACAAATGCTCAATGGGCGTATTTCTGGGAGTGTGGGTAGTCAGTCCCAGAAACTCAATCTCTATTTGCAAGGGTGAATTGGAGAGCAGCCTGATCAGGTCGGTCTCTGTAGTTACCTTGAGTGGCATGAGGTTGAGTATGAGTATTTTGAGCGGGCGTATATCTTGTGTAGAAGCACGCAGATCGTCCATTACGAAAATATGTTCTTTTTTTAAAATCTCTATCGCAGGCAATCTGTCGGGTATATTTACGGGCATAATTCGATGTTTGTTTTTTGGCTTCAGCCTTCAGCTATCAGCGTTTGTAAACGTATAACCTAAATCAGTTCAATCTCTTCCTTTCGGATTTTCAGCTCACAGTAGTGACATTGAAGCTCCACCATTTCCTTGTCGACCACATGGAATCGGGTTTTCATTGGCTCGTTATTGGTGATGCATTTCGGATTGTTGCACTTCACTATTTCGATGATTTCATCGGGAAGCACCACTTTCTTCTTTTCCACCACCTCGAAGTTCCGGATAATGTTCAAATTCACGTTCGGGGCTACCAGTGCAATACGATTTATTTCAGCTTCCCTGAAAAACTTGTCGGAGACCTTGATGATTCCCTTCTTTCCCATCTTGCTGCTCTTCAGATTATTTCCGATAGTAATGCGATTATCCAGTTTCTGAAGCTGAAGCAGAGATACCACTTTGAAAACCGCTTCGGTGGGTATGTGATCAATGGCTGTGCCGTTTTCAAGTGCGGCAACCTGCAATTCTTTTCTCATCCTGGTTCAAATTATGATGAAATATTTTCCTTGTCATTAGTCTACAGTTATTCCCATTAAATCGCAGATGACCGCCTGACGTGTATACATTCCGTTTTTGGCCTGTTGAAAATAGTAGGCTTTTGGATTATCGTCCACATCCTGACTGATCTCTTTTACCCTTGGCAGCGGATGAAGTACCTTCAGATTTTTTTTCGAGTCTTCCAGCATATCATTGTGCAACACGTAAATGTTTTTTACCTTCTCATACTCCATGAGGTCGGTAAAACGTTCTTTCTGCACACGGGTCATGTAAAGAATATCGGCGCTGTTGATCGATTCCGGAGAGAAATCGGTAAACTCATTATAAGCAATTTTCTTCTGGTCACAGAATGCCTTGTATTTATCGGGTATATGCAATTCTTCCGGCGCTACGAAGTTAAAGGTGGGTGAGAAGTGCGACATCCCCTGTATGAGTGAATGTACGGCTCGTCCATATTTGAGGTCACCCACAATGGTCACCGTGAGGTTCTCGAGCCTGCCTTGTGTTTCGTATATCGTGAAGAGGTCGAGCATTGTCTGCGTGGGATGCTGATTGGATCCATCGCCAGCGTTGACTACCGGTACGGGAGATATCTCGGAGGCATATCGTGCCGATCCTTCGAGATGGTGACGCATGATGATAAGATCGGCATAATTGCTGACCATCATGATGGTATCCTTCAGCGACTCCCCCTTGGTGGAACTACTGGTAGCCGCATCCGAGAAGCCTATGATACGCCCTCTGAGCCTGTTGACCGCAGTTTCGAAACTCAGGCGGGTGCGGGTGGACGGCTCAAAGAAAAGCGTGGCACATACTTTTCCCTGCAACAGGTCACGATCGGGTTGTTGTTTAAATCTGGACGCACTTTCAAGGATACGGAAAATATCCTCCCGGCTGTAATCATCAATATTTACCAAACATTTGGGTTGCATGGGTCTGTTTATTTCGTAATGGATATTCTTTTTGATCAATATTGGAAACCCTGCTGTGTGGGGCAAAATCTGGAAAAAGGATCATCAGACTTCCAGGTCCAGATCAAACAGTTCGTGCCAGGGTAATCCCTGTTTGTTCAGCTGCTCCATAAACGGATCGGGGTTAAACTCTTCCACATTGAAGACTCCCGGCTTTTTCCAGAGCCCTTGCATAAACATGATGCCGCCAATGGTGGCAGGGACACCCGTGGTATAGCTTACACCCTGCGCCCCCGTTTCCTTATATGCTTCCTCATGGCTGCAGTTGTTGTAGATGTAATAGGTACGCTCCTTCCCGTCTTTGATGCCACGGATGCGGCAGCCAATGGAGGTCTGTCCTGTGTAGTTCTCGCCCAGCTCACCCGGATCGGGCAGCACTGCCTTCAGGAACTGAATGGGCACAATCTTCTGACCGTTGTATTCCACCTCGTCGATGCGGGCCATGCCTATATTCTGGATTACCCGCAGATGGGTAAGATATTCCTGTCCGAAGGTCATCCAGAAGCGGGCGCGTTTAAGGGTGGGAAAATTCTTCACCAGTGATTCCAGTTCCTCGTGATAGATTACGTAGGATTCTTTTGGCCCTATTTCGGGGTAGGTGAGGGGCTGGTGGATTTCGTGGGGTTCTGTTTCCACCCACTGTCCGTTTTCCCAGTATTTTCCTTTCTGGGTTACCTCGCGGATGTTGATCTCGGGATTGAAGTTGGTGGCAAATGCTTTGCCGTGGTCACCCGCATTGCAGTCTACAATGTCGAGATAGTGTATCTCATCGAAATGATGTTTGGCGGCATACGCAGTAAAGATGCTTGTCACACCCGGGTCGAAGCCACATCCCAGTATGGCGGTGAGGCCAGCCTTTTCGAATTTCTCCCGGTAAGCCCATTGCCACTTGTATTCAAATTTGGCTTCATCCTTTGGTTCGTAGTTAGCCGTATCGAGGTAGTTGACTCCCGCTTCGAGGCAGGCATCCATGATGGTAAGATCCTGGTAGGGCAGTGCCACGTTAATCACCAGTTCCGGTTTGAACTCGTTGAAAAGGGATACCAGTTCCGGTACATTGTCGGCGTCCACCCGCGCTGTTTTGATCTCCACTCCAGTCCGGCGTTTCACATCTTCGGCAATGGCGTCACATTTGCTTTTGGTGCGACTGGCCAGCATGATATCGCTGAATACTTCGTTATTCTGTGCCACTTTGTTGGCAACAACTGTTCCCACGCCACCGGCACCAATGATCAGTACTTTTCCCATGTTAATTTTTATTTTTCAATGAATCGTTTGTACAAATATACAATGAATCCCCGAATCAGGAGAGAAATAGATTTAAAAAAGGCTTTGGAGAAAGCGTTAAAAAGGTTAACTTTGTAAACATGGTAACCAAAAAAGATCGCCATCCCTATGAATGAAGACAATATTGAACATATATCCCGTTCAACCAATGCTATCAGTGAGTGGTCAATAGAACTTCTTAAAAATATTGGAGTATCCGATAACTGGGTGAAATATATCAACCTCATTTTTCTTCTATTTGTGGTTGTTTTTCTTGTATTTATAGTGCAGTACGTTACCCGGATTATTCTTCAGACCATTCTGAATCGCTCGGCCAGGATATCGAAAGCCATTTTTCTGGAGAATCTTTCCAAACGACGTTTCCCTCATTTTCTGGCAATGATTGTTCCCTTCAGCCTGGTGAAAGGGTCGATATCCATTATTTTTGACCAGTTTCCCAAAACAATGCAGTTCATGGATAAGCTGGCCGATATCTACCTGATATTTTATGTGATCTGGCTGATTATGTCGGTATTGAATGCCTTATCCGATACGCTGCGTATAAAGCCCAGCCTGAAAGACAAACCACTGGACAGCTATGTGCAGGTGGTAAAGATCATCTTTTATATCATCGGATTTATCATTCTTTTTTCAATCCTTACAGGACAGAACCCTACCGCCATCATCACCGGCCTTGGTGCAGCCTCTGCCATCCTGATGCTTATCTTTAAAGACACCATCCTGGGTTTTGTGGCCAGCCTGCAGGTCTCGGCGAACGACATGGTACGCATCGGCGACTGGATTACCATGCCCAAATATGGTGCCGACGGGGATGTGGTACAGATTACACTTACCACGGTGAAGATCCGTAATTTCGATAAGACCATCACCACCATCCCGCCCTATTCTCTTGTTTCAGACTCCTTTCAGAACTGGCGCGGCATGGTTGATACGGGTGGAAGACGTTTAAAAAGATCCGTTTTTGTCAAGCAATCCACTATCCGTTTTATTCGTGAAGATGAAATTAGGGGACTGGAAAAGATTCAATATATTTCAGATTATATCCGTAAAAGGACAACGGAGATCAACGATTATAACAGCCGTACGGGTGCCGATAAGTCGTTACTTATCAATGGCCGGAACCTTACCAACATGGGGCTTTACAGGCATTATATAGATAATTATCTGCGTCATCATCCCGATGTACACAAAGAAATGCTTTTGATTGTCAGACAGTTGCAGCCCACCTCCAAGGGGTTGCCGCTGGAGCTTTATTTCTTCACTTCCACAACAAACTGGGTACGGTATGAAGAGATTGTTTCGGATGTATTTGACCATATTACGGCTGCTGCCGGATATTTCGATCTGGAACTTTACGAAGATCTTTCTAATCCTGTAACAGCCTCCTTGTTAGATAATTAATCGAGGTGTCAGGAACTTCGCATAAAGGAACATCATTACATTCACAAACAGGATTCATCTTCAAAAGGAGAAATTGAACTTCATTTGAATTTAATTATTTACCTTTGCATTCGAAAACCTGAGTAAGGAAATTAAAAGCAGGTAGATTCAGTATGGAGTATGCATAATTATCACAGTTAGTATGGGTTCCGACAGATCCCGACGGATGCATTTCCAATAAGTATAAAGAAAAAATGAAAAGATTGTATAGTATTTTTACGGGTACGGGCAGTTATGTACCAGCCAGACAAATTAGAAATGATCATTTTCATGCGTACGAGTTTTATGACTCGACGGGAAATAAACTGACCACCCCCAACGAGGAGATCACCCGTAAATTTGAAGAGATCACTACCATTGCCGAGCGGCGTTATGCCGGAGATGATCAGGTGACTTCCGACCTGGCCCTCGTGGCTTCAGAGAGAGCTCTGGAGGCTGCTGGTGTGGACAGGGAGGAGCTTGATTACATCATCTTTGCACATAATTTTGGCGAAACAAAGGTCGATAATGTCCGTATGGATATGTTGCCGACGATGGCTGCTCGCCTTAAAAGTAAACTGAAAATTGAAAATCCGTCGGCAGTGGCATACGATGTACTTTACGGTTGCCCGGGATGGGTACAGGCGGTGATTCAGGCCGACTATTACATTCGTTCCGGCGATGCGAAAAAGATTCTGGTCGTGGGTGCAGACGTGTTGTCGCGTGTGGCCGATCCGCACGACCGGGACAGCATGATCTATGCCGATGGAGCCGGAGCCGCCATCATGGAGGCCCGCGAGAGCGATGAACCTGTGGGTGTCATAGGCCACAACTCGCGCAGCGACGCCGTGCATTATGTGAACATGCTGCATATGGGATACTCCTATAATCCCAAACTTGCAGAAAAGAAAGATTATTACCTGAAAATGAATGGCCGTCGTTTGTATCAGTACGCACTGGAGAATGTGCCAAAGGCAATCAAGGCTGGCCTCGACAAGCTGAACCTGCATATTTCCAATGTCAGTAAAGTGCTTCTGCACCAGGCAAACGGTAAAATGGACGATGCCATTTTGCAACGCCTGTTTAAACTGTATAATATAAATGAGGTGTCTGAAACCATCATGCCCATGACCATCTCATGGCTGGGTAACTCTTCGGTGGCCACCGTGCCCACACTGCTGGATATCATTACCCGCAAGGAAATGGCGGGTCATGACTTGAAGTCCGGTGATCACGTGGTGCTGGCTTCCGTAGGTGCCGGAATGAATATCAACAGTATTGTTTACAGGATTCCCTGAAATACTTTTTACCGGATACTTGCCCCTTGCTTACCAGCAGGGGGTTTTTTATTTTTCCCCGGACAGGTATAGCCTGTAAACATTGGTTTCACGCTGTTCGAAGCCCAGCTTCTGGTATAGCCTGTTGGCGGCTCCCCGTGATGGAGCCGATGTAAGATCTACTTTCCGAGCTCCTTTGTCACGGGCAATATGGAGTGCATGACATAATAGGGCAGTGGCAACTCCTTTTCCCCGGAAGCTCTCGTTTACGATTACATCTTCAATCCATGCCTTCAAACCGGATGGAATTTGGTAGAAAACGAGTGTGAGTGTTCCCATCACTTCATCACCCTCGGTAGCGACAAAAAGATGGGTATTCTCCGAGCGGATCACCCTTTCCAGTTCTTCCAGTGAGGGGTATTCTTTCCTGCCGGTCAGTTGGGGTACCAGTTTGCTGAAAGCACGTGTGACGTTTTCATTTACCTGTGTTATTCTGTTGATATCCATATGTATCGTTTTAGCTTACATGATATCCCTGGCTATTTAATTCCGACGCGCGGAACAGGGTGTACAGTTCCTTGTGCAACGGATAATCCCAGCAGCCCAGGCTATGGAAAATATCTCCCCCGAAACCCGATTTAAATTTGTACAATCCATATAAAGGATGTTGCGGATCGGGGGAAGGAGAAACGCCAAACATGTCGTACTCGGTACACCCTGCTGCCTTCGACCGGCATATTGCCTCCCATTGCAATGCATATGTGGCCATAAGATTCCGTCCGGCACTGGAAGAGGCACCGTAAAGATAGGATCCCCTGTTTTTTGTGATTACCAGAAACATGGCGGCCAGCGGCCTGCCGTCTTTCTCTGCTACCAGCAGGCTTACCTCTGCCGGTGAGCGCGTGTCATCCGCGCGGGCGGTCAGCACTGCCTGAAAGTGCTTCATGTCGTTGAGTAGTATGTGATTTCTGGCTGCCGTCTCCTTGTAAAGTTCATACCAGACATCGATTCCCTCCAGTCCAATTGTTTTTACGATGATTCCTTTGCGACGGGACAAGCCGATGTTGTATCGTGTCTTGGGTTTCATTCTTTTGAGAAGGGTATCGGTATCGTATGTCAAATTAAGATAGACTGTATTTGCCGGCAGGATATTTGAAAAGGCTTTTTTGAAATTCCAATGCTGCGTGTTGAAATTAAAACGGAACTCCTGCGCCGGACTGTCGGGCTCACCTTTCCAGATACCGTGCTCATCGAAGTGATCTTTTTCCTTGGCCCACCACGATTCCCAACATAGGTCGTATCGGATCAGGATACAGCTTTTGGGGAGATGCGATCGCAAGGATTCGGAAAGTTCCTCCAGAAACATACCCTGAAACTCATCGGCAGGCTCCAGCTCGGGCCCGTACGGGACATAAGCCACCGAATGGTGTCTGTTTATCTGCTGTAACACAATTAGCAGATCGGAAGAGAGTGTTGACCGGTCATCGGTTACTCCGTAGAGAGCCGACCTTCTTGAATTAAAATTGACAGCGATGGTGTTTGTGCCCAGTGACTTTTTTACGGCCGACCAGAATGCAGTTTGCTGTAATATGGGGGTAGCGTAAAGCTCTTCAACCTCTTTTTTATGGACGTTTGATAGCATTTCGTTTTATTTTGACCTGCAAAGATAGCCGAAATAAACAGTGTAAACAAAAGGAGATCATCGGAATAATATTATTTACTTTCGCTGATGCGCCTAACCTCTTCCAGTACCAGCGGGAAAGCAGGGTAGGTCATGCCGTGGCCGTATCCCTGCAGCTCCAGCAGACGCGTCTGCCTGTGTCCCGCCACCTTCATCATACGGGCCATGTAGGCATTCTCTTCATAACGGCCGAGCATCTCCTGTTCGCGGTCTCCGGTGATCAGCAACAGGGGGGGAGCATCAGGACGGACATGGTAGAGAGGGGCATACTGATCCACGAGAGGATGGGTATCTTTCATCCCGTATTCTTTCCGGATAGAAAAATGGGTGATGGTCTGGCCACTCAGGGGGATGAGGCCGGCAATACTGTCGGCGTCGATGTCGTGTGTAGCAAGATAATGCTTGTCGAGCCCGACCATCATTGCCAGGTAACCACCGGCGGAATGGCCCGACACAAAGATTCGGGATGCATCACCTCCCAGTTCTTCGATATGCCGGAATACCCAGGCTACCGCTGCCGCAGCATCTTCGATATAGGCAGGAGCTCTAACCTGTGGGTCAAGTCGATAGTTTACCCCCACGATGCAGATCCCCTCATTTTTGAGCGCTTCGGGCAATTCCTTGTTTCCGCCGGTGAGTCCTCCACCATGAAACCAGACGATTGTGGCAAACTCCTTTTTCTTGGCTGGAAAATAGATGTCGAGCCGGCACCGTTCGTTGATATAACGGTCCTTCTGACGGATATCTTCCCGGTAATAGGGTATATCGGTGAGGGTCTTGTAATCGGCGTTCTGTGCCACCGATATGGGGGTAGTGCCCAGGAGGAAAAGTAAGATAAGTAATGATTCAGATGCTCGTTTCATTGAAAATTGAAAATTGAAAAGTCAGAAAACCCAGTTCCCGTCTCTTCGTGGGATTACGGGCTGGCCACTCTTGCAGAAATCGTGCCTCACATCCTCCTCCGAAGCGTTCATATCCCATTGCATGGTCTGATAAACGATGTTATTTTCCCATTTGGTGGGTGACTTGCCTGATATGGTGAAAATATCACATCCAGTCAGTAACGAAATAGACAGGAGAAGGAAAGCGATGGGCGGCACGCTTGTTTTCATCCGCTGTATTATTTTTAAAATCAGAACGCATCGGGTTCAGCCTTTGCCGCTGTTGCGGAGACACTTCGGAAATCGCTATCAAAATGGGTCAGGAGCATTTCAATGAGTTTGGCGTGATAAGCGGTATATAATCGCGATGTGATATGTCTTCTGTCCTTTCTTTTTATAAGTCCAAATCGCAATTGATTCTCATCTACCCATATCTGGGGTTTGAAAAATGCTTCGTTTCTCCACATAAGCGTACCATATGTGAGACGCCCGTCGACTGTGCGTACCCATTTTTCGGCCTTCCTGGTGTCTATCGCTTCATAAATCCTGTCGAGCAGGAGATCAGGGTTGTCGGTATGTATAATAATTGCCATTTTTGTTTTATTGTGCGTTCTTATAACTTTCTATGGCTTGTTTTACCGATCCATGGAGGAGCAGTAGATTTTTTGCCTGTTCGTAATTGAGTGAAAGTTCGTCAACGATCATTCGTGTACCCCTGTCCACCAGCTTTTGGTTGGTGAGCTGCATGTTCACCATGCGGTTTCCTTTTATCCTGCCCAGCTTGATCATGGTGGCGGTGGTGATCATGTTCAGGACCATCTTCTGTGCAGTACCCGATTTCATGCGGGTGCTGCCGGTAACATATTCGGGACCCACGATCGGTTCAATTTTTATCTCTGCCTCTGCCGCTACCGGCGAGCCCGGATTGCAGCTGATGGCGGCTGTGAGTATGCCCTTTTCCCGTGCCCGGCGCAATGCTCCAATTACATAGGGTGTGGTACCCGAAGCTGCAATTCCCACAAGCACGTCATTTTGATTGATCTTGTGTGCCATGAGTTCTTCCCACCCCTTGTCCATATCATCTTCCGCAGCCTCCACCGGATTGCGTAGGGCTCTGTCGCCGCCGGCAATCAGACCAATCACGTAGCTGTCCGGCATACCGAATGTAGGGGGAATCTCCGATGCGTCGAGCACACCCAGCCTGCCGCTAGTACCCGCCCCTATATAAAAAAGTCTTCCCCCGCGTCGCATCTTTTCCACGATGCCGGTCACCAGCTTCTCTATCTCCGGGATTGTCTTTTCCACTGCCTGCGCTACTTTCCTGTCTTCTCTATTGATTTCTGTAAGTATTTCCGAAACAGACTTCTGTTCCAGATTCTCATAGATCGACGCTTGTTCAGTTATTTTGATGAGTGTCATATGAAAGATGAAAGTTCAATGTTTTACTGTTTGAATAAAACAGGGTTTGGGTATCAACGAGACGTAACCGGATAATGATAACGAATCAGCCCCGGTATGGGCGATTGGGTTATCTTTCCGGTCACAACACCTTTTTGCTGAGCAACCTCCTTCAATAGATCGGAATAATGCCAGGCGATTGATCCCACAAAATTAACCTTATTTTTTTGATAATCATACTGCATCACGTTTCTCTCTAAGAAATCGGAAAAACTTCCAGTTACAATATGGCGAATATGTTGTTCGTTGATATGTTTAAGCAGAAAGGGCGAGAGGCTGGCCAGAAAACGGCTTGGGAAGGGGTGTCTGTACACCCTGTCGATGATAAGTGAAGGTGTTAGCCCGTATTCATCCAATAATTCTTCTTTTAATCCGGCAGGCAACTGATTTTTCAACGCATCACTCACCAGTTGTTTTCCTAATGAAGCTCCGCTTCCTTCATCGCCCAGAATAAACCCAAGCGGTGATATCTGCTTCACTATCCTCTCTCCGTCCCATTCACACGAGTTACTACCGGTACCGAGGATGCAGGCGATACCCGGCTCATGTCCGCAGAGGCTGTGTGCTGCCGCTATCAGGTCACTGTACACATGGATTGTATTGATGGAAAACGACTGTTGAATAGCGTTTCTGACAAGGGGGATTTTTTCGGGAATACATCCTGTACCGTAGAAATGTATGGCCGAAAGAGGTATATTCTCCAGATTCGGGAATACATGTTGTTTTATCTCCTCAGCGATTTCAACCTCTGTCTGGTATACCGGACTGATTCCCTTCGCCGAAAACCTTTGCAGAATCTCTCCTTCCCTTGTGAGGCACCAGTCGGTTTTGGTGGCGCCGCTGTCTGCGATCAGTATGTTTTCTTTTGATTCCGGATAATCCATATAGTTTGATTTTTTTTCGGTGTTTGCCACTGTCACTTATTTATTCATCTTTTGCAAGCTACATTCCACTGCTCGGCATACTTGTATAAGCTTGGTTATCTATAATTTGATATAAATATTTTTTTTGTAGAGGATATATCCAAACAGCCAGCAGACGGTGACAAACAGCAGTGCGTAGAGCAGCGATCCAAAATAGTTACCTGCCCAGGGTTGAATCAATACGCTGTAGGTAAATGATTTCACCGAGATGGTTTCTCCCTGCCAGGCAAAACGGATGTTGCCAACCAGGTTGGCGAGCACACCGGCGAACACGTATACAATGAGCGGGTTGACTCCGAAAGCATGGAAGAAGCGGCTCCATTTTTCCTTTTTGTGGATGTCGATGATCCAGATCAGCAACCCCAGCAGTTGTGCTGCAAAGCCCGTGGTCACCAGTACAAAAGTAGGACTCCATATTTTCTTGTTGATGGGACATCCGTATTGTAAAAGCAGGCCCGAGAAAGCCAGGATGGTACCCCATATCAGTAGTTTCTCCACCCGAGTGTGGTTATCCCTGTTTTCCACAATCAGTTTTCCGGAAAGAAAGCCAATGAGCACATGGGCAATGGAGGGGATGGTACTGAGTAACCCTTCGGGATCGAGCGCGATGCGAACTCCCTCCGGTGTGGTGTCTTTGTACATGTGTGCCGGTCCCCAAAGCGCTTTGTCCACGACGGCTATGATATTTTCTTCCGACATTTCAAATCCTTTTCCGAAGCGAAGAATCAGATAATATCCCCCCAGCAGGATGGCGATGATCCAGGGCAGCTGTTTGTCCTTTGCCAGCAGTGCAATGAGGGCTGCAAAACCGTAGGCCAGTGCCAGTCGTTGCAGTACCCCCAGGATGCGGAGGGTGTCGAAATGGGATGCAGCCATGCCGAACGATTCTCCCGCAGCGAGACCTCGCATGAGTTGCCCGAACCATCCTAATGCCAGTCCAATCACAAAAATAAGCAGGGTGCGGCGCACTACTTTCCAGACCGCAGCTTTGGTGGGTGCAAAGTTGAATTTGCGTAATGACATGAAGGTGGAGACCCCCATGATAAACATGAAGAAGGGAAAAACCAGGTCGGTGGGTGTCAGCCCGTGCCAGTGGGCGTGCTTCAGCGGGGCATAGGCATAGTTCCATGAACCTGCATTGTTGACCATGATCATGCCGGCAATGGTAATACCCCTGAGGATGTCGAGCGACAATAAACGGTTGCTTTGCGATGTTGTTGTAAGTTTATTCATGTTTTTTTCTGGAACTGTATATGGGTTGTAATTCATTGTTTTCATTGGTGGTTGACCACGTTTCAATTTAGCGGTAAAGATAATACTTCTTCGACAATTTTCGGAATGCTTCCTCGTCTTTGGTCCAGTAGCTTTTGATGTCATCGAACCGGTGATTTTTGGAAAATGCCAGCCTGATAAAATCGCTTCCGCTCACCTTGTCGAACATGTCGAAACGATTTTCGGGCGCATGATCAAATACCTTGTGGTCGGGATAGAGCTGCGCAGCCGCCTCCATCACATGAAACTGGATATCCGACAGCCGTGCTTTGGAAAAGTCGGTCAGATATATCTGTACCCCCTGCAGGTTCTTTCCCTGCCCCACCGAATAGTAGGGTTTCAGGTGCATGGGGCGAAAACTGATTCCGGGGATTCTTTTCGCATTCAATGCTCCAGCAAATTCATCCGCATTGATCCACTCTGCAGCAAACATTTCAAACGGGAGGGTATATCCCACGCCGATGGACATGTAACCCAGTTCACCCAGTATACCCGAAACAGGGTAAAAATAAGCCGAGTGTGCAAAAGGAATATGGGGTGATGTGGGCACCCAAGGTAGGCCGGTATCTTCGAAATTCATCTTCCGACGCCATTTTTTCATTTTCACCACCGTCAGCTTGCAAGGTTGCCTATTCATTCGTTCGCCATTGATCATCTCCGCCAGCTCGCCGCAGGTGAGGCCATACAGATAGGGGATTTTGAGCTGGCTGACAAATGAAATGAATCCTTCCTCCACCAGGTTGCCTTCTACCTTAAGCCCACCCAGCGGGTTGGGTCTGTCCAGCACCACAAACTCGATGTCGTTTTCCGCCGCAGCCTGCATAGCCAGATACATCGTGGAGATGTAGGTATAGGATCGGCAGCCGATGTCCTGGATGTCGTATACCAGTACATCCACGCCTTCCAACATTTCCGGTGTGGGTTTACGGGTCGCTCCGTAGATTGAGAATACGGGCACGCCCGTGTTGGGATCGGTGAAAGAATCAATTTTATCACCGGCATGCACATCACCGCGCACACCATGCTCCGGCCCGTAAAGTGCCACCAGCGTTACCCCGGGCGCTTCGTGCAGAATGTCGATGGTCGACCTCAGATGGTTGTCCACACCGGTTGGGTTGGTGATCAGTCCGACCCTTTTGCCCTGCAGTATCCGAAATCCGGATTCCTTCAGCACTTCTAAGCCGCTGCTGATACGTATTTTTTGGGCTGAGGCCTCCGTGCTGAAAGTGATACCCGAAATAAACAGCACACCGATAAAAAGTAACTTTCCGTATGATATGTTTGTAGCCATAAACTGACATTTTGTAATTGTTTTTTACCCGTTAGCCTCTTTTTTCGATCTGCCAAAGTCGGTGTCTACCTTCATGAAAGGGATCAGCAACAGGGTAGGGATGGCAGCCAGCATGATAAAGACAAAGAAATGCTGGTAACCCAGCTGCTCTTGTATCCAACCGGCAGCCATCCCGGGGAGCATCATTCCCAGAGCCATGAATCCTGTACAGATGGAATAATGGGCTGTTTTGTGTTCACCCTGTGAGAAGTAAATCAGATACAACATATACGCTGTAAACCCAAATCCATATCCAAATTGTTCGGTAGCCACGGCTGCATTTATCCAGAGTAAGCTTTCGGGTTGATAAAATGCCAGCAGCAGGTAAGCTACATGGGGCAGGGTGATGGTCAGTGCCATGGGCCATAGCCATCGTTTGAGTCCCTGCCGCGATGCGACAATACCGCCGATGATGCCCCCCAGTGTGAGGGCGATCACACCCACTGTGCCGTAGGTAATACCCACCTCCGACGTGCTCAGCCCCAGTCCTCCCACTTCGCGGCCATCAAGCAGAAACGGCGAAGCAAGTTTAATCAGCATGGATTCTGACAGCCTGTAGAGTAACATAAAGGCGATGGCCAGTCCGATACCTTTTTTCGTAAAAAAAGATTTGAAGGTATTGCCAAATTCAGCCATTACATCTTTGAACGTATGTGCTGCCTTGCCACTATCGGCAGGCGGGTAGGGAAGTACAAAGCGATGGTAAACAAAAAAGAGCAGGAAGAGACCGGCGAGAATAAAGAAGGTGATGCTCCAGGCAAAAGGGATTCTGCCGGTCGTTTTTTCCAGAAATCCCGCCAGGATAATCAGCAGTCCCTGTCCGGTGATTGAGGCCAGGCGGTAGAAGGTACTGCGGATTCCCACGAAAAATGATTGCTGTGAATCGTCGAGTGCCAGCATATAAAAGCCGTCGGCGGCAATGTCGTGCGTGGCTGAGCTGAAGGCCATCAGCCAGAAGAAAGCCAGCGATGCCTGCAGGTAGAACGGTGTGGGGAGGGTAAAGGCAACCCCCGCCAGGCCGGCGCCAATCAGCAGTTGCATGGAGACGATCCACCATCGTTTGGTCTTCAGGATATCCACAAACGGGCTCCAGAAGGGTTTGATCACCCAGGGAAGGTATAACCAGCTTGTGTAGAGGGCAATTTCTGTGTTGGAAAGGCCAAAACGTTTGTACATGATCACCGAGACGGTCATCACGGCCACATAGGGCAATCCCTCCGCAAAATAGAGGGTAGGTATCCATGCCCAGGGGTTGCGGAATGTGACTTTCTTTTGTTTATTCATATTTTTTTGTGATGCGTGAGTCGTTTTATTTTTTTGTCAATAATAGTGAACCAATTTAGTCTGCGGGAAATAGTGCGTTAATATCTGATCATGGTGATATCCCTTTTCTGCCATCATGGCTGCACCTATCTGGCAGAGACCCACGCCGTGACCCCAGCCGGCACCGGTGAGTGTGAACTGTTGTGGGATTCCCTCGTCGTTTTCTTCTTCCGCGTCCACCACAAATGCGGCACTGTGGAGGTGTGATGGAGAGAGGGTGCGACGTATTTCCAGTTCTTTGCCGATGGTCATCACGCGCCTGGTACCCATAATCTTCAGTCGGATGATACGGCCCGAGATACCCCGCTCCAGCGGTTCCAGGGCGATGATTTCGCCATAATCGATGCCGGAACGTTCCTTGATAAGGGTGTTCAGTTCGCTTTGTGCGTAAACCACCTTCCAACGGTAGAAGTCGGCTGTCTCCCGGTCGTAATCGTTCAGTACCTGCCTGAGTATGTCTGCGTCGCCGGTATTGCAGAAGGCGTGAGGGGAGGAGAGAATCCATTCCCGGGCATTCTCCTCCACGGTCAAGTCGGGCAGGGGAGTATGTTCTGTGTAATCGGGCTTTCCCACGAGGTATGGATGCGGGATGGGCTCCCACACGTTTTCGAATGTTTCCGTCACGCCGCCGCAGCATTTCGAGAAACGGGCGTCGCAGATGGCGTCACCGTAGGTGATCACCTCTCCCCGGGTTTCATCGATTGCCTGGTTCACCCGTGCGGTTGTTTGTCGCGTGATTCCCTGGTAGCGTTGACAATGGTCATCGGCACAGACATCGAACAGGGCATGGTCTTCTCGGTCGTACCAGCGGACAATCTGATCGGCCGATACAAACGAGGTTTTGTAGTCACCCCTGATCTCCTTGTTTTTTTGAATCTGTGCCAGCAGCCAGCTTCGGGAGATCACGGCGTGTGTCTTCAGCAGCTCTTCGGAGCTTGTGGCACTCATCTCGGAGGAGATCACACTCTTGAGGTAATCTTCGAGGGAGACGATGTTGATGGCGGTGATGCCCCTCTTTCCGCAGTTGAACTTCAACCCGCCCTGGAAACACTGGTTTTCTTTGCGTTCCCAGTGAAAACCGACGCCAATCACCACATCTCTCAGTTCGAACGAGTCATCGTGCAACTGATCCGATTCAAAAATTATCTCCGGGTAGGTTTCTCCGTTGAAGAGGATCATCCCGTCGGCCATTCTCACCAAATAATCGCCCCGGGGGACCGGTTTCCCTCCCAGTTTGTAGTCGGTGAGCAGGGTAAAGCTGATCTCGGGCTGCTCCTGGATGATTCCCACATGGATGAGCGGTTCCCTTATTTCAATTTCTTTCTCGCCTGTAGTTCCCATGTTCTGATTCTGTCTTTATAGAGGTTGTGTCCGTTCATTTTCATGATGTCGAGTGAGGCATCTGAGTTATCTTCCCAGCGGCGGCAGAGGTAGAGTACATCGTAGATGCGGCCGATCTGGTAGTACCGGGAGATGTTCAGTCCCAGTGCGTAATCCTCGCCATAGCTGGTGTTGGGCACCTTGATCTCCCGTAGTACCGGGGTATAGAAGGCACGTGGCGCACCCAGGCCGTTGATGCGCAGGGCATTGTTTCTGCCGTTGTCGGGTGTCCACTCCCGGTGATCGATGATGCCGGGGGGGATCATCTCCATGTTGAAGTTGGTCATCTGGTAGGTCCCCACCACCATGGCGCACTGTTGTTCGTAGAAGGCATTCACGATCTTCTGTAACGTATCCACGCCGCTGTAGACGTCGTCGCTATCGAGCTGTATGGCAAACTTTCCGCACTGTGCGTGGTGTACGCCCACGTTCCAGCAGCCGCCGATGCCCAGGTCGTCCCTCTCCGGAATGAGATGGATCAGGTGTCCATCACTTTTGAACTCGTCGATGGCTTCCGTGGTACCGTCGGTGGAGTGATTGTCGATGATAATCAGGTTAAAGGGAAAGTTTGTTTCTTGTTTGAGCACCGAGGCGATGGCATCACGGATGGTCTTGATACGGTTGCGTACCGGAATGATGACTGATGCCTCCACGGCAAAGTTGCCCTTGTCGAATTCAATGCTTTTGAATCGGGGTTCCAGCCAGGCACCCACATCTTTTAGATGTTGGGTGCAGGCCTTCTCCATCTCCAGTTGCAGCTGTCTGTTTTTTGGGTCCACATAATCGAATATCTTCTGGCCAGATACCCGGGTATCATTCTCAATCTCGGTGTAGAGGTACTCGTTGATGTGTACCAGCGGATGCTTTTGGGATACTTTTAGCCGGAGATCGTACAGTCCTGCGAATTGGTATGTTTCGTTTTTTATCCGCTTTACCGCCTTTTTCAGTGCCAAGGTGTTGTAACACAGCAATGAGCCAAAGTTGAAATCGTCGCGCAGACTGCCCTCCTGGTAGTCGATGACCGGATGGCTTTTCTTTTCACCGCCCACGACGGCATGATAATCGGCATAGACCATGCCGGCAGCCGAGTCTTCTGCAATGCGGATCATCCGTTCCAGGGCGAAATAACCCGGTTTCAACATGGTGGACTTCAGATAGATCAGCGTGTAGTCGCCTTTCGATTTCTGCGCTATCTTCCTCACCGTGTCACTGCTCTGAAGTGTATCTATGGCGATGTTTTTACATCCCTTTATCTTGGCTGTGATGCCGGCAGGTGTCAGCAGCCATATCTTGGTTACGGCTTCAGATTGTTTGAGTTCCTCTACCGTTTTCATGGCTTGCTCCGGCTCAGAGTAGAGGATAAAAGCTTCTATTGTTTTCATAAATTTGGTTTTTAGCGTTCAGCTATCAGCGTTCAGCAATCAGGAGTCAGCGTTCAGCTTTTTTGGTGTAATCGTTGCGGATGCAGCGGTTTGCAAGTGAGCTTTTAGCTTTTGGCGTCCTTATTCAAATGCTGTTACTATATTTTTGACTAACTCATTTCGTTTTTCCTGTTCTTTTACTGCTTCTATGGGAAATCCGAGGATGCAGGTACTGTATTTTTCACCCTTGTAGAGTACGCCTGCGCTCAGATTGTTCTCCGCGTAGCGGAAGATGGTGAATGCATTTTTGTCGGCCGGCTCCAGTGCATCGGGATTTTCCACTACGTAGCTTTCGCTGTTCAGCTCGTTGTAGTATCTGTAATTGCCTTGTATTGCCGAAAAAGGCGAAGGTACCACTTTAATCTGTCCGGTTATTGCACCATGACTGTTGCGCCATTTGTATTTGAGGATCTGTTCTGCCCACTGCCTGTCTTCTTTCGTGGCGCGGGGATTGTTCCACAGATCGGTACCGACGAAGGCGCCGCTCACAATAATATTTCCGCCGCCCTGACAATAGTCGGTGATAGCCTGCTGTTGTTTCTTGGAAAATGTCTTGTATTTCGGTGGTTTTACTCCCCGGGCCACGCTCCATTCCCGTTGCTTGCCCAGAATCCAGTCCACCGTTTTATAATCTGTCAGGCTCACACTGCCGTTTTCTACTGTCTCAGCCGCAGCGGAGGCAAAAGAGTAACCTGCCGCCGCGAAGGCCTGCCCGTGAAGGAAGGGGTAATCGAATGTGTTGCCAGCGATGGCAGTAGTCTCGTAGTTCGCATGGCTGTCTCCGAACCCTGCGGCATCGTCGTCCATCCAGGGGATGACGCGCCGGAATTCGTTCATCTGTCCGATAAAATGGTGATCCGCCATGTAGGGAACGCCGTTATCCACGCTGCCAGCGAAGCCGGCAAGGCTGTCCTCAGAAGCAGTAAAGCTGAAAGGTGCGGAGATCCGGGTAAATCCGTTTACAATCAGTACTTCTCCTTTTTGCTTTGATCTGCGGCAGACAGAAAGTGTTTCGGAGGGGAAGCTACGTCCCCCCTCGTTGACAGCGACCACCTGAAAACTGTAGATGCTGTCTTTCTCTATGGATAAGACCAGGTTGTGGTCATTTACCACGATTCCATTGTCGAAACCTCTTCCGTTCATGCGGGTAAATACCATATACTTGGCGGGCATGGCTGTGGGCTCAGACGGATCCATTGCGGGTTGCCACTTAAGCTCGACTTCTGTTTCTCCGCTGAAACGGGTGGAGAACTCTTTCACCGGCAGCGGTTGTACCACGTAGGGGCGATTGTACTGGGTTGCGAGAAATTTCAGCATCCCCTTGTAAATGGAGCGGCTGACGATAAAGCGGAAGGTAGGGTCGAGCCCATAGCGCATATCGGCAAAGTTCTGATGCGACAGCAACTCCAGCAGCATGGTCGGCACATTGGGCATGCGTGCTTCGGCATAGGAGCGGTTCCAGAGGTGTCGCCGGGTCCAGTCCGGTTCAAAGTCGCGACGTATATCGTTCACAATCTCCTCCATCACCAGCTCGGAGAGGTCACGGGAAGCCCAGCGGGAATGTCCGTTTTCGAAGCGTTCGTTGTTGTGGTGTGTCATGTAAATACCGAGTGTACCCACAATGGTGTCTCCCCAGAAGGTGCCCGCATCGGTGTGGAAGGCAAATGCCAGGTCCACCGGGATATGGAGCCCCTCCTTTTTGGGCAGTACCGGCGATCCTCCCGCCAGCCAGTTTACCCAGGCACCCCGCGATGCATAGTCGTCGGTGTAGTCGTTCTTCCCCTCGGTACGGTTATATACTGTATCGGGCACCCCAGCCCACTGCATCCAGTATCGGGCACCTTCGGCATAACGGGGGTATCCGCTGATTTGCGGTGTGTAATGTATCTGTGAAACAAGAGTTTCTTTCTTTTTCGGGTCATCGGAGCTTTTGGTGTTCTCCGCTTCAAAGCCTCCCGGGTGGGGCATCCGGGCAATGTTGCCCATTCCTCCGCCAATTTTTACGGCATCGGCGGTGACAATGCGACCATTCCGGCTGCTTCTGTTGGAGAGAGTGATCTGGTGGCTCGTACCCTTTTCAAAGTCGAAATACCCCAGAAATATCCAGGTGCCGCCCCCCATCTGCTGGTTCACCCGGAAATCGGTTTTTCCTCCGGCATGATGGACGCTGTAAAGAGCATCGTCGCTGCTGTTTTTTAGCGTCTGATAGGAGACATAGACCCCATATTTCCCTTTCGCGGGAATATCGGGATGCCAGGTGGCGAGACTCTCTGCCCCGCGGTTTGTCGTCCGCGTCTGTCTGGTTGTTCCCATACGGAAAGGATTTTCGCCATCGAGATACATATCTCGGGGATTGGCAAAACCGGCTGTGCCGGTGTTGCTCCATGCCTCTTTTCCGTTTGTTTCCCTGTATGTAGAGCGGCTTCCGGGACTGTCATCGTTGTCAACAATTAATTCCGTTTTGTTGTAGTCTCTTTCCCGTGGAAGTAGTACGTTGGCGCCTGCATTTTCCAGCATGGGCACCAGGAAGGGAAGCACGTAGCTCTGTGTGTAGAGGTCCTCCACAGTCTGGAAGATGCGTGCCCGTTGCCACTCCCACCGTCCCAGTTTCTGTTCGTAGTACCATCCATGGCTTTGCCAGAGGGCGATGTGGTTATTTTGCAACCCCTTGTTGAAAGCACCGGTAGGAGCAGAGATGTCTGTCACCAGGGGGCTCTTTATTTTATGGGCAATGATCCTGTTTTTGTCGCGCTGTTTGTCTCTGTAAAAATTGGGCACCAGCAGACTGATCTCCATCTCGTCGGTGATAACGGCGATCTGGTATTTTTTTTGTTTTGCAGGCAGATGATACCGAACGCTATCGTAGATAAGCTGAACGGTATGTTCCCGCATGGGGAGATAGGAGAGTGACAGGCTGGCATGGAATACAATACGCTTTTTCCGGTCGTCCACCGCGATGCTGTCCACCGTCACTTTTCCCGACCGCATCAATGTTTCGTGGTATATGTTTGTGAATGATCTGCCCAGATTGTATTTCAGTGAATCCGGCTGAAAATCCTGAGAGAATAAAGCGAAGGCGAAGGCAAGCAAATAAGCGATAATTACGGATTTCTTCATTGGATACCGAACCTTTTGAAATTTGTGTTGGCTTTTACAAAAATAGAAAAAAAGGGTGAATTGTTTCAATCTTTCAACAATTCGTCTATCCTTATGAATTTATATTTCCTGCTTTTCAATTCGCTGATCAGTTCATCGAGATAGTTGTAAAATTTGTCGTCTCGTTTTGGATCGGTACCGATATGGATCAGGAGCATAAAACCATTCAGATTGTTCTGTTCTTCGTATCGTAAAATATTGTGATAGATTGTTTCAGACGAAAGGTAGCTTTTCATGCCCGGAGTTGTATAGTCGGCATTGGAGGTGGTGCCTGGCGTAAAATTCACTATTTGCACATCCATGGCTTTTGCCCAGTCACTGATCTCCCTATTATACCATTCAAAGGGTGGCATAAAAAAACGGGGGGACTCTATTTTTAGTCCGGCTTTTTTCATTGCCAGATAATTGTCATTCAGGTCTTTCTCAAATTCGGTACGCGAGATTCGAGTTGAATCGCGATATTGCCAGTCGGCATATAAGAGATGTTTGTCGGAATGTGGTCCCATATAATGGTCCTCCTTTTGAAGATTGCGTACAAGAGCAGGGTATTTCCTGTAAAAATCGCCTGTGAGGAAAAAAGCCCCTTTGATCTGGTGCTTGTTTAGTACCTCACGGATTACATGGGCCCCGTCGGCGTACTCATGACCTGTAAAAACAAGGGATAACTGTCTCACGGATACATCACCCCGCACGATGCCGCCTGCATCCTTTACGGGTTGCTTGGTACTCAGTGTTGATTTATTTATGGTTCTTGTTTGTTTTGCCCGTGCGCCCAGATAACCCAGATAATAAGTCAGAGACGCTGTCCCGTCCATTGTCGGTTCATTGGTGGAATAGTCGGCATAATCATCGTGATACACCACGTAATCGGACTGAAAGTCGGCATATTCATCTTCATTGGCCAGATAAATCCCGATCAGGTTGCTAAAAATAGTGTTGTATATGGGGCCGTCGACAATGCCTCCCGTGACCGGTATCTGGTGAAGATGGGTAAATGCCGAATGTGGATCGGACGGCGTATCGCCTTGTTGCGGGTATCCCACGATCATGGAGGTACCCCAGGGATTACATCCCAGGAGCCAGTCACGCATGGCGGTCTCGATTTCAAGGAAGGAATCATCTCCCGTAATTTCGTGATACAACCTGCATTGCGTGATAAAGGCTGTAGTGAGGTTGTTTGAACACCATATAAAGGGTATGCCATTCAGAAAAGCATCGCCTTCAGCCCGCTCTTTCATACGCTGCAATCCCGTTCTCATGTTACGTATAAACTCAGACTTTGCGCGCAGGTCGCTGTTTTGCGCCGCCAGGTGATAATTGGCGAGATTCACAAACGGGTACCACTGATAATGACGTGCCGAATCGGCTCCCATCCAGGGTGTCACAGGCTCCATCCTGCCATAGTTGATGGCTTGTGTCAGATATTCCTTTTTCCCCGAATTCCGATACATTTCCATGGCAGCCAACTGCATATCATCCGCCCAGTTGTCCTCTTCGTAAAAGTAAGGTGCGCCCCCGGGTGCTGTTTGTGAAACGCCCGAATTTTCAACCCCTTTGTGATAAGCCGCTTTCGCTTTCTGCTCCAGCATACCGGCAAATTCGGGATAGTATACTGCCAATAGTTGGGCACCCAGGGAAAATGAAGAAGCATATTTTCCTAAGGTGGAGGCCATGCCTGTACTTCTGTTTTTATATTTGAACAACCCCTGTGGCTTGGGGCTGACAAAATAGACGGGACGTGCTTTTCCCAATCCCCATCCATAGTCCACCTTCTGTTCGTTGGGCAGTGTAAAACCGACATGATCCCTGTCATCGGCCAGCTGATTGAAATAGGTGTCGGGATTTGGATTCATTTTGACGAGCCAGTCCAACCCCCACTTGGCTTCATCCAGAATATCGGGAATTCCATTGGAGCCTTCATCACCATTTGCATCGTACGCATCTGCGAATGATCCGGGATATTGGCTGTATGCGAAAAGCATCTGGTAGATCGCATTGGCAGAGGTGGTGACATATTGCAAGTAATCCGAGGCATCGTGCCATCCTCCTGTGGTGTTAAAATACAACCCATTGCGTTTGTCTTCGGGATCTCCCACCGAAATGGCATCGTGCACGTGACACGAATCTTTCAGGAAGGGATTGTATCCGCACCGTTGCTGACGCATGTATTGCAATGGGATTTCAGCTGCCCCGACATAGATATCGTTTCCGATGCGAAAAGGCATAGATTCCGTGTCGCCTGCTTTCAATATATAACTCCCCGGCTTTTTGAGTGCGGTGAAATTCAGCCGTGCCGATGATTCGAAGGCGTGCTGTCTTCCAGTTTGTCGGATATCCGTTTCCGAACCGGTAAAGAGTACCTCGCGGGTGGCAGGGTCAATTATCTGAAATGCACTCATGATCTCATTTCCTTTGCTGATCCAGACGGCCACTTTCACGTCGTCAATCAGGTAACCCACCTGATTGACCCGTATCCAGGAAGACTGGTTGTATGCTGCGGAGAAAATCAAAAAAAACAGCACAATTAAATTTATTCTTCTCAAAAAAAATAATTTAAACCGGTTATTCATTATAAGCTTTTTCTGATTTTGGTTTGTCATTCACGTGATCGATCCACGACCTCTATTTATTTTATCTCTATTGTCTCTGACGGTGCGCTCTCTTTGTTGTCCTTATTGATAGTTGTCACGCAATAAAATCCGGAAGCGTTTACCTGCACGCTGGTGGCGTTTGTCACCGACAAAACCACACCCTCTTTTGATATGTCGGGAAAGTGATAAACTATAGATCGTACGTCACCGGTAGCTTCCCATTTTAGTAGGTTTCCTTCAATTCTTAGATTTTGTGCCTTGGTGGGGGCGGGGGCTACTTCGCGCCCCAGGAACGGTATAACTGCGGGGTCCTTATAAATTGCAGCCAGTTTATCAGTGATATTTATTTTGTTAAACAGCACAAATCTGGCACTGTATAAAGCATTTCCCATCACCTTTTGATTCCTTCTTGTGAGTTCAAACTGTCTTTCCAGCTCGAGGCTCGACTGGAATGCTGAAGGTGCTGCAGGATCACCGAATTTGTAGTAACCGTGGCCAATCATCGGTGTAGCTTTGTAACTGTATTGAGTCCACCAGCTCAACCTCGATTGAAAGTCGTTATATTGATTCCCGATTTCCTGGTATAGCTGGGGCATTATCACGTCTATCCAGCCTTCACTACACCATTTTGTCACATCGGCAAAGAGGGTGTTTTTGTTATAATCGGGACTGGCTGCAGGTGAGATGGTAAAGATAACCTCCGGTTTATTAGTTACGATCACATCGTGTACGGCTTTAATTGCCTTGTCGACATTGTCACGTCTGAAATCTTCAATTTTTGTAAATCCGGTACCATATTTCTGGAAGTCTCCTGCATCTGAAATCATGACCCCTGCTGAGGACGGATCCGGATAAAAGTAATCATCGAAATGAATTCCATCCACATCGTATTTTATGATCAGGTCTTTTACGATGTCAGACAATCTTTGCCGCACTTCCGGCAAAGCTGGATTGTATATCTGAATTTTTTCATGGCTGACCACCCATTCCGATTTTACTGATGTGTGCAATGGCGGGTAGGGTGTACCATTGTTGGCCCGCGTGGCTATGCGATAAGGATTCATCCAGGCATGGAATTCTAAATTTCTTGCATGCGCTTCATCAATCATATATTTCAACACGTCATACCCCGGGTCTTTGCCCCTTTCTCCCGTAATCGCAGAACTCCAGGGCTCGTAGGGTGAACTGTAAAATGCATCACCCATTGGTTTTATTTGTACAATGACTGCATTAATATTCAGCTCTCTGAACCGGTCGAGATATTGAAGATACTGATCCTTCTGTGCCTGAATTCCATATTTTCCCATTGGCCAGTCGAGCCCCCATGCCGTAGTGATCCAGACGGAGCGCATCTCTTTCCCGGGGAATATTAATTCTTTGGCTGGATCCGGGTTAGGTTTTGGCTCAATGTCATCAACATTTTTACTACATCCGCTCATGAATAAAGCAGTGATCAGTATAAAATAAGTGATTTTATTTTTTATGCTCATTGTCATTTCTTTTAGAATTGAAGTCCGCTGAACTTCAACGAAATTTGTGGGTAAAAAAAGAACCGGACCGGTGATATATTCATATTAAACTGTCCGGTTCTTTTGAATGGGTGAAGATTATTCGTCTAATTCTTTCACTGGGATTTCCAGCAGTGCAAATCCTGCATTATTGGATGCTGCATAAAGTAATAGTGACTTGTCTTTACCCGCTTCATCTTTGATGATGTGAAATCCTGTATTTGTTGCTGGAGAAGAATTCACACCCCCTCCTATAGAGTATTGATATATGGGTTTTTTATCCCCTTCTTCAAAAAGACGTAATGCGTCAATTGTGTTGCTTCCTTTGGTGATGTCATAGATGTATAACACGGCATTTCCCGAATACCGTGGAGCTGTAGCCATTATCAGGTATCTCTCTCCGTTAAAATTGAAGATACGGGCATCAGATCCTTGCACTGGCACTGAATTTTTATCCATTGCATAGAGTAATGCCGCACTGCTGTTCACCACCATGATGGGTGCATCGTAACCTGTTAGCAGATAATCATCAGTTTTTTCAACCCGGTTTATGCTCATGCAGAATGAAACTCCTGGTTGTGTAGGAAGGATTTTCACTTCAGTGATGGTGGTGAAGTTGGAGACTGTCAGGCGCATGATACTCGTCACAAGATTGTCACCAAAATATATAAATCCGTTTCCGTTTTCATCTATGTTGGTCGACATATTGTCGCCGTGACGTTTCCCTGCTCCTGGAATGGATGCCGGATCATTGTTAAATATCAGATCGGCAACGGCAGCCGGATCAGTCCAATGATAGATCTTCATGCCATAAAGTCCCGAGAGATTCGCAATATAACTGTGTCCGGCAATCTTACCACCTACGTTTACCGGGAACGTTCCACCCGAGACATTCGTGGGATTGAGCGGAATAGGATTGATTTCATATTTTTTCAAATCTTCCACTTTCAGAAGATGAGATCCTCCTTCGGCTCTGGTTACAATCAGTACATACTCACCATCGAATCCTGATCCCCTTGTCAGGTTGGATACAAATGCTGGATATACCGGATTGCCCAGATCATTCCCAGAGTAGTCGAAAATTTTCACCTTGCCAAAATCTGCTCCATACACAGGCACGTTGAGCCTGATCGTGACAAAATATTCTCTGAAACGCGGATCATTGACAACTTTGATCACAATGGTTTCGGCATCTTTTCCTTCTTCAAATTCAAACGTATAAGAATCTTTGTCGAGTTTGGCACCGGTTGACATCTCTGCCTCGAACCGAATGGCAGTAAGATCCGTATTGGGATCTAATCGTGGGAACCAGACAGTTTTGTTATTTTCGTTGATTCTTCCTTCCACCACAGTCTTTCCATCGGCACCGGCATTAAGAATCTTTATCGACTTCAATACCACTTCATTGGTTGATTCCATATTGGATGGAAAATCTTCCGAACATGAAGTGAAAGTAAGTAAAAATAAAGAAGAAATTATTAATCCTATGCCCGCTATGTGATATTTTATATTCATCATAATTCTGAATTTATTAATTGTTTAATTTTGCGGCCATCCTTCTGTCTGTTGCAAGAGATACCCTTTGCTGGCATAATCATCTATTTGCGTTTTGCCCACGGGTGACAGATAAGGATTCACATTTACCTGATTTATGAATGGTTGACGTCCGTTTGTTGCAGCACTTCTGTAAAAACCGACCATTTCTGAGTTGTTGCCGCCATTGAATGTTATTTCATCTCCATTGAGTTTTAGCACAGAGAATTTTCCAGCGTTGGCTGCTGTCAGTTCAGCAGGCAATTCTTTGGGGAAATTTACCCAGCCTCCATGAAGCAGATTAGGTTTGTGCATATCGGTGTCCATATAGTCCAATTTATACCAACGTTCCAGATCGGCAATGCGTGAATGTTCAAAAGCAAATTCCATTCTTCTTTCTCTTCTTATCTCCCAGATGAGTACGGGAACATCGGTGTCTCTCTCCGGATCTTCCGGCATTGCTGACAATAGCAACGGGTTAGTTTTCATTACTCCCATGTCTATGGCTTCTGGTGCCACTGGTCTGTTTCTGATTTTGTTGATTGTCTTGTCGATATCGGCCTGATCCACTGCTGTACCTCCCAAAGTTGCCAATTCAGCCTTTGCTTCGATCCAATTGAGTAATACTTCTGCATACCGGAGCACTGGATAGTCGGTCCGGTTGTTTGTACTAGTAAATTCTACCGGGGGAGGGTTTCCGGCACCGACCGACAAGGCCACACTTCTGGGTAGGAATTTATTGATATACCAAAAAGATCCTTTGTTTCTGGAGGTTGGTTTATGATAGAAGGTTGCTTCCAATCTTGGGTCACGCGTTTTTATCATGTTTGCCAGTTCAAAGTTTTTGGCTCCGGTCATTTCTGAATTTTGCCATACATTTCCATCATTCAGGATAAATGATTTGATCAGATCGGTAGTCGGTCCGAAATTGATGGATTCAGAAAGGTTGTTGTTGGATGCTACACTGTGTGTTACACCTACACCGGGATCATAATGCCTGTATATGATGCAGTCCTTATTCCCTCTTAAATCTTCAGAGGTAAATAATGCCCTGAACTCGGTAACAATATCAAATTTGTTGCTGTTGATAATGTAATCCCCGGCTTCCAAAGCCAGTTCCAAAAATTTCTTTGCCTGATTGTTGTCTTCATAATAATATTTCTGCCAGCTACCTTCATACAGCGCGATTCTCGAAACGAATCCTGCAACCACATATCTGTTCACATTCATTTCTCCGTCATTCACTCTTACATTCTCCAGAGCATACTTTAAATCGTCATAAACGGCATTCATCACCTCATTACGAGGCGTTCTAGGCTTGTACAAATCATCCATGTCTGTATCAGATACCACATGATCGTAATAAGGCACGTCACCATAAGCGAAAACCAATTCTGAATATTTCATCGCTCTGAAAAATCTTCCAATACCCATCCAGTGTGCATATTGTTCAGTAGTTAATACATCGCTCATTTTGTTTTCAATTCTGTCGATCATGATGTTGATGGAGCGAAGCACCACCATGTTCCAGATTTGACTGTTGGGAACCGATCGGGTAAAATTTCCCTGATTGCCGTTGTGCACAATGTCGTCACTAAAGGTATATCCCATTAACGGAGAATAGGTGTTTGTCCATCCGGTACCGTATCCCATAAAAAAACCGGGATAGAATGTGGATCCGACTGTAAAACCGGGATAGAATTTGTTCGCATACAGCCTTACATTCTGCTCACTTGTCCAAGCAGTTTCGTCGTTTGCTTTTGTCAAAGGAGGTCTGTCAAGAAAATCTTCACATCCGGATAAAAGCAGATAAATGCCAATTAAAAGCAGTATATATTTGTTTTTTTTCATCTTTTTTATTGTTATAAACTAACCTGAATACCAACTGATGCAGACTTAAAAGTAGGATTGGATGTACCTGTACGGCCCAAGTTGTAGTTGCCGCCGGAATAAAGCATTGAATGACCTGAAATTGCTTCCGGATCAATGGGTAATCCTCTTAAATTGTCGAATGTCACAAAGTTTTCAAGGGAAAGGTATATTCGCACGTTCGAAAGGTATAACTGTTGCAGCATATTTTGAGGCAAAGTATAACCCAGGGTCACATTTTTTAATTTCAAATATGCCATGTCCAGCATGTAGCGGGATTGTTTTCTCATGACAAATCCCTCGTTGGCACCACTCAAGTTCCAGGCTCTTGGATAAAAGGCGTCGGTACGATCTTCCTTCCAGAAATTTTCTGCAATAGCCTGAGGCATTGCTCCATCTTTTACATGGTACCCTGGAATTGCCAGCTGGCCGGATCCCCAGATGCTTCTTTTCCCAACTCCCTGAAAGAATACCTGTGCGTCAAAACCTTTATAATCTCCTCCCAGTCGAAATCCAAACTCATAACGAGGAGTGGAGTTACCTATGACAACCTGGTCTCCGGGATCGCCGAAAGTATTTTTACCGGGTGTGATGTATCCATCGCCATTCACATCTACAAATTTTACATCTCCCGGACTCACCAGCAGCACCTGATTCCCGTCTTCAAAATAAGTCTGGTACACCGGATTATTTCCCGCAAGCATATTTGTAACCTTGGCTGTCCCTTCCCAAATAATGGTAGTTTGTTGTATATTTCCCTCGTCGTCGTAAACAAAATCCTCTTTCTGATAGAGTCTATCGGTTACGTAACCGTAAATGTCTCCATATCTGCGGCCGGTAGCATAACTGTTAGACAGCAGGCGGTTTTCCCAGGGGGTATTCCAATCGGCTCCTTTGGTTATGTCTGTGATGGCATCGGCAATATTGGCATTCAATGTAATACCTATGCCGTTGTCGAATCTGTGATTAAAGTCCACTGCAATTTCCCAGCCTTTTGTTCTCAGGTTGCCGTAATTTCCCTGAGGAGCGCTGGCCCCATAGGTAGCAGGTAGGGCTTCACCCGAAATAATCATATTTTTGGTGTCTCTCTGAAACCATTCAAGCACCAGTCCCAATTTATTACTGAAGAAGCGAAAGTCGAGGCCCAGATTAAGTGATTCAATATCTTGCCACGTAATTCCTGCAGAAATAGGGTTTGGTGTGCTTAAATCAAAATACTGTGTTCCATCATGGGAGAGCCAGTTATTTTTGTTGATATCCATGGTCGCCAGATACAGGGTATTCGGTACCGACTGATCACCGATGGTACCCCACGAACCTCTTATTTTGGCAAAACTCAATATGGGATCAAGGTCCTGTAAAAACGTTTCGTTTGTAACAACCCATCCTCCCGAAAAGGATGGATACCATCGCCATCTGAGATGAGATGGGAATTTAGAAGTGGCATCGTAACGTAAATTACCTTCCAGAAGATATTTGTCTCGGAAAGAATAATTAACACGCCCAAAATATCCCAATTGCGAATCCCAATTTGTGTCGCCGCCTACCGTTTCTGTGCCCACAGCAAAATCGAACTGCGGATTGTTTTCGTCGATTAATTCTGTTTTATTTGACCAGTGACTATCCCATTTATAGCTCACAATGTTGGTGCCGAGCATAAACTTGAATTTATGTGTGTCCGCGATGTTTAAATTATAATTGGTGATGGCATTTACTGTATGTTTTTCTGAAGTGAATGAATATTTATAAAAATAGGTTTTGTCTTTCGTGACGTAATTTACGAAAGGGAATCTGTATGCGGGTATACCTCCTGTTTCGGTTGGATTTCCGTTCTCATCCACATACACCTGATTACCCAATTCATCGTTAAGTAAAACGGGAGTGTACCAAGGCTCTCTTCCCGAGAAAGTAGGCCTTGAAGAAGTTTCCTGATTAAATTGTGTGCTGTAGGCGTAATCAATGTTCACATTCCAATTGGAGGTGAGGTCCAATGTGGTTCCGAGGTTAAGATTTGTATATTTCTTCCGGTCAACGGCTGTGTGCGCATTTTTGGTGTCGAAGTATGGGTCTCTCACTTCCTCCCCGTTCTCCATGGCACCGGTCGGAAACAACCTGCTCCATCGGTATAAGTACAACCAGGGATCTGCTAAAAAGCCGGTGGCAGAATTTGGATAGTTCTTTGTGGCATCGGAATACATGGCACCACCTCTTACTGTCAGAAAATCAGTGATCTTTGTTGATAAATTTAAATTTCCGGTAAAACGGGTAAAATTGTCTTCATTTGCTGGTTTCATCATACCCTCCTGTCCCAGATAACCAAAACTGAGGTTATAACTGGTATCGCTGCGCTTTCCGTTCAATGAGAGATTGTGATTCTGGGAAAAGGCAGAACTTTTTACCATGGCCTCAACCGGGTCATATATCCTATACCCGTATTTATCTTTCCCGTCATAGAACCAATCTCGTCCGTAAACCACAGGATCATTCCATTTGATGCTGTTGCCGTATTTTTGCTGCCATTCATTGATTTTTTCAAAACTTTCTCTGTCCACACGCCAGAATCCACCGGCAGGACCGGCTCCTTTCATATTCTCATGTGCTTCCAAAGTATATTCAAGTCCGTCCACGCCGGCAATTTCAATTTCCTTGAACGGCTGTTGCCAAGACAAGTTGGTTGAATAGGTAATATCTGTTGTTTCTGTTTTGGCTCCTTTTTTTGTGGTAATGAGAATCACACCAAAAGCTGCTTTCGAACCGTAGATCGAACTGGCAGCAGCATCCTTTAACACAGATATTGATTCAATGTCGTTTGGATTGATCATCTGTATATTCGGTATTTCCACATTATCCACCAAAATGAGCGGATTGCTTGATCCAGCGATCGAGCCAATTTGTCCCCGTATTTTCATAATCGGGTCTGAACCCACTTCTCCACTGGGAATAACCACAGAGAGACCCGGTACGGCCCCCTGCAAACCTCGTCCCACGTCTGCGATGGGCCGGCTTCCCAGTGTTTCTTCCACATTGACGGAGGAGACGGCGCCGGTAAGATTTTCTTTCCGTTGTGTACCATACCCCACCACCACCAATTCTTCCAGTGCTTGTGTATCTTCTTTGAGTGTGATGTTGAAATTGGTACCTCCTGTTGTCTTTACCGTTTGACTCAGATATCCGATGTAGGTGATCTGTATGGTTGCATCGTTTGCCACATTCAGTGAGAAATATCCGTTCACATCGGTGATGGTACCATTGGTCGTACCCACCTCCACAATATTCGCACCGATAATGAATTCACCATTCAGGTCCCGCACCGTTCCGGTGATGGTTCTGTGGGTTTGCTGAACTACTTTGGTGACGGTTGTGGTTTCTTCTTTTTTCTTACTTTCAATTGCAACCCGCTCCTTGGAGATGGTGATCTGCCGGTTTACGATGGAGTATACAAGGTTGGTATTCTTCAGCAACAAATCCATAATTTCTTCTATCGATTTGTTGTCGAAAGAAACGTTCACACTCTTCGATAAACCGGCTTCGGTATTGTCCATAATCAGAAACAGATAATCGCTGTTCTGTTCAATTTCTTGCAATGCTTCCCGCAACGTAACACCCTTCAATTCGGCCGTAACCGATTTCGATTGGGAGTAGGTGTTTTCTGCTGCCATTGAAAAGACACAGAGGAAAGTTATTAAAAAATAGATTTTCATGATTTTTAAAAACTTATTGTCTTTTTTCAGGATGATTTGTTTAAAGTTTTGCTTTTCTTGCATATCTTTGTTTTTGAATTTTAATTTGTTACCCAATAAATTAGATTCACTTTGTAGATTTTGCTTTCGCTCGGCATAGTCCAAACAAGTTTGGCTCTGCTCTCGCTTAATCGCAAAATTCACTTCGTAGATTTTGCTGGTGCTCGGCATAGTCATACAAGTTTGTCTCTGCCCTCGCTTACCCACAAAATTCACTTTGTATGGTCGGATAATGTTGCCGCATTATCCGACCTTTTTTATTTTTCTCTTTACTTCATTGTCATAGGCTATTCATTTTAGATGGTACATATTGATCATACTCACTGTTTTTCTGTTTTTTGTATATAAATAATCCTGTCACCGGTCTTGTTATATTGCAGGAAAGTCATTTTTGAAAATGATTGTAATACGTCATCAAAATTTTCGGATAGGAACAATTTGCCGGAACAGGTCTGGTCCTTTAGATTCAATGTGGCCTCATAGTTGAATTCCACATTGTAGTATCTTCCTATTTTTTTGAGCACCTCGGTCAGTGAGTTTTTATTCAGTTGCATGTAGCCATTTTTCCAGCTGATGTATTCCATCACATCCACCTCTTTCCGTAGGATGTTGCCGTTGTTTACTTCGGCCATCTCTCCGGATTTCAGCATCAACGAACTCTGATCACTTTTTATGTGCACCGATCCTTCAACCAACACGACCGATTCATTTTTTTCATCGGTGTAGGATGAAACGTTGAATGATGTTCCATAGACAGTTATTTGAGATTTGGGCGTGTGAATGATGAAGGGGTGATTTTGCTTTGCTACGTCAATAAAAATTTCACCTTTAACCCCGATTTCCCGTGTCTGCCCGGTAAAGACGGAAGGAAAGTCAAGTTCCGTGCCGGAATTTACATATACTGCAGATCCGTCGGCAAGAATCACCGACGATCTTTTTCCGAATGGTACGATCAGCTTGTTCGTTTGATTTTTCTTCAAATCGATCTCTTTCCGGGAGAGAGAATCGCGTATCAAGGCGTTTTCTTTTTCAGTGAGTTGTACCGTGGCGTTGTTTTCCATATCAACCACCCGGTTCCCGGTGATCAGTTGTACTTTATCCTGATTCATGACCTCCCCGATAGAAGCAATCTGTTTACCGGAAAACGTGCTTCCTTTGCGTGTAGTTGTATATAATGCAGTAATCAGGGCCAGTAACAAAATGGCAGCCGCTGATGACATATACACCTTGCGTAGTTTTTTCTTTCTGAACTGGTTGATCCTATCCTGTAACTGCCGGTTTACCGAAGCTTCATCGGGCAGAAAGCTGTCATGCTGCTGATGAATTTCATCGAAAATGGCAATTGCAGCCAGAAATGATTCCCTGCAATGCTTATTCCGACTGATATACTTTTCCCAGAATGAGGTGAGCTCTGCCGTCGGATGAATCCTCCAGTAAACAAAAAGATCGTCACACAAAAAATCCTTATAATCTAAATTCAGTTTCATTCACACTCTCTTTTTTAAAAAGACGGAATAAACTGGCAGAAGAGACAAATTTAGTATTAATTAACTAAGTATTGTGAATAAATATGTCAACAAGTAATTTGAATCGGTTGTAGATGTGTCTTTCATCTTTTTGAGTGCCCGATAAAGATTTGTTTTTACCGCATCGGCCGAGAGGTGCATGATTTCAGCAATTTCAGCATAGCTCAGGTTAAACTCATAACGGTAATGGATGATTTTCCGCTGTCGGGGTGGCAGGTTTTGTAACAAATGAGATATTTCATGTTTCAGCGCTGTCTCTTTTTCTTTATCAATGATTTGCTCCACTATATTTTTCTCGTTCTCCTCAAAGATATCCTGATAATTGATTGCCTGTATCTTGTGTTCATCGTGATGCAGGTCGAAAAGGCGGTTTTTCAAACTTCGGATCAGATAGAACTCAATGTGTTGAATATGGGTCAGTTTGTTCTTGGAAACATAAATTTTAAAAAAGATATCTTGTATGGCATCCTTGCATGTTTCTTTATCGAAACCCAGTTTTAAGGCATAGGCAAAAAGCACCGAAAAATAGGCATGATAAAGCAGGGAGAAAGATTGATCGTCACCCGCTATGAATTTTTTCCATGCTTCTCCAACCATTACCGCATGATTATTTTTTAGTATAGGTCAAAAACGTATAAGGATACCGATGCTTGTCGTCGGCCTCGTGCGACTCCTTTTGAGTCAGCCTCCATTCACCGGTGTCGATTTCCGGAAAAAAGGTGTCGGCATCACTGAAAGTGTGATGGATGCGGGTCAGATAAAGCCGGTCTGCCAGTCCGAGTGTGGCACGGTATAGTTGCCCTCCACCGATAATGAAAACTTTTTCACCCTCCTTGCAGTGCGTAAGCGCCTCTTCTACCGACCGGACAACGATACACCCGGGATAATTATCTGCCGCATCGGACGTAATCACCACATTGGTGCGGTTGGGCAATGCTCCTTTCGGTAATGATTCATAGGTCTTCCGGCCCATGATTACGGCGTGTCCCGAGGTCACCTGTTTAAAATGCTTCAAATCATTGGGGAGGTGGCAAAGCAGCCCCCCCTCGCGTCCGATCCCGTTCTTTTCATCCAGCGCAACGATGATGCCGATTTCCATGCCGTTGTGATTCATCATACTGCCACAGTTCCTTTTATGTGTGGATGCGGATCATAGTTCACCAGTTCGAAATCATCGAAACGGAAACCGAAAATATCCTTCACGTCAGGATTGACCTTCATTTCAGGCAATGGACGCGGCTCGCGGGAAAGTTGCAGGTTGACCTGATCAAGATGGTTCAGGTAGATGTGGGCATCGCCGAAAGTATGCACGAAATCGCCCTCCTGCAATCCGGTCACCTGGGCCATCATCTTCAATAACAAGGCATAGGAGGCGATATTAAAAGGAACCCCCAGGAAGATATCGGCACTGCGCTGGTAAAGCTGCAGGCTGAGCTTCCCGTCGGCTACGTAAAACTGAAAAAAAGCGTGGCAGGGTGGGAGGTTCATGTTTGGAATGTCGGCCACGTTCCATGAGCTGACAATGATGCGGCGTGAATCGGGATTATTTTTGAGTGTGTGGACAACTTGAGAGATCTGGTCGATATGCCCTCCTTTGTAGTCGGGCCATGAACGCCATTGATAGCCATAGATGGGACCCAGATCGCCATCCTCATCGGCCCATTCATTCCAGATGCGCACGCCATTGTCGTTCAGATATTTGACATTTGTGTCACCGTTGAGGAACCAGAGCAGCTCATAGATGATCGATTTCAGGTGGAGCTTTTTTGTGGTGAGTACCGGAAATCCGTCGCTCATCCTGTACCGGCTCTGGTGCCCGAAGATGCTGATGGTACCCGTACCGGTACGGTCCTCTTTTTTCACACCTTCGTCGAGTACCCGCTGTAGTAAATCGAGATATTGTTTCATAATTTCAGTTGTCCGATGTAAGTGATTCCCTTTCGTGATCCGCAAACCATGATGGGCGGTTCCTAATCAGTTCTCAGGCAAAAATAGTTTTTTTTTCACTGAGAACAAGTGAATGTTGAAAACTAATTGACTTTGCTCTTTTTTTTGCGTATTTCTGCAATGGGGTTTTCTTCCTCAAATCACCTCTTTGCAGAACCAATCTCACTGCAAATTTGTTTAAACAGGTATCTTTGAAGTACTTTAACTATTTTACTAAACACTTATAATCAGCCTTACAACATGGATATCTCAGAATTACTAAACAGCACTATGGGGCAGTCAATCGTCCGAAATGTAGCCACGCGGCTTGGTGTAAATGAAAATCAGGCATCGGGTGCCGTGAGCATGGCTATACCTGCCATTCTTGCAGGAATGAACAGAAATGCACAGTCGGAGGAAGGTGCTGCAAGCCTTCACAACGCTTTGGAGTCGAAACATGATGGTTCACTGCTGGATAACCTTTCCGGCATGTTGCAGGGCCACCCGCAGGAATTGCAGTCGGATGGTGATGGTATTCTGGGGCATGTTTTTGGTAATAAACGCACCGCCATCGAACAAGGGATCGCTCAGAAATCGGGAATCAGTATGGATAAGATCGGACCACTGCTAGCAATCCTCGCTCCCATTGTGATGGCATACCTGGGAAAGGAGAAACGACAGACCAATACCGACGCCGGAGGATTGGGTAATCTCCTGGGTGGACTATTGGGTGGCGCCGGTCAGTCGTCGGGACGATCTTCAGGGGGTATCATGGATATGCTGGGAGGCGTGCTCGACAAGGACGGCGACGGCAATCCGCTGAACGACCTGCTGGGTGGATTTTTAGGAGGAAGAAAATAGTTTTGTTCAGAAGAATGCACAGGATTGATTAATAACTGATAAAGTTCGTCTCCAGCGGACTTTAATCATTTGCTCCGTTAAAACTTTTCATCCTTTTTTTTGTTTAATTTTAAACGTATAGACGTTTAAGACGTCAGACAAGCAGATATACAAACTTCAAAAAATATGAAAATGAAAAGTAAAAGGTTAACTTCATTATTGGCAGGAGTCCTCTTCATTGGAACTGCACTGTTTTTATCCTCTTGTAGTGACAGCAGTGATGATATCGTGGAAACACAATGGGAAATTCAGCCATATACCGTGAACGCTTCCGAGTGGAGCTGGAGTGTCACGAACAGAAGATGGGAGGCGGTTAAACAGTTGAAATACATCGATGACTTTATCTATGAAAGCGGTGCGGTGATCGGTTATGTTTTTCTGGGTGATCAAAACGTGAATGAAGTGCAAGTACAACTTCCGTACCTGAAAAGCTACGAACTAACTGATGGCAGCAAGTTTACTGAAACGATCAGTTATGAATATAGTATACAGACAAAGCGGGTCACCTTTTATATTGAACCCTCTGATGGAATAGAGGATCCGGATGCAAAGGTAACCTATCACTTCAGGATAGTCATGATTTGGTAATCAGGTAAACAACGGCAGGGCATCTGCCACCACGAAAGAACTACCGCCGATGAAGATGAGATCATCTTCACCGGCGTTTTCTATTGCTGCACGAATGGCTCCCGAAACGGATGCAAAGGTGGTGCCTTCCAATCCGTAAACTGCAGCATGTTCTTTCAATATCTTTTCATCCAGAGCCCGTTCCACAGACGCCCTGGTAAAATAGTACCGTGCATCTTTCGGCATCAAAGCAAGTACGGAATCCACATCCTTGTCGTTGGCCATCCCGAAAATAAGATGTAGCCGGTCATAATCCTCCAAAAGCAATTGCCCGGTTATATAGCGTAACCCATGCGCATTGTGCGCGATGTCGCAGATAATCTTCGGGGAGGAGCTTAGCTGCTGCCATCTTCCCATAAGGCCGGTGATGGCAGTCACACCTTCAAATCCGCTCTGTACGGCTTCTCTTGGGATATTATATCCGGTTTCAAGGAGAACTTCCACTACCGTCAATACCGTCCTGGCATTTTTATCCTGTGCCGGTCCATTCAACTCTCCCCGGAGTCCCGCATAATTATCCGCATGGAACAGCCACCCTGTACCACTTCTTTCAGCAGTAAAGTTGTTCATGTAGCGCTCTGCAAATATCAGGGGTGCCTCAACCGATCTTGCTTTATCAATAAATACCTGTGCGACTTCAGTATTTCCGATCTCACCCACAACCACCGGTGTAAGGGGTTTGATGATTCCCGCCTTCTCGGTTGCAATCATCGGTAGGGTATTGCCCAGAAATTTCATATGATCGTACCCGATGTTGGTGATGACACTGAGATCGGGAGAGATGATATTGGTACTGTCGAGACGACCTCCCAGACCGACTTCAATGACCGCCACATCCACCCTTTGTTCTGCAAACCAGAGAAAAGCCATCTCCATGGTCAGTTCGAAGAAGGAGGGCATCACCGGCTCAAACTGATCTTTGTATTTTTCCACAAAGTCGATCACATACCGCTGGTCGATCATGATCCCGTTTATTCTTATCCGTTCACGAAAATCCAGGAGGTGGGGTGAGGTATAGAGGCCGACCTTATAGCCCGACTCCTGCAAGATGGCCGCGAGCAGATGGGAGGTGGATCCCTTTCCGTTGGTGCCTCCCACATGAATAGTTTTAAAACGGCGGTGGGGATGATCAAAGATTGCATCCAGCGCCAGGCTGTTATCGAGCCCTTCCTTGTATGCAAGATGCCCGATACGCTGGTACTCCGGCATCTGTTTGTAGAGGTATGCGATTGTTTCTTCGTACGTCATGCGATGATTGGATGAATGAATACAAAAATAAGCGTTTGGGACGAACCGAAACGCTTATTTTTCAAATATTATTGAATTCTGATCAGTTCTTCAGCGGTAGTACCGAGTATTGCCGCGAGTAACGCAGGTGCTGATCCACATAATTCTCATCATAGGAAATGGTCACATTGATTATTTTTCCATTCTCATCGGTTACCGGCTTATAAACAGGATTCACAAATCCTTTATAGGGAGCAATGTTCAACGCTTCGTAACGCGACAGCACCTGGGCATGCAGCGTCGGATTAACTTTTACACCATAGGTTTCGATCAGTTTCTTTCCTGCTTCAAAATCACCTTCCGACTTGATGCGCTGCACTTCAGCAAGCAACTGACCGAAAAGGTCACGTAGCTTGTTATAGTCATTGACAACCACATAAGTTTTGCTATCGCGTTCTTTTAATTCAACCACATTGTCGGCCTTGCCTTGTTCAATGATCCAGTTCGAGATGGTGGCACGGTTTCGCATGTGGGCCTGTTCAATTTGTTTACCCGGTTGAATGCGTGTGAGTTGTGTCATGGCTCCGTTCATGATGTAGGAGTAGTATTCTGCTTTGTAGGCTTCGCTATCGGGGAGCAGTCCCAGTTCTACCAGTTTCGGGTCGGCCAGGTAATAGAGTGCGAACAGGTCGGCACGGGTTTCTTCTAATGGAGAAGCGTAAGCCTGGAGCACATCGGTACTGACGCCGGGTAGCAGTTTTCCTGATCCGTGTCCCAGACATTCATGCAGGTCGGTATGAAGATTGTCGGTGAGTGTGCCATATTTTGTTGTTAAGCCCCTTTCGGCATCACTCCACATAAACTCTTCCCTGAAGCCGTTTCCTTCGGCTGCCTTGTCGTAGGCGAAGGTGATGTTGTCGATGGTGACCGACTTGGAGCCATGATCGCGGCGGATCCAGTCGGCATTCGGCAAATTGATCCCGATGGGTGTGGCGGGGTAGGTATCCCCACCAAGAATGGCTGCAGTAATTACTTTGGCCGATACACCCTTCACCTTTTCCTTTTTAAAACGATTGTCGATGGGAGAGTTATCCTCAAACCATTGTGCATTCTCGCTGATAATGCGGGTACGTTCAGAGGCTTCAATACTTTTGAAGTTGACCATTGCCTCCCAGGTAGCCTTCAGCCCCAGGGGGTCGCTGTAGGTTTCAATGAATCCATTGATAAAGTCAACGCGGGAGGTGGTGTCGGTTACCCACTTCACGGAATAGTCGTCGAAGGTCTTCAGGTCGCCGGTTTTGTAATAAGCTATAAGGGTGTGAATGGTTTGTTTCTGATGATCATTTTCGGCCACTACGGCTGCTTTTTCCAGCCATCCGATGATGCGTTCAATGGCTTTGTCGTACATACCGCCCAGCTTCCAAACCTGTTCGGCGACCACTCCGTCTGCTTTTATCACCTTGCTATTCAGTCCGTAGGACACCGGAGTATTGTCGCTGGGAACTTTCATTGCATTGTAGAAATCTTCCACTTCCTTCTGGGTCACTCCCTCGTAAAAGTTTACAGCGGATGTGACTACGATGTCTGTTCCGGGAGTCTGGCTCATCCGTTTGGGCATCACGGCCGGATCAAACATTACCGGTAGGATCTCATTCAGTGTCTCGTCGGCTGCCATGCCGTCGCGAAAAGGCATCCGGCCGGGGTCTACACTTTTCACCAGCTTCACGAAAAAATCCTGCGAAAATTGCGGGATAATCTTGTCCTCTGAATAATGATGATGGATGCCGTTTGCCATCCAGATCTGTTTCAGGTATGTTTCAAAGTTTCCCCACTCTTGGGAAGACTTGTCTCCCATATAATTCTCATACACACCTTCGCATACCCTTCGGATAGTCAGGTTGTAACGGTTATTCTGATCCCAGAGTATATCGCGGCCTTCGAGTGCTGCCTGTGACAAATAATAAATCAGTTCCTTTTGTTGCAACGACAGGTTGTTGAAACCGGGTACCGGGTAACGTAGTATTTCAATATCGGCAAAACGGTCTACCTTGTATTGAAATGCAGAATCGATGCCGTCATCGCCGGCCGCGGGTCTGTCTGCCTTCTTGCCTTCATTGCAGGCTGTAAGCAGAAATAGGATCGTGAGCATAAACAGTATTCGTTTCATTTCTTTTTTTGATTTTTAATCACACACTGATACACTGAATCTTCGGATGATTCGTTGTAAATTACAAACGTCAGTTCGTTTTGTAGGCATAGGATACTGTTGCCAGTTCTTCGTTGGCCTTCGTGATTTTCTTTTTTAGACTTTCTTTGTAGGAAGCCAGTTTTTGCAAGACCGTCTCATCGCCCGTGGAAATCATTTGCAAGGCAAGGATGGCGGCATTCAGCGCGCCATTTATGCCTACCGTGGCTACGGGTATGCCCGGGGGCATCTGCACGATGGAAAGCAATGCATCCATCCCGTCGAGCGACGCTTTAATGGGTACGCCGATGACAGGGAGCGTGGTCATTGAAGCGATCACCCCTGGCAAGTGTGCAGCCATGCCGGCTGCGGCGATGATTACCTTGATTCCCCTTTCGCCGGCTTCTTTGGCAAATTTCTCCACCTCCCCGGGTGTGCGATGTGCCGACAGGGCATTCATCTCAAAGGGCACTTCCATTTCGTTGAGAAACTGTGCTGCCTTTTCCATTATAGGCAAATCGGAGGTACTGCCCATAATGATACTTATAATAGGGGTCATATCTTCAGGTTTTATTTTCCGATAAACTTTTTATAATCTTCAGCTGACATCAGGCTGGACAGCTCATCACTGTTATTCAGGGTTATTTTAATGATCCATCCCTCACCAAACGGATCCTTATTGACCAGCTCGGGTGCATCATCGAGTTTGGAATTTATTTCCAGTACTTCTCCACCGACAGGCATCATCAGGTCAGATACGGTTTTCACTGCTTCAATGCTGCCGAATACTTCACCCTGTTCCAGGGTATCTCCTTCGGTAGTCACATCTACATACACAATTTCACCCAGCTCGTCCTGTGCAAAATCGGTAATTCCTACGTATGCTTCATTGCCTTCTACTCTCACCCATTCATGGTCGGAAGAGTATTTTACATTTTCTGGAAAATTCATAGCGAGTATAATTTTATAATTAATATAATTTGGGATAAATGTACAACTTAATTCCCGATTGACAAAACGACGAAATCGGTAATTCTATGTTCGTGCGCCCAACCATACAAACAAGAATGAAACCATGTATCCGAGCAAAAAACCTGCTACAACCTGAGCAAGGGTATGACGCCGGAGAATAAGTCGCGAGGTTCCCACCAGTCCGGCAATGATGAACAACCCCATAAACATGTAATAGGGATTGGATCTTTCCACAAAGAAACTTACCGCCATGGCACCGCCGATAAGGCCACCTATGCCAAACATGTGTGCACTGATCTTCCACATGAAGGTAATGAGAATGGCAATAACCATGATCGCCACGGAGGCAGCCATGATCATCATGAACCACCTTGGCATGTGTATCCTGTAATAAAAGATAATCATGGCCGAGTAAGACAACAGTGTGATCAGATAGGGATAAAACCGTTCCCGACGTACTTTCAACGACAGGTCTGAAATAATACCCAGACGGAAGAGCATAAATATGAGAATGGCGGGAATAACAAAAGAGAAAAGAACTACCGGCGTGACTATATGCCAGAATTGATGCCTGTATATCACTCCGAAATAGGTATACACAAATAGGAGCATTACCCCGTAGGTAGGCATCAACAAAGGCTGAAAGACGGTGGAAATGACATGCGAGATCGACTTCATCCTGATGGTTACTATCAATAAAACGGCAAAGTTATATTTTTTTTCTCAAACGTGACACAGGAATATTCAGTTGTTCCCGATATTTTGCTACTGTGCGGCGTGCTATTACATACCCCTTTTCATTGAGAATTTTAGTGAGTTGATCGTCGGTGAGGGGTCTGGATGGTTTTTCGTTTTCGATACTCTCTTTGAGAATCTTTTTCACTTCCCGTGATGAAATGTCTTCACCTTCATGGGTTTGCATTGCTTCAGAAAAGAAGTATTTGAGTGGATAAACGGCTGTATTCGTCTGCACGTACTTGCTGTTGCTTACGCGCGAAATGGTGGAGATATCGAAACCGGTCCTGTCAGCCACATCCTTCAGAATCATCGGTTTGAGCTGCGACTCATCTTCAGTGAGAAAAAAATCATACTGTAACGTTACGATTGCCTCCATGGTGCGCTGCAGTGTATACTGACGTTGTTTTACCGCATCGATGAACCATTTGGCGGAATCCACCTTTTGCTTCATGAAAAACATGGCCTGCTTATCGTCGGCCGACATGCTTGTTTTATTGTCGATATATCCTCTTAGCATCTCCGAAAAATTGCGGTTTATCTTCAGACTCGGCATGTTGCTGTTGTTAAGATGAAACGAAACAACGCCATTATATGACTCTACAATGAAGTCGGGAGTAATATTATTCATGGCTGTTTGCAGGGTACCACCCAGACTGTTGCCCGGTTTCGGGTTGAGGGAGATAATCTCATGAATGGCATCACGCAGGTCGTCTTCCGTAATGCCCATATATCGCATGATTTTGTCGTAATGCTTTCGTGAAAACTCATCGAAATGATCTGTCAGTATCTTTTTTGCCCGTTTCACAGGTGCTGTTGGTTTGTAACGATCAAGCTGAAGAAGAAGACATTCCTGCAGATCACGTGCACAAATACCGGGGGGATCAAGATCCTGTATTTCATACATCACATCTTCCAGTTGCAGTGGTGTAGCCTCAATTTGCTGCTGAAACAGCAGGTCGTCGGAAATAGATTGAAGGTCGCGCTGGAGGTAGCCATTTTCATCGATATTACCAATTATATATTCGGCAATCATCTGTTTGCGTTCGTCCAGGTTTAACAACCCGATTTGCTCGAGTAGAAAGTCGCTGAGTGACTTGTCATCATAGTTGTTGTACTCGATAAAGCTTTGCTCCCCTTTTTGGGTCGATCCGTTGAGACGGTAATCAGGGATGTCATCCTCGGAAAAATAATCTCCCAGGATAATCTCTTCCTGAGACAGATCATTTTCCTTTATTTCGGAATCTTCGTTTTCCGGATCACCTGAAAGCTCACTGTCTCCGGCCTCCAATGCGGGGTTCTCTTCTACCTCCTGCTTGATGCGGTCTTCCACTTCCACCGTGTTCAATTCCACCAGCTTTATCACCTGCATCTGCAGAGGAGAAAGCCGTTGTGTCTGTTTCAGTACCTGTTGCTGCTTTAGCGCCATTTGACGTTTTGTATGCTGGTTCGATATACAAAGATACTAATTTCTCTTATTCTAAAGAACAGTCATCGTACCCTCCCTGGCACGTAAGAGGGGCAAGTGCATATGCGTCATACTCATCGAACGCCGGACCGGGTTTTCCATTAATTACCACCACACGGTCGGCACGTACCTTATCGCCGTTATTAAGAAAAATAAAAACGCCTTCACTATCTACTTCTCCTATTTTGAGAATCTTACCACGACACTCTTCCAGTGCCGGTTCATCTGTAAATGCAAAGTAGATGATTCTTGATTCCTTCTTTACCGTTTCCTGCTCGAATAACTCAAAATAGACAGGATCAATTGGCATATATGCTCGTTTCATATGATTTTTTATTTATAACCCACAAAGTATACTCTCATTTTCTCCTTTCCCGCAGGTTCATATAAAACAAATCAGTTCTGAATAGGTTCAACTTTCTTCAGTCATTACAACGCGGTATGATGTCTGTTTAGTGATCAACAAATATGGGAACGTGATTACTTTTTAAAACTTTTTATTACCTTTGAAACGTCAACAATGCATAAAATAAAGATCATAATGATATTCAAATTTCTAATTCTATCAGATGAGGCCGAGAAATTCAAAAGAGAAATAAAAATTGATGCCGATAACACTTTTTTGGATTTCTACCAGGCGATTATTGACTGCACCGGATTTAGTAAAAAAGAGATGGCATCCTTTTTCCTTTGTGATGATAAGTGGAGGAAAAAGGAAGAAATAACCCTGGTGGAGATGGATACTTATTCCGATGAAGATTCTCTGACCATGGATGCCTGTATCCTGAGCGACTATCTGGAAGATGAAAAGCAGAAGCTGATGTTTGTGTTTGACTACCTTACCGAAAGGGCATTGTTTATTGAACTTGCAGAGGTAATACCGGGCAAGAGTCTGCAAAAAGCAGTTTGTACCCTATCGGTGGGAGAACCTCCAAAGCAGGTGATGCAGATTGAAGAACTGAAAGTGGAAAGTGGAGCCATAGATCTGGGCGAAACCTTTTACGGTGACGAAAGCTTTGAAATGGATGAACTGGACAAAGAGGGTTTTGAAGGCCTGGACGATTCTCCTGCAGAAACAGAGGATCTATACTGAACCGTTTATAATTCAAATAAAAAAGTTTATCATCATTAATCAACAGATTATCTTTTCCGCAAAGCACACACTACTTGTACTTCTTGGTCCCACGGCAGTGGGTAAAACAGCATGGAGCATGCAGCTTGCCGAACAGCTGAAATGTCCCATATTGTCTGCCGACTCCCGCCAGATATACCGGGGCATGCCCATAGCAACTGCCGCACCCTCCCGTGCACAGTTACAACGTGTAGAGCATCACTTCGTGGGGATGCTGGCGCCTGAAGCATACTACAGTGCCAGCGATTATGAACAGCATGTGCTTTCCTTGCTTGATGAATTGTTCGAACAACATGCAGTGGTAATCCTTGCGGGCGGTTCCATGATGTATATTGATGCCGTCTGCAAGGGGATCGATGATATACCCACCATTGATGAGACGCTGCGGGAGGAACTCTTTCAGCTTTACCGGAAAGAGGGACTCGACCCAATCCGCCAGCAACTGAAGATGCTGGATCCGGTTTTTTATAACGAAGTGGATCTGAAAAATCCAAAACGGGTAATACATGCTTTGGAGGTATGTCTTATGGCCGGAAAGCCTTATTCCTCACTCCGCACAAATCCGAAGAAGGAACGTCCTTTCAGGATTGTGAAAGTGGGTTTCACACGTGACCGCCACGAACTATATGAAAGGATAAACCGGAGGGTAGACCTGATGATGGAAGAAGGGCTGCTCGAAGAAGCAAGGGGATTTTACGGGAAACGTCATTTGAATTCACTGAATACGGTAGGGTATAAAGAGCTTTTTGATTATTTCGATGGTAAGTATCCACTTGAAATTGCTATCGACAAAATAAAACAACACTCCCGCAACTATGCCCGCAAACAACTTAGCTGGTTTAGAAAAGACAAGGAAATTCATTGGATTAATCTCTCGGAGAATGATGCGGATGCAAGAAGACAGGTTATCTCACTTTTGTAGAAACAGATTATACCGTTCGCTTGTTTTTTTTTATCTGTTATTGGTTTATTCGGAAAAATATACTACTTTTGCATCGCTTTTCGGCATTCAGAATATTCTTCCTTAGCTCAGTCGGTTAGAGCATCTGACTGTTAATCAGAGGGTCCTTGGTTCAAGTCCAAGAGGAAGAGCAACTCAAAATTAAGGAGTATTCTTCAGTAGCTCAGTCGGTTAGAGCATCTGACTGTTAATCAGAGGGTCGTTGGTTCAAGTCCAACCTGAAGAGCGGAAAACGGGTCTCATGGCTCGTTTTTTCTGTTTATACCATAGTTATGACAGTACCCCGGGGTAACCATCTTTAAACAAATCCTGCCGTTCACCCGTTAAAACAGACATTTAAATGATTCGTTGCCACAGTGTATATCAACAAAACAGTCGCATATGAAGAAAGTATTGATCGCATACCGGTTAAAGCCGGAGGGGTTGCAAGAGCTGGCAGGGAAGTATGAGGTGACCCTCCCGACAGGGAAATCCAGTTTTTCCAGGGAGGAAGTGCTGGCAATGATTCCCGATTTTGAGGTACTTGTTCCCAGTTTCAGTTTTTATACCGACAAAGAAATCATGGAACGAGGCGCGAGGCTGGAACTTATTTCCAACTGGGGTGTGGGCTTTAACAATATCGATGTGGACTACGCTACCCAAAAAGGAATTGTTGTCACCAACATTCCCGACTCCACCCGGGAACCAACAGCAGAGTTTGCTTTTGGCCTCCTGATGGCGTCTGGACGGCGCATCAGTTATTACGACAGGAAGTTGCGAATGCCGGAAGGAGTGAGTTGGGGTGCCTATGCTGAAGCAGGATTGCCTGTATACGGCAAAACGTTGGGAATTATTGGAATGGGGCGGATTGGCCAAGCCCTGGCACGTCGTGCCGTGGCTTCGGGAATGGACATCATCTACCACAACAGAAACAGGCTGAGCAGGGAAATTGAAGAGCTTTATAATGCAAATTATGTCTCTCTCGACAATTTGCTACGTACTGCCGATTATATTTCTCTGAATGCTCCTTCCACAAAGGAGACCCATCACATGATCGGGAAGAGGGAGCTGTATATGATGAAACCTACAGCGGTATTCATCAACACGGCACGGGGAGATATGGTGGACGAGAGAGCATTGGCACAAGCCTTGAAAGAGAAAAGAATATGGGCTGCCGCACTCGATGTATTCGAAAATGAGCCATATATATTTCCGGAACTTCTGACACTTGACAATGTGATCCTGACACCCCATGCAGGAACCAAAACAATGGAAGACCGTATAAACATGTCGATAGAAATGTCCCGGAACATAGTAGGCTTCTATGAAGGTATCTTTCCGGTATCGCGGGTTAACTGATTTGTGAAGATGATGACTGCAGAGAAAATAAAACAGCGACTTCTTGCTTTTGGAAATACTGAAAAAGCAGAGCATTCGAGGTATTTCTTCAAGACAGGAAAAGGACAATACGGAGAAGGAGATAAATTTATTGGTTGCACTGTTCCCGAAACACGTGGCGTGGCAGGGACCTGCAAGGAAACGTCGTTCGCAGAGCTGGAGAAACTATTGAATGATGAATTTCACGAATGCCGCCTGTGTGCGTTGATTATCCTGTCAGCACAATTTCAGAGAGCCAGTGAACTTAAACGGGGGGAGATCGTCGATTTCTATCTTTCCCACACCCATCGAGTCAACAACTGGGACCTGGTGGACCTGTCGTGCTGTCAAATCATTGGTGAGTGGCTCAAAGAAAGGCAAGACCGTACATTATTATATACACTGGCGCAAAGCGGCCTTTTATGGGAGCAACGCATTGCGGTGGTCTCCACGATGGCTTTTATTCGTAACAATGATTTTACGGATACACTGAGATTGTGTGAATTATTTCTGACACATACACACGATTTGATACACAAGGCGTGTGGCTGGATGCTCAGAGAAGCCGGTAAGCGGGATGAGATGATACTCACCGGTTTTCTTGACCGATACTATTCGGTGATGCCCCGGACAATGTTGCGCTATTCCATCGAACGATTGTCCCCGGCACAGAAATCCAAATACATGCAGCGGTAATACAGAAAGGAAAGCATATGATACATACTCATACATTATCGAACGGCCTTCGTATTATCCATCGTTCTTTTGCGTCCGGAATATCCTATTGCGGCATCGTAGTAAACGCGGGTAGCCGCGACGAATATTCCGATGAGTTTGGAATGGCGCATTTTGTGGAGCACATGCTCTTTAAGGGTACCGAAAGGCGAAAAGCACATCATATTGCCAGCCGGATGGAGAATGTGGGGGGAGAGCTGAATGCATATACCACAAAGGAAGAAACCTTTTTTTACGCTACCTTTCTGGAGGAGTATTTTTCCCGTGCTACGGAATTGCTGGGAGATATCCTGTTTCACTCTGTCTTTTCGCCCAATCAGATTGAACGGGAAAGGGAAGTTATTCTTGACGAGATCAACTCTTATCGCGATTCTCCTTCGGAGCTTATCTATGATGATTTTGAAAATATGCTCTATAAAGGGCACGAGATGGGACATTACATACTGGGTGAACCGGAGGCGCTGCACTCTTTCAGCAGGGAACGTATCCTGTCTTTCATGCAGAGGCAGTATCAGCCCTCGGAGATGGTTTTCTTCTCTTTTGGAAAAACAGCATTCGAAAAAGTGATCCGGCAGGTGGAAAAGTATTTTTGCATGACGCAAGAGGCAATACCGCAGAAAAGGCGAACTCCCCCCGGCCACTTTGTGCCGCATAGGGAGAAGGTGGATAAAAATACGACGCAAACACATGTCATGTTGGGATGTAGCACATTTTCCATGCACCATCCTCAAAAATATGCCCTGTTTATGTTGAATAACATCCTTGGTGGAGAAAGCCTGAACAGCCGCTTCAATGCTTCGTTACGGGAGAAGCACGGGCTGGCTTACCACGTGGAGTCGAACGTGACGCTCTATTCCGATAACGGTTTGTTCTCCGTTTATTTTGCCTGTGATCCGAAATATAAAGATAAATGCGTCCGGCTGATTGCGCGCGAGATCGATAAAATAAAGGAGACGGAGCTAACTCCCATGCAACTTGCCCTGGCTAAAAAACAGTGGAAGGGGCAAATGGGCATTGCTGCAGAAAACCACGAAAACAGCGCACTTTCCATGGCGAAGCAATACCTGCATTTTAATCGTTATATGCCGCTAGAGGATCTCTTTTCCAGGATCGACATAGTGACATCGAAGCAGGTGAAGGAGGTGGCCCGGGAGATTTTTGCTGCCATGCCTTTCGAACTCGTCTATTATTAATTTTTGTAAGGTACTATTCGAACAAATACACTGCAAAACTGTTTTAATGTGAGTCTCGGATATTCTATATCCATAGCTTAATTTTCAAACAAACTAATTATTGTATTATGAAAAGAATTAGATTAATGGCACTTATGGCAATGCTTGTTATTGTTGCAGGCGCAAGTGCTCAGGTAAACTTAGGCATCAAGGGTGGTGTAAACATGTCCAATTATTATGGGGACGAACTAAATGAAAAAAATGTAAAAATAGGCTTTCACGTAGGTTTGGCTGCCGAATACGAATTCGTACCCGGTTCGGCTCTACAGACTGGTCTGTTTTTTACTACCAAGGGTCTTAAAACCGAAGACGCAGACTGGAATGCCAAGTACTCCGAAAACCTGATGTATTTGCAGCTTCCCGTACATTACGCTTACAAGATGGATGTTACTCCCGGTACACGCATTGTATTTCATGGTGGTCCATATGTCGCATACGGTGTAGGTGGCAGCAGAAAAGCATCGGTCGGTAATATCAATGCCGAATGGGATGTAGATAATATATTCGGGGATGGTCGGGCCCAGTATAAGCCTTTCGACGCCGGCTTAGGATTGGGTGTTGGTGCAGAGTTTGGTCCGATCCTTTTTGATCTGGGCTGGGACATGGGTTTGGTAAACATCTCCAGAACCAGTAACGGAGACATCAAAAACCAAAACGCTTATCTTTCCGTGGGCTACAAATTCTAATTTTTAAAGATTTATTTGTAAATGAGGGCTGACTTGATTTTTTAAGTCAGCCTCATTTTTTGAGGGTATTCTTGAAAATATTATATAAACGAGTTGTTTATTTTTCTGTGTTGACTTATATAATATCTAACAATGAATGTATGAAAAGAAATCTCTATTCAATTATTCGTGCTTCTTCTAGGCATGGAAACAATGCTTGCCCAGGAACGCGTAACGGGTAATGTGTCGGACGAAACGGGTGACCCGGTCATCGGTACATCAATTTGGATTAAAGGACCCGGACAAGGAACTGTACAGATGTCAACGGCCATTTTGATGTAATTCTTATCACCGCAAAGTCTGTTCAGAGAGTTGCCAGGATACTTGTAAATTACACTAATAATTTGTCTGGGATGTACCATCAATTTTACCTGATTATCCGGATATTCTTTCCCGGTCGGAAGCATTAATTGCAGTAAACGAACGTGTGGGTCCGGCAAACAAGCTTTTCGGGAGTTTCTGGAACAGATGTTCCTCTATGCAAGAAAATGGAAATTCGATGAAAGAGTTAAAAAGCAGAGGATACCGGCTGGTGAGGACCGACGAACTGTTAAAAGAGTAGATTGATGCGTTTCTCAAAGGGAATATCTTCTATATTTGTCCAAAACAAAAGATATTTCCCGATGCAAAAGAATCTCATTTTTGTTGTTTTCCTTTTATTCGCGAGCCTTGGCTATCCCCAGACGGCATTGCAGAAGTTTATCGGTCATCCTGCCCTGAAACATGCCTCGGTGGGTGTTTCCGTGGTGGATATGACGACAGGCAAAACGGTGATGGAATATGATGCCGAGAAATCGCTTACCCCTGCATCGGTGTTAAAACTAATCACCACGGCTACAGCGCTGGAAGCATTGGGCGAAAATTATCGTTACAAAACTGATGTGGCGCTCGATGCGGAGGATTCCTCCCGCATCCTGATAATTGGTTCGGGTGATCCTACCCTGGCCAGTGAGGCTTTCCATGGCAATCCGAACATCTTTTTTATCACTACGGCCCACACTCTGAAAAAAACACTTCCGCCGGGTAAGGAATATTCACTTTATGTAGTGGACAACTTGTTTGGATACAATGGTATTTCGCCGGAATGGACCTGGATCGACATGGGCAATTATTACGCCGCGGGGGCATATGGTATCAGTGTGTTCGATAATAGTTATCGTCTCTTTTTTAATACGACTGACAGAGACAGCTGTCCGCGAATACTCCGTACGGAACCACAAATAAAGGGACTTACTTTTCAGAATGAATTGACATTGAACAATACGGGAAGCGATAACGGCTACATTTATGGTATCCCTTTCTCTTATGAAAGGGCCGTGAGAGGGAATATACCGGCTGGAAGAACAGAATTCAGCATTAAAGGCGACATTCCCGATCCGGGGTTGATGCTGGGGGAAACGTTGTCTTACTATCTGAAACAGGCCGACATAAAGATTGGAAAAGTGGAAACGGCTCGGAGGGATTATCTGGCAGGGTACTGTACTCCTGAAAAAAGACAGCCTTACAGGGCAGGCCAGGTGCTTTGCACACATGTTTCACCACCGCTCAAAGAAATTATCCGCGAAGTAAACGTGGAGAGTAACAACCATTACGCTGAACATCTGATCCGTACACTCGGGAGAAAGAGCAAAAAGGATATTTATGAAGATGCACTGGAGGCGGGTGTGACGTATGCAATGGATTTGTGGAACAACAAGGGAATACCTGTCACATCATTACGGATGCACGACGGAAATGGACTGTCGCCGCAAAACGCAGTGAGTCCCTCTTTTCTCACGCAGCTGCTGGTCTATATGTATAACACAAGCGAAAATGCATCCTCTTTTTTCAGCTCATTGCCCAAGGCAGGGCGGGAGGGTACACTCAAAAACTTTATGGGAAATACCCGGTATAGCGGTAAAGTCGTTGCCAAGAGTGGCAGCATTGGCGGAGTACAGTGTTATGCAGGGTATCTTGTTGACGGCAACAAAAAATATGCCTTTGCCGTGATGATAAATAAATTCAATGGCACCCGCCCGCAAGTGAGGGGTGCCATTGAACAATTCTTGCAGGGTTTATAAACGTGATGACGCCGCGGGTGCCTTCCGGGCAATCTACAAAATATCGACCAGTTCAATTTCAAAGACAAGTGTTGTATAACCCGCAATAGTATTGTTTCCACTCTCTCCGTATGCTAGCTTCCAGGGCATCCATACTTCCCACTTGTCGCCCACGCGCATATTTTGTAAGGCAGTGGAAAAACCGTCCACGACACCATTCACGGAAAATGTTCTTGGAATATTGTTGTTTTCAGTAGAATCAAAGATTACTTTGTTGTAAATGATGTTATCTTTATTGTCGGTATAAATATCGGGCATCGACCAGATATTCTTATACCAGCCGGTATAAAGAACCTTTACCTTGTCTGTAAAATAGGGCGTTTCTCCATTACTCGACTGGATCTTTTTGTACATTACAAAGCCTTTACCAGATTGAGAATTGATCTTCGTATATGCCGGATCGGCTGCTATAGCGGCAAACTGTGCCTCGTTGTCAAGTTTCCACTGGTCATCGAACGTTTCTGTTTTGTCGCATGACGCAAACAGAAGAGCCATAAGAAAAGTGAATAATAATGCAGGATATCTCTTCATGTTTTTATGCTGATAATTGTTTGAGTAAATGTTTCATGTCGACCTTATCAGTGATGGTGCGTTGTAATGAATCGATTGAGACCCTTTCCTGTTCCATTGTATCACGATAACGGATGGTAACGGTGTTGTCCTCCAGCGTTTGATGATCGATGGTGGCACAGAAAGGTGTGCCAATAGCATCCTGACGTCGATAGCGCTTACCAATGCTGTCTTTTTCATCGTACTGGCATGTGAAGCTGAATTTCAGTTCGTCCATGATTTCACGGGCTTTTTCTGCGAGGCCGTCTTTTTTCACCAGTGGCAAAATGGCAAGTTTCACCGGTGCAAGGGCCGGGGGAAGCTTCAGCAATACACGTACCTCCCCTCCCTCCAGCGTTTCTTCCTCGTAGGAGGCCGCCAAAACGGAGAGAAACATTCTGTCCACGCCTATGGAGGTTTCCACAACGAAGGGTACGTATGATCTGTTTTGTTCCGGATCGAAATACTGCATCTTCTTGCCGGAATATTTTTCGTGCTGACTCAGATCGAAGTCGGTGCGGGAATGAATACCCTCCACCTCCTTGAAGCCGAATGGCATCTCAAACTCAATATCGGTCGCGGCATTTGCATAGTGGGCCAGCTTGTCATGGTCGTGAAAGCGATACTTCTCTGCACCAAATCCCAAAGACTGATGCCACTTCATACGAAAAGCCTTCCAGTGTTCAAACCACTGTAACTCTTCACCCGGTGCCACAAAGAACTGCATCTCCATCTGTTCAAATTCGCGCATGCGGAAGATGAACTGGCGGGCTACGATCTCGTTACGAAAAGCTTTCCCTATCTGTGCAATTCCGAAAGGAATTTTCATGCGTCCGGTCTTTTGTACATTGAGGAAATTGACAAAAATTCCCTGTGCTGTTTCAGGTCTTAAATAGACCTTCATGGCCCCGTCTGAGGTGGAACCCATCTCAGTGGCAAACATCAGATTGAACTGTCGTACCTCGGTCCAGTTACGAGTACCGCTGACGGGACAAACAATTTCGCAGTCCACTATAATCTGCCTGAGTTCATCCAGGTTGTTGTCGTTCAGGGCCTTTGCAAAGCGGCCGTGTATTTCATCCCGCTTTTGCTGTTGTTCCAGCACACGGGGATTGGTTGCGCGAAACATGGTTTCGTTGAACGATTCTCCAAAACGTTTTGCTGCTTTCTGTATTTCTTTTTCGATCTTATCGTCCAGTTTGGCCAGATGATCTTCGATCAGCACATCGGCACGATAGCGTTTCTTGCTGTCCTTGTTGTCGATCAGCGGATCGTTGAAGGCATCCACATGTCCCGATGCCTTCCAGATGGTAGGATGCATAAAGATGGCGGAATCAATTCCCACCACATTCTCATGCAACAGCACCATGCTGTCCCACCAGTACTTTTTTATGTTGTTCTTGAGCTCCACGCCCATCTGCCCGTAGTCGTACACGGCGCCCAAACCATCGTAGATTTCACTCGAAGGGAATACGTACCCGTACTCTTTACTATGCGATACCAGCTTTTTAAAAATCTCTTCCTGTAATGCCATAATTTCAAAAATGCAACCTGCAGCCAATAATGCGGCTGTGTGAATGCATTGTCCGATTGATAAAACTCTTTACTTATTTTCAACCTGCAAAGTAAACGGTTTTTTTCGATATTTTACCCTTACCAATGATTAAAGATAAATAATGAGGCGATCTTTTGGTTAACACTTGGTGGAAAAATTGTATTTTTGTTCCCGGAATGAACAATCAATCTTCTAACTTATTCGGGTAAACATGGCAGGAGGAATGAAAACATTGGCGAAAGAGACCTTCTTTTATGGCATAGGTAGTGTTTTGCCTAAACTGCTCAGCTGGCTGCTCTCTCTCTATTGGGCATTTGCCTTGCCAAAGATCTCTGATATAGGTGTGCTGACAAATTTCTATGCCTGGGTGGCACTCCTGCAGGTAATTCTGACCTATGGCATGGAAACGGGCTTTTTTCGGTATGCCAACAAAGAAAAGGAGCCTTCCCGGGTTTTCTCCACTACTTTTCTCTCCATTGCCACGACAACCACCATATTCTTTATTCTGACATTCCTCTTTCTGAAGCCGCTGGCGTTTGTGCTGGGAGGCATAGCAATGAAGCCGCATTATCTGCTGTTGCTGGTGATTATCCTCTGCATAGATGTGCTGGGTGCCATCCCTTTTGCTAACCTGAGGTTTAAAAAGAGGCCGGTACGGTTCGCCATGATCAGGGTTGTCAATGTGGTGCTGACTATTCTGTTCAACCTTTTCTTCTTCCTGGTTTGTCCCCGCTTGCAGGCCCTCTTCCCGGAAGTTTTCGCCTGGTTCGACATAAACAAGGGGGTGGATTATATTTTGATTTCAAACCTTGCCGCTTCGGTTGTCCAGTTTCTGATGGTCTCGCCGGAGTTGCGCATCAGGTTTACTTTCGACAAAGTGCTGCTTCGTAATATGTTGAAATACTCGTTTCCCATATTGATATTGGGCGTTGCCGGCATCCTGAACCAGACGGCGGACAAGATCATCTTTCCCTGGTTATACCCCGACAAGGCAAATGCTTATACCGAACTGGGTATTTACGGACAGAACTTCAAGATTGCCATCATCATGGTGATGTTTACCCAGGCATTCCGGTATGCTTTTGAACCATTTATCTTTGCACGGGGTAAGGGGGCGACCGGTGACCGGCAGTCGTTCAGTGACGCCACCCGCTATTTCATTGTCTTCGGATTGCTTATTTTCCTGGTGACCACCGGTTATATCGATGTCATTAAATACATGATTCCCGCTTCATATCACGAGGGATTGAAGGTGGTGCCCATTGTGCTGATGGGAGAACTCTTCTTTGGAATATACTTCAATCTTTCCCTGTGGTATAAGCTGACAGACCAGACCCGTTGGGGAGCCTATATGTCACTCATAGGCTTTGCAATCACCATCTTTATAAATATTATGTTTATTCCCCGTTATGGCTATATGGCCTGTGCGTGGGCATCTTTCATCGCCAACCTGGCCATGATGGTGATTTCCTACTTTCTGGGACAGAGAAATTATCCCATTCCCTACAATCTGAGATCAGCAGGATTGTTCTTCCTGCTTTCGATGATCCTTTTTGAGGGAATCACAATCACATATATGAATGTGAACTTTTTATGGCTCAGGTTGGGGATAAATACGACTTTAATCCTGATTTATCTTGTGGTGGTCATAAAAAAGGAGTTACCTTTGCGGCACTGGCCGCTGATAGGGAGATATTTCAAATGACGCGCCATGTGCCGTGAGGTAAAGCTGACCGCTGAAGCTGCAATGATTGTTCCTGAAGGCTTGACAGCTGATGACTAATTTATTCAAAACTATATGAGAAAACTGTTTCTATCACTCGCCATGTTGTATGCACTGTTTGCAGCAAATGCCGACGAAGGTATGTGGCTGCTTAGGGAATTGGACAAGGAGAGTGTGGCCCGCATGGAAGAGCTTGGATTTACTTTTCCGGTCAATTATCTTTATAGCGAACAAAAGAGATCCCTCAAAGATGCCGTGGTTATCTTTGGTGGAGGATGCTCCGGTGTGGTAGTATCGGACAAAGGGTTAATTTTTACCAATCATCACTGCGGCTACGGAGCTATTCAGAAGTTGAGTGCTGTAAACCACGACTACCTGAAAGATGGCTTCGCTGCCAAAAAAGGGACTGATGAACTTTATGCCGATGGACTCACTGTCTCCTTTCTTCGCTCGATGGTGGATGTAACAGATCAGATTATACCCCACGTTCCCATGGTACTCAGTGAAGTACAACGTGAGCTCGTCATCGATTCACTTTCCGGCAAGCTGATAGAAGCCTATGAAAATGATCCTTTTACCAGCGCGAGGATAGTGCCATTCTATGCCCGAAACAAATATTACGTGGTACTTTACGATCAGTTTCGCGATGTGCGGCTGGTGGTGGCACCCCCTTCCTCAGTAGGCAAGTTTGGGGGAGATACCGACAACTGGATGTGGCCGCGACATACGGGAGACTTCTCTGTTTTCCGGGTCTATGCCGGCAAGGATAACAAGCCTGCGAATTACAGTGAAAGTAATGTACCCTATAAACCCAAATATGTGGTCCCTGTGTCATTGGCCGGTGTGAAAGAGGGTGACTACAGTATGACGGTGGGTTATCCCGGCAGCACACAACGGTACATGTCTTCATGGGGTATCCGCCAACAGATGGAATCTGAAAATAAACCACGCATAGAAGTGCGTGGGGCAAAACAGGATATTTGGCGGGCTGCCATGGCCGGGAATGATACTATCCGCATCAAATATGCCAGTAAGTTTGCCGGGAGCTCAAACTACTGGAAAAACGCGATGGGTATGAATGAGGCATTGAATAACCTGGGTGTATTGCCCGAAAAAGAAAAACTTGAAGCACGACTGAAAAGATGGATTCAAAGCAGTCCTGCACATGAGACCAGATATGACAGTACCCTTGCCACACTGGAAGCTGCTTACACCGGCTCCAATGAGCTGGCACGCTACACCACCTATTTTTTGGAAACATTCAATAATGGTATTGAGCTAATCCAGTTTGCCAATACCATCCTTCGTTTCGATACGGAAGGTACCGAAGAAGACAAACAGGCATTCATCAATGAACGGCTCATTGAATCCTATAAGAACTATGAACCGGCACTGGATAAAAAAGTGCTGCCGGTATTAATGAGACTTTATGCCGGACGTGTGCCGCAGCAATACCATCCTGACATCTACCAAAAGATTGACTCTCTTTTCGACGGTGACTATGAAGCATATGCCGACTGGCTCTTTACCCACTCACAGTTCACGTCGTTGGAGAAGCTCCTGGAACTGTTGAAGACAGCCGATACGCAACTCCTTACAAAAGATCCGGCCATGGAACTGGCATTATCGACAACCGACATGGGTTATGAACTGTCGGAACTGATGATGCCCTTCTATGAAAAGATGCTGAAAGGTGAACGGGAACTGATGGCAGCCCTTATGGAGATGAATCCGGACAAAAACTTTTATCCCGATGCCAATTTCACGCAACGAATGAGTTATGGAACAGTACAGGGTTACAGGCCACGCGATGCAGTATGGTACGACTATTACAGTACTTCAAACGGTATCCTTGAAAAACAGGTGCCTGGTGATCCCGAGTTCAACGTGCAGGAGTATATCCTGGACGCTATCCGCGGTGGAGATTTCGGCCGTTATGCCGACAGAGAGGGAATTATGCGAATCAACTTCTTGTCGAACAACGATATTACCGGTGGTAACTCGGGAAGCCCGGTACTGAATGGAAAAGCCGAGCTTATAGGGCTGGCATTCGATGGTAACTGGGAGTCGCTGAGTGGTGATATCCTCTTTGAAAACGATATGCAGCGCATGATAAGTGTGGATATCCGCTTCGTCCTGTACGTGATTGACAAAGTAATGGACGCAACCCACGTGGTGAAAGAATTGAACTTGGTTGATTAACGCAACTTGTTTAAACAATGAGCCCCTCATTGGCAGCGATTTGCCGGTGAGGGGTTCATTATTGATCTTGTATTGGTTCTAGAAACCCATCTTCTTCCTGTCGAATTCTTCATAACGGGGAGGAGAAGGAACATAGTTGTCATCATCCCACAGGTTACTGGTGATCATCAGGTCGGCACTGTAACGGTTACAGGCAATGGGTACATTGTGTACCCGGCACTGACGAAGCAACATCATGATGTCTGCCTCGTGAGGCTGCGGGTTCAGGTCGTCTATTAAAAATACGGCCAGGTCAATTTCTTTGCGCACCACCATGGCCGCAATCTCGGCGTCACCTCCCATGGGACCTGAGTTCATAATGGTAAATGAGGGGTATACTCCTTCATTGTTCAGTGCATCACGAACCAGGCTGCCCGTGGTTCCGGTGCAAACAAGGTGATGTTCCGACAGGAAGTCGGAGTTGTATACAACCCACTCCACCATATCCGATTTACGGTGGTCGTGAGCTACCAACGCTATTGTTAGTTTTGTTTTCATATTGTAGTTTTACGCGACCTTCATTGGGCGATGGTCATCAATTGTTGGAATTAGTCAGCAGAAGTCAGATACCCAGTTCCTGACGTATTGCATTTATTTTCAAGTTGGCTTCAGCTTCTGCCTGCGGTAGCTCTTCACGTGACTTCACCGCTCCTCTTACTTCAATATAGAATTTGATCTTGGGCTCTGTACCTGAGGGGCGGATGGATAATTTGGTACCTTCCTCGGTGAAGTACTGAATAACATTCGATGTAGTAGGCATTTCCAGTGCAATCTGTTCGTTACGGACATAATCTGCCGCCTCCAGCTTTGCAAAATCCTTGATCAGCGTAACAGGTGATCCACCCAGTGATGTCATCGGGTGTGTACGGAACTTTTTCATCATCGTCTCTATCTCGTCGGCACCCTCTTTTCCCTTACGTACCAGTGAGATACCCACCTCCTTTGAATATCCGTATTCAAGATATATCTCTTCGAGGAGCTGATATATGGTTCTCCCGTGGTCTTTGGCCCACGCAGCGATTTCTGCAAATAAAGCACAGGCTGACACAGCATCTTTATCGCGTACAAAGTCACCTGCAAGAAACCCATAACTCTCTTCACCACCGCCGATATACTTCTTTACTCCTTCGTTTTTTCGTATTATTTCGGCAATCCATTTGAAACCGGTGTAGCAGTCGAACAACTCAATTCCCTTCTTTTTGGCAATATCTTTCACCAGTTCGGTAGTGACAATGGTTTTTACCACATACTCCCTGCCTGTAAGCAATCCCAGTTCCTCTCTTCTGTTCATCAAATAGTAAAGACACAGGAGCATGGTTTGGTTACCGTTGACAAGCATGAAATTGCCTTCATTGTCACGAATGGCCGTGCCAATGCGGTCGCCATCGGGATCGGTCGCCATCACCAGTTCTGCATCTGTTTCCATCGCCTTCTTTATGGCCAGATCCAGTGCGGCAGGCTCTTCGGGATTTGGAGAGACCACAGTGGGAAAGTCGCCGCTGATCACATCCTGTTCCGGAACATGAATGATATTGGTAAAACCGATTGCCTTCAAGGCATCCGGAACAAGGGTGATGCCCGTACCGTGAATCGGCGTATATACGATCTTCAAATCGTGTTGGTGGCCGATGGCTTCAGGTGAGAGTACCAGCTTGCGGACTTCGTCGATGAACGCTCTGTCCATGTCTTTGCCGATGATCTCGATCAGTTTGTTGTTACCTTTGAAACGGATATGATCGACCGACGTAATGCGATTCACCTCTGCAATGATGTTTTTGTCGTGGGGTCCCAACACTTGTGCACCGTCGTTCCAGTATGCTTTGTAGCCGTTATACTCTTTCGGATTGTGTGAGGCAGTAATCATGATTCCACTCTGGCAGCCCAGCTTTCTGATGGCATAAGATATCTCAGGAGTGGGACGAAGGTCTTCATAGAGATAAACCTTAATGCCGTTGGCACTAAAGATGTCGGCCGATATTTCCGCGAATTTGCGACTGTTGTTGCGACAGTCATGCCCGATCACAACCTTTATCTCTTTCACATCTGCAAATTCCTTCAACAGGTAATTGGAGAGCCCCTGTGTGGCGGATCCTACCGTATAAATATTCATTCTGTTGCTACCGGCACCCATTATACCCCGTAAGCCGCCGGTACCAAATTCCAGATCTTTGTAAAAAGCATCGACAAGCTTTGATTTGTCATCGCTATCGAGCATCTGCTGCACTTCTTCTTTCGTGGCAGCATTGTAATTTCCTTTAATCCAAGACTGTGCTTTTTCTGTTACAAATGCCAGTAATGTTTCTTCTTCCATAATGATGAGTATTCTGTTTTTATATCAGTTATTCTATTGTTTGAACTTTGTATTTATCTCCGGTTTGTTCAACAATTTTTTTGTAGTATTCATTGGAATACCCGGGACGGGAAGGAAATTCCGGTTGTCCGTAAGGATTCCTTTTAAACGTTCCGTTTTCTTCTTTTTTGACTACCCCGTCAATATATTTTACCATCAGATATTCACCCAGCTTCTTCCATTCTTGCACACCCTCCTTTACCAGGCGGTTGGAATATTGGGTAAGGTAGTGTATTGCTTCGGACCTGGATTTTGTATAAAGTGTCATTGCCTGCTCCTCCACCACAGGCTGAGAGGTTCTATAACTTTCCTCGAGTGCCGATTGTATTTTCTTCATGTCTGTACTCATATCGCTGTAGCGGCTGTAGACCATGTTGGATACCCAGTTGTGGATCCAGAAGGCAGAAGTCCAGGAGAAAGTTAGCAGATCCCCGTTCCCCTGTGCCATTTCCAGGGGTACTTCAGTATGTCCGCAGTAGATGGGATAATAGACTGTCTGCGCAGCATCGTCCAAGCCAAACCAAAGTATGCCACCAATCTCATCGGGAAACCATTCGCGCATTTGCGCTACAAAGGAGAATCCTGTCTGCTGGGTGGCTGTAGGCCGCTCGTTGCAATATTCTACCGAATCTACCTCAAAAGTAAGAGGAGACCATCGATAGGGAGAATTAAAGGGACCTGCACCCACGTCGAAGCGCCAGTCGAGCTCCGTGCCTTCATAGTGATCCCGCATCTGTTGCTGGATATCGTGCAGGCTCAATTTCCGGTCCGGTTTGATATACAAGGGCATGGGATCGGTTGTCTTTCCCTGGGCATAGGTCACATAGCGGGCCATGTCACTGTTTACCTTATTGAAGAACGACCAGACACGGGCTTCACAGAAACGCAATGCACCAAAATCCAATGGGGCATAAGCTTCAGCAAAACTGAATTGGGCGTCGTTGCCTGTAAAATATCCCTTCTCTCGGGCAAAGGAGATCACATCGGGAGCGTAGAGGCAGTTGATAGGGTCATCCAGCGGAAACTGCTGTATGCGGGCCTGGTTGGCATGTGCCGAGACACAATCGTCCGGAATGCGCACGGCAACCCATACAGCTCCTTTATTTTCTGGGCCTTTGCCAATCATTTCCATTATCCACACCTCATTGGGATCTGCAATTGAAAAGGACTCGCCGGAGCTGTAATATCCATAATCCTTTACAAGCTGTGTCATGACGGTGATTGCCTCACGGGCATTTCTGGCCCGTTGCAGCGTAATGTAAATGAGGCTCCCGTAGTCCATGATGGCGGTAGAGTCGACTAACTCTTCACGTCCGCCAAAGGTGGTCTCTCCGATAGCCAGCTGATGTTCATTCATGTTACCGGCAACGTTGAAGGTTTGCAGTGCCTGTGGAATTTCACCGAGGTACTTTCCGGTATCCCACTCGTAAACCTTGAGTTTTTCGCCGGGACGATATTGTTTTGCAGGCCAGTGATACAGTTCCCCGTACAACCCATATGAGTCAGCTGCATAGGAAATGAACGTGGATCCGTCGGTGGATGCTTTTTTTCCTACAAGAAGATTCGTACATGGAAAAGTTAAAGAGAGGGAAAATATACCCAGAAGGGCTGACAGTATGACTTTCTTCATAATGGATGCACTACAACTATTTATTTTCTTAACTACAGCGTAAAGATACTTTATTTTGTTTAATATGCCCAACGAGCAGATTGGATATTTTTGGGTGAATATTTGAAAAGTTGAATGTAATACGAAAAAAAAAGGTACATTTGTATCATAAAGTTCTAACCGGGTTGGAACTTGTCAGGAATGAAAGAAAAAATGAAAGCATTCACATCCAAAAGAATACTGGGACTTACCGTCACACAGATCATCGTGCTTCTTGTGTTGGTAGTGATGTTGTTTTTTTTTAGCGACAGTAGTGTGACAAAGAGGATTCGTTACGAAACACGGATCAGAAACCTTGAATCTCAAATTGAATTCTATCGTAATCAAACCAACATAGATAAGGAAAAATTAAACGAACTTCAATCAAATAAGGAAGACCTTGAAAAGTTTGCCCGTGAGAATTTTCTCATGAAGAAAGAAGGCGAGGACGTCTTTATTATCGATTGAATAAGTAATGTTAATGAGAAATACGAAGGATATATTACTACGCATTTCCGCCATCTGTATTTTGTTATCGGCGATAATTTTCCTGTTTTTACCGGAAATTGCACCCTGGCTCATGGGCCTGTCAGTAGCACTATTTTCGGTTATTACGGTTATCAGCCCTTATCCGGGCAAAAGTATCCGCGGAAAAAGGCTGTTCAACATACAACTCTTTGCCTGTGTATTAATGTTTGTGTCTACATATCTTATGTTCAGGCAAAGAAATGAATGGGTGCTGGCCATGATCTCCGGGGCTGTTTTTCTTTTATATGTAGCAATAGTATTACCAAAAGAATTGGAAAAGGAAATGAACAAAAACAAATAACGATACCTATGCTCTTTGGTATCTATTTATTAATTTGGAATGAATAAAAGCGTATTAATTGTTGATGACAATTTAACGGTTTGTCTGATGTTAAAGTCGTGGTTGGTAAAAAGAGACTTCCTTGTTGAAACAGCCACTTGTGCCAGCGATGCGAAACAAATGGTAAAAGAACAACCCTTCGACCTCATCCTTACAGATATAAGGATGCCCGATGCTGACGGGCTTACATTTTTATCCTGGGTTAAAAAATATGATTCTGATATCGTGGTTATCATGATTACCGGATACGCCGACGTGGAGTCGGCAGTCTTGTCAATGAAAGCAGGAGCAGCGGACTATATTCCAAAACCCATTGAGCCTGAGCATTTATTTAAAAAAATCGAGGAGGCATTTAAGACACAGGAATACAGAAACAAAAATAAACGGTTTTCAAATGACTTTATCCTGCCTCCGGATAAGGAATATCAGCTACTTTTCAGGCAGCTCGATCAAATAGCCGAACATAACGAACACCGTCTGTTGATTGGAGACAGAGGCACCGGAAAGGTCTCTTCCGTGAAGTATATTTACGAGAAGGGAATCCATCCTGCCAGACCACTGGTCCAACTGGATCCTGATCAGCTGAGTAATAAAAATGGTGTCCGGCAGTACATTGATTCTGAACAGGGTGTATCGCCCCTGATGGAGAAATTCTTTGAAGCACGGGGCGGGTTGCTATATATCAGAAAGGTGGATCAACTCGATCTCAATCTCCAGAATGAATTATTGAACATCCTCACGAAACAATCACGCGACGAAAACTATACTCAGGTAATTATGAGTACCGAGAAAAGTACTGGCGAATTGGAGAAGTCACTTATACCCAAGCTTTTCCACCTGCTCGAGGAGAGAAGCACAACCCTCCCCACCATAAAGGGAAAAAAACAGGTAATAGATACATTTGTATCATATTTTCTCCATTTTGCCAACCAGACGCTCGATAAACAAATACAAACCATTGATCAGGCTATTTACAAACAGATGTATGACTATGCCTGGCCGGAGAATATCCAGGAACTTAAGAACAGTGTCATACAGGCTGCATTGCTGACCGAAGGAAAACATATGCCGGCCGAGATGGCATCACGCTTGTTCGAAAAAGATATTACCAAGCAGGAGAGTAGTTCAGTTGTACCTAACCCGATGCTTAATCTTCGAAAGGAGAATTATGAGAAGGAAAAAATAGTGGAGGCACTGAGACTTGCCAAAGGAAATAAAACAATGGCAGCATCAATATTGAATATAGACAGAAAAACGCTGTACAATAAAATTAAATTATACAATGTGATTACTTAAATTTTTTTGCCCTATATGCAAAAAGAAATATCTTCAAAAATAAAGTTCACTGTGATCGCGGGCTATTTGTTGGTCGTGATTGTCATGGCACTGGGACTTTATGGCATTTATCGGAATCTGGTGGTCTTCTCAAATCAGAGAATTAAAAATGAAGACATTACCGAATTACTGATTGTGGGAAATACACTTTCGAAATTATACGAGATAGAAAATGGTCAAAATCTATTCACGGCTGAAAGTGCCCGGCAATATTTTCTCAAATATGATTCAGTTGTTCCGGAGATAAACCGCAACTTGAACAAATTGAAACAGTACTCCCAAGACACTGGGCGTATTGTTACACTTGACACGATAAAGTTCCTTATCCACGAAAAAAAAGTGAATCTGGAGGCGGTTGCCGTATTACTCGACTCGTTAAACAGAGCCCCCCTGATTACCAGCAGTACCGAGAGTAGCTATGTGCCGCGGGCATTGAACAGAGAGGTTTCAGATTTTCTGGAAAAAAATAATCTACGCATACCCCGGCGTAGTCAATCCGACACCACTGTAGTAGCCGGACAACGCAAAGGCTTCCTCGATCGGGTACGCAATGTATTTGTTGCTTCACCCGATTCAACCGTTGTAATCAGCAACAAAGCGGTGGTCAACGAACATGAATTCAAGGTCATTGTAGACACACTCATTAACAAGATACGTTATTCTGAAAAATTGGATCTTGCACGACAGAAGGCACTCCAAGCCATTTTTACCCAAAGGCTGGATACAATGAATTTCACCAACCGCATGCTTACCGTACGTATCGACGATCTTTTAAAAGGTATAGAACAGGCGGAAATGAAAAAGTCCCTTCAGTTGGTAATCGATAAGGAAAAGGCTCTCGCCGGTTCACAGCGTACCATGTTTGTGGTCTCCTGTCTGGCCATACTCATAGCATTAGTTTTCGGCATTCTCTTTTTAGTGGATATTAATAGAAGCCAGCGTTACCGTAGACAGCTGGAGAGCTCTCATAACCGTATTTCTCAACTTTTGGCTTCGAGGGAGAAGTTGATGCTTACCATTTCTCACGATATCAAAGCTCCGATGAGTTCCATCCTGGGTTATATTCATTTGATGGAAGGAGGTGGAAGTGAATCTGAAAATGAACCCCGGCTCCGCAATATGAAACACTCCGGGGAACATGTCCTCCAACTCGTATCCATGTTGCTCGATCATCATAAGCTTGAAGCAGGGACATGGCAACTTACAGAGTCCAACATTCATCTGCATGCCCTCGTGGAAGAAACAGCGGACAGTTTCAGACCACTGGCAAAACAGAAATATTTGAGTTATGTTGTTGACAACAAAATATCCCCTGAACAAATCTTTTTTGGTGACCCCTACGTGATGAGGCAGATCATGGGGAATCTTATTTCAAACGCTGTCAAATATACGGCTGTGGGAGAAGTACTCATTGTTGCAATGGTAAAAAAGGATGAAGGAGGTGATAGTCTCCTGTTTTCAGTTTCCGATACCGGAAGAGGAATTGATCCGGCAGACCGGCAGTATATATTTCAGGAATTCAGCCGGCTGGATAATTCCGGCATTGAATCGGCCAATATGGAAGGCAGTGGTCTGGGATTAGCCATCACAAAAGGTTTTGTGGATGCATTGCAAGGCAGCATATCTTTTATTTCGGAAAAAGAGAAAGGATCTGAGTTTATTGTGGAGTTACCCCTGCATCCTGCACAAAAAGAAGATGATAAAATTGTCGGGACAGGGTTTGATCTGGAAGGTATCTCCGTACTTGTGGTAGATGATGATCTGATTCAGTTGAATATGATTGCCGAGATGCTGCAAAAGGAAAGAATGCATTGTGTCATTGAGGCCAATCCTCGCAAGGTGGTATCGCAACTGAGTGAAAATTTGTTCGACATTGTCTTCGTGGATATCCGCATGCCACACATAGATGGGATTACACTCGTCGAAAAAATCCGAGTGAACAAAAATACAAAAGAAGTGCCCGTCATTGCGCTTTCAGCCGAATCGGAGATGTCCGCTGCAGAATTGCAGGCTGCCGGTTTTACCGATTACCTTTCCAAACCTTTTGAAACAGAGCATCTCTATAGCATCATCTGGAGGTATGTGAAATCGGGAAAAACGGGGATAAGCTATCCTGTTCATCCGGTAAAACCACGCATTAAAGGTGCAGGAGCGTTGATCGACTTTGTAAGGGACGACAAACAGGCTTCCAGAGGAATATTGAAGTCGTTTATCAGCGAGACAATAGTCAACATGGAAAAGCTTCAAAATTCCTTTGCTGAAAAGGATGAGAAGACGGCACGCGAGATTGCGCACAAGCTATTGCCTCTTTTTCAGATGATGGGCAATGAGGAGGTGATTGGTCTCCTGCGTCAGCTGAATGATGATCATCAGTGGTCAGGAGTGAAAGAAACAACTTTGCTTGAAAAGTTGAGATCAAGTGTAGAGGAGGTAGAGAATTTTTTAACAGAGATGGAGAGGGCGAAAAATGACACTCCAAATGGTAACCGATAAGTACAAACGGTATCTTCTTCTGGAAAAAGGGCTGTCAACCAACACTATTGAGGCATACATGTCTGATCTGCAAAAGCTGGTCGGTTTTTGTACAGAGTTGAAAATAAATGTTATCGATCTTCGTCGCGAGCATCTGGAGCAGTTTCTGGCATCAATATACGACCAGTCTCTTTCACCCCGCTCCACTGCCCGAATTATTTCGGGTCTGAAATCTTTCTTCCGTTTTTTACAGTTGGAAAAGTACCGCGGTGACGATCCTACAGAATTGCTGGAGACGCCAAAAACAGGGTTAAAACTTCCCCTGGTATTGTCATTGGAAGAGGTAGATGCGATACTGGCGGTTATAGACCTCTCCACTGCCGGGGGGACTAGAAATTATGCCATCATAGAAACACTCTATAGCTGTGGCTTACGTATTTCGGAACTTACCAGCCTTCGTTTCTCCGATTTCTTTCCGGAGGAAGGCTTCATTCGTGTGGAAGGGAAGGGAAGTAAGCAGCGGCTTGTACCTATATCGGACACCGCCATACAGAAGATCAAAGACTGGTTGCACTACCGCAATCAGATTAGCATTAAAAAAGGGAATGAAGATATTGTCTTTGTCAGTTCAAGAGGTAAAGCCATCTCAAGGGTAACTGTTTTTCATTATATCAAACAATACGCTGAAGCTGCCGGAATAAAAAAGAATATCAGCCCGCATGTTTTTCGTCATTCATTTGCGACACATCTGCTTGAACGGGGCGCCAATATCAGAGTAATTCAGGAGATGCTGGGGCATGAGAAAATAACCACCACCGAGATTTATACACATCTCGATCGCAGTTTTCTGCGTCAGGAGATTATTGAGCATCATCCAAGAAACAAGAAATAATAAATATTTCCGACGTCGGCACTAGAGATAAAAATATCCTGAAAACCACCGGCACTCCAAGATAATTTCCTATATTTGCTAATTGAAATAAAAAAAGATATAACGTCATGAAATTTGTAGTATCAAGCGCCACACTGTTGAATCACCTGCAGGCTATCGGCAGGGTGATCAATTCCAAAAACACATTGCCTATTCTGGATTGTTTTCTGCTGGATCTGAAGAATAACATGCTCTCTTTAACAGCAGCCGACAGCGAAACTAGATTGGAGACGCTGGTAGAAGTGGGAGGTGCCGAGGGTGAGGGAAGTCTGGCTATCAACGCCAAAAATCTGCTCGATCCGCTGCGCGAATTGCCGGATCAGCCGCTTACGTTCGATATAAACGATGAAACGCTGGAGGTTTTTATATATTATCATAACGGAAAATACAATTTCGTGGGATTAAAGGGTGATGAGTACCCTGAACCGAAAGTTCTGAAAGATTCTGCCCTGAAACTGACTATGGATGCAGAAACACTATTCTCGGGAATAAACAGGACGGTTTTCGCAACTGCTGACGATGAGCTGCGTCCCGTAATGAACGGAATCTATTTCGATATCACTGCCGATGATGTTACCTTTGTGGCTTCCGATGGTCATAAGCTGGTACGTGTAACCACTACCGAGGCAAAGGGTGACGGGCGGTCTTCATTTATTTTACCCAAAAAGCCGGCAAACCTGTTGAAATTACTCCTCCCAAAAGAATCAGGCACTGTGGATATCACTTTTGACGAGAACAACGCTTATATTAACATGTCTTCATACAAGATGGTGTGCCGCTTTGTGGAAGGACGCTATCCGAACTATAATTCGGTGATCCCTCAAAATAATCCCAATACACTTACACTCGACCGGCTGGCCCTGCTCAATGCACTCAAACGCGTGGCTGTTTTTTCCAATCCGGCAAGCAGCCTCGTGAAGCTACAGCTTTCGGAAGAAAAGATCGTGGTGTCGGCACAGGATATCGATTTTCTTACCGCCGCCGAGGAGATGATCCCCTGCAATTACGAAGGCAACGTGATGAACATCGGTTTTAAAGCTGCCTTCCTCATTGACATCCTCAATAATATTCCCTCACCCGACGTGCGGATAGAACTCTCTGATCCCTCGAGAGCGGGACTTATCCTGCCGGTTGAGAAGGAAGAAAACGAAGATATGCTGACGTTGCTCATGCCAATGATGTTGAATGACTAACCCGTGCATGCATGCAATTAAATCTCAAAAATCCGCTGGTCTTTTTTGATCTGGAGACTACCGGGATCAACATTACCCATGATCGCATTGTGGAGATATCATTCCTGAAGGTATACCCAAATGGAAAAGAAGAAATTAAATCGAGACGTATTAACCCCGGAATACCCATACCACCGCAGGCAACGGCCATTCACGGTATCACGGATGACGATGTAAAAGATTGCCCTACCTTCAAACAGGTGGCCCGTTCGCTGGCCGATCAGCTGGAAGGCTGTGACCTGGCAGGATTTAATTCCAGTCGTTTCGATGTGCCCATGCTCGCGGAAGAGTTCCTCCGTGCCGGCGTGGATTTCGACATGAGTAAGCGTAAGTTTGTGGATGTGCAGATCATCTTTCATAAAAAAGAACAACGTACGCTGGAAGCAGCCTACGCCTTCTATTGCAATAAACAGCTGGAAAATGCCCATTCCGCCGAGGCCGATGCCTTTGCCACCTACGAAGTATTGAAATCGCAACTCGATCGGTACCCGGACCTGACAAACGACATTGAAATACTCTCAAAAGAATATTCCAGCTTTAACAATAACGTGGATTTTGCCGGTAGGATCATCTTCAACGAAGAGGGAGTAGAGGTGTTCAACTTCGGGAAACACAAGGGTAAACCGGTATTGGAGGTGCTCAAAAATGAGCCCGGTTATTATGGCTGGATGATGGATGGCGACTTTCCGCTGAATACAAAGCAGGCTCTTACCAAAATAAGGTTGAAAGAGTTAAACGGATAATCCCAGAAATATGCCCCGTTTTTTTGCGACGCTTTCATACAATGGCCGTAATTATGTGGGTTGGCAGATTCAGCCGAATGGCTTAAGTGTGCAGCAGGTGTTGCAGGACGCATTGTCTGTTATCCTGCGTGATAGCGTGGCCGTAACCGGAGCGGGTAGAACCGATGCGGGTGTGCACGCCCGTGGGATGGTGGCCCATTTCGATTGGGAAGGTGATGCCTTTTCGTCCGTTGACCTGATCCATAAACTCAATAATTTTCTTCCGAAAGATATCTCCGTTTCCAGTATACAACCTGTGAAACCCGATGCCCATGCCCGTTTCAGTGCCCTTTCACGTACCTACAGTTACCATGTGGTTACCCGAAAAGATCCTTTCATGCATGGATTGACCTGCCGTATACACTTTCATCCCGACTTACAACTGATGAATGCGTTGTGTGAAGTGTTGAAGGAGTACAATGATTTTACCAGTTTCAGTAAACTGCACACCGATGTGAAAACCAACCTCTGCAGTATTAAATCAGCTCAATGGGAACAGAAAGAAGAACATCGGTATGTTTTTACCATTACTGCGGACCGCTTTCTGCGAAATATGGTGCGCGCCATCGTGGGTACCCTGCTCGAAGCGGGTAGAGGACGTATTGATGAGCGTGGCTTACGACGTATCATTGAGGCTAAAAACCGCAACGTAGCGGGCGATTCCGCCCCGGGACATGCCCTTTTTCTTGAAAATGTGGCATACCCCGAGGATATCTGGTTATAAAAATTTTGCTGCTTAATCGTTCATCGAGATCAGAAACTCTTCATTGCTCGATGTGCGTCTCAAACGATTTAATAGAAACTCCATTGCTTCTACCGAATTCATGTCGGAGAGGAAGTTGCGGAGTACCCACATGCGGTTGAGTGTCTCTTCCGATAGCAGCAGATCGTCGCGGCGAGTGCTGGAAGCAATAATGTCCACCGAAGGGAAGATGCGCTTGTTGGAAAGTCTGCGGTCGAGTTGTAACTCCATGTTACCGGTACCCTTGAACTCTTCGAAAATCACATCATCCATTTTTGATCCCGTATCGGTGAGAGCAGTGGCAATGATGGTGAGCGAACCGCCATGTTCAATATTGCGCGCGGCACCGAAGAAACGTTTGGGCTTATGCAACGCATTGGCGTCCACCCCTCCCGAGAGCACCTTTCCCGATGCCGGTTGCACGGTGTTGTAGGCTCTTGCCAGACGGGTTATAGAATCAAGCAGTATCACCACGTCATGTCCGCATTCTACCAGGCGGCGAGCTTTATTCAGGACGATCTCGGCAATCTTCACATGACGGTCGGCCGGTTCATCGAATGTGGAGGCAATGACTTCGGCCCTTACACTCCGTTCCATGTCGGTTACCTCTTCGGGTCGTTCATCAATGAGCAGAATAATCATGTATACCTCCGGATGATTGTCAGCAATAGCATTGGCAATATCCTTGAGTAACATGGTCTTGCCGGTCTTGGGTTGTGCCACGATCAGTCCGCGCTGTCCCTTTCCGATGGGTGAAAACATGTCTACCACACGACATGAGAGATTGTCGTTATGTCCTTTGGTTAGATTGAATTTCTCATTCGGGAACAAGGGTTTCAGGTGGTCGAACGGTACACGGTCACGCACATCGTCAGGTTTACGGCCGTTGATGTTATCCACCTTCACCAGTGGGAAAAACTTTTCCCCTTCCTTGGGCGGACGAATGGGACCTTCCACCACATCTCCCGTTTTTAGTCCGAAGAGGCGAATCTGCGACTGGGAGACATATATGTCGTCGGGTGATGACATATAGTTGTAATCCGATGAACGCAGGAAACCATATCCGTCGGGCATGATCTCCAGTACACCTGAGGCTGTCAAGATACCGTCGAAGTCATAAGAAGAATCTTTCTCCTTTTGTGCCTGAGCCGGATTCTGACTAAGGGTGGGGGACTGGTGTGCCGTTTTTACCTGTTGTGTCTGAGGCTGCTGTTTTGGTTGCAGGGGGGAAGGTGCCAGCAGATCCATCAAAGAGACCTTACTTCCTGCAGGTGGCACCTCCTTTGCGGGGGGAGCCGCAGTCTCCACTGTGGGATCTTCAGCCACTACGGGGGGTAGTGTCACGGGTGCGGGTGCACTCTTTTTTTCTTCGTTTCTGTGTTTCGACGACCGGAAGACCAACTGAAGGGGTTTGGATGGTGTTTTGGAATCGTGCTGGGGTGTTTCGGCTTTTTCGTCCGCCGCCACTTTCTTGTCGGATGGCTTGTTGCTTAATTCTCCCTTTTGTGATGTTTCTTCCGTTGATTCCTTTACCATCTCATGCTTTGTCGCAACCTCCGGTTTTATGGGTGCAGGAGTAATTGCTGCAATCTCCTCTTTTTTTACCAGCTTGGGCTTTTCTGCAGGGACAACCGGTGCTGTTTGTTTGATGGAACTGTTTTGTTCTTTTTTGGTCGGTTCGGGTTCTTTCGTTTCTTCTTTCTTGCCGACAGGTTTGTTTTTCTGATTTTTTGGTTTCTCTGTGCGGTTCCGGGTACCATAGTTTTGTTTAGTCCCGGTGTCGGCAGTTAATTTTTTGGTTTCGGCTATTGCCTGCTCATCCAATATCTTGTAGATGAGTTCTTCTTTCTTGTACGCATCCGGACGCCGTATGCCCATTTCTTTGGCCAGGACCCGCAATTCTGTGGTAAGCTTTTCATTAAGCTCAATAATGTTATAAGCCATGTATATCTATTGAAATTCGTTGTGAATATTAAAAATATGTTGTCACTGAATCATGCCCGACCCGGTGTGATGGTTGCATGGAACCATACTTTTCAGCAAAAAAAGCCGGAGATAATCTGATATGAAATGAATTTGTAAATGATTAACAGTAGTATGAGTAAATTTACTGCTGAAGATTCTGCGACAAAGTTACTGTTTTTTTTGAATAACAGGAATAACTTCTTCGTTTTTTTTGGGATGATTTCAAATAAACGATTAAAAATCCTCCATATTCAATTTATTGGATGTGCTGACCCTTCTCTCCAACTCATTTTTGTACAACAGGGATCTTTTCCGGTCTAGTGAATTTGGCGCCGAGGACTGAGTAAACAATTCGAATGAAATATTTGCCCATTCCAATGCCTGCATCATATCATCCATCATTTCCCGTGCCAATGCAATATTATTTGCGGCCTTTGCTTTTTCTGTTTTATTGGAACGGGAATTAAAAAAAGCTTCCCATTTCTCTATTGCTGCAATCCAGTTTGCACTTTTGGCAAAACTCTCCCCTTCACGCATCAGTGCATTTGGCAGCGTATAATACCATCTGTTTTGCTTTTCCCAGTGCGGGGCAAAGACATAAGTCATCTTCTCGGCAGCCTGCACTGCCAACTGCTTCATCACTTCCTCCCGCGAGGGAAGCACGATGTCGGCATATGCCGGTATGTTTTGTGTGTCCAGACCTTCCCATCGGATGCTGTCGTTGTATTGCACTGCGGGAATCTTTCCTTCCATGGTGGGCAGATAGACTCTCAGAATAGAATTGATCCTCCCGGTCATTTCACTGTATGTATAGCCCTGTTGGCGGAACTGATCCTTTTTCTCGGTTTGAATAATCAACCTGTCGAGCGAGATGACCGCATCGGCCCCGGTCTTTTTCCTGATAACGTTCATTTGTTCGGGAGTAATAGGGCGTTCCTGAAAAAAATCGGCATCACTTCGCAATGGTTCAGGATAAAAGAGCACATTCTGAAAATAATCCTCTTCATTCAGAAATTGTGCCAGCGCCTCTGTGTAATAAATTGAGATGCTGTCGGAGGAAGCTTTTGCTCTTTCATTGGTTGAACGGCCTATCAGCCGTGTTTCATGTCCAATGTTGTCTGGCTGTTGTACTACATTATTCACAATTGCCAGAGAAAATACGTTTGAGGGCAGTGTAACCTGTGCCGGCTCACGTGTTTCCACCGTCAAGTATTTTATGCCTGCACAACTGCCCAGGAAAAGGCTTGTGGCCATCACAATAAGTAAAGGGATAATCTTTTTCATCCGGGGGTATTTTCTTTTTTACATATGCAAAGATATCACATTTAACTGAATTTTCTCTATTACATCGTGCGATGATTTGGAAATGCCGTCAAATTATTTTTAGAAAAAAGATCACATATAATTAACATATTAACCTGCTTAATTGTTTACATCCTCTTTTTCATTTTTTTGTGAAGTTCGGGAAGTGACTTGCTGAAAATTGTGTATATTTGCTGTCTCAATATATAACGCTTTTTTAACGCGATCAGATAAATGTCATGCGAAACTTCGTGTGCCCATCTATCGTTACGAAAAAACGTAGAAAAATACCGAAAAGAAACAAACTAAACTGACAAAAATGACTTTTAACATTATTGTGTTGGCCAAACAGGTTCCCGATACGCGCAACGTGGGGAAAGATGCGATGAAAGCCGACGGAACCGTGAACAGGGCAGTTCTGCCTGCAATTTTTAATCCCGAAGACCTGAATGCGATGGAACAGGCACTGGGCATCAAGGAGCGTTTTCCTGGATCCCGGATTACGGTGCTGACCATGGGCCCTGGCCGGGCGGCCGATATATTACGTGAAGGACTTTTCCGCGGAGCCGATGATGGCGTCTTGTTGACCGACAGGGCTTTTGCCGGAGCTGATACCCTGGCCACGTCATACGCCTTGTCAATGGCTGTGCGAAAAATCGGGGAGTATGACATCATTGTCGCCGGACGACAGGCTATCGATGGCGACACGGCACAGGTGGGACCACAAGTGGCCGAAAAGCTGGGGATACCGCAGATTACCTACGCCGAAAATATCGAAGCAATAGACAAGAATAAAATCACGGTTAAGCGGCGCCTCGATAATGGGGTGGAAGTAGTTGAATGTCCGCTGCCGGCACTTATTACCGTGAATGGTTCCGCCCGTTCCTGCAGACCCCGGAACGCCAAGCTCCTTCAAAAGTTCAAACATGCCAAAACGGTGACCGAAAGACAGGTTGAAAACCTCGATTATATAGATATATACAGTAGCCGTCCCTATCTGAATCTTACCGAATGGAGCGTGGCCGATGTGGAGGCTGACCCCGTACAGTGTGGCCTTTCCGGCTCTCCCACGAAGGTGAAAAAGATTGAGAACGTAGTCTTTCAGGCCAAAGAGAGTAAGCATCTGACTGACAATGATGGCGAGATTGATGAGCTGATGAGAGAACTAATAGAAAATCACACGATTGGATAACACGAGAAAAAATTATATGAACAATTTATTTGTATATCTTGAAATTGAAGAGGGCACGGTAGCCGAGGTAAGTCTGGAACTACTCACCAAGGGACGCTCACTGGCTAACCAGCTCAACTGTAAAATGGAAGCCATTGCTGCCGGTGCAAACCTCGACGGAGTGGCCCAACAGGTTTTTCCATATGGCGTGGATGTGCTGCATATCTTCCGCGATGAACGTTTGTCGCCATACACCACCATGCCGCATACTTCCATCCTGGTGGAGCTTTTTAAAAAAGAACAACCGCAAATATGTCTGATGGGTGCCACCATCATTGGACGTGACCTTGGTCCCCGTGTTTCTTCGGCGCTGGGCAGCGGACTGACTGCCGACTGTACCTCGCTCGAGATAGGAGACCACGAAGAAAAGAAAGCAGGTAAACTCTACAAGGATTTGCTTTATCAGATACGTCCGGCATTTGGTGGTAACATTGTGGCCTGGATCATTAATCCCGACCACCGTCCGCAGATGGCTACGGTACGTGAGGGGGTAATGAAAAAAGAGATTCTCGATCCTTACTATAAGGGTGAAACAGTGGAGCACACTGTGAGTGATTTTGTGAGGGATGAAAATTTTGTGATCTCCATTATCGACAGACATATTGAAAAATCGAAAGTAAACATCAAAAACTCACCCATCATTGTTTCCGGGGGATATGGTGTGGGATCGAGGGAAAACTTCCAGCTCCTTTACCAGCTGGCCGACGTATTGGGTGCCGAAGTGGGAGCCTCGCGTGCGGCGGTGGATGCCGGTTTTACTGAACATGAGCGCCAGGTGGGACAAACAGGTGTTACCGTCCGCCCGAAGGTTTATATCGCCTGCGGCATATCGGGACAAATACAACATATTGCCGGCATGCAGGACAGCTCCATTATAATCTCCATCAACAACGATCCGAATGCACCCATCAACACCATTGCCGATTATGTGATTACAGGGGATGTGGAAAAGGTGATTCCGAAGATGATAAAATATTACAAGAAGAACACAAAGTAGATGAAAAGGAGCTGTTTTATATTCTTGCTCGTTTTAAGTTTACCGTCTCTTTTAGCCCAAGATACGATCTCTCTGAACCGTACTGGCAACTATGCCGTGGTCACGAAAGAATCGGATAAGATTATTAAGGTAGATATCTTTACTAGAGAAGGTGTACATAAAGGATGGGAATATTACTCCGAATATAATACAGACAGGAAAATTAAAAATGGACCATCACACCTTTTGTACTCCGATGGACGGGACAGCGTGACCCGTATATATGAAAATAATAATCTACACGGCAAAAGTGCAGAGTATTATCCTTCCGGTAGTAAAAAACTAGTGGAGCATTTCAAAAACGGGATTCGTGAGGGAACCTTGAGGGAATATTACCCGGACGGTTCTCTTCGCCGTGATGAAACATATCTTCGCGGAGAATATAACAAGGGGCGTTTTTTTGATGAAGATGGTAACGAGCGTCTTGCAGAACCTTATTGGCAGCATGCACAATTTCCCGGTGGGGTAAAAGCATTGTCCGCATTAATTATTGCTGCTATCCGCTACCCTGAGGATGCGCGAAAAAACAACATCGAAGGACGCGTCATAACAGACTTTATTATTGATAAAGATGGGAAAATGGTATCTCCCAGGACTGTCCGGGGAGCACATCATTTACTTGACAAGGAAGTAATGCGTGCTATTGAGGTTGTAGCTTTTATACATAAATGGGAGCCTGCCAAACTGGATGGGAAGCCTGTCAGGACGCGATACACGTTGCCTCTTGTTTTTGAAATTCCAAACCAACGTGAATTTTAAAATTTAGTATTGATAAAAACTTAATAATATTTCTCAAAACATGGCAAATTTTTATACAGATACACCGCAATTCAGACATTATCTTCAGCATCCACTGATGAAGCGAATTGTGGAATTAAAGGAGCGAAATTACGCAGATAGGGAGACGTATGACTATGCACCCATTGACTTTGAAGATGCGATGGACAGTTACGATAAAGTACTGGAAGTGGTGGGTGAGATCTGTGGCGAGATCATTGACCCCAATGCCGAGGAGGTAGATCACAACGGTCCTACCGTGGCCGATGGACGGGTAACCTATGCGGCAAACACACAGGAAAATCTTGATGTACTTAACAGGGCAGAGTTGATGGGAATGCGGTTTGGGCGCAGGTATGGGGGACTCAACTTCCCAATGGTACCTTATATGATCAGTGCCGACATTGTGAGCCGTGCCGATGCCAGCTTTCAGAATATCTGGATGCTGCAGGATTGTGGTGAAACCATCTATGAATTTGGAGATGAGACACAAAAAAACAACTATATAACCAGGGTGGTGAAAGGGGAAACAATGTCGATGGATCTCACTGAACCCGATGCCGGGTCAGATCTTCAAGCGGTTATGCTGAAAGCCACCTTCAATGAGAAGGAGAATCAGTGGTACCTGAATGGTGTGAAGCGCTTTATCACCAATGGAGATGCCGATATTCACCTGGTGCTGGCCCGCTCCGAGGAAGGAACTAAGGATGCCCGTGGCCTGTCGATGTTTATCTATGACAAGCGCACTGGCGGCGTGAATGTGCGCCGCATCGAAAATAAAATGGGTATCAAGGGAGCACCCACATGCGAACTGGTTTTCAAGAATGCCAAAGCTGAGCTTGTGGGCAGTCGTCGGATGGGGCTTATCAAATATGTGATGTCACTGATGAATGGCGCCCGCCTGGGTATCATGGCTCAGTCGGTAGGTATTTCCGAGGCTGCAACCCGTGAAGCGTATCAATATGCAATTGAACGTCGTCAGTTTGGGAAGGCCATCATCACCTTCCCTGCGGTATATGAGATGCTGGCAAATATGCGGGCCAGGACCGATGCATCACGTAGCGTACTTTACGAGACCTGCCGCTTTGTGGATATGTACAAGACTTTGGAGGATATTGCACGGGAACGCAAGCTGACACCCGAAGAACGGGAGGAGATGAAATATTATTCGCGTCTGGCCGATGCTTTTACACCGCTGGGGAAGGGAATGAGTAGCGAGTATGCAAATCAGAATGCTTACGATGCCATCCAGATTCATGGCGGCTCGGGCTACATGAAAGATTACAAATGCGAGCGCCTTTACCGGGATGCCCGCATCACCAACATCTACGAAGGAACTACACAGTTGCAGGTTGTGGCAGCCATTCGCCATGTCACCACCGGCACCTATCTGCAACGTATGACAGAATATGCTGCCATGCCGCTCACTCCCGAACTGGAGCCACTGAAGAACGTATTGGTACATATGACGGAAACGTATGAAAAGATGGTAGAGCAGGTCGTTTCTGCCAGAGACGAGGAATATCTCGATTTCCATGCACGCCGCCTGGTGGAGAGTGCCGGACACATCATCGCGGGGTATTTGCTTTTACAGGATGCAAACAAAAATCAGGAACTGTTCCGTCGCAGTGCGGAGGTGTATGTCCATTATGGTCGGAATGAAGTGGTGAAAAACTACAATTTCGTCACCCAGTCGCGTATCGAAGATTTAGGGTACTACAAACCGGTCTTCAACGCGTAAAGGTTCACTGTTTTCGGTTATGTAATGATCTCCAAAAGCTGAACAAGATTATAAATTAAAATTCCTGTGATAGAGCTCGGTATTATACCGGGCTCTTTCCATTTAGCCTGTTTTTTATTCTTTCATTGTTGTTAGGTAGCGGACCTTCCAATCCTGCGTTTCAGCTTTAATAATCCCCAAAAAGTTTTTGTCTGACTTTTGGGGTCGTATATTCCGAGTTAATCCCTTTCTTTTGATTCGAACAGATACTGGAAATAATTTGTAGAATTAACCGGAAAGGTGAAAAAATATTTTTTGCAACGTTTGGGTGTTTTGTTTCGTCAATAATATTATAAAGTGGTCTCAGTACGTTATCAAATTCAACAAAAATTAAGAGTGAGCGATGTTCGTTGAAGAAAAATAGCCAATATTATGAAAAGTGAAATTTGCATTTTTATCCTATTATTAATGGGAATTTTACTCTTTTCTTGTGAGGAGAGAGATATTGATTTTGAAAGTGAATATGAAAGAAGCCATAAAGTATGGTTGACCTTTAAAGAATCATCCGGTAATACCCCTTTAAGGGAAGTCCTAATTAAGGGAGATGAGCTGTATGTAACCATTACTGCAAGCGGTTGCGACGGTTCTAGATGGGATACACGGCTAATAGATTCCGGTAAACTGGCCTATTCTAATCCTCCACAGCGCTATGCTAAAATAGAGTTTGTGAACAACGAAATCTGTCTGGCTGTGATATCCAGGACTTTCGTCTTCGACCTTAAACCACTCCGGGCAAAAGAAACCCGAAAAGTCTGTATCAATTTAGAAGGATGGATACAACCCTTGTTATATATATATTAACCGAAAGTTGGCGTTTTTTATGGGATACTCCCAGTCCTCAATCCCTTCGGATAAAATTTTTATTCATTGTCACTGATCGACAGCGATTTTGTGTGTCGGAGCACATGGAAGATGTACCGGAACGACTGGTATCAGTATGGAGTTATACAAAAAAAGTCGATTTTCCACGAAACCTTTATCACGGAGAACTGCGGAAATCAATGTTTGGAAATCTAAAATTACTTATCTTTTTCCCGGTCTAAAGAGTAACTCCAGTTTCGGTTGCGGACGCATCTTTCCGGTAAACATGTCCCGCATCCAGATCATTCCGGCCTCCACGCCGGTAGTTGTGTTGAACCAGTGCTCCACAGAACCGCCGTAGTAGGGAGTGCTCATCACCGGCATCATGGAGGCTGTGGTGCTGTTGTTCTGCTGCATCATTGGTATCCCGCCATAGCCGTTTAGATACCAGTTGTCGTTCAACCGGTAACGCCCGTGCAGATCTATCATCACGGCAGACTGAGAGACCCCGAACGTATTGCCTGCCGTTTGCATATAAGACAGACCTCCATCGACCATCAGGTTCCGGTTGATCTGGTAGCTGGCGTCCAACCCCGTGCTCCAGTGGGGCAATACACCGAAGTCGGAGTAGTAGCTGCCACTGGCACCCAAAATAAGCCGTGGGGAGATAAGATATTTTGCTCCGGTGCTCAGATTGTAATAGTTGCCCTTGCCGAAATAGGGCGTTTCCATCAAACCTAACGTAGCGGAACTATAGATTAGGAGGTTGCGTGAAGGTAGCATGCTGGCAACTACCGTGCGGCTTTTCGTATTGATAAAATCAGAAGCGGCACCGGACCACTGTATGGGAGGGAGTGGGGACGAGCCTCTTTCCCTGTTCAGGCTGATCCTGTGGCGCTGGTAGGGTGTGAATTGTGGCACCAGGTTATCTGCCGGATTGAGGCGGGGTAGCCGCAGAGGCATCGTCTCGTTGCGATTAATTGCCAGTGAGTCAGCCGTAAACTCCGATAATCTCCCGGACTCCAGCTTAAGACTATCCTGCTTCATCGGGTTATCCTGAGCTGGAAGGGTTGTGACAGGCAACAGTAACAACAAAGGCAGTAGCAATAAAAGAAAATAAAAACTTCTCATATGAATAAGTACTTAAAGAATGAGGTGACTCCAAAGTTAATAAACTTTTTAGGAACCTGATGTGAAGTATAGCTTGTCAAATTGTTCCTTTTAACATTTAAGAGTTGCTTGTTCCCGCTTTTTTCCTTTTCTTTGTTATCAAAATTCAATAAACGCTAAAATCGATTGCCTATAAGTCCTCTTTACTCTACTAATTAACATAACAATTAAAGAAGTAAAGCAAATGGATACTTTCTGCACGATGACCGATGAAGAATTGGTCGTTTCGTACGCTTGTGGCAATAACAATGCGTTTGATGTGCTCCTCGAGCGTCATAAACAGCCCCTTTACACCTATATTTTCTATACAGTCCGTCACAACGGTCTCGCGGAAGATATTTTTCAGGATACCTTCATAAAGGCCATTACTACAATCAAACAGGGTAGATATACAGAGAACGGTAAGTTCAAGGCATGGCTTATGCGTATTGCACACAATCTGATGATCGATTATTTCAGACAGAAGAAAAGCGAAAACACTGTTTCCTGCGACGACTATGAGCCGGATTTACGGAATAATTCTTCCTTCTGTGAAAATACCATAGAGCTTGAGTTGGTGCGCAGGCAGGTGCTCAGCGATGTCAGGAAGCTTGTTGCCTCTTTGCCTGATTCGCAACGGGAAGTGCTGGAAATGCGTTACTACAGGGATTTGAGTTTCAAGGAAATTGCGTTACAGACCGGAGTGAGCATCAATACGGCTCTGGGACGCATGCGCTATGCGATACTTAACATGCGCAAAATGGCTGAAGATCACAAGATGGTACTTACCATGGATTAGGAAATTCCAATAAAAAAACCCGGATTATCCGGGTTTTTTTATTGGGTAGGAGTTCAAATCGTTTTGCACGGACTGTGCAGATGTTTCTTTGCGTGCATTACTATTTTCAGTATTTCAAGTCAATAGAACTAAAAACAAACGTTTTAGGTTTATTTTTATCGTTCCATAAGGCAGATACTTCAGAATACGGATACTTCAAAAAATGTCTGAAACAGGGTTTGAAGCTGTTAAAGCAATCCTGAGAAGTCTCAATATCGTTCGGTTCGATAACTTTAAATCGTCTGATATTCATTTTTCCGGACTGTGAAGCAGAATCATTTACACGAACAATTTTTTTGTTTTACGATTGCAGGCAGGCCCGCAACTGTATCGTCAAAAAACGCCCGCGTAACAGTATTCAACCTTTATGAAATCTGATCATTGTTTTGCAAACTGTTGCATCGACCACCGAAGAAGAGAAGATATCCGTGAAGATTTATCTCCCGACGGAGCCGGTGACAAGAGCTTTTGCAAAAGTTACATGTGGCAGCAGAAATTCATTCAGTTTCTTCTAAAAAGCAGTAAAGCCTTCGTCGTTAAAACATTGGAATGACAAACTAAGTTTATTCATCTCTCGAATGAAATTCTTCCGGTCGTGTGCAAAATGTCAAAGAACTCCTATATTATTTTTACGCTGTGCGTAATTGTGATTTATTGTTCTCTGCAAATATAACGTCCGGGAATGGAAAAATACAAATATTTCGGGTTAAAAATATGAACAACTTCTTAACAAGTTCTTAACAGGATATCAACATTGGGATTAATGTGTTGTCCATTTGTATTTTACAGTCAGGTATGAACGGAAAGTCATGAATGATTAGATGTCATTTGTAGTCCAATAATTGAAAAAATAAGCGTACTAATAAAAAATATCCTCCAAAAAGTTACCGGTTCCCTGAATATCAGTATACCCAGTAGTACCGTGCTTGCTGCCCCGATACCTGCCCAGACGGCGTAAGCGGTTCCAGTTGGAATAGGGTGGGAGCCCCCCATCGATTTAAACAACAAAAACATGCTCAAACTAACCGATACCAAAAAGATAAGCACCCAGAACCATACTTCTCTGCCCGATGTATGTTGTATTTTTCCCAGACTCATCGCGAAGGCGGCTTCAAACAGACCGCCAATGATTAAAAGAATCCAATTGATACTGACCATAATAAATTAATATTAAGTTTATACTTCCCAACTACGATGAATGATGCTGCCATGTTCCTCCTCGTTTTCTACACGCAGATGTACCTCAATCTCCTGCTGCATTTCCTCCACGTGGGAGATAATACCGACGATACGGTTTTCCTTCCTGAGCGATTTCAGCGTGTCGAATACAATGTCGAGCGACTCCTTGTCGAGCGTCCCGAAACCTTCGTCCAAAAAGAAAAAATTCTGATTGGATTGGGTAATTTGCTGAATATTATCGGCCAGAGCCAGGGCGAGCGAAAGTGACGCCTGAAAATTTTGTCCCCCGGAAAGTGTTTTTACACTACGCACTTTTCCGCCGTTCATGAAGTCACGTACTTGGAAGTTGTTGTCCTCGGTGATCTCGAGACTCAGCCGTTGTCTGGTAAGTTGAAAGAAACGGTTATTTGCCACATGGCAAAGGTTCTGCAGGTAAACGGAGGAGATGTAATTCACGAACCCACTTGCCATGAAGAGTGATTTCATCATGCGGATATTTTCTCCTCTTAACAGTAGTTCTTCCTGTTCTTTAAGAAGTGAAGTCCGACGTTCCATATTTTTCAGTAACTCCTCCAGCTTTACGGATACTTTTCCCCGTTCGTCGGCTTTTTGTTGTTGCTGATCTTTCGACCACCTGAACTCCGCAATGATCTTTTGATGTGCAGCACTATCATATTCACGTTCTCCAACCTCATTCCTGTATTGCTCAAATGACGATTTTCTTTTCAGCAGCTCCTCGTAAAATGCTTTGATGTTTTGTTTTTCTTTCTCGGTACTGATCGTCTCGGAAAGAATGGCAATCACCTCTTCCTCCGACCGGAAATTTGATTCTTCAAGTTCACTTTGCAGTTGTTGCTCCAGGCTCTCTCTTGCCGTCTGCTCCTTTTTCAATTCATTACGGTTGATATCCAGCCGCACTTGAATGCGATCTCTTTCGCTGTTATATCCCTGAAGCTGTTCGTTTCCTGTGACATATTCCTTTTCAATGCGGTCTGATGCTGCCAGCAACTGTTCCCTCTCTATTTCAATGCTTTCGGCAGAATCATCTGTATATTGTTCTCTGTGTACGACTTTCAACTGCTGCTGTAGTGTTCTCAGTTGGGCCTGATGATCCGTGAATGTATTCTTTAAATTCTCCAGCTTATCCCTGGCCGCATCTCTTTTTTTTGCCAACATTTCCAACTCTTCCGCAACTGTCGCGGCTGTTTTATCCTGTGTCTTTATCTCTTTGTCAATTCGTTTAGCCGTGTTAAATGCCTGATCGAGTTCCCCCTTATCGGCATATTTATCCCATATAAATTGTCCGTCATGTGCGGTGATCTTATGTAATAGTTCCTCTTTCTTATGCTGCCACGCAGATTTTTCGCGTCCAGTTTGCTGAATATTCTTTTCCAGCAGGTCGGTACTTCTTTCCAATCCGGTTATTTGTTTGATTCTTTCCTCCAGATAATTTTTTTCATCTTTGATTTTCAAAAGTCTCAAGCTGATATCTTCACTCCTATATAAGGCGGGGTGATGTGTGGAACCGCATACGGGACAGGGTGTTCCCTCTGTCAGATTTTCGGCATAACCCTTCAGCTTCTCCTTAACCCGTAAATGTGTTTCCAGCTCATGTAAAGCCTGTTGTTGACCGACAATCTCCTCCATGACTTTTCGTAATTGTTCCCGACAAAGAGCAAAATCAATACCGGATGGTAACATATTTAGCAGCGGATCAGCCAACAACACTGTCTTTTCTCTTTCAAATTTTGCTTCTTCCAGGTAGTAACTTTCGATCTTCCTTTCTGTTTCGGTCAATTGTTCAACAAGATGTTTTCTCTCTATATGCCACGTGTTGATGGAGGATAACAGGGCAAGATCGGGCATTTTTTGACGCAGGATTTTCAGATTATTTTCGAGTTGTTGTTTCTCACTTTTTCTAAATTCCGCTTCCTGAGATATCTTTGTCCAGTATTCTGTACCTTTAATCACCCTCGCCGATTCCTCTGCCATGTCTTTTTCGAGCGTCTTTATCCGTAAGAGACAGCTTAGATCATCAGCTTTTCTTTTCAGCTCTTCCCTTTTTTCATATTCCGGTTTTAGTTCATCCAGAAACTTGGCCAGTCGTTCAATCCCGACAATGATCAATTGTAATTTTTCATCGTCGGCGTGAATCGCTTCATTCCGCTCTTTTTCCTTTTTCCTGTGCTCCTTCAGTGATCCCAGCAGTTGCTTAAACCGGTTCACACATAACTCGTAGCGCGCTATTTTCTTTTCCAGTTCCTTGTAAACAGTCTCCTGCTTCTGCAGGGTTACATATTTTTTCTCGGCTTCCTCTTTCTTTTCGATCAAAAGCTGCAAACGACGGAACTGCTCTTCTTTTCTCTGATTTTGATCGATGATTGCCTCAAGCCCGTATATCTCTTTTTCAAGCTGCGATAACTGCTCCTGATATTGCTCTGCCTGTTCAGGAGATATTTCACCCAGTTGCTGCAACTTCCCGGTCACATTCTGAATCTTCTCGTTGTTTTTTCTCTCCAGGGAACCCACCCTGGAACTGAACTCAAACTTACCCAGGTTAAACAGTTCCTTCATCATCTGGGTACGGTCTTTGTTGCCAAGCTGTAGAAACTCCTGAAACTGTCCCTGTGGAATGATGATGGTACGCTTGAAGTTATCGTAACTCAATCCTGTTGCCTCTTCCAGTTCTCCGTTTCCGATCGGTACCCATTCTTTTGCGATCTTCCTGTAGGCCGATCGGTCAAGCGTCTTCACCTCATCAAATCGCCTGCTGTTGCGCTTGCCCGTTACAATGGAACGGAAGGTAGTCCGATCCCTGCCCGCTTCAAATATGAAATCGATCAATAATTCATCCGATTTAAGGTTCATCATGTTGTAATAGCGGTTGTCCCTTTTGTGAAGCCGGTCAGTTTCCCCGTATATAGCAAAAGTGATTGCTTCGAGGATGGATGATTTTCCGCTTCCCACGCCGCCAAAGATGCCAAACAATCCGGCAGCAGTCAGTTTGGTGAAGTCAATGACCTGCTTTCTCTGATAGGAGTAGAGCCCCTGTATGGTGAGCGAGATAGGTATCATTTCTCTTCCTCCTCCTCTGCCAGAATCTCCTGAAAAAGCTTTATCATCTCTGCATTGGGCTCCTGTCCTTTTGTATATTTGAAATAGTCCCGGAAAAGGCCTTCCATGTTTTGATTCAGGTCTATCTGCTTTTGTTGCGGGTGAAACAGGTTCTCCACACGGGAGAGCTCAGGGATAATGGCCACAATACCATCATGGGCTGTCTGCAATTTTCTTCGCTCCTGGGCCGTGAGGTAAGTGTCGGTGACCAGTGTGAGCTCCACTAAAGCATTTTGATTTTTCGAAAGCCATTCCAAAGCATCTTCCATCCCTTGTGCCTTTTTACGTAGGAGCTGCTTGCCACAGGCGAGGGGAATTTCACGCACACTGGCTGTCTGGTCAGGTACAACCTCCACCAGCAAAAGATATTTTTGCTGGTTTGCTTCGGCAAAGCTGTATGATAGCGGGCTGCCGCTGTAACAGGCCGGCGAGAAAGATGCATCTACACGCTGCATTCGGTGCAGGTGGCCTAGTGCCGTGTATTGAATCTGTGAAGGAATATTTTCGGTGTAAATTGCCTGCGCACCTCCCACATGGAGAATTGGCTTCTCTTCTTCCGGCTCCTCGGGTGGCACATCACCTTTTCTGATCATAAACAAGTGAGACAGGAGTATGTTGACACCCCGCTTGTCGCAATATCGGTCAGCCAGACTTTGCCATCTTCTGCCCAACAGCGCGCGTAGTTCATCCTCGCTATTTTCTTCTCCCAGAAATGTTCTCAATCTGTATTCGCTTGCGTAGGGGGTGATCAGGATACGTAACGGGATGTTGCTGCCGGGCAAAGCGATTTCAAGAAAACCTTCATCGGTTTTTAGTACTTTCAGTCCGGTTTCGAGCGTGAAGGAACTGACCTGTACGTTCGGATAGCCGGCAAAGATAATCCCACACTCGCGGGCAAGTGGATCGGGCGCTTCAATACGGTCGGGCGAATCGTGGTTTCCGGCAATGGCAATCACAGGCCGGTATCCGTTTGCGGTGAGTCTCTTCAGGGTTTTATACAATAGGTCTATTGCCTCGGTAGGAGGATTAAATGTGTCGAACAGGTCACCGGCGACCACTACTATATCTGCCTCTTCCCTGTCGGCAATCTCACATATTTCCTGCATCACCGCTTGCTGTTCCTCCAGGCGGGAGAAGTTTTCAAGCCGTTTACCCAAATGCCAGTCTGATGTATGAAGGATTTTCATCATTTGGTAACTTTCGGACAAATATACTCATTTGCCCCGAAAAAGCAGCAAAAGATTATTCGAACTGAATGGATTTGGCTGGCCTGATCCTGGCCACAAGATAGGAAGGACCAATCATCATTAACAGGGAGACAATCAGTGTACCGGCATTTAAGAGGATGATATAGAGTGGATTCATATCCACAGGTACGGCAGAGAGATAATAGGTGGAGGGATCAAGTCTGAGTAACTGCCATCGATTCTGAATAAAGCAAAACAATAATGCAATCACATTACCCCACAACATTCCCTGCCCGATGAGGAAGGCAGAGAGATAGAGGAAAACCTTGCGAATGCTGAAGTCTCTGGCTCCCATCGACTTGAGGATGCCGATCATGTTGGTGCGCTCCAGGATGATGATCAACAGTCCGGAGATCATTGTAAAGCCGGATACCACCAGCATGAGGATGATGATTACCCATACGTTCATGTCAAGCAGGTCGAGCCAGTTAAAGATCATGGGATTTATATCCTTGATGGAACGGGTGTAAAAAGTATTTCCCAGACGGTCTTTATGATCAGCCATCACAAAGAAAATTTCCTGCGCGGTTTCATCCAGTTTCTCGTAATCCTTTACAAGCACTTCAAGGCCGCTTGCCATGTCGTCATCCCAGCCGTTGAGGCGGGCAAGCATCTTCTTTTCAGTGATGATATAGAGTTTGTCATAGTCCTCGAAATTGGTCTCGTAGATGCCGCTGATATGGATACGACGTGCACGCACCGGATCCTGTATGAAATAACAGGTAAAACTGTCGCCCGTTTTCAGCAATAGCTTGTTGGCGATTTCCCTGGAGATGATTGCCCTGTTACCGGAGATGGTGTCGCCCGGTTCAAATACGCTCCCCTCCTGCAGGTTTTTACGAAAAAACTGCCAGTCGTATTCTTCTGACACCCCTTTGAGCACCACCCCCATAAAATTGTCGTCTGTCTTGATGATACCGGGCTTGGTGATAAACTCCTGGACATGACTTATGGCCGGGTTGGTGTTTAACTGCGTCAACAGCGTGTCGGAGACCGCAATGGGTGTATGTTCATAGGAAGCGCCACTCTCGAAGGCCGTTATCTGAATGTGGGAACCAAAGCCTATTACCTTTGCACGGACTTCTTTCTTGAAACCCACAATGATGCAGACGGCTATAATCATTACCGCCAGCCCCAGCGCAATGCCGGCAATGGCAATCCGGATGGCGGGCGATGAGACCCGTTTGTCGTTCTTCTTATCTCCCTTGTAGATTCGCTTTGCTATGAACAGTTCTGCATTCATGCATGTTATCTTCTGCCCGGATAAGCCTCCAGTGCTTTCTCTAGTACGGTGAGTGCTTTACCAAGTTCTTCCCTGTTCAGCACATAGGCAATGCGCACCTCGTTTATTCCCAGGCCTGGAGTAACATAAAAACCGGTAGCCGGCGCCATGAAGATGGTCTGCCCTTCATACCTGAAGTCGGAGAGACACCAGGCGCAAAAGAGATCGGCATCATCGATCGGAAGCCGGGCCAGGGTGTAAAAGGCACCTTGTGGCATGGGTGAGTAAACTCCTGGAATCCTGTTCAACCGGTCGATCAGGAAATCACGCCGTCCCTTGTATTCATCGAAGTTGTGTTGCATATAACTACCGTTCACTTTCAGCGATGCATTGGCAGCGATCTGCCCGATGAGAGGGGGACTTAATCGTGCCTGGCAGAATTTCATCACCGTGTCGTGCACCTTGCGGTTTCTGGTAATCAGCGCACCAATGCGGATACCACACTCGCTGTATCGTTTCGATACGGAATCGATCAGTACCACGTTCTCTTCCACACCCTCCAGGTGGCAAGCCGAGACATAGGGTGTGTCATTATATATGAATTCACGATACACCTCGTCGGAAAAAAGATAGAGGTTGTACTCTTTCACGAGTTTCCTGATTTGCTCCATCTCATGCGGCGTGTAAACATATCCCGTGGGGTTGTTGGGATTACAGATCAGGATGCCCTTGGTGCGTTCATTGATCAATTTTTCAAATTCCTCCATCGGAGGAAGGGCAAACCCCGACTCCATAGTCGAGGGAATGGTACGGATGACTGCCCCGGCAGAGATGGCAAAGGCCATGTAATTGGCATATGCAGGCTCGGGTACAATAATCTCGTCGCCGGGGTTCAGACATGCCATGAACGCGTACAGTACCGCCTCTGAGCCACCGGCAGTCACGATGATCTGTTCGGGAGAGAGGTCGATGTCATATTTTTTGTAATAGGTAGTCAGATTTTCCCTGTAAAACCTATACCCGTCACTGGGGCTGTATTCCAGCGTGGTGCGGTCAATTGCACGAATCGCATCAAGTGCCGTCACGGGTGATGGAAGGTCAGGCTGCCCTATATTCAGGTGATACACTTTTACTCCCTCGGCCTTAGCGGCATCAGAGAGAGGTGCTAATTTGCGTATGGGTGATGCGGGCATTTGTACTCCCCGCAGCGAAATTTCCGGCATGATAACTGCAATATATAATTTGTTTACTGCTGATAATCTTTAAAGCAGAGGGCAAAGGTAGTAAAAAAGTTTCCTTATATGAGGGATAATCGTTACTTTTGCGATGAAAAAAATAATAAGAGAAGCATTTATAATGAAGAAGACAATATTTTGGCTGGCGTTGTCAGTGATCGTGCTGGGACCTATTTCCTGTACGACTCAGAAGAAGGATGCGGATGAAACCGCTAAAAAAGGCTGGACGCTTGTGTGGGAAGAAGATTTTGAAAAATCACCGGTTTCAGAGGACTGGTCAGTGATACCCCGGAACAAGAAGTTTCCTGCCTACCGCTTTATAAGTCAGTACGAAGGGCTGTATGTCTTTCAGGATGGCAACCTAGTGTTACGTGCGCTGGTCAACAGTGCGGAAAGCGATTCATTGCCGTTCCTTACCGGAGGCCTCCATCGCCCTGCTTTCAGGGCAGGCACAATCAACCGCATTGAAGTAAAGGCCCGGATGAATACAGTGGAGGGTGCCACCCCGTACCTGTCACTGATTCCGTCAGATAAAACGGAAAATATATCGATCGATTTCATGGAACGGTATGGACTGGATGAATTTATTTACCAATCGGTTACTTCTGAATATACCACTACACAGGGAATGCCTGACAATCCGCCTTCCAGTTCGCTGGTAGGAGTGAATCCCATGCAGTATCATGTCTATGCAGTGGAGACTTATGCCGACAGCGTGGTTTTTTACGTGGACGAAATACGTACCAAAAAATATCCGCGTATTCTTACCCAGATACCGGGTCAGTTTCCATTTCATGATTACGATTTCGACCTCTTTATCGGTGTCAGGTTGAATAAAGATACCGACCCGGCAGGGTTGCCGGCCGACTTGTTCATCGACTGGGTACGCTACTTTGAGCCGCAACAACCTGAAGCCACAAATAATTGATTAAGTTGATTTTTACAAATCATCAGGCCCATGGCTGCAACTAAAGTACGACCTTTAGTTGCAGCCATGGGTTTCTGTGAGTGTGGAATCTATGAATTTATAGTGGAAATGAGTGACTGAAGAGCCGTTCTTCGGCCAGTTTTTCATATTTTGTTCCCTTACGACCGTGATTGGCAAAAGGGTAAATACTGATTCCGCCCCGCGGTGTGAAGATGCCGGTTACTTCAATATATTTGGGATTCATGAGCGTCACCAGGTCTTTCATGATAATGTTCACACAATCCTCATGAAATGCGCCGTGGTTACGAAAGCTGAAGAGATAGAGCTTGAGACTCTTGCTCTCCACCATTTTCACGTCGGGAACATAGTCGATGCGTATGGTGGCGAAGTCGGGCTGACCGGTAATGGGGCAGAGACTGGTAAATTCAGGGCAATCGAACGTTACCCAGTAGTCGTTCTCCTGATGTTTGTTTACGAAGGCTTCCAGCATCTCCGGTGCATAATCCTGTTTGTATGTCGTCTTGCCACCCAGGTGGCTTAGTTCTTCCTGTTGCATAACTGGTGATATTAAGTGGTTTATTTACTATTTCGTTCGGACAGATACTCCTCCAGCCCCTTATTCCTTAGTAGACAGGCAGGACATTCACCGCAGCCGTTAGCCGGAATGCCGTTATAGCAGGTGAGCGTTTCGTTTTTAACAATATCAAACACTCCCAGTTCATCGGCAAGCTGCCACACTTGCTTTTTGTTACGCCACATGAGTGGTGTGTGAATTACAAACTGTTTATCCATAGATAGATTCAACGTGGCATTGGCCGAGCGGATGAACGTATCACGACAGTCGGGATATCCGCTATAGTCTGCCTCCGAGACTCCCGTGACCAGATGACGTATATTCTGTACATAGGCGAGAGTTGCTGCAAAAGTCAGGAAAAGGAGATTCCTTCCCGGTACAAACGTGTTCGGATAAGAGTTGGCCGGCTTTTCTCGGTCCATCTGCATAGAACGATCGGTAAGTGAATTGGGTGCCAGTTGTGAAATGATGGCTGTATCGAGTACCCTGAACGGCACCTCGGCAAGACTTGCCAGCCGTCGTGCGTTTTCCACCTCTTGCGTATGCCGCTGTCCGTAAGAGAAGCAAAGCGCATGGGTGTGACGGAAATTTTGTTTGGCCCAATAGAGACAGGTGGTGGAGTCCTGGCCTCCCGAGAATAGTACGAGCGCATCTTGCGCTTTATAATCATTCATTTTTTATTATTTAAAGCATCACTTTTCGTCTGCAAAATTAGCTTTTTTCCTGCAGTTTTTCAACTGTTTCGCTTGTTACAAGAAAATGCAGTCAAGGTTGAACATGTTATTGCACCTTTTGTTATATTAATATATCATCAGTAAACCGCCCCGATTTCATAATAATGTGGTTTAAAATTCATGTGGTTATGGATAATAATATGATGAAAGATATCCTGGAAAGTAATTCCAAACGAAATAGTACGGCCAAGGCGCTCCTTGTCCGCTGGAGGTGGAATCACGATAAAAGCCATCGCACACTGCTGGGGTTGCGTCTTGGAGGATTGGCCGAGACACAATATGACCTGAAGGTGAAATATCCTGAACAGTCAAATGAACAAATAACACTGGTTGTACATGCCGATCAGCTGGCAGGAATGAGTCTGGAAGAGAAAATCGATAAAGTGGTACTCTTACTCACCGATGACATGTGGAATTGGGATCCGGGGCAGACGATTAACTTCCGGGAAAAAGTAGGGAAGCTTATTAAATAAACCCAGGCCTAAAACGTAACTTAAATGTAACATTTTCGTAACCGAAGTGTAACATTCATGTCGTACCTTTGTAATCAAAATCCGAGAAAGGACATTTAGGTTAATTCAAATGCGACAATTATTGCTGTGCTTCCTTCTGTCATTATTGGTATTATCATGTAACAATGTTTCCACCGGTTACGAAGGCAACCACGCCGGCACGTCCGTTTCGGGTGCCGGAGCTACTTTTCCCTATCCTTATTACAACATTGTTTTTCGTGACTACATGCGTCAGCATGGAAATGTTACGGTGAACTACGGTGCCATTGGCAGCGGCGGAGGAATCCGGAGCCTTCGTGACCGTTCGGTGGACTTTGGCGCGAGTGACGCTTTCCTTAATGAGAAAGAGATCGCATCGATGAACGGCGAAGTGATTCATATTGCCACCTGTATGGGCGGAGTGGTCATGGCCTACACGCTGGAAGGAGTGGACAGCCTGCGGTTGACGGGCCCGCTGATTGCCGATATTTACCTCGGAAAAATCAAAAAATGGAATGATCCCCGTCTTGAGACTGAAAACCCCGCAGTGAGATTGCCCGACCTGGACATTACTCCTGTTTATCGCTCCGACGGAAGTGGTACAACCTATAATTTTTCTGAGTATCTTTGCGTAGTGAGTCCGGAGTGGAAACAGATCATGGGCAAGGGCAAGGCGCTGAAGTGGGAGGCAGGTATTGCCGCGAAAGGTAACCCGGGTGTGGCTGGTATTGTGCAGCAGACGGAAGGGTCTATCGGCTACATTGGTTCTGAGTATGCACTTACCCTGAAATTACCAACGGCAAAACTTAAAAATCGTGCTGGGAGGTACGTGGATGCCACGCTTGAGACCATCTCGGCTGCGGCAAATGTGGAGCTGCCGGATGACATGCGGGCCACGATCACCAATTCTGATGATCCCAATGCCTATCCCATGAGCCTTTTTACATGGATACTAGTTTACAAAGATCAGGAGTATAATAACCGCACAGCAGAGGATGCATCACAACTGGTGGACTTGCTACGGTATATTATCAGCCCCAATGGACAAAAAGTGGCGGCACAGATCAATTATGCACCATTGCCTCTGCAGGCACTGGAAAAAAACAGGCAGCTGATAGGTAAAATAAACTATGGCGGTGCAGCTGTTCCTCCCGGAAGTATATCCGCGGTTGCCGACAGTGTAGGTACAGTTTTGAATGAATAAGATGATATGAAGGATAAGATTTTCAGATTACTCCTTTTTGTTGCCGCATTACTCGTACTGGTACTGTCGGCAGCCATTGTCTATGCGCTGGTGAGTCGTTCCTCCGAAGCATTTCAGGAATATGGCATCCGTGGCTTTATAGCCAATGCGGAGTGGGATCCCCGGTCGGCCACAGAAGAATATGGGGCATTATCGTTTATTGTGGGCACACTCTATACGGCCTTCTTTGCATTGATGCTCTGTATTCCCTTTGCATTGTCCGTGGCCTTGTTTAACGGTGTCTATTTTAAAGGAAAAAAAATATCCGATGTGGTACGGTCGGTTGTCGACCTGCTTGCAGGTATCCCTTCCATCGTATATGGCCTTTGGGGTTTTTACACGGTACGCCCGTTGATTATCGATCTGGGAGTGAATGCGCAGGGATTTGGCATCTTTCTCTCTTCGGTTGTCCTGGCTATTATGATTATCCCCTATGCCTCATCGCTTAGTTCCGAATTTTTATCTATGGTACCCAACAATCTCAGGGAAGGAGCGTACAGCCTGGGAGCCACACGGCTTGAAGTAGTGCGGCATATCAATCTGCCCATGGCGGCTTCCGGCATCGTGGCATCATTCATTCTTGCTCTGGGACGGGCTCTGGGTGAGACCATGGCGGTAACCATGCTTATTGGCAATACCAACCGCATTCCGGCCGGTTTGCGTGATACTGGCAACACCATGGCGAGTGTGATTGCAAATCAGTTTGGTGAGGCCGATGGACTTAAGCTCAGTGCATTGATTGCCATAGGTTTACTTCTGTTTATCATTACGGCCATCATCAATCTGATTGCGAAGCTCGTCATGAAAAAATTATCACACGCATGAGTCAGGATAGATCCATTTCATTCACATCGCGGAGAGCGAAAGACAAAACGGCTTATATCCTCGTTTGTCTCTTTTCTTTCCTGGCCATGGTGCCCCTGTTTTTTATCTTGTGGGATGTAGTTTTAAAAGGATACAAAAACTTCAACCTTCGTCTTTTCACCGAGGTGACTCCCTCGTCGGTAGATGCGCTGATGGCCCGTATGAACGGAGACCCTATTCCTGGAGGAATTCTAAATGGTATCACGGGCTCTGTTCTCATTGTGGGCCTTGCTATCCTTTTTTCCATTCCGCTGGGACTCTTTATCGGTATTTACCTTTCGGATAACAGAGGAAAGAAATTTGCCCGTACAATCAGTTATCTTACCGATCTGCTACAGGGGATGCCCTCCATTGTGATCGGCATCATTGCCTATGCATGGGTGGTAAAGCCCTTGGGCGGTTACTCGGCATTGGCCGGCAGCGTGGCGCTGGCCATCATGATGCTGCCCATGATTGTACGTTCCACAGAAGAAACCATGAACATGCTTCCTCCTGCTTATAAGGAAGCGGGTCTTGCTTTGGGATCATCGTACACCAACGTGGTATTTAAAATTTTACTACCTTCGGGGTTTGGAGGAATTTTCACAGGTATCCTTTTAGCCATATCGAGGGTAATGGGTGAAACAGCTCCCCTGATGCTCACGGCATTGGGTGCTTCCGTGGTGAACTGGAAGGTGACGGAGCCTACCAGTGCCATTCCGCTGCTGATCTGGGACTTTTACAATGATCCCAATCTGGTAGATCTGATATGGTCGTCATCGTTATTATTATTAATCGTCATATTTCTGTTAAACTGGATCGCCAAAATTGTAGCTCGTAAATGGAAAGTGTGAAAATTACAAATAGTAAAAAAGCCATTCTGCAGTTAAAGGATTTATCGGTATCTTATACACCCGGAAAATATGCAGTAAAGAAGGTTTCCACCGAAATATATCCCAACACCATTACTGCTATCATGGGTCCTTCCGGTTGTGGTAAAAGTACGCTGCTGCGTGCCATTAATCGCATGCACGATCTTTATGCCCATATCAGTACCACGGGTGAGATCATCCTCAAAGATAAGAATGTACTCGAGATGGATCCCATGGAGGTGCGGCGCATGGCGGGAATGGTGTTTCAGCAGCCCAATCCTTTTCCCACCATGAGTATCTACGATAATGTGTTGGCGGGCTACTCTCTCAACGGCATACGTCTTCACCGAAAAGAGAAGGATGAAATCGTGGAACAAAGTCTCAGGAGTGTAGCCTTATGGAATGAAGTAAAGGATGTGATGAACAAGCGCGGATCGTTTTTATCCGGTGGACAGCAGCAGCGCCTCTGTATAGCCCGTACGCTGGCACTGAAACCGGAACTGTTGTTGATGGATGAGCCCACATCGGCACTTGACCCTATATCGACGAATAAGATTGAGGAATTGCTGCTGGAATTAAAACAGGAGTTTACCATCATCATAGTCACCCACAACATGTCGCAGGCTGCGCGGATATCAGACAACTCCATGTTTATGTATCTGGGAGAACTGGTGGAACATGGAAATACCACGCAGATGTTCACCAAACCGCAACAAAAAAAGACCGAAGAGTATCTCACGGGAGTTTTTGGATAAAGTTTCAGACATCAACTTTTAACAGGAAACAGGCAAAAAGTAACAGAAAACAGGTACCGGAAGGCGGGTGTTTTATTGTAAAATCACAAAACGAAAATCAATTTAATCAATCTTAAGATGGACACACAGAACGATAATAGAGAATCTACTCCCACAGTGGGAATCAAAGATAAGTATCTGGAGCAGCTCCACAGCGATTTCCAACTGGTATCTGAGATCGTGCTGACCCAGATATCACTGGCTTCATCCTTGTTACATCAGAAACCCGACGAGCTTGTTCTGATCGAACTGAAGCGTAACGAAAAGTTAATAAACTCTCTGGATATCACAATCAAAGAAAAAGTTATTAACGCAATCATGCTCTTCACTCCGCGGGCATCGGACCTGCGACGGCTGATGGCCTATCACGATATGACAATCTCCATGGAGCGCGTGGGTGACCTGATTGAGAATATCACGCATTTGATCAGCGATATAGATTTTACCCTGGATGGTTTCGAAAATTACAAAAAACTGCTCGACAAGATGTTTGTGAAGAGCGGGAAGATGATCAAAAATGCGGTGTTTTCTTTCGCGGGTGGTAGCAATGAGATGGCGTATGAAACCATCTATATGGATGACAAAGTGGATAAGCTGGACAAGAAGATTGAGAGAAAACTGGCAGAAGGGTTTGGTAATGAGATGCATACTACGCAGTCGCTGGTTAATATAATGAATATAAATAGTATATCTTATTATCTTGAGCGAATTGGAGATAAAGCGGTGGATATTGCCGAATCGGCCGTCTACCTGATTGAAGGCAAAGACATCCGGCATACCAAGCTTCCCAACCCCTGAAACCGATTTTCTGATAACAGAAATTATATTAATTTTGTATGTTATGGAAGAAAGAATTTTAGTGGTAGACGACGAGAAAGATATTTGTGACATTCTGCAGTTTAATCTGGAAAATGAGGGATATATTGTAGATGTGGCCACATCGGGTGAGGAGGCTTTACAAAAAATTACCGATGTACATCAGCTTATCATCCTCGATGTGATGATGGAAGGCATCTCGGGCTTCAAGACTGCTGAAAAATTACGAAAGAACGAAAATTATATCCCCATTATCTTCCTTACGGCAAAGAATACCGAGAACGACATGCTGACCGGTTTTTCGCTGGGTGGCGATGACTATATCTCCAAGCCTTTTTCGGTGAAGGAGGTGTTGGCACGCGTGAAGGCGTTGCTGAAACGCACCTCGCTCATCAAGATGCCTGCAGAAACAAAGTGGTTCTACAAGGGGCTTGCCATTGACATCCACACCAACAGGGTCACCATAGACGAAAACGAGGTGTCGCTGACCAAGAAAGAGTTCGAGATACTCTCTCTCATGGCGCAGGCCTCGCCGAACGTGCTTACTCGTTCGGAGATTCTCAACAGCGTGTGGGGAGATAATGAATTTGTGCTAGACAGGACGGTAGACGTGCATATAACCCGCCTGCGAAAAAAACTGGGAAAATATGCCAATATCATTGTCAACCGCTCGGGTTTTGGTTATTACCTGAATATAGATGCCAAAAAGGAAGAATGAAACGAAAAATCACTTTCAGGGTACGTATCCTGACCATATTTTCACTTATTATTGCAGGATTCACAGTGGGTATTATCCTCTTTGAACAACAGCAAATAAAGAAAGAACGTAGCGACAGCTTGGAACGTACGCTGGAAAACAATGCCGATATAATAAATCAATATCTGGCAATCAACGGCATTACAATAGCGAAGAGCGGGGATTACATGGGAGAACTGTTACAGTACATGCCACCTTATTTGAGAGTGACTATTCTCGACTGGAAGGGAAGCGTAATTTATGACAACCGGGCAGATGCGAGTACAATGGAGAATCATTTGCAGCGGCCCGAAGTACAAAAAAGTATCGGCTTCGGTACAGGTACGCATGTGCGTCTTTCCCACACCAAGAATGTAAAATATCTTTATTTTGCTAAAAACTATGATGAGAAATATTTTATCCGTATGGCCGTACCATATGACGTGAGACTCCAGTCGTTCATCAACTCCGGGAACTCCTTTGCATATTTCATTCTTCTGTTTTTTGTGGTCTGTGTGCTGATGATGTTATATTTTGCCAACCGTTTCTCCAAATCAATGAAGGAACTGCGTGAGTTTTCCCTGAGCGTGAAGAACGGCCTGCCCGTCCCTTCCTCCTTTCAGTTTGCCGACGATGAGGTAGGGGAAGTGAGCGCCGATATTGTTGAAAACTACAATCTGCTGCAGGAGAACCGTCTTAAACTTGCAGCCGAACGGGAGAAGCTTTTGCAGCATTTTCAATTTTCCGAAGAAGGTATTGCCATTTTCTCACACGATCGGCAGCAGGTGTATGCAAACTCCCATTTTTTGCAGTTTCTGAATGTGATTCTTGATAAACCTACCCTCGAAACTGAACAGCTCTTTTCCGATCCCAATTTTGAGGAAGTGGTGCATTTTCTGGACGAACGTTCCCAAAATGGGAACATGTTTTCCAAAAGGATCGACAGAAGTGGAAAACAGTTCAATGTGCGGGTAATAATTTTCGATGATCGAAGTTTCGAGCTATATATCAGTGATATCACCAAGTCTGAGAAGACACGGCTACTCAAGCAGGAGATGACCAATAATATTGCCCATGAGCTCCGTACGCCGGTGACCAGTATCCGGGGTTACCTGGAGACCATATTGAATATATATCGCGATGAGTCGTCAGATGAACGGATTCACAACTTTCTCGACAGGGCTTATGCACAGACCATCCGTCTCTCTGAACTGATTCAGGATATAAGTATGCTTACGAAGATAGAGGAGGCTGCAGATCGTTTTGAACTGGAGCCTGTGATGATGAGGGAGTTATTGGTCGAGCTGAAGGCAGACCTTGCTGATGACCTGGATGGAAGGCAGGACAAATTTACGGTGGATGTGCCCGAGTCGGTGGTTATTTATGGTAGCCGCACACTGTTGTACTCTATCTTTCGGAATCTTGCGGAGAATTCCATCTCTTATGCCGGAAAACAAATAGATATTGTTGTGCGTTGTTACAATGAAAACGAAGATACCTATTTCTTCGAATTTTACGATTCCGGTACGGGAGTTGAAGAGAAGCATCTGGTGCGCATTTTTGAACGCTTTTATCGCGTGAACGAGGGACGCACACGTATCACGGGCGGATCGGGGCTGGGACTCTCCATCGTGAGAAATGCCGTACTCTTTCACAGGGGGAGCATTGTAGCCAAAAACCGCTCCGAGGGGGGCTTGTGGTTTTTAATGACATTTCCAAAAAAGAAATAAACATATGAAACGAGTATGAGAAATCATTACACCCGAAGTAATGATTAAAAGCGAGTTCCATATGACACCATTGAAAATAAATATTTTAGTCATATGAAATATATCGGAGCACATATCAGTGCCTCTGGTGGTGTGGAAAACGCACCCCTCAATGCACAGGCTATTGGAGCGAAAGCTTTTGCCTTTTTTACCAAAAACCAGCGTCAATGGTTTGCTTCGGCATACACGACACAGAACATAGATCTATTTAGGGCACGCTGCGAAGAATTCGGCTTTTCTCCCGATTACATTTTGCCGCATAGTAGCTATCTCATTAACCTGGGCAATCCGGGTGAGGAGGAAATAAAGAAATCACGACAGGCTTTCTTTGATGAGATGAGCCGATGCGAACAACTGGGACTGAACAGGCTCAACTTCCATCCTGGCAGCCACCTCAACCAGATTTCTCATGATGAGTGTCTCAACCGCATTGCCGAATCGATCAACATGTCGCTCGACCGGACAAAGGGAGTGACTGCCGTACTGGAGAATACAGCAGGTCAGGGAAGTAACATGGGACATACATTTGAGCAACTGGCATACATTATCGATAAGGTGGAAGATAAGAGTCGCGTGGGTGTCTGCCTCGATACGGCGCATCTGCTGGCAGCCGGTTATGAAATTAGAACCCGCGACGCCTACGATGATACTTTCCGCAGGTTCGACGAAATAGTAGGCTTCCGCTATTTACGGGGCATGCATATCAACGATTCAAAAAAAGAACTTTCGACACGGGTAGACAGGCATGACAGTATTGGCAAGGGAGTGATGAACCTCGGTCTTTTCACCTTCATCGTGAACGATCCTCGTTTTGACGATCTGCCACTGATTCTGGAAACTCCCGACGAAACGCTCTGGGCAGAAGAGATACGAATGCTTTATGCGCTTATCAGATAGGAGTATTTCGAAAAAACATTTTAAAAAGGAGGATTTCTCTTCATAAAATATGAGAGAGATCCTCCTTTTGCAAACAATTCAAAAAAGTCATTAAACCATCTAGACTTGATATCCTCAGTAAAATCAAGATAAAAGGCGTACTTTTGTTTATCAAAAGCTTACTAAAAGTATTCGTGACAAAATGGTCGAAATACTCGGCATACACCACATTGTTTAAAATTAAATCGCTTATCCACGCAGCAGCTGTGGGCACTAAATATGCCCACCATTTGCGAGTACAATAGGCCGCCCCGAAAAGTGGCGTTTCGCCAACGGGCGCAAATTGGAGGGATGGGGAACAAGTCTGCCAACTGCAGTCAATAGAATCATTGCCATAATAACGGAGAGTTATTTTTTTATCGTGTTAAAACTTATACCTCTCATATGCAAATCGTATGCGCCGGCAATCTCGGCAGATGCTTCGCCTAACCAGCCGTTTTCTTTGTCCACGCCGTTATATACTTTCACAAAATCGATACCGGGAAGGTTGGCAGGTTTGCCCTCTTTGTCTATTGCCCAATCGATGTCGATTCCGGCATTTTCTGAGTGGTTGGGGTAATTATCGGCATAGCCGTAACGGAAAGCATAAAGCACGTAATAGCTACCTTGTCCACTTTCGTCAATACCATTATCGGCAAGGCGGATACCTTTGTAGGTGATCTTATCTTCTTTTATCCATCCCGGATAGTAACTCTGCTTGTGGAACCCATTCTTTACTTTGTAACCTTCCTGTCCTTGGTTGTCTGTCCAATAAATATAATTTTTTATAGGTGCTTCGTCATCGTTAACGGGGCGGTAAAATGTCATTTCGTAATCGCGGAAAGTGCGCACGTCGTTTTTATTGTTCACAGCCATTTCATACCACGACTCATTCTCTGCAGTAAAATTTCCGCTGCCTTTTATTTCATACCACTCATCGTCGTCAGGTTTTCCGTTTTTATTTTTATCGTAAGCCACCATAATAACCGCCGGTTCACAGCTGCCACCAAAAGGTGCATCGGGACGGGGATTGGCTGCTGCGCCAAAAGCATTTCCGTTGATGGAGAAATCGCGTTTACCCGAAACATTGGCTATGGTGTGGTCAAAACCAAACGTAACGTATCCCCCCCAGCCGCCGAGGGTAATCATTGTGGCATTTTCACCCACCAAATGAGAGGCAGTTTTGGCAACCATATCTTCGTGCGTGTCGCCTTCATCATATTTGGGTAGTTTGTTTACAAATTGTCCGGGAGCGGGCAAATAGTCAAACACGTGCGAAATATAGGGTGATTGCACTTTTTCTCCGGCGCGAACCAGTATCATATATCCGTCTTCCAACCCGTCGGGTGTGATGGCTTTGATGGTATATCGTCCGGTTTTTGCCGAGATGAACTGAGGCACTCCCGTTTCGGAATGTTCCAATCGGTATAAATCGTTCGATGCTTTGATTACTTGCCATTCTATGTTTTGTATTCCTTCCAGACTTTTTGGCGTTTCCAGGGGTAAAACAGTATTTGTTGATGCGTTTATGGGGGTGAAGTTGCCTACTTCAATGGAGATTACTTTTTGTGCCATTCCGCTCGATGTTGCGGCGCGAAACACCAACGTGTGCGTTCCGGCTACCGATGGCGCGGTAAAGGTGTAGGTGGCGGCAGTACTTTCTACCACTCCGTTAAGGAGCCACGTATAGGTGGCATCGGGTACATTTTCTACGGTGGGTTTCAGTTCCAGCGTTTGTTTCACGGTGGCGATGTATTCGCTTTCGAGTCCCGAAATAACGGGAACAATACCTACTTCGGCTTCTTTGGTACAGCTTGCAACGAAAAGTACCGAAAACAAGATGTATGATGTGTATTTGTTGATTGATTTCATTTTATTGATAAAATTAAAAGATTACTCTACTCGTTCATATGTGTTTGTCCAAGATTTGACCTACATATAAAATTCGACCCTCTTTCATATTGGCATCTTCTACTACCTGTGGTGTTACAGAAAAGTTTTTTTCAAACGGATATACTATTTTTCGTACTCTTACAAAGTTTATTCCGATAAGCGAAACACTTTCCCCTTTTTCGTTTACCGCGTCATCAATATCAATGTTCAGTTTTTGATTGAATGAGTTGCCACCAGTAACATCACGTGTTATGCGTTTCCCTTTCCGGGTAATAACGTTTGACCAGCCGTCTAGCTTTATTACTTCTTTCCTTTCTTTATCGATCATATAATATCCGGGGAAGAAACCTTTGGTGGATACATTGCCACTATTTGTAATGGAACTTGATAATCTTTTACTGTAATGAACCTCACCCAGTTGCTGCTCAGCTTGATTATCTTGCCATTTGAAATAGGTGTCAAGCCATAGTTCGTCTGTTTCAACACGGTCATACATAAAGGTGATTTCATAATTAGCAATATCTTCCTTACCCCAATCGTGGTTTTTAATTTCGTACCATTCGTCTTCATCCGGCTTTCCGTTTTTATTCTTGTCGTATGCCACAAAAACCTGCGGTAGATCAAATTGCGAAAACTTCGCACTAATTTCCAAGTCTGTTTTTCCTTTTACGTTGACTACCGTATGGTCAAATTCAAAAGTGGCGTATCCTCCCCAGGAACCAAGGTGAATACCGTTAGCGGGGCTTCCTTTTCTTATCTCTGTTGCTTTATTTATAAAGTCGTTGTATGCCAAGGGAAATTCGTTTCGATTCCACATAGTTTCTCCACCAATAAGCGACCAGTCAAGCCCGTTTGCCGGAGCCGGATAATACTCTAATAGCGTGTAGGCGCTCTGTTTATAGTCTGCCTCTTCCACCTTCACGAAAGTTGTTGTAGTTACGGATTGTTTTCCAGCAGATACGGTGAGTTTCAGTTCGTAGTCGCCGGGTTTGACTTCTATGAAATCAATGTTTTTCTCTTTTCCTATCACCGCGTCGCCCTTTATCCATTCGTACTTGTAGTCGTCGCGTTCGGGACCGGCTATTTTGGGCACGATTTCAAGCACGTTGCATTTTGATGTGGTGAAAATGGGTTTGTCGAACGAAATTTCAATGGGTGCCTCCACCACAATTTTAAACACTTCGTGGGCGGTTCCGCCTTTGTTGCTTGCCTTAAACGCTATTACAAACGTGCCGGGCTGCGTGGCAACAAACGTATAATCGGTGGTGGTATTGACGATTTTCTTGTCGTTAACCGTCCACACATAATCGTTTCCTTTCAGATTTTTGATATCGGGAGCCAGCGTTATTTTGTCGCCTATGTTTAATAGATACTCGCTGGTTTCGATTCCCGAAATATCGGGAGCCAACACTTCTTCTTTACACGCGGTAAAGAACATTGCCGTGAATAGCACGGCAAGAAGAATCTTCTGTTTCATCTTGTTTTTGAGTTTAAGAATTAATGAAAAATGTAATGTTTTTATCCTATAGGTTTTGAGATGCCATGTGTTACGTCTTTACATTATCTACTTGGCACCAGTACAAAATGCGCTGGAATCTGTCCCGCTTCCAGCTCCCATTTTTTTCTTCCGGAGGAAGTGAAGCAGTAGAGTGCACCGGGAGTAACGTAGTTTCCGGCATCAGTAATATAAATGTCTTTGTTTACAGGGTTTACCATAATGCCATAGGGCTTTTCAATCTGTTTATCGGTACCGTCGGTAATGATGCTGCGGGTTACTATTTCACGCGTACGCGTATCCACAATGCTGTACGAAATTTCCCAATCGTGCGTTATGTAGCTAAACTCGGTGCCGTACACGTAAAGCAAGTCATCATCGATCCAATAGTTGGTGGCGGCAATGGGTATTGTATCGGTAACTTCGCCTTTTGCACGGTCGATGAAAAACAAACGGGAAGGCAATCCTTTGTAATCACCGCGCGAACTTACCCACAGATTGCCTCGCCCGTCGGCTTTTATCCGCTCTAAATTATACGCCACGTCAATGCGTCTTTCTTCCTTGAATGAGGCTATATCGATCACGGAAACTGTTCGCTCGTATCCCCCGGTACTGTTCGCGCCCATATATCCGCCCGAATTTGCAACGTAAATTTTGTTGTCCACAATTTCCAGTTCATCGGGTTGAAAGCCTACCAAACACCGGTCTACCTCTTTTAGTGTGGCGGTATCTACTTTTGCCACAAAGCCGATTTGTGTGTAATCGGGGTCTATCACAACCGGCCCGGCATAGGAGGTAACGTAGGCATATCCGTCGTGAAACTTGATGAAGCGGCAATTGGGTATCTCTATTTGTGCGATGCGCCTGGTGGTTGCCACGTTCATCACTTCCACCTTGTTGGAGACGTTGATTACAGCGTAGAGTTTGCTGCCGTATATGCCAATGTCGTTACCCACATCTCCCATCTCTTTGGGGATTTTGGGGTTTCGTTCGGCATAGATGTTTTTCTTGTAAACGGCGGTGGCAAAATCGTAATAATCCAATGTGGCTTTGTTGTTACCCATATTGCCCTCGTTGAGGAGGTAGAAGCCCCAATACCCGTCGATATATTCGGGGAAACCGGTGAGGATGTCTTCCGAGAGTACCACTTCCACATCGTCGCGACACGATGAGAAAGCCGTAAGCAGGGCGATAAACCATATTCTAATTCCTAACTTCTTATTCCCAATTTCTTGCATCATATTTCTGCGGTTATTGAAAGTTTATAATTTCTCCTGGGCATAGGGTAATTAAGTACCACATCGTAATCTTGACTGAGCAGGTTATTTATTTCCAACGCTACCCGCATATTTATCTTTTTTATCATGAATTTTTTACTTACTGTCATATCGTTGGTGTACCAGGGCTGCTCGTATTCGGCGGGGATATTTGCCGAACTATGGTAGCGTTCGCCCACGTAGATAAAACTGTAGTTCAGCTGCCACGATTTGTAAGTGAGGCTTGCCACTGCTGAACCGTTGTGCCACGGAATGTAGGTAATTTGCCCTCCCCACGTGCTTTGTTGCAGAATCGGGTTTTTACGCTTGGTAAAATCTTCCGCCTTTTGATAGGTGTACGTTAGGCGAAGGTTGAAAAGCAAATCTTTATACGGTTCAACGGTGATCGATGCGGCTGCATCCATACCACGGATTTTCACGTACCCCAAATTCATCATCATCCACCGGTATTGCCCGCTGCCTTTGGGGACAGCAACAATTTTGTCGGTAACCTCGTTGTAATATGCATCGGCTTGAAATTTCCACTGCTTGATGATATTTTTCTCATAGGACTTCTCATACCTGAATCCCACGTTATATTGATGGGTAAATTCCGGTTTGAGCTTGATGTTGCCGATGTCGGTATAATAGAGGTCGTTGAAGGTGGGCATTCGGAAAATATGCTTATAAAAAGTGCGAATGTTTAAATTTTGACTTTTGAATGGTTTGTAGGATATAAAGAATGCGGGGGTAAACTCATGTTTATCGGGTGCGGCTTTGGCGTTGTCATCGGCGGCAGTGTTTCCCGAACTGATTCGCTCGCGCACGAAAGTTGCCAACACACTGCCTTGCATTTTCACTTCACCGAGATCGGTTGCACTTGCCAAAGCTACGAGCGTGGTAAGCCGTTTCGGGAAAACAAAACCGTCCAAATTGGATGTCAGTGTATTGTATTGCATATCTGCCGATAACACCGCATCCCACTTCCGTGTGATGGAGTACTTGTTGGCTACAGAAGCATATACCTCCTGTTGATGAAATGTGTTGTCGATAAGCATCAGCGTGGTGTCGGGATTGAGGTAACGCATATAATCATAGGCATATTTGGTATTGATCAACACGTCGTATTTTGGAGTAACGCTTTTTTGAAAAACACCTTGCGTGAAGAAACTGCGGTCCCACTGCCGTTGAGAATTTTTCCACCGGTTATTGACGACGGCTCCGGGAATACCTCGTTCCGAATCGTAGAAATAAGTTTTCACTCTCCAATATCCACCGGAAATCGTCCCGAACAATCCTCCTTCAAAGCGGAAAGAATAGATATCGCCGTTTTCTCTCACCGCAGTGGTGTCGTACATTACTTCGCCGGTGTTGGGGAAAACGCGTCGATAGCGATACTTGTATTTTCCAGATGAGTTGATATATTCACCGTTGATGGAGGCACTCAGATTATCTTTAAATTTATATTCGTACAACACAGAGGGATTAATGAGGTCGAAAGAACCTCCTTTGGTGGAAGTACGCAGGTTGTATCGCTTGTTTTCCACGAAACACGGGGTACGCGATCGGAGATAAACTGTGGCTGAGGATCCGAAATCTCTCCCCGGCTGAAAGATGTTGCTTTTTTGTCCGTTGTAAAGCGAAATCTCCTCGATGTTTTCCAGTGAGAATTTACCCAAGTCTATTTGACCGTTCTGTGCGTTTCCCAACTGAATACCATCGTAAAAAACACCCACGTGATGGGTTCCCATACTGCGTACATTTATGGTTTTCAGTCCGCCAATGCCTCCGTAATCTTTAAGTTGCACGCCCGAAAAATAGCGTATGGCATCGGCTACCGAAAAAGAACTCAGGTTTTTAAGTTGCTCGCCCGACAGTTTTTGTACGGGAATCACTTCTTTCATCAATGGACTTCCGTAAACAACAAACTCATCCAACTGAAGAAACATCGCGGTAGAGTCCCTACCAGATTGTGAAGTCTCGGTTTGAATTGGCGGTTGTTCGGGCTGATTCGCCCCGACTTGTGCAAACAGATTGCCTGCCGTAATCAGCAGCCCGATTACAACGAACAGCGAGGTTTTCTTACACAGATTCATTCTTTCCGAAAATTAAACTTTCAGAAAGCGGATCATTGAGGTGGAATTATAACACACGCGGTAAAACGGCTTATGAAGTATAAGTAGCCAAAATAATAAAACAGAAGAATCTGCCGTGGTACGTGTTTTCGTTCTTCAAGCTCCAACTCCCCGAAAGCTATGAAACATTTTATCTATTTTGGCAGGTCTTCTGACTTACTCGTCC